>JAQVWN010000027.1 GCA_028749475.1 Thomasclavelia sp.
AGGTAAATTGTCAAAATAAGTGCAACACCTAATGCAAGTTATTTATTTATAACTTCTTTAGGTGTTTTATATTTTAAACATTTTCTAGGTCTGTTATTAAGTAATTCTAAATTATGTTCTAGTTCTATAGTATTAACACTGGATAAGTCCATTCCTTTTGGATAAAATTCTCTTAATAATCCATTAGTATTTTCATTTGTCCCTTTTTGCCAAGCACAATATGGGTCACAGAAATATGTATTACAGTTTAATTCTTCTTCTATTTCTTCATATCCACTAAATTCTTTTCCTCTGTCAAAGGTTATAGTCTTTACCAAATCATTTGGAAACTGTTTTAATGCATTAATAATTGCAGGTGTAACATTCTTAGAGGTTCTATCTGGTACAAGAATAGCTATATAAAACCTTGATCTACGTTCGGCTAGTGTTACGAAGCAGTATTTACTCTTTCTTTTATGATCAATTCTTCCAGACTCAACAGTATCTCCTTCCCAATGGCCCAACTCTTGTCTTTTATAAACCATTTTAGATCTTTTCTTTATTGTTCTACCACCATCATTAAATCTTCCTCTAGTTTCGCATGGTCGAATAAAATGTCCTTTTCTTCGTAATCTAGCCATGTTCATTCCTTTAAATACACCTTTATGAATCATATGATATATTGTTGAAGTACATGGCATATATTGTATCATTGAAAGCCTATAATATATTTGCTCTGGCGACCAATGGTCTTCTAATTTAGTTTTGATAATATTTATAGTCTCTTTGTCATTAAATTCTTTACGACCACAATTCATCTTCCTTTTATCATACTTTTCTTGAGCATTCGCTGGACTATGACTGGTAACGCTATGATGAATTCCTTTTTTATAACTGTTCCTTCTAAGTTCTCTACTGATTGTGCTAGGGCTTCTATGTAATTGTTTAGCTATCATTCTTATAGAAATATTAGAATGATAAAGTTGTGATATAACTGTTCTCTCGTTTATGCTAATATGATAATAGTTCATGAGATTCCTCCTGATATCTGTTTGTTTCATCACTTACATTATATCATCAGATTCTCATGAACCTTTTTATTTAGTGTTGCACTTAAAATTATAATTTATCTGCATAAAAAAAGACTGTTTTCACAGTCGTTTTTATATAATTGGCGGTCTGGACGGGGCTCGAACCCGCGACCTCCGCCGTGACAGGGCGGCATTCTAAACCAACTGAACTACCAGACCAATTATATGGCGGAGACAGAGGGATTTGAACCCTCGCGCCAGTTACCCGACCTACACCCTTAGCAGGGGCGCCTCTTCAGCCTCTTGAGTATGTCTCCAGCAGTTGCCTAAATATAATAGCATATCATTTTTTTAAGTGCAATAAATTTATCTAAACTAATATTAATTATTGAGTTTAAAGATGAAATTTAATAAAAAACTTAAAGTCCATTAGTGACTTTAAGTAGAATCAAAATTGGTCTCCCCGCACGGGTTCGAACCGTGGACCCTCTGATTAAGAGTCAGATGCTCTGCCAGCTGAGCTACGGAGAGGCTACAAGATGTATATTACAATATCTTTAAAAGTATATCAAGTGAAAACTAATGTTTTATATTCATATTTTTGTTATAATGTTCTAAGAGGTGAGTTTATGTTCTATCGACAAAATTTAAATGATATAAAACTTGTAATTCTATCTTTAGATGGAGGCTTATTAGATTTAAATCATTTTAGGTTCAATTATTATAATAGAATATGTAAATCTTATGGGAAATCCATAACTAGGGAAGAGTTCGTATCTCACTTAGGAAATTATCAAACTATGTATGATAATTCACCAATAAAAGAGGAAATGAATAATTTAAAACTAAATCATGTTATCGAACGTGATTTATATGAATATGCTAAATTAAAACAAAACTTTAAAAAGCCAGGTGTAGAAGAATTACTACAATTCTTTAAACAAAAAAATATTAAAATAGCTATTGTATCTACAAATAAGACAAAGAGAGCTATGCAATACTTACAACTCTCTGGTATCTATAAGTATGCCGATTTTATTATTGGGGGAGATGCTAAACTACCACCAATACCAGATCCTAGCGTTTTAACTACTATTAGTGAAGCCTTTCAAGTTAAACCTGAAAACACTTTAGTTATAGCAAATTTTTATAATATGGTTTTAGCTGCTAATAAAGCATTAATGAATATTATCTTTGTTGAAGATATGCAAGAGCCTAATCAAAAAATAATGGACTCAGTATTTAAATGTGCTAAAAACAATTTAGAAGTAATTAATGTTATTTTATTTTCTAAATACGACACAGCTGATATGTTCTCTCCAATTCTTGGCATGAGTAGTTCTATGAGTGAAGATCAACTTAATTCGGTATATCTTAATTTAAAAGAAAGATACGCTGATGATCCACAATTATTAGAAGTTGTAGATAACACATATAAATCCTTTACTAAACAATATGAAGTTAAAGATGATAGTGAAGATGTTGTACATAATCTTCCAACTGATAATACATTATTTGAAGAAACAGATGAAAAGCTTTCAACTAGTAATGATATTGATGAAGGAGAATCTAAAGCACCTGAAAGTCCTGAAGAAAGTAGTCTTGAAATAGATACGGCTAATGAAGAAGATATTCCTGAAAATAAAGAGGAAATTATTGAAGAGGATAATCTTGAACCAACACCTATCTTAGAAGAAACAGAACCAGAAGAGAGTAATCAAGATATTTTACTTGGAACTAATGAAGAATCTCATGAGGATAATAAATTTAATCCTGATGCGACATCATTTAATGAAAAGGCTAATTTATTTGAAAAGAACGATGATGTTGATTTAACGGTTACTTCGGCTCTTAGTGCTGATGCTATGAGAGTTAATGAGTTAATGAGTGTTATAAATGGTACTTCTACTGATAGTGAATCTACTAAAGAAATAGAATCGGATAATCAAGAAAAAGACGTTAAAACTAATGATAAAGAAGAAAAGAAAGATTTTTCTTTTGATGAAATAGATCAAAACGAAGATAAAGAAAAAGACAATGCTTTTTTAAGTTTTATCTATGTTTTATTAATAAATTTGGTAATTATTATTATTGCCATGATGGCTTATGTTCCATTAGAAGATTTTATAAATAGTAGTAATCTATTTAGTGAAATCATTAAAGGTATATTAGACTTTTATATTTCTGTTGTAAGAAACTTAATTCAAATTATTTTTAATACTTTAAACAATATTATTGGTGCTATTCCAAATTATAAGTCGTTAATGAATGGAAATGGTGCTTTTAGTGGAACTGCTATTGAAGTAATATTCTTTGTTTTATTTAATACACTAATCTATTATATATGCAAAGGAATATATTACTTAGTTAGTGAAGAAGTTCCAAATGATAATTCAAATATTGAAGAAGAAGAAAAAGCAGATTAAATCTGCTTTTTATTTATGTATAAATATTGAATTGCGGCAATAGTTTTACTATCTTTTATTTCTCCACTTAAAATTTTATGATAAGCTTTTTCAATATCCATAAAAATGACATCGATAAATTCATCTTCATCACAATCTAAAGGATTTTTAACTTCATAGATATCTTTAGCTTCATAAATATGTAATACTTCATCATCGTAGCCAGGAGTAGGGTAAATGGTCATAACTTTATTGATTTCTTTTGAAGAATAATTTGTTTCTTCTTCTAATTCTCTTAAAGCAGCTTCTTTAGTATCTTCTCCTTGCTCCAATTTACCAGCTGGTATTTCAATAGTATCTTCGTTATAAACATATCTAAATTGTTTTACTAATAAAATTTTGTTATCTATTGAGGCAATAATGCCAACGCCCCCATGATGCCTAACCACTTCTCTTGTTGCAATCCTTTTGTTTGGACATTCAACCTTATCTTTATATACGCTGATAATTTTGCCGTTGTAAATCATTTCTCCACTTATTTTCTTTTCCATGTTTACCTCCACTTAATGTATTATATCATATAAAATAAAAAGTATGCGGGGGCGCATACTTTTTAAATATTATCAACGTAAGGGTGATAATAGGGGTATGTTAAAGTGATTAATCACTCAACATAACTATTATAGCATAGTTAAGTTTTTTATGTAAAGGGTTACATTTCACGAAATGTATAAGAATATGTTATACTTACTTCACTATGAAAGAAATAATAATCTCAGAAAATGATTCAAACCAAAGAATTGATAAATTTTTAAAGAAACTATTAGTTAATGCTTCTAATTCTTTTATCTATAAGATGTTAAGAAAAAAGGATATTAAAATTAATGGTAAGAAAGTTGATGCTAAATATATTGTTCAACCAGGTGATAAACTTAGTATGTTTCTTTATGATGATATGTTTGAAAAACTTACTAGTAAAGATGAAATAGTTCATGTTAAACAAACATTCGAACTTATATACGAAGATGATAATATTCTAATTGTTAATAAACCGGCTGGCTTATTAGTCCATGAAGATATTAATGAAAGTAGAAATACTTTATCTAATCAAGTATTAACATACTTAGATTTAAAAGGAGAATTAAATAAAGAAGATGGATTTATTCCTGGTCCAGTTCATCGGTTAGATCGTAACACAAGTGGCCTTGTTATTTTTGCTAAGAATTTTTTAAGCAGCCAAACTTTATCGACAATGATTAAAGAAAGACATCATCTTGAAAAGTCTTATAAATGTATAGTAGTTGGTAATTTATCAGAAACAAAAACACTTACTGGTTATATAAAGAAACTAAATGATGAGTCAAGAGTTGTTTTCGTAAAAAAAGAAGATCCTAAGGCTCTTAAAATGATTACTAAGTATAATTCTTTAATAGCTACTAAAGATTATTCTTTACTAGAGGTGACACTTGTAACTGGAAGAACTCATCAAATAAGAATTCATTTAAGTAGTATTAATCACCCAATTATCGGTGATAGAAAATATGGGGATTTTAAGGTAAATAAATTATTAAAAGAGAGATACAATCTTTCTCATCAATTACTGCATGCTTATAAAATCAAATTTAAGGAAATGGAATATCCTTTAGAATATCTAAATGATAAGACTTTCATCTGTGAAGAAGATAAAATGTTTAAAAATATTAAAAAAAAGCTACTAGATATTTAATCAATTGGCTTTATATTGTATAATCTACTAAGGAGGAAATATCATGAATTATTATATCGGAATTGATTTAGGTGGAACTAATGTTCGTACTTTGCTTGTGGATGAAACTGGAGTTTCTTACAGTGAAGTAAAAGGAAAAACTGAAAGAGAAAATGGACCAGAATTTGTCTATGAAAAGATTTGTAAGCAAATTGAAGCTCTTGATACTTCAGCTTGTGGTGGCCTAAATAATGTTAAAGGAATTGGAATTGGTGTTCCAGGTCCAGTAGATGTTGAAAATGGTTATATGATTATGGCTACTAATTTACCAGGATTCGAGAATTTTCCAATTTGTAAGAAATTGAAAGATAAATTTAATTTACCATGTTTTATTGACAATGATGCTAATGTTGCTGGACTTGCTGAAGCAGTCCTTGGAGCAGGTAAGGATTATCCAACTGTATACTATGTTACTATTTCAACTGGAATTGGTGGAGCCTTTGTTGTTGATAAGAAACTTATTTCAGGTGGTAGAGGTCATGCTGGAGAAATCGGTAATATCATCGTTAAACCTGGCGGATATAAATTTGGAGGTTTAAACCCTGGTGCTGCTGAAGGTGAAGCTAGTGGAACTGCAATTACTAGAAAAGGTAAAGAAGTTTTTGGTGACAAAGTTGAAAACGCTGGTGATGTCTTCAAATTAGCTGCTGATGGTGATGCAAAAGCAAAAGAAATTGTTGCAGAAGTAATTGATGAATTATCAACAATGTTTGCCAACATTGCTCATACAGTTGATCCACATTGCTTTGTAATTGGTGGTGGAGTTATGAAATCTAAGGAATATTTCTTAGATGAATTATATCGTCAATTTAATTCTAAGATTCATGTTGGAATGCGTGAACACATTCCAATGCTTGAAACAAAAATTGCTGATTGTGGGGCAATCGGAGCTGCAATGCTTCCAATGTCAAGATTATAATTTCTTGGAGTGTAAGTTTAACTTACACTCTTTTTTTGTTATAATCATATGGCGATTGAACAATTAGAAAGAGATATATAATGGAAAAGTATACGGGTTATTTAAATAGAATATTTTACTATGATGAGCAGTCTCATTATATTGCTTGCTTAATTGAAACTGATCAATTAGAAGATACTATTACTATGAACGGTTATATGTCTGGTTTTAATGAATATCAAAAATATGCTTTTTATGGTGAATTTGTAGTTCATCCTAAATATGGTAAACAATTTAAGATGGATCATTATGAAAATATAGTAGCCGATGATGATGAAGAAGTTATTAAATATCTAAGTTCACCTCTATTTAGAGGTATAGGTCCTTCAATGGCTACAAATATTGTAAAAACTATAGGTGATGATTGTTTAAATAGAATTAAAGAAAACCCTGATTTACTTGATAATGTTAAAAATATGACTGTGGTTAAAAAAAATAGTATTGTAACTACGTTAAAAAATAATAACTCTGATTCTAAATTAATGGAATTTGTAATGGGGCATGGAATAAGTTTAAAAAACATTTCAATGATTGAAGACTATTATAAAGAAAAAACATTTGATATCCTGACTAGAGATCCTTATAAGATTGTAGAAGATATTGATGGTATTGGCTTTAAAACAGTTGATGAAATAGCTTTAAAATCAGGAATTGATGCTGATGATAAGGAAAGACTCAAAGCGGGAATAGTCTATTGTATAAAAGAATTATGTTACCAAACTGGTAGTACATATGTAATAAAAGAAAAAATTGAAAATTCTTTTGTTAAAATGATTCCAACGGCTAGTAATTTTAATGAATATTTGGATGAATTAATTAATGATCATATCGTAATCAATAAAGAAGATCGATATTATTACTATCAATATTACGATAGTGAAATTACAATTACTAACTTTATAAAAAGAATCAATAAACAAACTGATGATCCAATAGCTAAAGAAGAAATCGATAAAGCAATTAAGGATTTTGGGAAAAATAATGCTATCGAATATGCTTCTAATCAAATAAAAGCCATTAAACAATTTATGAACAATGATTTTATGTTACTTACTGGCGGTCCAGGAACTGGAAAAACAACAATTGTAAATGCAATGATTCATATCTTTGCTAAATTATATCCTGATAAAAGTATTGCACTTGTAGCTCCTACAGGAAGAGCAAGTAAAAGACTTACTGAACTTACAGGTGTTAAAGCATCAACCATTCATTCATTGTTGCAATGGGATTTACATTCAAATCATTTTGCTAGAAATTCTAAAAATCCAATTGAAGAAAAAGTAATAATCATTGATGAGTTTTCAATGGTAGATAGTTTATTACTAGCTAAGTTATTCGAAGCAAGTAGAGATGTATATAAAGTGCTATTTATTGGTGATTATCATCAACTGCCTTCTGTTTCACCAGGAAATGTATTACATGAATTAATGGAAGCTGATGTGTTAAAGGTTGAATTAACAGAAATATTTAGACAAGAAGAACAATCAGGAATTATTAAACTTGCTCACGATATAGTTTCAAATGACTTTACAAGTTTTGATATTTTTAATGATTATAATGATATCAATTTCTTTGATTGTAATAATATCTCAGTAGTAAAAAATATATGTACAATAGTCAAAAAAGCTCTTGATGAAGATTATGATATTAATGATATACAAGTGCTTGCACCTAAATATAAAGGAGTGGCTGGCATTGATAATATAAATTCTGCTCTTCAATCTTTAATTAATCCTACTGATGATAATGAAAGAATATATCGTTATGGCCAAAAAGAATTTCATATTGGAGATAAGATCCTTCAATTAAAAAACAGACCTGATGATAATGTGTTTAATGGTGATATTGGTACACTAATAGAAATTCATCGAAAAGATAATTTTGATTATTTAGAAGATGTTTTAGTTTGTGACTTTGATGGTGATGAAGTTTTATATTCTTCTAAAGACTTAAATACAATATCACTCGCTTATTGCATGTCGATTCATAAATCTCAAGGGAATGAATTCAAAATCGTAATTATGTCAGTATTAAAAGACTATGGTATAATGCTTAGACGAAATCTTTTATATACTGGTATTACTAGGGCTAAGCAATCATTGTTTATAATTGGAAGTAAGGAAGCTTTTGATTATGGTATTAAAAATGATAAAGATAATAATCGTAAAAGTACACTATTAGAAGCTTTTAACAAAAAATTAAGTATTGAAGACTATTATTAATTAGGTTATAATTCATGAGTAAATCGTTGATAAAGATAAGTACTTTATCTATTTATTTAGAGAGAACATGTTTGGTGAAAATGTTTTAAATAGATTTAGGAAAGCTACTTTGGAGTGTGTTTAATAAACATCGTGAAACTGCGTTAATGATAAATGAGGGCATGCATAGCATGAACTAGGATGGTACCGCGAATAAGTCGTTCCTAGATTAGGGATGGCTTTTTATATGCAAAAAAGGAGATAAAAATGAAACAATTAACAGGAAACCAAGTAAGACAAATGTTCTTAGATTTCTTTGAAAGTAAAGGACATAAAGTAGAACCTTCTCATTCATTAATTCCACAAGATGATCCAACTATTTTATGGATTAATGCTGGAGTAGCAGCATTAAAAAAATATTTTGATGGTTCAGTAAAACCAGAAAATCCAAGAATTACAAATGCTCAAAAATCAATTAGAACTAATGATATTGAAAATGTTGGAAGAACAAGTCGTCATCAAACATTCTTTGAAATGTTAGGTAACTTTTCAATAGGAGATTATTTTAAAGAAGAAGCTATTGATTTTGCATGGGAACTTTTAACAAGTGATAAATGGTTTGGAATGGATAAGGATAAATTATATATTACAGTTCATGATAAAGATGAAGATGCTTATAATTTTTGGACTCAAAAGCATGGAGTAGCTAAAGATCATATGTTAAAAACTCCAGAAAATTTTTGGGAGATTGGGGAAGGACCATGTGGTCCTGATTCAGAAATATTCTTTGATCGTGGAGAAGAATACGATCCTGAACATTTAGGAACAAAACTATTCTATGATGAATTAGAAAACGATCGCTATATTGAAATTTGGAATCTTGTATTTTCTCAATTCAACTCTCAAGAAGGAGTTGCTAGAGAAGATTATAAAGAACTTCCTCAAAAAAATATTGATACTGGAATGGGACTTGAAAGAATTGTTAGTATTATCCAAGGCGGAGAAACTAACTTTGATACTGATTTCTTTCTACCAATTATTCACGAAACTGAAAAATTAGCTAAACAAACTTATAAGGAAAATCCAATGGCTTATAGAGTTATTGCGGATCATATTAGAACTGTTACTTTTGCTTTAGCTGATGGAGCTATGTTTGATAATGTTGGAAGAGGATATGTTTTAAGAAGAATCCTTAGAAGAGCAGTTAGATATGGTAAGCAAATAGGAATAGAAGATTCATTTATGTATTCTTTAGTAAATGTGGTTAGTGATGTCATGAAAGAATTCTATGATTATCTTCCAAGCAAGGTTGATATGATTAGTTCAATGGTTAAAAAAGAAGAAGAATCATTCCATAAAACACTTAATCGTGGAGAAAAGATGATTCAAGATTTAATCGATAAAAATACTACTGGTTCAATTAGTGGGGAAGATGCATTTAAGTTGTATGATACTTATGGATTCCCATTTGAACTTACTTTAGAAATTGCTAATGAATCTAATATAACTATTTCTAAAGAAGATTTTGAAAAAGAACTTGCTAAACAACAAGATCGTTCTAGAAATGCACGTGAAGATGCTGAAAGCATGAATTCACAAAAAGAAGATTTAATGAATTTTACAAAAACTTCTAAATTTGTTTATGATGGTAAACCTTTAACAGCTAAAGTTATTGGTTTGTTTAAAGATGGAAATGAAGTTGACGAATTGAGTGATTGTGGAGAAATAATCTTCGATACAACTAATTTTTATGCCGAAATGGGTGGACAATGTGCTGATACTGGTAAAGTGTTTAACGATGATGTTAATGGTGAAGTAGTTAATGTTTTAACTGCTCCTAATAAACAACATATGCACTTTGTAAAAATCAATGAAGGTTCAATTAAAATAGGTGATAGTTTGACTCTTGAAATTGATGCGGATCGTCGTAGAGCTATTACAGCTAACCATACGGCTACTCATATTCTTCAAAGAGCTCTTAAAGATATTTTGGGAGATCATATTAATCAAGCTGGTTCTTATGTTGATGAAAAACGTTTAAGATTTGATTTCACTCATTTTGAAAAGATTAATAATGAAGATTTAAACAAAATTGAAGAAGAAGTTAATACAGCAATATTTAAAGCTTTAAAAGTTAATATTGATTATATGGATAAAAAAACTGCTTTGAAAACTGGAGCAATGGCTTTATTTGATGAAAAATATGGTGATACAGTTAGAGTAGTCAGCGTTGGAGACTATTCTGTCGAACTATGTGGTGGTTGCCATGTGGAAAACAGCAGCGATATTGGATTATTTAGAATTATCTCAGAAGAATCTGTTGGTTCTGGTGTTAGAAGAATAGAAGCTGTAACTAATAAAGCAGCTTACTTGTCTCTTGTTGAAGAAAAAAATAATATCGATAAGATATCATCATTACTTAAACTAAAAAATAGAAATGAAGTTGTAAACAAAGTTGAAAACTTAGTTGAAACAAACAATGATTTGAATAAAGAATTAAAAGCTGCAAATGAAAAACTTTCAGCTGCTAGTGCTTCTTCATTAATGGATAAAATTGAAACTATTAATGATATCAAATGTTTGTTTGTAACTGAAAATATTGATTCTAAAGATGCTAAACAACTTGCCTTTGATTTAAGAGATAAGATAGGAAATGGTGTAGTTGTAGTAGTTAGTACTTATGAAGATAAGACTTCTTATTTTGTAGCAATAACAAAAGATTTAACTAGCAATTATAAAGCTGGTAATCTTGTAAAAGAAATTAATGAAGTTACAAGTGGTCGAGGTGGAGGAAAACCTGATTTTGCGCAAGGTGGATGTCCAAAGTTTGAAGACTATAATTCTATCTTTGAAAGTGTTAAAAAAATTTTGTAATTGAAGGTATTATGTTGTAAAATGTAATACAAGGAGTTGATTAGAATGAAAGATAATAACGATTTAACAAAAACAAAAGTATTCTCAAGCGATGAAATGCGTAGAGAAATGATTAGAAATAATTTAGAAACTGTAATAGATGCTCTAACTGAAAGAGGATACAATGCTGTTCATCAAATTGCAGGTTATCTAATTTCTAATGATCCCGCTTATATTTCTTCACATCGCAATGCTCGTAATATAATTCAACAAGTTGAACGTGATGAAATTATTGAAGAATTAGTAAAATCTTACATGGAGAATAAATAATGAGAAAAATACTTGGCTTAGACCTTGGTTCTCGTACATGTGGAATAGCGATGTCTGATTCTTTAGGAATGATTGCTCATGGAGTTGAGACGTATCATTTTAAAGCAGATGATTATGATAATTGTTTAGAATATATTACTAATATTATAAATGATAATGACATAAAAACAGTTGTGTTAGGACTTCCTAAACATATGAATGGAGATATTGGTATAAGAGCTGATATCTCTATTGATTTTAAAGAGAAACTTGAAAAGAAAAATGAAGGTATTGAAGTAATCTTAATTGATGAGAGATTAACTACTAAGTTAGCTGAAAACCAATTAATATTTGCAGATGTATCTAGAAAGAAAAGGAAAAAAGTAATTGATAAGATGGCAGCTGTAGCTATCTTACAAGGATACTTAGACAGTAAATAATGGAAGATAATAAAATTAAAGTTATAAATGAGAAAAATGAAGAAAAGATATTTGAAATTTTATTCACTTTTAATAATGAAGATAACACTAAACAATATGTTTTATATTTTGATCCAGAATTAGATGAACCAGAAGTGTATGCTTCAATTTATAATGAGTCTGGCGATTTAGATCCTATTGAAAGTAAAGAAGAATGGGATTTAGTAGAAGAAGTATTTAATTCTTTTATGCAAAATGCCGATAACGAAGAAGATATGAACTAATAGTTCATATCTATTTAATATTAAGTGTTTATAATTTAAAAAAATATAAAAAGGAGTATCAATATAGTATGGGACTTTTAGGCTTATTTGGAAAGAAAAGAATTACTCAATCATTTTTCGTTAATGCATATGGAAATGATCAAACAAGAGGTATTTACACTTTCAATGTAGATATGGAAAATGGAGAGATTTTATATAAAAATAGATTTGCAACACCTAGTAATCCTGTCTATGGGTTTGAATATGGTAGATTTGTATTAATTACTTATAAAAATAGAACAGGAGCTATCGGTGATGGTGGAGTTTGCTCTTATTCAATGACAGCTGATGCATTAATGCTTGCAAGTAGAATCACTAATGATGGTAAAACATATAACTGTGTTTGTACTGATGGTGATGATGAAAATTGTGATAGAGTGTATGGTACTGACTATTATAATGGTGAAGTAATGATGGGAGCTGTTGTGAAAAGAAAGATGGTATGTACTTTAGATACTTTTGTTTTACACGGAAGTTCTAAAGACCCAGTTCTTCAATCTCAACCTCATCCTACTTTTTGTACAATGACACCTCAAAAAGATGGGCTTATTGTTTTAGATTTAGGACAAGATAAGGTTTTATTCTTTGATGAAGATGATAAAGGTCTTGTTTTAGATAATGTTCATTCATTGGATTTAACACCTGGAAGTGGACCTATTAAAATGCTTTATAGTGAGGATCAAACTAAAGTTTATATTTTGAATTCATTATCTAGTACTATTGATGTATATGATTATAAAGACCGTGAACTTAAATTGATTCAAACTCTAAATACATATCCAAAAGAAGAAGGGGAAGAAAAGAATCAAGCTACTAATATGAAACTTTCTCAAGACTTCAAACACTTATATGTATTAAATAGTGGTCATGATTCACTAGCTTTTTATAATGTCTTAGAAGATGGAACTTTAGAATATGTAGAATTTGTTGATACTTCCAAAGATCCAGTTGATTTAGAAATATTTGATAACAAATGGATTCTTGTTGCTTGTAAAAAAGGCGGAATTATTGAATCTTATCAATATTTAGAAGAAAGAAAAGGGATGTTACTTGAAACTAAGTACTCATACTTAGTTAATGAGCCTGTCTTTATTGAAAAATTTGGTAAACAAATTTAATATTTTGGGGAATATATATGGAGAGAACTAAAGATAAAAACATCTTACTGGGAATAATTATAATAATACTTATAATATTTGGACTCATTTATTTTGATAAAATTTGGGGATATATTAAGTACTTTATTGTTTTGCTTGCTCCAGCCTGGATTGGAATGTCAATTGCTTATGTTTTGAATATTCCAATAAAGAAATTAAACAACATTTTAAAAGATGTAAAAAATAAATTTGTGAGTAAACATTCTTCATCATTATCAGTTTTTATTGTCCTTGTTGTTGCAATTGTTTTAATCGTATTATTTATAGCATATGTGATACCAGCTATCTTTAATAGTATTTTAGATTTGTTTTCTAATCTAAATGGAATTATTAAAGATATAGTAGGTTCAATTGATGGTATCTGTAAAACTATTGGAACTGATTATCGTTTATCAGATAGTCAATATGTTAAACTTATTGAGGATGCCAATTATACAACTTTATTTAATGATGCGGCTTATTATTTAAAAGACTATATTCCTCAAATGTTAAAGAGTTCTACAAGTATTTTAAATATTTTCACTACTTTTTTATCAGCAATAATGTTTGCTATGTATTGTCTTGGAGTAGGTGGAATGGATGCTACTGCAAGACAAGTTAAAAAAGTAATTGTCTATATATTTGGATATGATAAAGCTAAGTATATTGAAAATATAGGGCATCAGGCTAATCAAATATTTACTGTCTTTGTTTCTAAAAGAGTATTAGAATCTGCTATTTTAGCAGTGCTATTTTATATTGGAATGCGAATCTTTGGATTCCCGTATCCTGAGCTTAATACTTTAATTTTATTCTTACTAAGCTTTATTCCTTATTTTGGATCAATATTAGCTAATATCATTGGTGCTATTTTGATGCTTTCTAAAACACCAATGACAGCAGTGTATTTTACAATTTATTTTCAAATAATTACAAACTTTGAAACATATGTTATCTATCCAAAAATTGTTGGTGATTCACTGGGAGTATCTGGTTTTTATGTTTTGCTATCAATTGTGATATTTGGAGATTGGTTTGGGATGGTCGGAATGTTACTAAGTGTTCCAATCGCAGCTGTTATTCAAGTTGTTTTGACTCAAATAATAAACGACAAACTTAAATCTAATCATATTAAAGTAACTGCTAAAAGCATTACTAAAACTAGTTAGAGTATATGAAATATTCATATACTCTTTCAATTTGTATAATAGAATTAAATCATTTATAATAATGCGGGAGATTTAGAATGGAAAAACTTAAGGAATTAAACAAAAAAACAAAAATAATAATTGGAGTAATTAGTGTATTAGTAATTCTTATTATTGGGACAATGATTTATTATTTTAATGGTATTAGTGCAGTCACAAGTAAAAGTGAACCAGTAATTGTAAGCATACCTAATAATACTACTGGTAATGAAGTAATTAACATTTTGGATAATAAGGGGTTATTAAAATCTAAAACGGCTGCAAAGTTATATTTAAAACTACATAGTTCTAGTTTTAAATCTAATTCATATCGTTTAAATAGAAATATGTCTTTAGAAAAGATTTTTACTATTTTAAATGAAAACAATAGTAAATATATTGCAAATGTAAAGATAACAGTTATTGATGGAACTACAATTCCTACTTATGCTAGTAAAATATCAAAAGCTACCGGTATTAAAGAAAGTGAAATATTAACTAAATGGGAAGACAAAACCTATTTAAATAAACTAATTAAAGATTATTGGTTCTTAACTGATGATATCTTAAACGATGATATTTATTTTCCTTTAGAAGGGTATTTAGCACCAAACACATATATTTTTACAACTAATGAAGCATCAATTGATAACATTACTAGATCAATGTTAGATCAAACTAAAAAAGAATTAGATCCTTATAAAAAACAAATTGAAAACTTTAAAATTAATAACCAGAATGTTTCAATTCATGATTTTTTGAGTTTATGTGCAGTTGTACAAAGAGAGTCACCTACAAATAATAAAGATCGTAAGCTTATTGCCGGTGTGTTAATGAATCGACTAAATAAACCAATGAAACTTCAATGTGATGTTACAGTCAATTATTCAAATCAAGTAACTAAAATTGCCGTTACTTATAAAGATTTAAAAACTGATAGTAAATATAATACTTATTTATATGATGGAGTACCAGTAGGACCTATTAGTTCAATAGATAGTAATATATATAAAGATGTTTTAAATTATTCATCAAGTGACTATTATTTCTTCTTTGCTAAAAAAGATGGTTCTATTTTATATTCAAAAACTGCAGATGAACATAATAAGAAAGTAGCTGAAAATAAATGGTACTAATGGAATATCCCAAAATGGAAGAATACGCTATTGAAAACAATATCCCAATTATGCAAAAAGAAGGTGTTGATTTTCTAATTAATATTGCATTAGAGAATAATTCTAAAACTTGTTTAGAAATAGGCAGTGCTATTGGTTATTCGGCAATTATGATGACTAGTAATATTGATGATTTTAAAGTTGAAACTTTAGAATTAAATGAAGATAGATATAACGAAGCTTTAAAGAATATTGATTTATATAATCAAAAAAATAATATTTATATTCATAATGGTGATGCTTTAGAATTTAACATTGATGATTTAGTAATTAAAGAATACGATTTTTTATTTATTGATGCAGCTAAAGCTCAATATAAAAAATTCTTTGAAAAATATATGCCATTAATTAAAAAAGGTGGCTATTGCATAGTTGATAATTTAGATTTTCATGGAATGATTTATGATATAGATAATATAAAAAATAGAAATACTAAACAATTAGTTAAAAAAATTAAAAGATTTAAAGATTGGATCTTCAATAATGAAGAATATAATGTTGAATACTTTAAGATTGGTGATGGTATTTGTGTTATTAGAAGAAGGTAAATTATGGAATTATTAGTTAATTTAAATAGAAAAGAATATATTAATGACTTTATAAGTATGAATGTTAAATGCTTTGTAGTAGGTACAAAGTATTTTTCATGTCGTACTTCTTTAGCATTGGAATATAAAGAATTAGATGAATTATGTCAAAAAGATATTAATATTTATGTCTTAGTTAATACTTTTATTCATGAAGATGATTTAAATGATTTGAAAAAGCACTTAAATCATCTAAATCAAACTAAAATCAAAGGAATTATCTTTCAAGATTTTTCGATTATGACTTTTGCTAAAGAATTAAATATTGATAAAGAATTAATATATAATCCTGAAACATTAAATACAAATTATCAAACATTGAATGTTTTAAAAGATAAAGGCGTTAATGGGGCTTTTATTGCTAGAGAAATATCTTTAGATGAAAAGAATGATATTGCTTTAAATACTGATTTAAAAACAATAGTCCAAGTTCATGGATGTGAGTTTATGTCATATTCGAGAAGACCGTTACTAAGAAATTACTCTTCATATAACAATGTTTCGTTAAATCCAAGTATTGAATCAAATATTACAATAAGGCCTTTTAAAAGTGACTTTAAATGCCATATATACGAAGATTGCTATGGAACTCATATTTTAACAAGTAAACAGTTATGTTCTTTGGATATAATGTCATTATTTAAAAACGTTGACTATTTATATATTGAATCATTATTTATCGATCCAATAGATTTAATTGAAGTAACGCATTTATATGTCCAAGCTTTAGAAGCTTTAAATAACAACAACTATGGAAAAGTTAAACAAGAACTAATGCCAATGTTAAGAAAAATTCAACCTAAGGTTGAATATGATCATAGTTTTATGTTTGATAATACTGTTTATAAAATAAGCGATGTAAGAGAGATTGAAAACAATGACTAAGATATTAAAGAAACCAGAATTATTAGCACCAGCTGGGAATTTAGAAAAACTTAAGGTAGCTGTTTTATATGGTGCAGATGCTGTCTTTATTGGCGGAAAAGAGTTCTCTTTACGTTCTTCAGCAAGTAACTTTTCTCTTGAAGATATCAAAGAAGGAGTCGAGTTTGCACATGCCCATAACACTAAAATACATGTGACTACAAATATTATTCTTCATGATAATAATCTAGAAGGAATAAAAGAGTACTTATTAAAGTTAGATGAAATAGGGGTTGATGCAATTATTGTTGCTGATATTTATATCATTAATTTAGCTAAATCATTAAATCTAAATTTAGAAGTTCATGTTTCGACTCAACTTTCAACTACTAACTCTGCGGCTATTAAATTCTATGAAGAATTCGGAGTAGAAAGAGTTGTGCTTGGTAGAGAAACTACCTTTAAAGAATTAGAGCATATTAGAAATTCTGCTACTCTAGATTTAGAATATTTTATTCATGGAGCAATGTGTATAAACTATTCAGGAAGATGTATGCTTAGTAATTACTTTGATAAAAGAGATGCTAATAGAGGTGGATGTTCTCAATCATGTCGTTGGTTTTATGATATCTTTGAAAATGATAAACAGTTGAATAATGAAAATATTCCGCCTTTTACAATGTCTAGTAAAGATATGGCCTTAGTGGATGATATCCCAAAATTAATTAATTTAGGCATTAATTCTTTTAAGATTGAAGGGAGAATGAAATCAATTCATTATATTGCCACAATAGTATCTACTTATCGAAAACTAATTGATGATTATTGCGATAATCCAGATGGTTTTGTAATTGATCAAAAGTACGTTAATGAATTAAAGAAAGCGGCAAATAGGGCCTTTTGTGATGGATTCTTTAATGGAATACCTGATTCAAATAATCAACTTTATAATTTGAGGGATGAACATCCTACACAAGATTTTTGTATGAGAGTAATTTCATATAATAAAGATACTAAGGAAGCAATGATTCAACAACGTAATCATTTTACAAAAGGGGAGGTAGTAGAATTCTTTTCTATTCATCATCCTAATTACCAATATACAGTGGATAAGATTTATAATGAAAATCATGAAGAAGTAGAGGTGGCTAATCATCCAATGGAAATCTTATATCTAAAAGTAGAAGAAGAACTATATCCGGATGATATGGCTAGAAAAGTAGTGCAAAAGTAAATATTTATAGATATTTAAATATTAGTATGTTATATTATTTAGGCGAGGTGTATTAAAATGGATAACGAAAAAGTTTTATTAACAAAATCAGGTGTTGAAGATTTAAAAAAAGAAAAAGAAAATCTTATAAATGTTGAAAGACCTAGAGTAATTGAAGAATTACAATTAGCTCGTTCTCAAGGTGACTTATCAGAAAATGCTGATTATGATGCAGCTAGAGATAAACAAGCTCAATTAGAATCTAGAATTAAAGAAATTGATTACATGTTACAACATGTAGAAATCATTTCTGAAGATGAAAGAAACTCTAAAGTAGTAAAACCTGGATCAGTTGTTACTATTATTGATCTATCAAAGAAAAAAGAAACTAAAGAAAAATATAGTATTGTAGGTTCTTTTGAAACAAATCCTTTTGAAGGAAAAATTTCTAATGAATCTCCATTAGCTAAGGCTCTTATTGGACATGGTGTTAATGAAATTGTTCAAGTAGGTGTTGCTAATCCTTATGAAGTTAAAATCGTTGAAATTAAAGCTAGATAGCCAGTGGCTATCTTTTTTTATCAAAATAAAAAAGATGGAATTTAATCCATCTTAATCTAGAAGCATGCGGTCATTACTGAATTCATCACCACTGACTTCTTCAAATTTTTTAAGTAAATCTTCGATAGTAAGATTCTTCTTTTCATCACCTGAAACATCATAAATTATATGTCCTTCATGCATCATAATTAATCTATTTCCTACTTTAATAGCATCTTTCATATTATGAGTAACCATTAAAGCTGTTAAGTTTTCTTCACTGACAATTTCTTCAGTTAAATCTAAGACTTTTTTAGCAGTTCTAGGATCTAAAGCAGCTGTATGTTCATCTAAAAGTAAAATCTTTGGTTTTTGTAATGAAGACATTAATAATGTTAAAGCTTGTCTTTGTCCACCTGAAAGAAGTCCAACTTTATTTGTAAGACGATCTTCTAACCCTAGACCAAGTCTTTCAAGTTCTTTTTTGAATTGAATTTTTTCAGCCTTAGTAATTCCCCAACCAAATCCACGATGTTTTCCACGTCTATTAGCAAGGGCTAAGTTTTCTTGAATTTCCATATTAGTTGCGGTACCCATCATTGGATCTTGGAAAACTCTACCAATATAGTTAGCTCTTTGATTTTCAGATAATAATGAAATATTTGTATCATTGATATGAATGTAACCACAATCAATAGGGTAGACACCTGCAATCATGTTTAACATTGTACTTTTACCAGCTCCATTACTTCCGATAATAGTTATAAAATCTCCTTCATTAACTACTAAATTTAAATCAGTTAAAGCTTTCTTTTCATTAATGGTTCCAGGATTAAATGTTTTATATACATGTTCTAGTTTAAGCATTTTCATTATCCTCCTGTTGTCCAGTTAGTTTTTTATACATTGATTTTTGTTTATGAGAGGATAGTAATACTGGAACAGTTAAGGCAATACCTACAATAATAGCAGTAAGTAATTTTAAGTCATCAGTATTTAATCCCATTTGAAGAACTATTGCGACAACGATACGATAAATTACAGATCCTAAGATTATAGCAATCAATACTGAAATGAATCCTTTTTTCTTAGCTAATAGTACTTCACCTATAACGATACTTGCTAAGCCGATAACAATGGCCCCAATACCCATTTTAACATCAGCAACGCCATCACTTTGGGCAACCAAAGCTCCAGAAAGAGCAATTAAACCATTACTTATCATTAAACCAATAATTTTCATTTTATTAGTATTAACTGATTGCGCTCTTGCCATTTTCTCATTATTCCCAGTTGCTCTAATTGAACATCCAATTTCAGTTCCAAAGAACCAATAACAAATTCCAATAACAATTGCTCCAAATAAAAGTCCAACAACTAAAGTAACATATTTTGAATTGATACTAGTAGCATAAGTTAATTCTTTAAATATTCCACTAAAAGAATCCATTGGCACATTACTTCCACCCGCAATTCTTAAATTAATAGAATATAAACTAATTTGAGTTAATATACCTGCTAGGATGGCAGGTATTTTACATTTAGTATGTAAAACACCTGTAATCAATCCTGCCAAAAATCCTGATAGGGTAGCAAGAAGAATTGCTAGCAGGAAGTTCATACCATTATTGATACAAACTGCACATACTATTCCCCCGGTCGCAAAAGAACCATCTACTGTTAAATCAGCAATATCTAAAATTCTAAAAGTAATATAAACCCCTAAGGCCATTAAACCCCATAATAGGCCATAACCAATAGCCCCTTGTATTGATAATAAAATACTTTCCATATTTACCTCTATTCTACATAAGTAGCATCTTTATCTAAATCAGTTGGTACTGTGATGCCAATAGCTTTCACTGTTGTTTTATTGATAGTAAGAGTACAATCTTTGGCTGGTAAATACTGAATAGCCATTTCACTTACTTTTTTATCTTTTACTAAAATATCATATGCTTGCTTTCCAGCAATGTTTCCCAATTTATTATAGTTGATACCATAAGTAGCAAGGCCACCATTACCAACCATATTTTCTTCACCTGTAATTACAGGAATTTTATTTTGATTAGTTACATTAGATAATGTAGTCATTCCATCAGCAAGTAAGTTATCTGTAGGAACATAAATGGCGTCTACTTTACCAACTAAAGATTCAGTAACTTGTTGAATCTGATTTGATTCGCTTACTGTAGCTTCTTGAGAAGTTAATCCCATTTTTTTGATTTGTTTAGCTGCAAGTTTAGCTTGATAGATTGAATTTGATTCACTACCACAATACATTATTCCAATCTTTTTAGCAGTTGGAACTAGTTTAGTTAATAAATCAATTTGTTTAGCAACTGGATTTAAATCAGAAGCACCAGTTACATTAGTACCAGGTTTTTTATTTGATTTAACAAGTTTAGAACTCTTTGGATCAGTAACTGCACAACAAACAATAGGAATATCACTTGTTTTATTTGCTGCTGCTTGTGCAGCAGGAGTGGCGATTGCATATATTAAATCAACATTGTCGTTTACAAATTTTTCAGCAATTGTTGAGCAATTTGAAAGATCTCCACTAGCATTTTTATAATCCACTTTTAGATTACCTTTTTTAGTTGAATAACCTAATTTTTTAAGTTTTGCAATAAATCCTTTATAAGAAGCATCTAAAGCAGGGTGTTGAGCATATTGAATTACACCAATATGTAATGTTTTATCATCAGATGATGAACTACATCCACATAGGCCAACAACCATTAAACATACGACCATAATACTTAATAATTTTTTCATTTCATTTCCCTCCTAATTTTTAAACAAAAAAGTCCTCTTAATAGAGGACGAATTAGCGTGGTACCACCTCAGTTTATCGAAAAACCGATCTTAATACTTTAACGGGTTTAACCGGGTCTACCTACATATCAGCAGCCAACTCCATGATGAATTCATTATTTATCTTGTATCATTTCCACCAACCATGATATCTCTATAATCTAATAAATAATTACTACTTCACTTCTTAGTCTTTTTTGTTTAAATAGTTAACTAAATTTTAGTTTGTTTAATCATTAATGTCAATTAATAATTAAATGTTGGTAAATCATCTTCTAGAGTTTTAAGAAGAATTGCTCTTGTAGTTATTTGATCTTTTTTACGATCATAAGTTTCAAGGACAGAATATTCAACTAAATCTTTGACATATACTTCTTCATCTTCAATGTAATCTTCTTGTCTAAAGAATAGATTATCTTGGTCATAAACTCCAATGTTTCCAAATTTACGATTTTCATTATAGTAAACAACTTTACCAGTTTTTCTTTCAAGATATAAATCAAGATGATCCATAATCATAAAGAACATTTTGTCGTATAAATCAATAGTTGAGACTTCTTTATATTCATCACTAACTTCTTCGTTACATTCTTTGTTATTATCAGTTGATAACTTTTTAATGAATGATGATACAACTTTAATTAAGTCATCATTACTAGTTTGTTTGGTTGCTTGAAGAAGTCTTTCATATAAATCATAATTATTATTTGGAAAAGCAGTTTTAAAGAATTCATAAATCAAATAAATATTTGCTTGTTTAATATCTCCGAGTTTAGAGTTAAGTTTATAAATAACTTCGTAGAAATTAACTCCTTTAATACGGTTATGAAGTTTTAAGAACTCTCTTTTAGCTTCTTCGTATTCACCTTTTTCAACTAATGAACAAGCTCGATAATATCTTAACCATTGAGCAGTGTTGTAATGGAATTCTAAATTACTAGCAAAAGCTTTATTTACAGTTTCAATACATTCGTTATTGTTTTTAGTCTCAAAGTAGGCTCTAGAAAGAATACGATAGTATCTTTCTTTTCTTGATTCAAATTCTTTACCTTCATCGTTTTTAAAAGGAGTAGAACTAATATATTGGGGATCCAATTTATCACAATATTTAATTATTAAAGAATAATCTACAGGATCTTTACTTTGAGCATATTTAATAATTCTATTAATTGTTGGCTCAAAAGGAGAATATCTTTCTTGTCTACAAGTAGATAATATCTCTTCCACAATATCAAAGAATACTGTTTCTTTTTCTTTAATTTGATCATTAGGAATATTGATATACTTATTATATAAAGCATATCCATATTGATTTAAATAATCTTTTAATTCAGGAGATTGAGACATAAAAGTCTTTGCTACCTCAATTGCTTCATCTAGTTCGTTGTTAGTTTTAAGTAGTTTGATAAAATCATTTGCTTGAAATTCATTAAAAGAAGAGGGATCTTTTTCAAACTTCTCTTTATAAACTTCTAAACTTTTCATTTCGTTTTCATTCATAAAATCACCTCGTAAAGCATTATAACATTTTTTTATTAGTATTTGATATAAAGATAAAATTATTTGTTTTTCTATTACTTCGATATATGATATAATCTTTTGGAAAATAAATGAGGTGAAAGAATGAATAAACAAGTGTTTAGTATGGATTTCTATGGGAGAAATCTAACTGTTGAAATTGGCGAAGTTGCAAAACAAGCTAATGGATCAGTGTTAGTAAGATATGATGATACTGTTGTACTATCAACAGTAACAGCAGGAAAGGAACCAAAACAAGTAGATTTTTTTCCTTTAACTGTAACTTATGAAGAAAAAATGTATTCAGTAGGAAAGATTCCTGGTGGATTCTTAAAAAGAGAAGGTCGTCCTAGCGAACATGGAACATTGACAGCTAGAATGATTGATAGACCAATTAGACCATTATTTGCTGATGGATTCAGAAATGAAGTTCAATCAGTTAATACAGTTTTATCAGTAGATCCTAATGCAACTCCAGAAATGACTGCAATGTTTGGTGCTTCATTAGCACTATGTTGTAGCGATATTCCATTTAATGGACCAATTGCTGGTGTAAACGTTGGGTTAGTCGATGGAGAATTTATCGTAAATGGTACTCCTGATCAATTAAAAGATTCTTTAATTAACTTAGAAGTAGCTGGTACTAAAGAAGCAATAAACATGGTTGAAGCAGATGCTAAAGAAGTAGATGAAGAAACTATGCTTGATGCTTTAATGTTTGGACATGAAAAGATTAAAGAATTAATCGCATTCCAAGAAAAAATTGCTGAAAAATGTGCTAAAGAAAAGATTGAAATTCCTTTATTTGAATTAGATCAAAAATTAGCAGATGAAGTAAGTAATGTAGCTAATGATGATATGGTAGCTGCTGTATCTATTCCAGGTAAATTAGAAAGATATGAACGTATTGATGAAATTATGGCAAATGTAATGGCCTCATATGAATCAAAAGAATATGAAACTGAAGAAGATAAAGCTTCTACTTTAAAACAAGTAAATATTATCTTACATAATCTTGAAAAAGACGAAGTAAGAAGATTAATTACAGAAGATAAAGTTAGACCTGATGGTCGTAAAATTGATGAAGTTAGACCACTTAATGCTCAAGTAGATTTACTACCAAGAGTTCACGGTTCAGCATTATTTACTAGAGGAGAAACTCAAGTATTATCAATCACAACTTTAGGAGCTTTAGCAGAAGCTCAAAAAATTGATGATTTAGGACAAGATGAAAATAAACGTTTTATGCATCAATATAACTTCCCACCATATTGTGTTGGTGAAACTGGAAGAATGGGTGCTCCTGGACGTCGTGAAATTGGACATGGAGCTTTAGGAGAAAGAGCTTTAAGACAAGTTCTTCCAACTGAAGAAGAATTCCCTTATACAATTAGAGTTGTATCTGAAGTATTAGAATCAAATGGTTCTAGTTCACAAGCTTCTATTTGTGCATCAACAATGTCACTGATGGCTGCTGGGGTACCAATTAAAGCTCCTGTTGCTGGTGTTGCTATGGGACTTGTTAAAAAAGGCGAAGATTATACTATCTTAACTGATATCCAAGGTATGGAAGATCACTTAGGTGATATGGACTTTAAAGTAGCTGGTACTGATAAAGGTATTTGTGCTTTACAAATGGATATCAAAATTGATGGTATTACTAAACAAATACTTAAAGAAGCTTTAGCTCAAGCTAAAGTTGGACGTAAAACTATTATGGATTGCATGATGGGGGCTATTCCTCAACCTAGAGAAGAACTTTCTACATATGCACCTAAAGTAGTAATGATGAAAATTGAACCTGATCAAATTAAAGATGTAATTGGTCGTGGTGGAGATATGATTAATCAAATTATTGAAGAATGTGATAACGTTAAGATTGATATTGATGATGAAGGTCAAGTTATTATTTATCATTATGACTATGCAGCAATTAATAAAGCTAAAGCAATGATTGAAAAAATCGTTAAGAAAGCTAAAGTTGGAGAAATCTATGATGGTAAAGCTGTAAGAGTTGAAGATAACTATGCATTTATTTCATTATTTGATGGAACTGATGGATTCTTACATATTTCAGATTGGGCTTACGAAAGAACAAGCAAATTATCTGAAGTACTTAAAGTAGGGGATATCGTTAAAGTTAAAGTATCTAAAGTAGATGATAAAGGAAAAGTAAATGTTTCTAGAAAAGCATTACTTCCTAAACCTATTAAAAAAGAAGAAAAACCTGATGAAAAATAAAAGAATTATTCTTGCAAGTTCATCTCCTAGAAGAAAGGAACTACTAAAAAATCATAATATTGATTTTATAGTAGACTTTGATAATACTGATGAATTGTTAGATAACTCTTTACCTATTAAAAAGCAACTTGAAAAAGTTGCTTTTAATAAAGGTAAAAATATCGCTTTAAAATATCAAAACGATATCGTGATTTCGGCTGACACAATGGTCTTATGTAATAATGAATTGTTAGGTAAAGCTAAAGATAGAAATGAAGCCTTTAAACAACTTAAGATGTTATCTAATAATGTCCAAACAGTCTATACAGCAGTTGCAATTTTTAAAGATAAGCAACAAATTGTTTTTGTTGACGAATCAACCGTTATTTTCAAAAAACTAACTGATGAAGATATTAATAAATATTTAGATACTGGTGAATATATTGGCAAGGCAGGAAGTTATGCTATTCAAGGAATTGGACAAAAATTAGTTAAAAGCATAACTGGAGATTTAGAAAATATAATTGGCTTACCAGTATATCGAATACTTCCATATTTAGAATAAGATTTTTTATGCAAACGGTTACATTTGTACATTTGTAAATGATGTGAAACATAAATAATTCATTCAATTTATTTATAATAAGCCAACAGTTGAGTTCTTTTTTCATTGGGAGTAAGAAGATCTAAAACAGACATAGGTATGCTATTGGATCTTTTTATATAAGCTTTACCTTGGTTATTTAAATCTTCTAAAGAATAGAAAGACATAAATGAATAAAATCTTTCATTATCATTTCTATGGCTTCTTTCTACTTTACCATTGTGTCTAGGAG
>JAQVWN010000007.1 GCA_028749475.1 Thomasclavelia sp.
ATGTCATCTTATGTGAAAGAGGAGTAAGAACATTTGAATCATATACTAGAAATACATTAGACTTACAAGCAATCCCAGTAATAAAAAGATTAACGCATTTACCAATCATTATTGATCCATCTCATGCTGGTGGAAAATGGTGGTTAGTAGAACCAATGGCAAAAGCAGCAGTGGCAGCCGGAGCTGATGGATTAATGATCGAAGTTCATAATAATCCTGAAAAAGCCTTATGTGATGGACCACAATCATTAAAACCAGAAAAATATGAAGAATTAATTGAAGAATTAAAAGATATCGCTAAAATAGTAGGTAAAAAAATTTAAAAAAACCGATGCTATTTTATTGACAGATAATAGTATTCATTGTATATTATAAGTGGTAAGAAAAATAAATATTGAAAAGGGCAAACCTATCGAAAGATAGGGACGCAAAACTATAGGATCATCCCTCATTAGAGAATGATAGCCAGCTACCATTATTAACATAATAAGATAACGGTAAAAGGCTGCTTCCATAGCCTTTTTAATTTTATATCTACCATTATAACTGGATTGATAAATTACATGTAGAGAAGCAATTTATCATTAAATTTTCACAATTCACACAACCAAAACAACCAAAACAAAAAATCCAGTTTATTCGTCCTTTGGAATCTGCCGCACCAGATTCCATTTTTTTTATTTAAATAAAAAAAGCTCCGAAGAGCTTTTATCCACCAATCTTAATTTGTCTAATTTTTTCAATTACAGGTTGGTTTTCTTTTGTAACAGTTCCATTATCATCAGTAACTGGAGTGTTGTTGGCGATTTTATCAACTATATCCATTCCTTCATAAACGTAACCAAATACGGCATATTGTCCATCTAGAGAAGTACTATCTTTTTGAACAATAAAGAATTGTGAACTAGCACTATCATTATCACTACTTCTAGCCATTGATACAGCACCTCTAGTATGACTTAAAGAGTTCTTTACATCATTAGAAGAGAATTCTCCTTTGATAGTATCTTTAGAGCCACCAGTTCCATCACCATTAGGGTCTCCTCCTTGAATCATAAAATCTTTAATGATTCGATGAAATGTAAGACCATCATAGAATTTTTCTTTAACTAGTTTTTGGAAGTTTGTAACAGTAATTGGAGCTGTATCCGCATCAGCTTCAAATTTAATAGTTCCATAATCTTTAATAACTATTTCAAAAGCATAGTTACCTGAAAGATATTTCTTTTTAGAACTTTTACTAGTACTAGATGAATCGCTACAAGCCACAACCATTATTCCCATAAATAATACAAGCATTATTTTAAGTAGTTTCTTCATAATATATTCCTTTCTTAATAAACTAGTATAATTTTATCATAATAAAAATCTTATTGCTTTAATAATTGTGCTAATATGCTAAAATAGTTCAAGGAGATAATATGGGACTAAAAAAAATTGCGCTTATAAATGATGTAACTGGATATTCCAAATGCTCAATAGCAGCTATGCTGCCAATAGTATCAGCTATGGGAGTGGAAGGAATAATTATACCAACAGCTATTTTATCAATTAATACTTATTGGGACAATTATTACTTTGATGATTATACTAATCGAATGAATGAATATATCAAAACATATAAAGATTTAAATCTTCATTTTGATGGTATTGCAACAGGATTCCTTGGTTCAACTAAACAAATTAGTATCGTTATTGATTTTATAAAACATTTCAAAAAGGAAGATAATTTTGTCTTAGTTGATCCTGTAATGGGAGATCATGGGAAATTATATCCGACATATAATAAAGATATGAGAGAAAAAATGCGTTCTTTAATTCCATATGCTAACATTATTACCCCTAATCTAACTGAACTTTGTGCTTTACTTGATACTAAGTATCCAACTACTACCATTAGTAATGATACTTTATATGATATGTGTAAACAGTTATCAAAATTAGGACCTGAAAAGATTGTTGTAACGGGACTTGATCGGGGAGACTATATCGCCAACTTTATTTATGAAAAAGGGAAAGACTATGAAGTGATAGAAACTAAACGTATAGGTAATGATCGTAGTGGAACTGGTGATGTTGTCAGTGCTGTTATTGCTGGTAGTATGATTAACGGTAGTAGCTTTAAACAAGCTGTAAGTAAAGCCGCTAGCTTTACTTCTAAATGTATAAAATATAGTGAAGAGGTTAAACAAGATAACCATTTAGGTTTATGCTTTGAACCTTTTCTAAAAGAATTGTAGGTAAGAGAAATGATATTATATACAGTAAATAAAGGAAAATATTATAACATTGCTGACTACGATAGTCATAAGGGAATGAAAGTTTATGTTAATTTGACTAATAGATGTAGTTGCAATTGTACCTTTTGTCTTAGACAAACTAAACAAATGTTAGAAAATAATACCTTATGGTTAAAGGAAGAACCATCAGTAAAACAAATAATTGATGAATTTGATAAATATGATATAAATGAATTTGAAGAAATTATATTTTGTGGATTTGGTGAACCTTTAATTAGAAATGATGATGTTATTAAGGTAGCTAAATATCTTAAAGAAAGAGATCCTAATTGTTCTATTAGAGTTAATACCAATGGATTATCTTCTTTAAGTAATAAAAGAGATATTACAAAAGATTTTAAAGGTGTTCTCGATACTATTTCAGTATCATTAAATGCTACTACTAAAGAAGAATATTTCCAAATGACTAGAAGTTCATTTGGAATAGATTCTTTTGATGAAATGTTAGATTTTGCTAAGAAGGCTAAAAAGACTTCTAAAAAAGTTGTTTTAACAGTTGTTGATATTATTGGTGAACAAAAGATAAAACAATGTCAAAAGATTGCAGATGACTTAGGAGTACATCTTAGAGTAAGACCATTTGAAAAGTAGAGGAAATAAATTATGATGCAACTTTCTAGAGAAGAAAGATTATTAAAAATAGATGGAATGACAAACATTAGAGATTTAGGTGGGTATGAAACTAAAGAAGGATTCTATACAAAATCTCATAAATTTGTTAGAAGTACTAATCCAAGTAATATAAGTGATGAATCTAAAGCTAAACTATATGACTACGGTATTAGAACAGTAGTAGATTTAAGAAGCGAATTTGAAATGGAAAACCAACCTCATGGTTTAAATAACTATGATGATATTGAGTATTATCATATAAACATCTTAGAACAAACTGATATGAACGTTGTACCTGATAATATTAAAGAATATTCTGATTTATCCGGTTTCTATATCTTTGCCATTGAAGCTAATAAATCAAGAATCAAAGAAGTGTTCGAAATCTTTGCATCTCATCTTGAAGGATGCATTATGTTTAACTGTTCTGCTGGAAAAGATCGAACAGGAATTATTGCGGCACTACTTCTTGATTTAGCAGGATGTCATGAATATGATATTGTTAAAGATTATTCCGAAAGTTATGAAAACAATTTACCAATTATCAGTAAACTAGAACAAATGATAGGTGAAGAACAACAAAAGTATTTAGGATCTTCACCTGATATTATGATGAAATTCTTGGATTATATTACTGAAACTTATGGTAGTGCCAAGGCTTATTTATTAAGTATTGGTTTAGATGAAGAAAAGATAGAAGATATTAAAGACAACTTTATAATTTAAAGTAATAAAGCCTCCAAACTATCTATATAGTATGGAGGCTATTTTTATGAAAGTTTATAAAGCAATTACATTTAAAGAAAAACAAACAGTCTTAAAAGATATATTCTCTAAATATAAAAAAGCAAAACTTAAATTGGAACTATTAGAAAACAAAAATTTCTATCCTAGTTTTAGTTATAACTTTGTTGGAGAAGCTAGAGATAAGTATAAAACAACTAATATGATTTCTGTATTAGATGAGTATCTTGATGATAAGACTGAATTAGAATATATCATAGTTACTTTTGATACGATCTTAGATAGTCTAACTGATGAAAGTCGGATGATCATTGAACATGATTTTTTACTTTCTAATAATAAAAGTTGGTACTTAGATTATTATTCTAAGAGTACTTATTATCGAATGAAAACCAAAGCAATGGAAGAAATCTTGTTTTATTTAAATGTATAATTGAAAAATAACATATTTCTCTTTATAATGGGGGAGTATTTTAAAAAAACGAGAGGGGAAGAAATATGTTAGAAAAACTATTTCATTTAAAAGAAAAGGGTGTAACTGTAAAAGGTGAAATTATCGCCGGTGTTACTACTTTCCTTGCAATGGCCTACATTCTTGCTGTAAATCCAACTATGCTTGGATCAACAGGACTTAATGTTGATGGTGTCTTCTTTGCGACTGCATTATCTGCAGGACTTGCAACACTTATCATGGGTCTACTTGCAAACTATCCAGTAGCTTTAGCTCCAGGAATGGGAGTAAATGCTTTATTTACTTACACTTTAGTTGGAACTATGGGTTATTCTCCTGCTGCTGCTTTAGCTGCAGTAGTAGTATCTGGACTTATTTTCTTAGTTATTTCTGTTACTGGAATTCGTACAGCAGTTATTAATGCAATTCCTCAACAACTTAAGCTAGCTATCGGAGCTGGTATCGGATTCTTTATTGCTTTTATTGGTTTAAAGAATGCGGGAATTATTGTCCTTAGTGAATCTACTTTTGTAACACTAGGAAACCTTAGTTCACCAACTGTTTTACTTGCCATTTTTGGTATCTTAGTAACAATTGTCTTTATGGCTAAAAAGATTCCAGCCGGTGTATTTTATGGTTTATTAATTACAGCTATAGTTGGAATTATTTTAGGATTATGTGGTATTAAAGGAATGCCTTCAACTCCATCAGGAATTGTTAGTGCTGAAATTAATACTTCAATTGTTGGTTTATTCATGAAAGGATTTGGAGAATTATTCTCACATCCTGATTGTATTATTGCTTTATTCTCATTATTATTCGTTGACTTCTTTGATACTGCTGGAACACTTATGGCTGTTGCATCAAAATCAAATTTAGTTGATGAAAATGGTGAATTAGAAAATATTGAACAAGCTTTAGTTGCTGACTCAGCTGGTACTGTAATTGGTGGTGTTCTTGGAACTTCAACAGTTACTTCATTCGTTGAATCAACAGCTGGTGTAGAAGCTGGTGGACGTACAGGACTTACTGCTGTTACTACAGCTGTTCTATTCTTCCTTGCAATCTTCTTCTCACCACTTCTTTCAGTAGTAACTTCTGCTGTAACTACTCCAGCATTATTTGCTGTAGGTATTTCAATGGCTACTCAATTCGGTGGAATTGATTGGGATGATTTTGTATTCACTGCTTCAGGATTTGTTACAGTAATCTTTATGATTTTATCTTATTCAATCTCTAATGGTATTGCTATGGGATTCATCACATATGCATTATCTTGTGTTGCTTCAGGTAGAAGAAAAGAAGTACATCCAATTGTATGGTGCTTAGTAGTAATCTTTGTATTCTACTTTGGATTTGCTCTTCGATAGAGTGTTTAAAAGACAAACGAAAGTTTGTCTTTTTTTATGCTTATATTTCGACTAAAAAGTATTTATCGTGTATGATAAATAAGAGGTAATAATATGAAACTAGTGAGTTGGAATGTAAATGGAATTAGAGCTTGTATAAATAAAGGGTTCTTTGATGTTGTTAAAGATTTAAATGCTGATATCTTTAGTATTCAAGAATCTAAAATGCAAGAAGGACAAGCAGATATAGATATTGAAGGATATCATTATTATATGAATAGTGCTGTAAAAAAAGGATACTCCGGAACTATTGTTTATACTAAAGATGAACCTTTAAATGTTTCTTATGGAATTAATAAAGAAAAACATGATCAAGAAGGAAGAGTAATCACTTTAGAATATGATAAATTTTATTTAGTTGATTGTTACACTCCAAATTCTCAAAATGAATTAAAAAGATTAGATTATCGTATGGAGTGGGAAGATGATTTTAAAGAATATTTATTATCACTTAATAAACCAGTCATTCTTTGCGGAGATTTGAATGTCGCAAAAGAAGAAATTGATATTAAAAATGCTAGCAGTAATCATCATAATGCTGGTTTTTCAGATGAAGAAAGAGATAAGATGAGAACTTTACTTAGTAGTGGGTTCGTTGATTCTTTTAGATATTTATATCCTGATGTTACTGGGGTATATTCTTGGTGGTCATATCGTTTTAATGCTCGAAAGAATAATGCTGGTTGGCGGATCGACTATTTTATTGTTAGTGAATCTTTAAAGAGTAAAATTAAAGAAGCGACTATTGAAACAAATATTATGGGTAGTGATCATTGCCCAATCACTCTAACAATTGATATATAAAAAAATCGGATTTCTCCGATTTTTATTTACCTAGATGTTTACAACTATAATAAGCTGGAATTCCATCTTTATAAGGAATATTTACTTCACCTTGAATTAAAGGATATAAATATTCATATAATTCATTAGTAATATTATTATGATCTTTATTTATCCATTCAACAGGTATTTTCTTTTCTAAATTTGCGACTGTTTTTACATCAGTATCAATGTAATCAATATGATAAGGATTATTTGAAGTTCTCTTTAAACCAATAACGTGACCTGACTTATTTTCTAAAGCTACATCTAAAGCTTTTTGTCCAATCACAAAACTCTCATTTAAATCGGTTTTACTTCCGATATGCATAGCACATCTTTGTAAGACATTTAATTCAATACTTCTAACCTTACAGCCAAATTCTTTAAATACTAAGGACTCTAGTAATTTACCGGTTCCAGAATGAAGAACATGACCAAAGGCATCCTTTTTGGCATACTTAGAATTATCATCTAAGAAGTTACCATCTTTGTCTCTAACACCTTCACTAACCGCTACTACAACACAACGCTTCTTTTCTAGTACGCCAGCAATATCCTTTAAAAACTGTTGAGGATTGAATTCAACTTCTGGTAAGTAGATAAGATCAGGAGCATCGTTATATTCATTTCTGGCAAGAGCAGCACTAGCTGTTAACCAACCAGCATTTCTTCCCATAATTTCAACGATAGTTACTGATTGTAATTGATAGATTAAACTATCATGAACTACTTCTAAGATAGATGTAGCAACATATTTGGCAGCTGAACCAAACCCAGGAGTATGATCAGTTCCAATTAAATCATTATCAATAGTTTTGGGTATTCCAATAAAATGAATATCACTATTAATACTCTTTCCATAATCATCTAATTTCATTACTGTATCCATAGAATCATTTCCACCGATATAAAAGAAATCAGTTATTTCTAGTCCATTTAATATTTTAAATAATTCAATAAATGGTTTTTCATCTTCCCTATAATCAGGAAGTTTATAACGACAACTACCTAGATACATTGCTGGTGTTTGTTTAAGCATATTTATCTTATCACCTGTATCAAATTCTTTTAGAAGGTCCATATAATTACCTTCAATTAGTCCCATAATCCCGTTGATCATTCCATAAACGTATTCATATTCATTTGAACTTTTAGCTCGATGAATGATACCAGCCAGGCTTGCATTAATTGCGATTGTGGGTCCTCCAGATTGTCCAATAATGCAGTTTCTTTTTGCCATTAATTATTTCTCCTTTGACTTATCTATAATACCATTATCATTTATATAATCAAACAAGATTGAACTAAAAAAGGAACATTTTTAATGTTCCTTATCTAATCCTATTTTTTATTTTTTTTCTTTTTAAGTTTAAGAACTAACATAGTTATAAATACTAGGACAATAAGTACCCCAACACTAATAGCAATAATTAATGGAACATTATTATCAGGTGTGGCTTTTGATACTATTTTAATAGTTGAAACATTGTTATCAGTTATTAAATCTACGATATCAATAGTTACTTTATTGCCATCAACTTTACCAACAGTACTACTACTAATATTACCAGGCATTTCAATAGTAGCTGTCATAGTTACTCCAACCTTTTTAAGATCGATAGTTTGAGTATAAGAAGAAGGATCAGTTTTAGTTAAAGACTTAGTATCTAGTTTTAAAGTATAAATACTAGTATCATTCTTTTCTTCTTTGGTTACTTTTTTTAGCATCTCTTTAACAGCACTTTTTTTAGCCACTGATTTATAACCAACATATTTTTCACCATCAATAGTTTTAGATATTTCAGTGGTTTTATAATTAGATGTATCAGTTCCATTTAAAATGTTCTTTAATTCTTTCATAGTATAACCAGAAGACTCTAAAGCATCTTTTTTAACTATTAGGCTCATCTGCATTGAACCAGTGTTTTCATCTTCTATTTTTACATCAACATTATATTGAACACATCCAGTTAATATAAATGTCATTATTAATGCTAGTAATACCTTTTTAATCTTACCCATAAATTCACCTCGCGTTTATTATAAACTATTAGTATATAAAAAAATAGTTTGTTATAATATTAATGATTAATGTTTAGTTCACATAATTTAATTAATATAATAGTGGTGAGAATATGAAAGTAAGCATCTTATATACAAACAAATCTAAATATTCTAAATGTGTCTTAGAAACTGTCGCTAGATGGGTTAAGAACCATGCCGAAAGTATTGATCATTATCATAACGAAGATGTTGATTTAATGATAATTGGTTTTGATGATACTTTGATGGATGATAAAGAATTGTTAGCGTTTATTAATTCTTTATCAAGAAAACATGTGTCTAACTTAGCTTTGATAAATTGTTTTTATTTAAATGACAAACAAGCAAGTAAAATAATTAAAGTTTGTCAAGAAAACGATCTACCACTTATGAGAGAACAATACCTATTTAAGATAAATCTTAATGAAATGGTCAAATATCGTAAGTGTGGAAGAATTCAAGCGGATGTTATTGATGGGGCTAGGACATATGTTGAAGACATGATAAATGTTATAAATAATTATTACTAAAAGGACGTAAGTCCTTTTTATTTTAACTACTAATAATAAATAATTATCAATATAATAAAATATATGCATAAATGTATTGACAACAAATTATCACAATGATAAAATCTTATCAAGATTTAAGAGAACTTAAATCAAATAATACAAAGGGGGATAAATTATGAAAAAGGTAGAGGTTATTATTCGTCCTGAAAAACTAGATGAAATTAAGGATATCTTAACTGATTGTGGTATTTCAGGAATGATGGTTTCTAATGTAATGGGGTTTGGAAATCAAATGGGATATACCCAACAATACCGTGGTACTAAGTACAATGTAAATTTATTACCAAAACTTAGAATTGAAACTATTGTTAAAGATTCTCAAGTAGATCAAATGGTTAAAGAAGTTACTGAAAAACTTAGATCAGGTGAAGTAGGAGACGGAAAAATTTTCGTAATACCAGTAGAAAACGCTGTTCGTATTAGAACTGGTGAAACTGGTGAAGAAGCATTATAAAAAATAACGTAAGGGAGATTTAATTATGGAAACAACACAATTGTTGAATATTATATGGGTGTTTCTAGCTAGTGTTATGGTAATGCTGATGCAAGCTGGTTTCGCTATTCTAGAATGTGGATTTACACGTCAAAAGAACGCAAACAACGTATTAATGAAAAACGTAATGGACTTTGCAATTGGTTCATTAGTATTCTTAGTTGTTGGTTTTGGTTTGATGTTTGGTACCGACCTAGGGGGATTCGTTGGGACAAGTGGATTTATTAATCCATCTGATTTAGGTCTTCACAGCAAAGATCTTTCTCCAGAAGTATTTATCTTCTTCCAAACAGTATTCTGCGCTACAGCAGCTACTATCGTTTCTGGAGCAATGGCTGAAAGAACTAAGTTCTCATCTTATCTTATTTATACATTTATTATAAGTTTAGTTATCTACCCAGTATCAGGTCATTGGATTTGGGGTGGAGGATTCCTAGCTCAAATGGGATTCATTGATTACGCAGGAAGTACAGCTGTTCACTCTGTTGGTGGATGGGCAGCACTTATGGGGGCTATTACTCTTGGACCACGTATTGGTAAATACAATAAAGATGGTTCATCTAATGCCATCCCAGGACACAACATTCCTCTAGGTACATTAGGTGTTATGATCTTATGGTTCTGTTGGTTTGGATTCAACCCAGGTTCTTCTTTAGAAGCAGCACCATATGTTGGACATATCGCTATGACAACTAACCTTGCAGCTTGTGCTGCAGCCGTTACAACTTTATTTGTAACATGGAAACGTTATGGTAAACCTGATATCTCTATGACTTTAAATGGTGTACTTGCTGGTTTAGTTGCAATTACTGCTGGATGTCATATTGTATCTATGTATGGAGCTATCGCTATTGGTATCGTTTCTGGATTCTTAGTAACATTTGGAATTGAAATCTTAGATAAAAAATTACACATCGATGATCCAGTTGGAGCTGTTGGTGTTCACTGCTTAAATGGTGTTTGGGGAACAATCGCTGTTGGATTATTCGCTTGTAAAACTCCAGCTGCAGATGGTTCAGTTCTTGGACTATTCTACGGTGGTGGTTTCTCTCAACTATTAATTCAATTAGTAGGTGTCTTATGTGTAGCTGCATGGGTATGTGGAACTTCACTACTTATGTTCCAAATTATTAAACATACAGTTGGACTTAGAGTTACTCATGATGAAGAAGTTCGTGGTCTTGATATTGGAGAACATGGATCTGAAGCATATCCTGATTTTATTACAAAATAATTTAAAGACTAGCAATGCTAGTCTTTTTATTTTAAAATACGTATATGATAAATAAAATCTTAAACAAAATGATAACTTATAATCATGGTGACCCTTTAAGAATTCAACATTCATTAAAAGTATATGAATTCTCTAATTTGATTGCTGAGGGAGAAGGACTTGATGATAGTAAGAAAGAGACACTTTTAATTGCTTCTATTCTTCATGATGTTGGTATTAGATACTGTGAACAGAAGTTTGGCCATCAAGATGGCAAGATGCAAGAAGAGTATGGAGTAATTGTTGCTAAAGAATTACTTAAAGATATAACTGGTATTGATAAAGATAGAATTTATTATCTTATTAGTCATCATCATACTTATATAGATGTTGATGATATTGATTTACAAATCTTATTAGAAGCTGATATGTTAGTAAATCTATTTGAGGATAAGGCATCTATTGAAACAATTACTAAAGGATATAATAAAGTATTTAAAACAAAAACTGGAAAAGAATTAATGAAAGAAGTTTATGGAATATAAGATGACAGATTTAAATATTGATAAATACGAATATATATTTTGGGATTGGAATGGAACACTATTCAATGATATATCTATTGCTGTAAAAACAATGAATAGTTTATTAAATCAGTATCATATAAACAATCAATTAGAATCTACTAAACAATATAAAGAAGTATTTACTTTTCCAGTCAGTAAATACTATGAAAAACTAGGCTTTAAACTAGATAAAATGGATTGGGATGATATTGCAACTAGTTATGTCAAAACATACGAAAAGTATATGGTTGAATCTTCTTTATTTGATGGTGTAACAAATACTTTAGAAGCTTTCAATAATCTTAACTATAAACAATATATTATTTCAGCCTCATCAAATACAAGCTTGAATAAGCAAGTATCTCAATTTGATATCAAAGATTATTTCATAGATATTTGTGGCTTAAAAGATAACTATGCTGTTAGTAAAACCAAACTAGCAATTAATTGTATGAATAATAACCAAATTGATAAGAATAAACTATTATTTATTGGTGATAGTATTCATGACTATGAGGTCTTTAAAGAACTTAACTGTGATTGTCTTCTTATTGCCAATGGTCATCAATCTAAGTCTCGATTAGAAACTACCAATGCTTATATAATAAATGACTTACAAGAACTAAATAAAATAATAAGTAGGTGCCAATAATGGCACCTACTTATTTTCTAATTTATCAATTTTTTTATTAAGTTTTGGTTGGTTTTCAAGTAGTTTATCAAGTTTAAAATGCATATCATCAATCATTATTTCAGTTTTAAGATTTACTCGGTAATCATTTTCACTTCTAACTCGATCCTTTTCCTCTTGTCTATTTTGAGACATCATAATAAGGGGAGCTTGAATTGCGGCAATACAAGATAATACTAAGTTAAGAAGAATAAAAGGATACGGATCAAAGGCATTAACTGCTAGTATGACATTGATAATCATCCATACTACTAGTCCACCAGTAAACAGGAATATAAACGACCAACTACCTGCAAACTTAGCTATCTTATCAGCAGCCTTTTGACCTAGGGTAATTTTCTCTTTATTAATATTTGAAGTAAGTTGTCGATCTGCCAGAATATGAATGACTTCCTCATCACTCATATCTTCTTCGATATCATCAACTATATCTTTAACCATTTGTGACTTTGAATGCTCATTATTCATAATAATACCTCCATTTTTTTAGATTATAACACATATTAATTATTGCACTAAATTATTCCTTATGATATTATAACAAGGCATACATTTAGGGGTATAGTTCAATGGTAGAATACCGGTCTCCAAAACCGTTGATGTGGGTTCAACTCCTACTACCCCTGCCAAAATAGCACAAAACGCGCATAAATGCGTGTTTTTTTGTCATTTTAGAACAAAAGTGCATACAAAAATGCATACTTTTTTCTCAATTTTGATTTGAAATCGTATAAAATTAACTATTTTATGGATGAATAATTGTACTTCTTTAAAAAATTAATAATTTACATAATCTCTATTAATATCATTGAATATCTGAATAAATTGTTTCTATATATTTTTCTTTTTAATAAGAAATTAAAGTATAATTACTACTTGTAATAGGTCTATTTTGTAAGTAGAATAAAAGTGGCTGGTGAGTGAATTATGGAAGATTTAATGATTTTTGTGTCCTATTTTTTAATTAATAATATGGATTAGGGAAAATCAATAATTTTTTCGTATCCATTTTTTCTTTACTTAAATAAGTAAAGGGTAAGTCGTTAAGGTGTTTTATGGCACCAAAAAATTAAGAAGAGAGGAATTTATTATGGCAGGAACAATTAGATTAAATGCCGAAGGTTTACAAAGTGCGTCAAACAATTTAAAACAAGAAGGAAATGAATTTGAAACATTAGTAAATCAAATGCAATCAGTAGTAAATAGTTTACCGGAAGCTTGGGAAGGTGAAGCAGCAAATGCTTATGTTGAACAATTTAGTCAACTAAAACCAAATCTTGATAAAACAAGAGAATTAATTGCTACAATAGCTACTCAAATTGATCAAACTTTACAAGCAGCACAAGAATTAGACTCAAATATTGCTTCAAAATTAAAATAAGTAATAATACGCTCCGAGTTGTTTACTATACGGAGCGTTTTGTCTAATTTATGTAGGGGGGATCTCATGGACGAACAGGAAAATATCTTATCTTCAATACAAACAAAACAAGAAAGAATAGATAGTTTATATACAAAAATAAGAAACAAACAAAAACTCATTGATAATCTAAATGAATTGTATAATAAGCAAAAAAATCAAAATGAAGTAATTCAAAACAATTTAAATAAGCGACAAAAAAATGCTGAGAGTTTTACAAATAACTCAAATAAGATTCAGATGATAAAAGGATATATTGAATATATTACAACAGATTTAAAAGGTCCTATAGTTACAGAAGGACTTATAAACCAAGATGAAGCGCTTGTTGAAATAAAGAAGAATATTAATAGAGTTTATGATGAAATAGATCAAATCAAACATGAAATAAGAGAACTAGAGTCTCAAATTAGTGACTTAAAATATGATTATACTAAAAGTAATGGTTAGGAAGTGATAAATATGCCAAAAGATTTAATAATTTCGGATCAAGAATATTTAGCATCACAGCAATTAGTTAATAGTTATATGAATAAGTTGCTAGAGGCTATGAATGAGTATGTTAAGATTATTAAAACGTTAGTAGAAGATGGAATAGAAGATGAAAAAATAAAAAAAGAAATCATAAATTTAGGTAAGCCATTTAAAAAGGTAATAAAAACGTATAATGATATAGAATTTATGGATTCAAAAATGAAGGAATTCATTCAAGATATTGATGAATTGGATAAATTCTTGTATTAGGAGGAGTTAAAATGGGAGAAATTAAAATAACCAAGAGTCAACTAGAAAAAGCAGTAAAAGATTTAGAAAAACTTTCTAATACATTAGAAGGTTTTCCAGGTTATGATATAAATTCAACCATTACTACAAGTAAGGGCGAATCAGTATCTTCAATAACCAATATGTTTAAAACACTAAATCAATTAAAATCAGTTTTAATTAATTCATGTAATAAAACAGGAAATGCGTTAAAAGTTATAGAGGAAGATTTTGATAATAACGATAAAAAGTTTGCTCAAATTTTTAACAGTAGCTCTAAAGGAGAATAGCTATGAGTAAATTTATAAAAATAATATTAGTTGTAGTATGTGTATTTACATTAGGAGGTTGTAAGAAAAAAGTGGAAACAGTTAGAGAAAAAACTAATAGAATGATCAAAGAAACAAAGCAGTATATGGAAGATAAATATGATGAAGAGTTTACTGTCACTGATTATGAGAGGAAAGAATCTATGTTTAATAGTGACAATGCAGTGTACTTTTGTCCAAAAGATGATGAAACAACTATGATTACTGCCATTTACGAGGAGGATTCTAATCATAAAGTTAAGATCACAGATAATTATTTAACATATAAACTAGGTAATGACTGTTGGAAATATTTTAATGAAGAAATAAGAAAAATCTATCCTAGAACTCTAACGCAAGCAGGAATAGATGTATTAGACAATAAATCAGCCCATCGTAGTTTTCAAGAAGTGTTAGAAAAATCAAAATATGATTTAACTTTGATTATTTATATTGATGAAACTTCTGATACATTAGAAAATATAAAAACTAAATTATTTGGGTATGCAAAAGAGGTATATGATAAGTATAAAATGAAAAGTATTTATCTAGGTTTTTATCTTTTATCATCAAAAGGGATTGATGACTATATTGCAGTCGATAATGAATATTCAAATCGATCATATTATGATAAAGACGAAAAAATTGAAAGTATGTTTGGTTCTTCAGATTATCCAGAATGTGATTCGGAACAAAAGTATGATATTGAACTTCCAAAAAGTAATACGGATGGTAAGTAGATGACTGAAGCAGAAAAAATGTTAATTCTAAATAATCTTGCTTATTCAAGAACATTCAAAACAACTAATTACGAGGAAAAGAAAAAAATCTTGAATAAATCTCTTAACCAAACAATTGATAGTTTTGATAAGCCTGATGTATTATCAGATTCTCAGTGGAAAAAGGTTCAAAATACAATAAAAAATGATGATGCTTTCAAAGATGTTAAGCTTAAATCAATTGATTATAAAAAAGATAAACAAGTTAATATCTTATTTTCAGATAATAGTGCCAATAAAAATAAAGCTTTAGTTGTATTTAAAGGTACTGATACTAAAGAATGGCATGATAATGGACAAGGAGGACAATGGGATACAACCGATACTCCTCAACAAAAAGAAGCTAAAAAATTTGTTGAAAAGAAATGTTCAAAGGATAAATATGATGAAGTGGTTATATCTGGGCATTCAAAAGGTGGTAATAAGGCACAATATGTTGCAATCACAAACGATTATAGCAAAGTAAATATTACTAAAGCTTATTCTTTTGATGGGCAGGGAATGAATTATCCATTTATGAAAAAGTATAAAAAACAGATTGATCAAAATGCTGATAAATTATATTTATATGCTGATTCAAATGATTATGTACATGCTTTATTTAATCAAATTCCAACAAAACATGTCTATTATACTAAGTCAGATGCAACGATAGCATCACTATTGAATTCACTAGATTTTAAAAAAATTATGAATGCTCATTCCCCATCTACAATGTTAGATTTTTCTGGTGATAGTGTGAAAATGAAAACTACGGATGATGTCAAGGAAGATAAATTGTGCAAAATCATCAATGGGTTAACTGATTATTTGAGTATGAATTTAAGTAATAAAGATTATAATTATTTTATTCATTTAATAATGCATATTTTCGATAAGGACGAAGGTTGTGACTATTTTAAAAACCATAAAAAACCTAAAAATTTTGAAAAAAATATTGTAGCATGCATCTATAATTATTGTACTGATGTTTTAAAACTTGATGCTAAAGATACAACAATAATGGTTGCAATTTTATCTGCTGCTTTTTTATATGATAATAACTTCAAAACACTTGATTTTACAGATATTGCCCTTAACGAAATCATCTCCAAAGTTAGTGCAGAATCACTAACTGATTATAAGGTGAGAGATTTTAGTGATACAATGTTGAATAGTTTTTTAAAACTCGTGAAACAATCACAAGATGATGAACCAATATATGAGTTTTGGAATTGGGATGTTTGGCCCCAAGTTAAAGATTATTTTGTTGGATACTCTTTAGAAGATGCTAATAATAGTTATAAAAAATATTATTCACATATGATTGATATGGAAGATATGACAGAAAAACAGGCAAAAGATATATTTAAAAAGGTTAGACAGAAAGATACAGAATTCTCTAAAGAGATAAATAATAAAATTGATGAGTTAAATAAATGTATTAGTGATATCCAAGATAATTTAATAGCAAAAATTAAACTATAAAATATATTCATTTTATAAATAGTAAGTTATTAAGTATTTATAAACGGCTAACAAGGAAAATTATTAGAGTAATGCACTTTTGTAGAATAGTAAATTTAGATTAGATAACTATATAGTGCCTATCAATTTAATTAAAACATTATATATAATTGACTAATAAATATGGAGTAACAAATGAAAACGATTAAAAAAATAATTTGCATGGTTTTAATATTCACACTATTTATTGTGACAGGTTGTTCAAAAAACTGGAGTGAAGAAAAAAGTATATATGATAAAGTTACAGATTATGGATTTAAATGGTCCAATACTGACTATATTTTATTTGCAGCAGGAAGTCCATTCGAATTCGAATTTCATGCTTATCATGGAGCTGCAGAAGAAATATTACAATGTTATGTAGATAAAAATGGGGAAACAACATTAATCCTTTATTACAATAATAAAGATTATGGTAATTATTATAGTCATTATGCTCCATATGATCCCAATAATGAATATGGTGATGTAAAAGCTAAGATGGTAAAAGCTAAACAAGATTATAAGAAATTTTTAAAGATAGCTAAAATCAAAGAATCTGAGTTTCATAAATTTATGGATTACGTTTGGTACCTTCATGATGAAAAAGGAAAGTTTCCATCTAAGACGAGAGAATAATAGAATTAACACAATACACTAACTTATATTTGTGCATTTAAACTTATAATTATAGTTATGATAGTTGTTAAAAACATAACTTTAAAGAGTAAGTATAAATATGATGCTCAATAGGACTAAAACATAGCCAAAGTATGCATACAAAAATGCATACTTTTTTCTAAATATTATGTTTATAATCAACAATATCTATACATTTTAGGATCGTTAAACCACGTATTTACGCCGTTTATCATAAGGTGTTCATACTGAGATGTTTTCCTACTACCCCTGCCAAAATAGCACAAAACGCGCATAAATGCGTGTTTTTTTGTCTTTTTAGAACAAAAGTGCATACAAAAATGCATACTTTTTTCTAATTTTTGATTTGAAAATTGTTAAAATGTTATATTTTTTTGGTTAAATCTAAGGAAAGAAAGAATCTATGTAATTATTTTAATTCTAATTTCTTTACTAGACTAGACAATAACTAATAGGCATGTTAGAATAAACGCAACTTATGGGGAAGTCGTGTTTTTTTGCGACTTCTTTTTTATTTTGGAGGGTATATGGATAATATTAATGTTACAAAAGATTTTAAAGATCAAGTCAAAGAATTAACATTATCATCAAACGGATATAATGATAGTGAAACAAAACTTTCACAACCAATTGAAGCAAATATAACTGCAGTTTCAACCTTAGTAGAAGGTTCTAATAAAGTGAGTTCTATTTCAAAAGATTTGAATGAGAACTTAAAAAAGGTGACAACAAATCTTAATACTTATGTTGATGAAAATGAAGTACAAGATAATAAAACTGCCTCTAATTTCAAATCTGGTGGTAATGCTTAATGGATATGAATAATTCTAGAGGAGAAAAAGAATTGCAACATGATATTTCTAACCAAGAGGATTTAGTTAATAAAATAAAGAAGAATCAAAGTAAATTTGAAGAGATTGCATTTGAATCCAATAAATTGTTTCAAATGCTTAAACAAGCGCTTGAATATTCACCTATAGCAAGTACATCAAATGTAAATAATATCTATTTGATTAATGAAATTGATGAAACAATACATGAAATGAATATTGCTATTAATCAAACAGAAAACAGTTTTAATGAAAGACTAGAAAAGGAAACAAAGAAATACAATCAATTAGTTGATAAAGAAGATTTAAATAAGAGGAGTTAATAAGATGGGTTATTGTTATGACAGTATAAAGGTAAATGGTTTAAAAAAACAAATATCAAAAGATATTGAAGAAAAGAGAAAATATTTTGATGATATAAAAATGAAAACTTCAAAGATAGTTGAATCCGATTCAACAAGTCAAACGATAGACAGTACCAAATTAGTATTATCAGATATTAATACAATAATAGCAGCAGTTTATGTATACTATGATTCGTTAGAAAATAGTTATACCAAATTAAATAATTCATTTAAAAGTCAAATTGGAAATGTTTATAATATAACATCGGTAAATGAAGATGAAATTCAAAATCAAAATGAATTTTTATTAAAGATATCGAATGGTCTTAAAGATACAATAGATAATTACGAAACATTAGATAGTGATACTACTAGATTAGTAAGTTCTTCTGAAATAGCATTAAATGTTACTAATAAAGCAATTAAGAATAACAATAATATTTTAGAAGATTTTCATGGTTTTTGTTCTAATGCTGACAGTTGTGTATCTGAAATAAACAGTCTAATCACAAGTATTGAAAATGCAATTAATTCTTTAACAAAGGTTGTTGGTAGTTATAAAGGAACAGAATATGATCGAACATCTTTAGACCTTAAAGGATTAGCTCTATCTACATTAAAGACTAAAGGTTATATTGATTCTAACGGAAATATTACATCTGCAGGTTATAAATATTTAGAAAAATGTTTTAAAAAGGAACCAAAAGATTTGAATTACGAAAATATTTTTTTAGCAACTGAGTTAATTACTTATGTTGACACTGCTAAAGAACTTAAAAAAGTCCTAGATGCAGGGTATTGCAATAAGATAAAAGTTAATGGGAAAATATACTATCAGTGTTCACCATCCTTTAAAGTTATTATAGTGGCTGGCAGTGCTAAACTTCAACATGATGCTCTGATAAATGGAAATTCTAACTGGGACTCATATAAGAAGAAAATATTATGTAATGATGCCATGATCTGTCAAATTAATCAATGCGGATATGTTGATGAAAAAAACAAGTTTTCAAAGATGATGGACATGTCAGGATCATCTAAAGCCGAAATCAAGAAGCTTCAAAAACATGATAATGTCTCTTATTTTTATTTTTCTGATGATGAAATAAGCATCCAAACAAGTTATGAAGCAAAAACTTATGGAACTTCTTTAGATAAATGTTATTGTAAGCGGATAGATATCAAGCCTTATGATACTGAAGCTGATTTAAATTCAGCTATTAATGAAAAAGAGAAGGAAAGGGCTTCTGAAGATGCAAAAATGGCTTTATTTGAAGAAGTCAACACAATAGTGATGGATATAGGTACTGGAGGAACGTATAGTAAAGTAACTGGAAATATTAATAAGGCTGAGAAATATAATAATCTATTAACTAATTTCTTAAGAGATTATTGTGGTGTAGATATCACAAAAGATGGTACTTCGAAAACAACTAATATTGAAGGAACTGAAGCTGATTTTAGTTATAATTTAACATTGATAGAAGATACGATGAGCACTTTTTCTTTAAAAGCAACTTATGATAACACCAATGGGTATATAAATCTTTCGGTTGGTGAAAAAACAAAAGAAAAAATTGCTCATTATAATCAAGTGATTGATGAGATCAATGAACGTAATTCTAGTAACGATATTAAACATATCTATAAATATAATTCAAAATCTAATCTTGATCCAAATAGTATTAAATCATTTTATAATAAGTATAAAAAAAGTCCATATATAAAAGAGTTTTTTCCAAACGGAAGTCCCTATGAAAAGAATTCTACCTTAGTAATACCTAAAATCACTTATAATACTATAGTTAATAATTATCAAAAAGCAGAAATGATTGCACAATTTATAATAGAACTGGAGGGAAACTAGATGAAAAACACTAAAAAAATACTAATGCCAATCCTGTTGCTCAGTTTATTATTAGTGACAGGTTGCTCAAAAAACTGGAGTGAAGAAAAAAGAATATATGATAAAATTGTAAATTATGGATTCAAATGGACGCAAACTCTCCATTTTTCAATAGATGGAACTCGTGAGTTTGATTTTAGTGCTAAACATGGAACCAATGAGGAAAACTTTCAATGTTACGTAGATGAGGATGGTAAGGCTACTTTAATTCTTTATAACACTAATAAAGATTATGGAAAATATGATTTTTTTTGTGCACCCTACGACCCTAGTAATGAATATGGTGATAACAAAGACAAGATGGTAAAAGCTCAAAAAGACTTTAACAAGTTTTTAAAGAAAGCAAAAATCAAAAAGTCTGAGTTTCATAAATTTATGGATTATGTTTGGTATCTTCATGAGGAAAAAGGTAAATTTCCCGATAAAAAAAGATAATTGTAGATTCACATATTTATTTACTTGATAACAAGTGATTTCAAATAGAAGGTTTAATGTATAGTTGTCAGTTGAATTACAGTTATTGTATATGTTAAATAACAAATTAATATGGAGTAACAAATGAAAATGATTAAAAAAATAATAACTTCAATTATTGTACTCACTCTATTCTTTGTGACAGGTTGTTCAAAAAACTGGAGTGAAGAAAAAAGTATATATGAGAAAATTGCAGATTATGGATTTAAATGGACCGAAACCTTGCATTATAATGAGGGTGAAGATTATGAATTTGATTTTAGTTCCCAACATGGTGATCAAGAAGAACATTTACAATGTTCTGTAGATGAAAATGGGGAAACTACTTTAATTAATTATAATATTAATAAAGATTATGGAGATTATTATAATCATTATGCTCCCTATGATCCTAATAATGAGTATGGGGATGTTGCAGCTAAGATGGTAAAAGCTAAACAAGATTTTACAAAATTTTTAAAGAAAGCAAAAATTAAAGAATCTGAGTTTCATAAATTTATGGATTATGTTTGGTATCTTCATGAGGAAAAAGGGAAGTTTCCAGTTGAAAAGATAGATTAATAGAATGATATAACAAAAGAAACTAACCCCAATTTACTAATTTTAATACAAATAAAAGGTTTAACTTCAACATGATGCCAAATAAATGGAAATTCTAACTGGGACTCATATAAGAAGAAAATATTATGTAATGATGCCATAATCTGTCAAATTAATAAATGTGGATATGTTGATGAAAAAAACAAGTTTTCAAAGATGATTGACATGTCAGGATTATCTCAAGCCGAAATTAAAAAGCTTCAAAAACATGATAATGTCTCTTATTTTTATTTTTCTGATGATGAAATAAGCATCCAAACAAGTTATGAAGCGAAAACTTATGGAACTTCTTTAGATAAATGTTATTGTAAGCGGATAGATATCAAGCCTTATGATACTGAAGCTGATTTAAATTCAGCTATTAATGAAAAAGAGAAGGAAAGGGCTTCTGAAGATGCAAAAATGGCTTTATTTGAAGAAGTCAACACAATAGTGATGGATATAGGTACTGGAGGAACGTATAGTAAAGTAACTGGAAATATTAATAAGGCTGAGAAATATAATAATCTATTAACTAATTTCTTAAGAGATTATTGTGGTGTAGATATCACAAAAGATGGTACTTCGAAAACAACTAATATTGAAGGAACTGAAGCTGATTTTAGTTATGAACTATCACGTATAAGTAGTACGATGAGGACTTTTTCATTACAATCAAGTTATGATAAAACGAATGGATATATAAATCTGTCAGTAACTGAAGAAACAAAAGATAAAATAACTCATTATAATAAAGTGATTGATGAGATTAATGAACGTAACTCGGGTGTTGATATAGACAATATATTGAAATATAATTCAAAATCAAGTTTTAGTTCAGAGTCTATTATAGGCTTTTATAACGATTATAAAGACAGTCCATATATAAAAGAATTTTTTCCAAACGGAAGTCCCTATAAAAAGAATTCTACCTTAGCAATACCTAAAATTACTTATAATACTGTGGTTAATAATTACCAAAAAGCAGAAATGATTTCAGAATTATTAATTAGAATGGGGGGAATATAGATGAAAAATATTAAAAGAATTATTATCACAATATTAGTGTTCACTCTATTCTTTGTGACAGGATGTTCGAAAAATTGGAGTGAAGAAAAAAAATATATGAGAAGATTTCAGATTATGGATTCAAATGGACAGAGACGACATTTGACCTATCAACCAAGAATTTTGAATTTGATTTTAGCGCGTATCATGAAAATCATGAAGAAATTTTACAATGTTATGTACATGAAAATGGTGAAATTACTTTAATTATTTATACTTTTGATAAAGATTATGGAAATTATTATAATCATTGTGCCCCATATGATCCCGGTAATTACTATAGTGATAGCAAAGCTAAGATGGTAAAAGCCAAACAAGATTTTAAGAAATTTTTAAAGAAAGCTAAAATCAAAGAGTCTGAGTTTTATAAATTTATGGATTATGTTTGGTATCTTCATGATGAAAAGGGAAAGTTCCCGGATAAAAAGGGAGAATAGAAAATAAGTATAATGCACTAACCTATTTATTTGTGTATTTATATTTATAATTATAGTTATGCTGATTGCTCAAAATGTAGCTTTAAAGAATAAGGATAAATATGATGTTTAATAGGTCTAAAAACATAGCCAAAGTATGCATATAAAAATGCATACTTTTTTCTAAACTTTGATCTGAATTCTTATCAAATTAATCATTAACATAATCTCTATAAGAATTATTAAATAATTAAATAACTTGCTTGTACATATTTAAATATATTTTAACTAAGGAGTTCGAATATAAATTAATACTTGAAATATACTCATACCATAGTACAATAAAAGTGGCTGGTGAGTGAATTATGGAAGATTTAATGATTTTTTGTGTCCTATTTTTTAATTAATAATATGGATTAGGGAAAATCAATAATTTTTTCGTATCCATTTTTTCTTTACTTAAATAAGTAAAGGGTAAGTCGTTAAGGTGTTTTATGGCACCAAAAAATTAAGAAGAGAGGAATTTATTATGGCAGGAACAATTAGATTAAATGCCGAAGGTTTACAAAGTGCGTCAAACAATTTAAAACAAGAAGGAAATGAATTTGAAACATTAGTAAATCAAATGCAATCAGTAGTAAACAGTTTACCGGAAGCTTGGGAAGGTGAAGCAGCAAATGCTTATGTTGAACAATTTAGTCAACTTAAACCTAATCTTGATAAAACAAGAGAATTAATTGCTACAATAGCTACTCAAATTGATCAAACTTTACAAGCAGCACAAGAATTAGACTCAAATATTGCTTCAAAATTAAAATAAGTAATAATACGCTCCGGGTTGTTTACTATACGGAGCGTTTTGTCTTATTTATAGAAAGGAAAATCATAATGAAAAAATTAAAAATTATTACTATAACATTAATAATGATGTTATTGGGTGGATTGCAGTTTTCACCTATATTTGCTGTTGGTGAATTAGACTTAAATCCTGACTCTTTAAATGAAAAAGATAATAATTATGAGTCATTAACAGATCGTAATAAAATTGATTTATTTACTGATGATTTTCAAAAAGAATATAAAACAAAAGAAGAAGAGAAAACAAAAATCGAAAAACAAACTAATAAACAATTGTTTAGTAACACCAAAGATAAAAAGACAAGTAAAGAAACTAAAAAGTTATTTCAAACACAAAATAAGATGACTGTTACAGGATCTACATATAGTGAAAGCTTTGATTGGACTAAAACTATACCATTTCTGGTTGTAGGACTCTCTGTAGTAACATTTGTGCTTACTAAACTTTATTATAAATTTAAAAAGAGAGGGAAAGTAGATGAAGATGACCTTAAGTATAATGGTTAATCAAATGACTGAAGATTTCATTGTAGATAGTAAAACTAACATTTTAGAATCTTTAATGATTATCGGTCAAAATACTAATTTAAGTATTGATTCCAATATCCAATATATTTATTCAAAGAGAAATGATCAAATGACATCAGTAAATCAAACATTTGAACAGGCTTTAATATTTGCGGGAGATTCTTTAATAATAGGGGCGTAGTTATGAATAAAGAAAATGAAATTATTAAACAATATAAAAAATCGCAGTTAAGTGCAAAGGATGATTACGATTTTTCAGTGATTGAAAAAAAGGAACCTTTTATGCTAGATTGTTCAATCAAAAGAGATGGTGATGACATCACCATTACTTATGACTGTGGTATAAGAAAACCATTTACTAGTATTCATGAACAATCAATGACTGAAAAATACCAATCATTAGTAAATATTCAAAAATTAGTAGAGGATAATAAATCACTCAAATTCTCTCTTAATCCTGAAAATATCTATTATGATTTTAATATGATACCTGCAGTTTTATTTCGAGATATTTATGAAAATGAAGAATTTAATGAAAATGATTTCGTTCAACAATATAAATCATTAATTGGTTTCACCCTTCAAAACACTTACTCATTTGAAGATTACTATCAAGGAGGTAATTCATTACTCCTTAATAATAAAGAAACTGCACCATTCTCAAATATTAATGATTTAGATGAACTTGTAGAATTATTAAATAATAAATATTTAAACATTCGAAAAAGCGATCGAGAAGATTATATAAAAGTAAAAAGAAATAAAAATCGATTGATTAAATATGGAATACGAGTAGGAATAGTAATTATAGTAGTTCTATCTTTTCTACTTGGATATTTTGGAATATATCGTTTAAATGAAGAAAAGACTTTTAATAGTGCTAGTGAAAGTTATGTCGAGAAAGACTATAACGATGTAATAGATACTTTAGATGATGTTAAAGTAAGTCATATGAGTGTTTATATTAAATACATTTTAGCAGTCTCTAATGTAAAAGCTCAATCGCTTTCAGATAAACAAAAATCAAATATCTTATCAAGTGTAACTTTAAATTCAAATGAAAAAATATTAGATTTTTGGATTTACTTAGGTAAAGATAATACGGATGAAGCCATTGATATTGCCCAACAACTAGGTAATGATGAATATCTAGCTTATGCTTATATGAAAGAAAAAGATAACATTGAAAATGATTCTTCATTAAGCGGTGAGGAAAAAACTACCGAGTTAGAAGAAGTTCAAAAAAAGATTGATGAACTAGATTTAACTGATGACTCTAAAAGTGTGAATAAATAAAATGAAAAAAGTATTAATATTTAATGAAAATAGATACTTTGAGTATGCTTTAGAAGACACTCTTATCATTAATGATTTAAATCTTACAAATGATGGGCAAAATTGTAGGATTAATGAAGATGTCATTAAAGAAAATGAAATAGTCACTATAAATAATACTTCTATCTTAATAATTGATAACTATAAACAAAAATATAAAGTTACTCATTGGCCAGTAATTATTGGACCAGACGAAGATCTTACTTTAAAGAACTCAAAACTGGTTTTAAATAACAATCAAATATTAAATGATAATCATGAAACTATATATATTAATGGAATTCAAAGTAATGATTCATTAATTGATATTAAACATGGCGATAATGTATTAATAGATAACTATTTAATAATTATTCATTTAGATAGTATAGACATATACGGAAACCAAAACTATCAAACTAATCTTGCAAAGGTTAAAGATAAATCGGAAAAAACGGAATATTTTCCTGATTATAAAAGTCACCTCGTCTAATCAAGAAAGTTTCCAATGATAAGATAGCAATCCAAAAACCACCTACTAACACCCCAATGAGAAAAGGCTCATTGATTAAAGTGATTATTCCTCCTCTTTCAATGGCGGCAGTAACCATCCTAATGGGAATCATGATGGGAAGAGGACTATTTATGATGATTAGTGCTTTAGGTACGGTAGTCATGATGGTGTTTTCTGTAACTTCTTATTTTACAGAAAAGAAAGAAAATAAAGAAAAGAATATTAAAAGAAAAGAAGTTTATAGTCAGTATTTATTGAATAAAAGAAAAGAACTAAATGAATACAAACAAAATGAAATTGAAGCTTTAAACTATAATAACCCGCCATTATCTAATATATGTGAGATGACAAAAAACTTTAGTCCTCGAATATACGAAAGAGATATTAATGATGATGATTTCCTAAGTATCAAAATAGGGTATTGTGATGATAAGCCTGAATTTAATCTTTCATTTGATTATGATTTTTTAGCAATAGAAAAAGATAAATTACAAGATGCTGCTCATGATATTTATCAAGAGTATGCAACCATCCAAAATAAACCAATTATGATTGATTTAAAGAAATCACATTTAGGAGTTGTTGGAGAAAAGAAAGATATTCATCAACAATTAAAGAACTATTTAGCACAATTATCTTTCTTTCAATCATATCAAGATGTTGAAATAATTATGCTCTACAACAAAGAATATATTAATGATTTTGATTATATTAAATGGTTACCACATAATAGAATTCATTCAGTAAATCTAAGTGGAAATATTAATAATGAACAAGTTAAAGAACAAGTACTTGGTAGTTTGTATCAAATCATTAAATCTCGAAAACTAAATAATAATGAAGGTCATAACGAAACTATTTATATTCCTCATTATATTATTATAGTTGATGATTATCATTTATTAATGAATCATGCAATCATGGAATATCTTCAAGAAGATACTACTTCTTTAGGATTTAGTTTAATCTATACCGCTCAAAAGAAAGCTAATTTACCTGAAAACATTCATACTGTATTAGAAATTAATGATCATGAAAATGCCACTTTATTAATTGAAGAAGGTTTAGAAGTTAATAAAGACATAAAACTTGAACAAATAAACAGTGATGTTAAAGATATGGCTCGTAATTTAAGTGTCTTAAATCATTTAAAAGGAATTACTTCTCATATTCCAGAAAGTATTACTTTCTTAGACATGTACAAAGTAAAAACATGTCAAGAATTAGATATCTTAAATCGTTGGGAAACTCACAATGCCTCAAAATCTTTAGCAGTACCTTTAGGACTTAGGGGAAAAGACGATATCGTAGAATTGAATCTACATGAAAAAGCACATGGACCTCATGGACTAGTTGCTGGAACTACCGGTTCAGGAAAATCAGAAACTATTCAGTCATATATTTTATCTTTAGCTGTTAACTTCTCACCAAATGAAGTTGGTTTCTTATTAATTGACTATAAAGGTGGAGGAATGGCTAATCTATTTAAAGAATTACCTCATCTACTTGGTACTATTACCAACTTAGATGGAGCTGAAAGTATGAGAGCGTTAGAATCAATTAAAGCTGAATTAAAAAGAAGACAAAATGTATTTAATGAGGTTGGTGTTAATAATATCAATAACTATACTAAACTCTATAAAAGAAAAGAAGTAAAAGAACCATTACCTCATTTATTCATTATCTCTGATGAATTTGCTGAATTAAAAAAGGAACAACCAGAATTTATGAGTGAGTTAGTTTCAGTAGCTCGTATTGGAAGAACCCTAGGTGTTCATTTGATTCTAGCAACTCAAAAACCAACAGGAGTTGTTGATGATCAAATATGGTCCAACTCCAAGTTTAAATTAGCCTTAAAAGTTCAAGATGAAGCAGACAGTAAAGAAATACTAAAAACTCCTGATGCTGCTCATATCACTCAAACTGGTCGAGCATATCTACAAGTTGGAAATAATGAAATATATGAATTATTCCAATCAGCTTGGTCAGGAGCTAAGTATGATGAAAATGAAAAAGCTTTGAAAAAGGACAATCGAATTTATAAAGTAAATCCTTTAGGCCAAGGAGAACTTATTAATCAGGACTTAAGTGATGAAGAAGAAGACTCTAATATGGTTACACAATTGGATGCCATCGTCTTACATATTAAAGATTTATATGAACATACAGACCATCAAACAGTCACAAAGCCTTGGTTACCACCTTTACCTGATATGTTAGAAATGACGGAAAATAAATTACTAGATTTAAATAAGGTTAATGATATCGATTTAGATATTCAAATCGGTTTAATAGACATCCCAGAAAGACAAACGCAAGAAGACTATCGAGTGGACTTTGTCGAAGATGGAAACTTAGCAGTTTTCTCATCATCAGGGTTTGGTAAAACATTTACTATTGGTGAAATCATTTATGCTTTATGTTTAAAGAATAATCCAGAGTTAGTAAATATGTATATTCTTGATTTTGGGAACTCATCTTTGATGCCTTATAGTAATTTACCTCAAGTTGCTGATTATATAACGGTTGATAATGAAGAAAAACTTAGTAAGTTTACAAGAATTATTAATCAATTATTTACAACTAGAAAGAAACTATTTGGAAAAGAAATGGTTCAAAGTTTCAGTATGTATAATTCAATGAACCCTACCAATAAATTACCAGCTATCTTTATCTTTATAGATAATTTTGATGTGGTAAAAGAAATATCATTAGAATTTGAAGAATTTATGACCAAACTTACTAGAGATGGATTAAGTTTAGGAATATATACTGTAATTTCAGCTACCAGAGCAAATGCTGTAAGATTTGCGACAATGAATAACTTCAAAAATAAAATAGTAGAATATATGTTTGATGAAGGTGATGTTGTTTCACTTATTGGTAGAAGCCAATATAAACCATCAACCATTAAAGGAAGAGCCTTAGTTAAAACTAAAAATATTAATATGATGCAAATATATACTCCATTTGAATTTAAGGATGATCTTGAATTCATTGAAAATATTAAAACCCATATTAATGAAATAAAAGAAAGTTACCATGGTAAAACACCTTTAGGAATTCCAGTTTTACCTGAAACATTATCAAGTAATGATTTTGGTAATTACCAAAATGAAGATGATTCTTTAGGTATGATAATTGGTTTAAGTACTAATAATGTCGAAAATGTAAAAGTTAAATTTAAAGATGATGTATTCTTGATTGGTGGTACTAAAGGTAGTGGAAAAACTAATCTATTGAAGTTATTAATAAGTCAAAGAAATAAAAAAGGGAAATCATATGTCTTTGATTCCAATAGTATGGAATTGTATCGTTATCAGGGGGAAGAGGCTCTAAGTTATGTTGGTAAAGAACCTGATGATAACAATCAATTTCTAGAAGAACTATTTGCAATCATCAGTGATAGACAAGAAGCATTTAAAGAAGCAGTTGATAATGATCGTAGTTTAATTGCTAAAGAATATTTTTCAACTTTAGATGCAATTACTATCTTTATTGATGAAGCAAGTTTGTTTATAGCAAGATTTAATGGTACTCCTAATATTGTTAAATACCTCAATGAAGCTTTAGATGTTGGAGTTAAAATTGTCGCTACAACAAATGTTAATAGCTTAAAAGGATTTGATGATATAACTAAATTATTTAAAAATACAAATAATGGAATTTTACTATCTGAACAGAGTGGATTAAATGTTTTTAATCAAAGCATTAGAGAAGTGCCTGAATTTGGTTTTGGGGTTCTTTATGAAGATGGTGAAAAACGAAAAATAAGAATTGCGAAATATGAAGAATAAGGACGAAAGAAAATGAAAAAGAAAAAAGTGCTAAAGTATTTATTTATTACCCTAGGTTGTATAGCTTTTATAGCTCTTGGAGCAATCCTAGGAACTGTATTAGAAAAAAAGAATAATGATAATATCAATTCTCAATATTCAAAAGTAGAAGAAATCGCCGTAGTTAATATGGATGAAGGTATTAAGGTTGATGACAAGAGAAATAATTATGCTGCTGAAATAGTAAAAGAACTAGATGATGATACATATACTGTTACATCATTATCAGAAGCTAAAGAAGGTTTAAAAGATGAAAAATATGCTGCTTATGTTATTATCCCAGCTAATTTTTCTAGAAGTGTAAATAGTATCAACAACACTCCAACTAAAAGTACATTAGAATATAAAATTGGAGGAGATCTAACTAAAGATGCTAATAGCATTGCTTATGCTAATGTTATGAAATTAAGAGAAAAGTTTAATAATAATGTTGGATATATGTATTTAAATTCAATTATTGATAAATATCATGAAGGGCAAGATAGTGCTTCTAAAGTATTAGCTAATGAAAAAGATAACCAAGATGTTATTGCTGCAATAAATGATATCGATTTAGTCTCAACAGTAAATATAAGTGATTTAACAAGACTTCAAAATAATGTTCAAGAATTAGATATTTCACCTGATATTGAAACAAATCGTCAAATTATTAATAAAATTGATACTGCATATAAAACATACTTAGCAAGAACTAAAGCTGATTATCAAAAAATTGTTCAACAAAATACTCAATCTGATAATGAATTAACTCAAGTTGTAAACAACAATAACACATTAGCTTCAGTAAATGATCCAAGTGGTAATATTGTTAACGCTAATGATTATATAACTCAAAAAACAAGTGAAAATAGTACATTACTTACTTCAATAACAGAAGCATTAAATACTACTGATGTTACAGTTGATTCATCAACTACATCTTTAAGTAATGCTTATAAATCAAATGTTAAAACTCATTTAACTACAATGGATAATCAACAAACTTTAAGTGTTGCAGTTTTAAATAACTTAACAAATGATCAATTAAATGCATTAAATGCTAATCCTAATGTTCAAGCAGCATTACAACAGATTAATGCTAGTTATACAACTATTCAACAATATTTAAATGATGTTAACAATGGAACTATTACAGTTATAACTAAAGCAACAATTGATACTGATATTCAAGGAATGTTAAATAGTTCAATTGATAATACTAATACTAGTCTCCAAACTGTAAAAACAAACAATGATGGAATTAGTATCGTAAATACAAATTTAAAAACTAAGATTGCTGATTTAAAAGTAGCTTTAGATGCTTATGCCACTAACAAAGTTCAACTTACAACAGTCATCAATAGTTATGACCCAGAAAGTTATATTGATAAAAATGAAATAGCTGGTTATGTAAGAGACTACAATACTAATAATGAAGCATTAAGTGTTAAGATTAAAAATAAAGAAAGTGAATATATCACATTTACAAACGAAGTATATAATGATGCAGATCATCAATTAACTACAATTAGAAATGATGTAGTTGCATGGCAAGAAGATACTAATAAAAAGATTCAAGATGCTTTAGGAAATGCTAAAAATGTTTCTGCAGCAAATCTAAATACTAATACTCAATTAATGAATGACTATATTACTTCCCTATCAAATACAAGAAATGGAACAAAAACAGATACTGATGTTACTAAACTTATTTTAGAATCTGCAAGAATGACAGGTGGTCATGAAAAAGAAAGTAATATACTTGGATGGAACTTATTACTATTATTTGCAATCATCACATTATTATCAGGAGCATTATCAGGTACTACTAAGTGGTTATCAAAAAAAGAAGAAAATGAACCAACTAATGAAGAAAACAAGTTTTAAGGTAATCAATGGAGGTAAACTATGATATATCGTTTTATATTTGATTTTATCCTATTAGGGAAAAATAGACGTAGAGAAAATAAAAACAAAAGAGAAACTGAAATTAATTTACTAGATGAAAGTCCAGAATTACTTAAATAGGAGGACTTATGATATTTAAAGGTGCATATAAAGAACCATATTATAGTATTAATGAAGAAGGTACACCATTAGCAAATCTCCAATTTATGCAAAAAGAAGTTAAAATCTGTACAATTATTACAATATGTTTTTTAGTTCCTACAATCATAACTTGTTGGATCATGTCTACTTTAGATCCAGACTCAAATCAGTGGCTAATAGTATTTTTCCTAGTTGCCCTTTTTGCTTCCATTACATTGTTATATGGATATGTTGGCTTTTTACATAAAAGACAATTAAATAGAGAAAAAAATAAGTATCAAAGATATGTAATATCTCCAGATACTATTGTAATAAATAAAGATTTAAGTATTGATATTTTTCAAGGTGATAAACATATTGAAAGAATCACTAATGTACAAAAATTTATTCCAAAGTATTATCGTAATCACTATGTTCCTTCTTGTGAACTAGAAATTACAGGAAGAGTAGAGATAAACGGAAGAGTTAGTGGCGGTACTTATTATATTTCAAAGTACACAATAGGTTTAGATAAGTTAACAGATATACTTAGTTTAAGTAAGAGAGTAAAAGAGTTTAGATCGTTTAGTAATACAGCTTTTCCATCACTAACAAGTAATGACTTAAATTTTTTAAAACAATGTTATTTCTTTGTTGGTGGTTGTTTAGTAGAAGATAATGAAAGCTCTAAATATACTTTGTCAACTAAACATGGAGTAAAGGTTAAATTTGATTTAAATAAGGATTATGTCAATGTCTATAGTGATTATAAACAATTTGATAAGAACCCAGATTATCCAATACCTTATGTTTTACCAATTGGTAAGATTATTGAAATGTATCAAAAAGAAAACCAAAAAGGAAATATTAGGATTGTAATTAATCCAAATTCTAACAACAAAGAAATAGTAATTTCTTTGTAAGATAGGAGGTAGTAAATATGTTTTATGACACATGGGATTATCCATTAGATGATCCTAAAACAGCTAAAATAAAGCAATATAAAAGACAAGCAAATTATTATGAAAAGAAAGAAAAAAGCATAGAAAACTATCTTAATCAAATTGATAGTAAATTAATAGATATTGAAACTGATTATCATTTAGGTAAATATTCTAGTTCCACATCAACAGATAATGTTCTTGATTATAAGTATTATGACAGTGAAACTTCAATGTATAATTTATCAGAACCATTAATTCAATATATCAAAGAACAACAAAATACTGTCAAGAAAAAGAAAAGTGAAGTACATCAGTTATATCAAAAATACTATAAGTTAGTACTTGAGGAGGAAAAATAATGGCGATAGAAGCAAGTGAGCAAAGTACAGCAGATATTCAAATATATGAAGATTTATTTGATAAAGCTGATGAAGTTAAATTGGCTTTTGAAACATATTTTCAACCTCATCAAGCAACACTCAATAAGGCCTACAAAGAAATGCTTGGTAATAAAGCCTTTCAAGGAAAGGCCTGTGAAGGATTCTTAGAAATGTTTTATATATTACTTGAATATCATAAACAGTTAAATGAAAAGATTCCAGAGATGTATAGTACGATTAAAGATTTTGAAAAGTCATTAGATGAAATAAAGTCATCTGAAATATATAAAAGTTTAGGAGAATAAGATGGATATAAGTATATTAGAAATGAATTTTTTATGTCAGATTTTAGATAAAACATCTTTATATGGATTTGAATCATTTTCGATGCTTACATCTAATCAAGCTCAAGAAGTAAAAAATTCTTTATATAAAAAAGATATATTAGATGAGAACTATTCTCTTACTAATAAAGGATTAAAGATTCTAGAGGTCTTAGAATTATATGTTAATGCTCAGGAATTTTTAAAATTTGGGAAAAATTCTATTTTTGCCAAATATCAAGAATCAGAGTATGTATTAATAACTAAACTTGAAAATACCTTTTCTATTAATTTAGTTAATCAAGATCAAATAGTAGTCATTATTTTAAGTAAGTTTGATAACTGGGATACATTAACAAATACAGATCATAAAAAAAGATTATTACTTGGTAATAAATTTGTCGAATTTATGAATAATAACGCAGATTTAAAAGCAATCTTTTTATTAAGAGTCAACATAGAAAATAATCTAGAATCAAATATAGTAATGTATATTAATGATGGCTATTTTAATTGTTTTGACGCAAAGTCAAAACAATTAGATATGTATTCTAGAAATGATGTTCAACAAGCCATAACAGATGTTATATCTTCTGATTGGGGGATAAACTAATGCCAGACAAGACAAAAGCTACCCAAATAAGTATAGATGAACAAATGGTCCAATATGCTGAAAAGATATTACCAATTGTCTATCAAATAACATATTATCAAAATAAACAGGTAGAACTCTTCGAAATGTTTAATAACTATAAAGGTGGAGCCCAAAAAGAAGTTCTAGATCACCAAGAAGGAGTTTTAAAACAAATAAATACCATAGCTGAAGGTTATAATATGTTAGCAACCAATCTACAAGAACTAATCGAAGCCTTTTTAAAACAAGATACTGCTAGAGCCCAACAATTCTACAATAATATCGTAAGTAATACTGGTAAATCACTCTTAATAGAAATGGGAGTTATTGAAAAAAAATAATGGGAAAATATTATATCAGCATTAAAGCAAATTGGAATCAAGAGAAAAAAGAACATGATTTGGTAGATCAAGGACTTGATATTTTAAAAAAGGTAGATTATTTATTAGATAGTGTCTTTGATGATGATCTGTCACATGATACATATGGGCAAATGAGAACAGTTCATTATGAAAGAAAAGATAAAGCACTTCAAAAAGTAAAAGAAAAGAATGAAAATCTAACAAACTATGCTAGTGGTATTCATAGTTTGTTAGAAGATAAAGAAGATGATTTTCATAAAGAGTTTAGTAGTGTATTAGAAGACTTATCAACAATGAATATCAATGATATAAAAATAGATAATTCATTGAATATTGAAGGTACAACAGCCTATACAGATTATAGTGACTCTGGAGGCTATCAAGGAGCTTCCAATGGAAAAATAATACTAGTAAAGAATATTAAAAATAAAATAACATATGCCGATATCATGGCTAAAACCGACATGCTTGGTTTAAAAGATGAATTTAAGAAATATAAAGACAAACAAGAAAAGAAACTCGGTAAAAAGTATACTAGTGCTGAGATATTAAAACTAAAACAAGAATGGTATAAAGCCGTAACAGATACTTCATTTGATCATACAGTATATACAGATGAATGGAGAGCTAATCTATCTAAAGTGCTAGATTTTATACCTGTAATTGGCGGAATTAAGAATATAGGAGAAGCAATTGCAGGTAAAAGTATTACAGGCGAACATCTAAGTAGTGGTGAAAGAGTAATGAATGCTGTCCTTGGAAGCGCATCTATAGCAGTAGATGCAATTACCCTAGGGCATGGCTCAGGTATTGTTGGAATAGCTAAGGTAGCTGCCAAAGAGACAATAGTTCGAGGAGCAACTATGTTAGGAACTGAGGCAGTAAGTACGGGATTACAAAAACTAGGACTACCACCAGAAATAGCATTTGTGATATCATTAGGTATAACTATAGGAGCGGCGTATGTAGGAGGAAAGTTATACAGTAAATATGTAGGAGGTAATTATTCCTCACTTGGAAAGACATCAGTTGAAGATGGTGTCGAAAATAGTAAATATATAGGAAGTGAGTATTCAGCCTTTGGAGACATGTCACCCGAAGATGGTGCAAGATATAGTAAATATTGGGATGAAGTAGCTAGTGGAACTCATAATTTACCAGGCATGGATGCAGATGATTATGCTCGGTATGTAAAAGGAATTAATAAACTTGATGAAATAAAGATTAACAAGGCAGAAGGTTATTTTACACATCAAGAATTAGAAAAACAGAATATTCTAGAAGAATATTTGAACACAAGTAAAGCAAATACCTCATTGTTAAATGAGGGTGGTAGTAAGACATATTATCCAGGAAGTGAAAATCAACCATTGACTGAAAATGTAGCTAATACATTTACTGGAGGAACATATTCAGAAACAGTACTGCCAGAAGATACAACATTTTATAGGGTTTATTCATCAGATAGTAATATGATTGAAAGATATATGTCTAGAACACCTCAAAATGGTGGAATGCAATCACAGCTCGATTTAGCACTGAATCCCGATTGGGGGAATAATGCTACGTATGTTGAAAAGGTAATGGTTCCTAAAGGAACAACTATTTATGAAGGAACAGCTGCTCCACAAATAATTAACGGAGGCGCTGGGGTGCTACCAGGTGGAGGAAATCAAGTGTATATAAAAGATGTGAATGGAGAGTGGTTTAAATGAGTATTTGTAATTGTAATAAAAGAAATGGAATGGAGATTAATACTAAAAAGGAATTTGAAGATTTGAAAACGTATTTTACACAACAATTATGTGATGGAATTTTTGAAGATATTCAAATAGTAAGCCCATACTATGTTGGAATAAATGAAAAACAGCAGAAAATAGAATGGTATGCAGACAAATGGTACAAATGCAAATGCTGTGGATGTCTTTGGGAATTTATATATCCTGATTTTCCAGCAAAAGGTTTTGTTAGAAAATTCGAGGATGGAGTATATCATCAGATGGAGACGTGAGAAAATGAATATTAATGAACCGATTAGTAATCCTGTATTAATTGATATAATTGAAAAATTAAAGAATAATAGTGAAACACAACAAGCATTCTTCGAAGAACTTGCAAAATCAAAATTGTTGTGCCCTGCAGATATTCAATTGCATAATAGTTCGAGAGATGGAAACAAAATAGTTGTTGGTGAAGAGACTTTAATATCTGTCAAGCATTTAGAAGATACAAAAGGCAATAAATTTTTAATTGCATTTACTGATTGGAAAGAATTATACAAATGGAATTCTTCAAAAGATCAGCAAACATTGATTTTTAGTTATAAAGATTATCAAAATATTATGAAAGAAGCTAAAGATGTATATTCAGGAATGGTAATTAATCCCTTTGGCGCAAATATTGTGATTACACTTTCAATGCTTGATGGCATGGAAAAAAATTATATAGTAAAAAAAGAAGAACGGGTGTTTATAGGAATTCCGGCTCAATATCCAACTGAATTGATAAATGAACTATGTGTGCTTTTTAATAAAGAAAAGAATGTTGAAAAGGCGTATTTATTATGGATGGTAAGAGGTGACGAAGGAAGCTATTTACTAATATTGGATTCAAAAGAAAACTCAAATATTTTATATCCAAAAGTCGGGAATTGCTGTAGTAAATTTCTAAAAGATAAAAAGCTAGATATAGTTTCAGCTAGCTCTGGTTTTGGAAAGAATACAATTAAAGAATATCAACCATTTTATCAGCGTAAGTAGTTTGTTATATCAATAATATTAATGAAGTAGGTGCATAAGAACGTAATTACACTATTGATTAAAGGGACTGGGAATCCCAGATAGAAAATCGCAAGTGTGGCTACACTTGCTGTGCTTGCTATTAGATGTTTTTGCTGTTTTAAAGGTATCGGTATGAGATAAGATTGGATATGGATTTGGTGAGATTTCCAACCTATATTCTTATAAAAAGTATTAAGATTTGAGAGAATTATTGGCATATTGAAAGAGCAGTTGTAGAAGGAAGTGAAAGGAGAAGAAGAAATCGCTTCTGAACTTCCTAAAGAACTGCTCTTTTGAATAAGCGAACATTCGGCGAACTTTTTAATAAATGGGCAGACAAGGCAGTGACTGGGCGGTAAGATGCGGATGGAGTATAAGATACTTCCCAGTAAGCCAGCGGCACTTCTTTGGTGCCTTATGTCTGGTTAGAGGTAAATAGACTAAACCACCCTTGTCCATGCAGCACAAGCGTAAGACTGTAGAGAGACTTATTAGTTGAGGTTGTCAGTATCTCGTCTTTATGGAAGTATCAAACTCCAATGATTAAAGTGAATGAATTGGAGACGATACGATGAAAAGAGAAGACTGTATATATGTTGGTATAGACCTACATAAAGAGACACATACAGCAGTGATACTTAATTGCTTTAATAAGAAATTGGGAGAGATAACATTTAACAATATCCCATCTGATTACTCTAAACTTCTAAAAAAGGTTAATAAGTGCTGTCCTGATGATAAAGAGGTTGTCTATGGACTGGAGAATGTTTATGGATATGGTAGAACTCTAGCCGTATGGCTACTAGAAAGAAACTGTATAGTTAAAGATGTTAATCCATCCGTATCTAATAGACAAGCAAAGCATAGGGGAGCGATGTATAAAAAGAGTGATCGTGATGATGCACAGGCTATAGCACTAGCTACTATTAATCTATTAGATACTCTTCCTAATGCACATCCGGATGAAGGATATTGGGCACTCAGTTTACTTGTTCATCGTAGAGATAACATCATGAGACAGAGGATACGATTGGTGAATCAACTTCATGAACAACTGTGTATGGCATATCCGGAATATAAGACCTTCTTTTGTGATATAGGTAGACCCACAGCACTGTACTTTTGGAGGAAGTATCCATCAAGAAGATACCTACAAGAAATGAGTGCAGAAGAGTTGTCAAAAGACCTAAAAGAGATAAGCCATAACAGAGTCTCTGTTAAATCATGTGAGAGAATACTTGAATCTATAAAAGCAGATAAACTACCAGATAGTATCCATCAAGAATCAAGAGATGCTGTAACGGTAGGAATAGTAGATGATCTGATGCATTATGATAAGCAGCTAAAGAGTGTAGAAGAAGAGATGGCAAGACTGTATCATGCTATGAACTGTACATTAACCACTATTCCAGGAATTCATATCATAACCGCAGTAAAGATACTGTCTTGTATTGGAGATATTTATAGATTCTCTACTCCAAATAAACTGGCACAGTTTGCAGGGATAGCACCATTAAGACTGTCTTCAGCAGGCAAAGGTAAGGATATGGTACAGAAACAGGGGAATGGAAGACTAAGAGCTACAATGTACTTTCTAGCAATTCAGTCTATACAGACATCCGCAAAAGGTAAGGCAAGAAACCCTATATTCAGAGAATACTTCGATAAGAGAGTTAAAGAAGGTAAGAATAAGAAACAGATACTAATCTGTATCTCCAGAAGACTGATAAACATCATATATGGGATGTTAAAGAATGGAACAGAATACAGACTGGAGAGGTAATCAAAAAAGGTATATTTAAGTGTTGAATATAGGTCAATATGTCCTCTGTAATCCACTTGATTAGAATATACAGGGGAATATAAGGTAGAGCCGATAAACAAGCCCTAAAAGATAAAATCAAGGAATATAGAGCTAATTAGTAACACCAGTAGAGAAGAGACTCGAACTATGATAGAATCGGTATCAAAGAGAACTGACAAAGAGAGTTTTTAAAAGATATCGTACATAGGTAATTAGAGAGGCAGAAGAAAACAGACTGCTTCACAAAACATAGAAACAAGAATCGCTGTCAAGGGTGGTAGTGATAAAATACCAGATAAAGTAAAAAATATAGCAACTCAAGTAATTGATAATAATGGTTTAGCCCCAGAAGGATATAAAGGTGGTAAGATATTTAATAATATGCCAAAAGAAGAAGGAGCACAGAAACTTCCGGAAGGCGTTACATATAAGGAATACGATGTTAATCCTTATGTGAAAGGTCAAAATAGAGGCATGGAAAGAATTGTAATAGGTGATGACGGCTCAGTTTGGTATACGAATGACCATTATTTTACATTTAAGAAATTGAAATGATGAGGAGAAAAAATAATGTATAAAGATAGTATAGAATTACTTAAAAAAAATAATGTAACGTTCGAAAAAGGCTTGAGTGCTGATGAAATACTACAAATCGAAAAGCAATATGATATTTCTTTCCCGACGAGTTTACGAAAATTTTTAATGACTGAATTACCTGTATCAAAAGGATTTTATAATTGGAGAAATTTCGATATAGAAAATATTAAATATATCAAGAATATGATTAAGCAGCCAATACAATATATTAATGATATGCCACAAGAAATTTATTGGTGTGAGGATTGGGGAAAAGAACCGGAAAATTTGGAGAGTTTTAAAGATGAGGTTAAAAAAAGATTAGCGAAAGCACCAAAGTTAATTCCCATTTATTCACATAGATATATGCCTATGCTTGATAATGAAAACCCACCGATAATATCAGTACATGGTGGAGATGTAATTTATATGGGGAAAGATTTATATGATTATTTTATGGTAGAATATGGCAGTAAGAAGCAAACGGAAATTAGTTTTAGCAGTATAAAATCAATACCTTTTTGGTCGGATATAATGTAGGAAGTTTTTGATTGATGTTTTTTAATGAAAACTGAATATAATATATATGCAAAAAAGTATGGGACTCATAGATAAGAACACAGCAAGTGTGACTACACTTGCTGTGTTTGTAATAGATGATATTCATGTTTTGAGATGGTAAGTTCTTTAAACAATCTCTTTCAAAAAGTATTAAGATTTGAGAGAATAATTGGTGTGTTGAAAGAGCGGTTGCAAAAGGAAGTGAAAGTAAAGAAATTGATCTTTACTTCCTGAATAACTGCTTTTTTTAAATATTAAAATCTATGTTGATTGTTTTGTCAGTTAAATATGGAAGCAATGGGAAAATGTTGGAAATAGAAGCATTAGAAGATAGTGGTATACTAACAGATATCACGGAAGATGTAATGAAAGGAAAAATTAAAATTGATTAAAACAATAAAAGAATTAATAAAAGAACTACTAAAAGATCAACACTATCGTATAATCGAAAGAGCTGATGAAATTGTGCTATATGGAGAAGATGAACCCTATCCAGAAGATTACATTAGTATTAAATCGTTTCTTGAGAAAAAAGAGTTTGTAGTATATGACGGGTGTCGCAATGTCAGATACATACTCTTTAAAACAAATGATGAAAATTTAGCAGCTATCTGTGGAGTTATTAAATATAAAAGACTAGATGATAATCTAATCGACAGAGTAACTATGAAAAAAATAGCAGAGTGCGTAGAATCAGAAGGTGAACAACCTGCTTTATCATTCATTACAAACAATTTTAGTGATTCAGTTTATTCCGTAGGTGTAGAAGAATATGGAAAGATATCTTTAATAAAAAAAGATGACAAAATTGATATTAAATACTTGGGAAAATATATTGTTAAGGATGAAATCATAAGAATAGCATATTCTGTATTTTATAACTATTGTTTAAAATTGAAATATATTAAATCTTATTATTATTCAAATGTAGAAAAGATAAATAGTTATGTATCAATAGAGCAAGTATGCGAATGGTATATATTTTCTTAGTAGGAAACATTTAAATAGTAACAAAGTATTTTATAATTTATATAAATTATAAATAATTAGAGGAATAGTTAAATGAAATTCCTCCAATCTGTTAGATTTTTGTTCTAACTGTTGGAGGCACATCATAAATAACAATTCCTTTTTATTTTTTTAGATTTTTTTATAAGCTTTGATAGTGTCTTTGATGATGATCTGTCACATGATACATATGGGCAAATGAGAACAGTTCATTATGAAAGAAAAGATAAAGCACTTCAAAAAGTAAAAGAAAAGAATGAAAATCTAACAAACTATGCTAGTGGTATTCATAGTTTGTTAGAAGATAAAGAAGATGATTTTCATAAAGAGTTTAGTAGTGTATTAGAAGACTTATCAACAATGAATATCAATGATATAAAAATAGATAATTCATTGAATATTGAAGGTACAACAGCCTATACAGATTATAGTGACTCTGGAGGCTATCAAGGAGCTTCCAATGGAAAAATAATACTAGTAAAGAATATTAAAAATAAAATAACATATGCCGATATCATGGCTAAAACCGACATGCTTGGTTTAAAAGATGAATTTAAGAAATATAAAGACAAACAAGAAAAGAAACTCGGTAAAAAGTATACTAGTGCTGAGATATTAAAACTAAAACAAGAATGGTATAAAGCCGTAACAGATACTTCATTTGATCATACAGTATATACAGATGAATGGAGAGCTAATCTATCTAAAGTGCTAGATTTTATACCTGTAATTGGCGGAATTAAGAATATAGGAGAAGCAATTGCAGGTAAAAGTATTACAGGCGAACATCTAAGTAGTGGTGAAAGAGTAATGAATGCTGTCCTTGGAAGCGCATCTATAGCAGTAGATGCAATTACCCTAGGGCATGGCTCAGGTATTGTTGGAATAGCTAAGGTAGCTGCCAAAGAGACAATAGTTCGAGGAGCAACTATGTTAGGAACTGAGGCAGTAAGTACGGGATTACAAAAACTAGGACTACCACCAGAAATAGCATTTGTGATATCATTAGGTATAACTATAGGAGCGGCGTATGTAGGAGGAAAGTTATACAGTAAATATGTAGGAGGTAATTATTCCTCACTTGGAAAGACATCAGTTGAAGATGGTGTCGAAAATAGTAAATATATAGGAAGTGAGTATTCAGCCTTTGGAGACATGTCACCCGAAGATGGTGCAAGATATAGTAAATATTGGGATGAAGTAGCTAGTGGAACTCATAATTTACCAGGCATGGATGCAGATGATTATGCTCGGTATGTAAAAGGAATTAATAGACTTGATGAAATAAAGATTAACAAGGCAGAAGGTTACTTTACACATCAAGAATTACAAAAACAGAATATTCTAGAAGAATACTTAAACACAAGTAAAGCACATACCTCATTGTTAAATGAGGGTGGTAAATACTCTTCATTAGGAGGAATGTCAGATGTTGATGGAATTAAGTATAGTAATTGGATGAAGGTAAAAGAAGGAGAATTGAACACAGATTACGTTCAACTAGGGAAAAATTTAGCTGAAAAGATTAAATCTGATGGGTATCATGTTATAAGGGTAGAAGACGCAACGATTGCAAATGCGGATTGGTACGATATGGGATTTGATAAACCACCAATAGCCGAAGGAACAACAGTCTTCACAGTACAAGCGGGGGACTATTCATATTCAAGAGTATATTTGGAAGGGTATAATAATCCAATGAGTAGTTTTATAGTAAGAACCGATGATATAAGTGGATTAAATGCAAATGAAATAGCTCAAAAATTAGCTTTACCACAAGTTCCTAATAAGATTGTAAGTGTTGAACTTCCACCAACTACACCAATTGAGGTTAGCATAACTGGTCCACAAGTTGATTGGGGCACAATTGGTGGTGATGTACAATTCGCAATTAAGGATGTAGACATAAATCCAAAATGGTTTACAAATATCAAGGATTTAAAATAGGGAGATTTATATTATGGATAATAAAACACTAATAATTGATGATAAAAAAATAGAAATGGATTATACAATTCGGAAAAAGATTGAATTCACTAATCAAATAGTTATATTAATTTATGATACGACTGTTATCGCAAACAATGTAATTTCATTCGATAAACAAGGGAAAGAGTTATGGAGAATCAATGATATATTAAACATAAAAAGACCAACAGGGAATGTAGATATTAAAAAAGAAGGAGAGAACATACTACTTGTATACTCGTCATTAGGAATGATATTTAAAATTGACATCGAAAAAAAGGAATTAATGGATAAAATATTTTCTAGATAATATACCCAATTATGTCCTTAGTTTCAAATTTTTAGATTTTACTTTTGTATTGTAACTCTATGCTCACTCATAAAAATGCTGGGGGAATAATACATTTAGGACTAGCAGAAAAATACCATATAGAAGAAAAATTAATTTAAAGGATGAAACAGTATGTCTTAAATTACCCAATTTATAAAAAATGCTGAAGGTTACATCATTTCAAAGAATATTCTATCTGGGAAAGTGAAGTTGAAATGATGTTTTAGAGAAAAATCCGTAAATGAACTTGATAATGGTTGGAATTTTTTCCTAGTATATCGATACTGATGATTATTTGAGTAGATCAAGCAAAATGAGTGTTTGTGATTTCAATACAGTAACTAATATTGAAGCAGTTATTTTATCTATTTACAATTTTGATATAGGAACAGATATTTAAATAGTTAGAGAAAATGGTAAAATATTAAATTGCAAAGATTTACGAGATGAGCAAGATACTTTATCATACATTACAAACAATTTTAGTGATTCAATTTATTCCGTAGGACTAGAAGAGCATGAGAAAATATCTTTTATAAAAAAGATGATAAAATTGATATTAAATACCTAGGGAAATATATTGTTAAAGATGAAATTATAAGAATAGTATATTCTGTATTTTATAACTATTGTTTAAAATTGAAATATATTAAATCTTATTATTATTCAAATGTAGAAAAGATAAATAGTTATGTATCAATAGAGCAGGTATGCGAATGGTATATATTTTCTTAGTAGAAAACATTTCAATAGTAATAAAGTATTTTATAATTTATATAGAATTTAGTTAGAACTATATTGATGGATAAAAAAACGTTCTGAAGGAAGAAGTTAATATATGTTCAATAGGACTAAAACATAGCCAAAGTATGCATACAAAAATGCGTACTTTTTTCTGAATATTATGTTTATAATCAACAATATCCATACATTTTAGGATAGTAAAATCACGTGTTTACGCCGTTTATCGTAAGGTGTTCATACTGAGACGTTTTCCTACTACCCCTGCCATGAAAAGATAAAACACGCATAAATGCGTGTTTTTTTTACGCTTTGGATATCAAAATGCGTACTTTCTTAAATTAGTATTTGAAATAATATAATCAAACATTTTTTGAATCAATAACTGGTTGCTTAAGAAAAATCTTATTAATATATTTATCTAAATTCAAAAAAGTAAATAAATAACTACATCCTATTCCAACTATTCCGCCAACAACATTTAATATGATGTCATCGATATCAACTATATGATTAGGAAAAGCTAAAGATATATCAACAATGTATTGCAAAACTTCAATACCTAATGAACATAATGCACAAATTATTACACATCTGATAAAACTCAATTTTGTGAATTTTTTAAGCATAAAGCCAAGAGGCAGTAATAATAAAATATTACCAAATACTTGAATTGGATTATTAGATATTGTTTGGATAATTGTTTTAAATGGTATGAGTTGAATATAATTAGGGGCCATTCCAATCTCTTGATAGAATTCATCAATACTACTATATGAACCTATGGTGATAGGAAATTGTGTAATTAAAACAATCCCTAATATATAAATTATAATAAGTATAAAGCCTAATATGTTTAATTGTTTTTTTTTAAATATATCTTTCATCTCTAACCACCTTTTTGTCTGATTATACTTTACAGCAATAAATATACAACCTTAAATTATTAAAAAATATTACCCATATATTTAAGAATACTATTTATTATCAAATGAATTATATATGGATAAACTAAAATAGACATAGAAATTTAGAGACTTCTATGTCTATTTATTTAAGAAGTTATTAGAACTTATGTCTAATAACTTCTTTTAGTTTAAATTGATGATTTTCATATTCATAGACAAATATGCAACAATTTCCAAATCCTTTTTCTAATTCTTTGGTTGGATCTTGAATTCCTCTTAAAAAGTTAAAACAAGCTCCAGAATGGGATACTGCTAAAACACTATGATGATCTTCTTTTTCCATTATGTTTGATAGGGTATCAAGCATTCTATCTCTAACAGTATTTGAAGATTCACCACCGTATTGCAGATAAAATGTTTCACAGTCTTTAGGAGTAAGATGTTTATTTAAGTATTCTCCTTCTCCTTCTAGTAATCCATAATTATTTTCTTTAATACCTTTGATTCTTTTATAAGGCATGTCTGTAACTAACTCTAAGGTATCACAACATCTTTCAGAGGTCGAAGAGTAGGCGTGGTCAAAAGTAATATTATTATCTTTGAACCATTTACCAGCTACCTTTGCTTGGTGGATTCCTTCGCTTGTAAGCGGAGAATCACACCAACCTTGAATCTTATTTAGTTTATTGAATAAAGTTTGTCCATGACGCATTAAATATAAAGTTTTAACCATTTATTTATCACCTACTATATACTTTTCTCCTGGATTTAAGACTAAAACTCTTTCTGGGTTTATAACATTATCTAAGATATCTTTAGGGTTACCATTAAATGCTGAAGACTTTGGAGAGTCAACACTGCCCCAGTGAATTAAGATAAGTTTAGAATCAGGATAAGTATTTGCTAGTTTGTAAGCATCCTTTAATCCAATATGAACAGGATTATCTGCATAGTCAAATAAGATTACATCGGGTGGATCCATATGTAATTGACTATCTAATAATTTAGAATCACCAACATACCAAATCTTACAGTCTTTACATGTTAGATAAAAACCACAATATTCTCTATCTTCCCAAACCCGATAATTATATTTTTCAATACCATTTTGCCAAGCATGATCGGCTGGAGTAGTAATGATCTCAACATCATTTACTTTAATCTTGTCACCAATGTCGTGGCCAATGGCATTATTAATGCCACATTCTTCTTTCATTAATGAAGCTACGTAGAATGAAGTATGAAACTCTTTAGTAACGTCTTTGATATCTCTTAAAGTAGGTCTAGAGTAATGATCGTTATCCACGTGAGATACCAGCACACCATCAACCTTAACGACATCTTTAATATCTAAAGGCATATCAATTAGGAGGGGCATATCAAAACCTTCAAGTAAAGGATCAATCATAATGATAGTTCCATGAGTATTAATCATGGCTCCACCACCACCTAACCAATAGATACTTGTATTATTATGATCTTTAAAATCATCTTTGCCCATTTTTACTGTTTTTAAAGGTTGAGCTTGTCCTTTATCATTTATTTTATAATTCATGGTCTTTACCTCGTTTCATCTATAATTTTAAATTAAATACTAGTAATAGACAATATCCTTTAAGATAATAAAAATAATAATTTTGTTTATAAGTAATGCATTATTAGTAAATTTATGTTAAAAATAATATGTTTGAATTAATAAAGGAGAAATAATCATGATATCAACACAAAATGTATCTCTACAATATGGAGGAAAAGTCTTATTTGAAAATGTCTCAGTTAAATTTACTAAAGGTAACTGTTATGGAATAATTGGGGCTAATGGAGCTGGTAAATCTACCTTCCTTAAAATCTTATCTGGGGAGATAGAACCAAATAAAGGGGAAGTAGTCTTAGACCCTAATGAAAGACTATCAGTTCTAAAACAAGACCATTATGCCTATGATGAATATAAAGTTGTTGATACCGTTATTATGGGTAATAAAAAGCTTTATAGCATTATGCAAGAAAAAGAAAAATTATACGCAAAACCTGATTTCAATGATGAAGATGGAATTAAACTAGGAGAACTAGAAGGTGAGTTTGCGGATATGGATGGTTGGAATGCTGAAGCTGATGCTGAAACTATGCTTAATGGCTTAGGGATTCCAACAGAACTTCACGACAAGTTAATGAAAGATTTAGATGGTAATCAAAAAGTAAAAGTATTGCTTGCGCAAGCTTTATTTGGTGATCCTGATATTTTACTTTTAGACGAACCTACTAACCACTTAGATTTAAAAAGTATAAATTGGTTAGAAAATTTCTTGTTAAACTTTAAAAATACGGTCATTGTAGTCAGCCATGATCGGCATTTCCTAAATAAAGTATGTACTCATATTGCCGATATAGATTACCAAAAGTTACAACTATATGTTGGTAACTATGATTTTTGGTATGAATACTCAAAAATGCAAGTAAACCAAGCTAAAGAAGTAAATAAAAAAGCCGAAGCTAAGAAAAAAGAATTAGAAGACTTCATTGCTCGTTTTTCAGCTAACGCTTCTAAAGCTAAACAAGCTACTAGTAGGAAGAAATTATTAGATAACTTAGAGATGGCTGATGTTAGACCATCATCTAGAAGATATCCTTTCATTGGTTTTAAACCTGGAAGAGAAGTTGGAAACATTGTCTTAGAAGTTGAAGGTTTAACTAAAGTAATTGATGGTAAAACATTAATTAATAATGTTTCATTTTCTATTAACCCGAATGAAAAAGTTGCTTTTGTGGGTGATGATAAAGCAACAGAGGCTTTCTTTAATATCATTATGGGGGAAGATAAAGACTTTGAAGGTTCATATAACTGGGGAGTAACTACTTCTACTTCATACTTCCCAAAAGATAATAATAAATACTTTAATGATTGTGATTTATCACTTGTTGATTGGTTAAGACAATTTACTGATGGTAATGTATATGAACAAGACTTACGAGGATGGCTTGGAAGAGTGCTATTCTCTGGCGAAGAAGCTTTAAAAAAAGCCTCTGTTCTTTCCGGAGGTGAAAAGGTTAGATGCATGCTAGCTAAGATGATGATGGAAGATGCTAATGTCTTAGTTTTAGATGAACCTACTAACCATTTAGATATGGAATCTATTCAAGCTTTAAACCAAGGTTTAATTAGTTTTAATGAGAATATTCTCTTTACTTCTCATGACCACCAATTTGTTGATACAATTGCTAGTAGAATTATTGAATTTACTGATGATGGAATTATTGATCGGACATCAACATATGATGAATTTTTAGAATATAAAGAAGCTAATGGATTATAATAATCCTAGCTTCTTTTAATTTATATATACATTGAATTTAAACGCATAATTTGGTATTATTTTTACAATTATTAAGGAGGGTAAATATGGAACTTAAGTTCACTAAAATGGAAGGAATAGGTAATGATTATATCTACTTTGATGGTATCAACCAAAAAGTACCTACAACTCCAACCTTTATTAAAGAAGTAAGTGATCGTCATTTTGGAATTGGATCTGATGGAATTATTATTATTCTTCCTTCTGATAAATATGATTTTAAAATGAGAATGTTTAATAATGATGGTTCTGAAGGAATGATGTGTGGTAATGGAATTAGATGTTTTAGTAAGTTTGTCTTTGAAAAAGGATTGACTGATAAAAAGGTTTTAAACATTGAAACTAAATCTGGACTTCGAGTAGTTACTTTATTATTTGAAGAAGGTAAAGTCGTTGGAGCAACAGTAGATATGGGTAAACCTGAAATTAATTGCTCTAAAATTCCGGTAACTTTTGAAAAAGATACATTGATTAATGAAACAATCAAAATAGATGAAACAAATTATAAACTAACAGCTGTTTCAGTTGGTAACCCTCATGTTATAACTTATGTTTATAATCTTGATAATTTAGATTTAGAAAAAATAGGTCCTAAATTTGAACATGATAAAATGTTCCCTCAATCAGTAAACACTGAATTTGTTGAAGTGATTGATGATACTCATTTAAAAATGCGAGTATGGGAAAGAGGAAGTGGCGAAACAATGGCTTGTGGTACTGGTGCATGTGCAGTTATGTATGCCAGTAAACTAAATGGCCTTATTAAAGATAAAGCTACCATTCAACTATTAGGTGGAGACTTAGTGGTTGAGTATAAAGATGAACATATCTTTATGAGTGGACCAGCCACTAATACTTTTGAAGGATATATTAATGTCGAAGGAGATAAGTATGTTAAATAGTGCCAAAGAAATAATTGATTATATTAGTAATGCTAAAAAACAAACACCAGTTAAAGTATATTTAAATGGTGAAAACTTACCTAAAACTAGTGATTTTAAAATGTTTGGAGATTCTCATTTTAAAGTATGTGTAGGTGATTATGACTTAATTAAAAAATACATGATGACAAACAAAGATATTATTACTGATTCATATCTTGAACAAGATCGTCGTAATTCAGCAATTCCAATGATGGATACTTTAAACGTTAACGCTCGAATTGAACCAGGTTCATTTATTAGAGAACATGTCGTTATTGAAGATAATGCCGTTATCATGATGGGGGCTGTAATTAATATTGGAGCCAAAATTGGTGAAGGTAGTATGATTGACATGGGAGCTATCTTAGGTGGTAGAGCCGAAGTTGGAAAACACTGTCATGTGGGAGCTGGCGCAGTGCTAGCTGGTGTTATTGAACCCCCTAGTGCCTCACCTGTAATCTTAGAAGATGATGTCTTAGTTGGTGCTAATGCCGTTATCATTGAAGGTGTTCATGTTGGTAAAGGGGCGGTAATTGGGGCTGGATCTATCGTTACAAGTGATGTTCCTGCCGGAGCAGTAGTAGTAGGTAATCCTGGTCGTATTGTTAAAGATCAAAAAGATGACCAAACTAAAGATAAAACTCAATTAATGGATGATTTAAGAAAAATATAGGAGATACTATTATGACTTCAATCAATGATTTAAAAAGATGGCGTCAAGATCTTCATCAAATTCCCGAAATAGGTTTTAAAGAAGTTGAAACAACAGCCTATTTAAAAAAAGAATTAGAAAGTCTTGGTTATAATGTAAATAAGTTATTAGATACAGGTGTCTATGTTTATATTGATAATAATAAAGATAAAACAATCGCTTTTAGAAGTGATATTGATGCTTTAAAACTAACTGAAGAAACGGGAGTTAGTTTTAAATCTAAACACTTTGGCTATATGCATGGCTGTGGTCACGATGGCCATATGAGTGCTCTTTTAGGACTTGCTAAAAGGTTAAAAGAAAGTAATGATTATCCCTATAACTATTTACTAATTTTCCAACCTGCTGAAGAACTTGCTGGTGGATCGATTGGAGTAATTAAAACTGGTATCTTAAAAAAATATAATGTTCAAGCAATCTTTGGAATGCATTTAATGCCCGATTATCCAAAAGGAAAAATCTGTTGTAAAGAAGGTCCATTGATGGCTCAAAATGGTGAACTAGATATTACTATTAAAGGTAAATCAGCTCATGCTGGTAAAGCTCATCTAGGAGTGGATGCCGTAGTGATTGCTAGTGAAATAGTTAATTCTATTCAATTAATTGTTTCTAGAGAACTTTCGGCCTTTCATCCAACCATTATTAATATTGGTAAAATGAATGCCGGAACTATTCGTAATATTGTGGCAGAAGATGCCTCATTAGAAGGAACAGTTAGAGTTTTTGATGAAAATGATTTCAAAAAGATTCAAACGGAAATTAATTCAATTGCTAAAGCATGTGAATTAAAATATGGATGTAAAGTGGATGTTAAATTAGAAGCTGATAATCCACCTGTAAATAATGATAGTAAATTATATCAAGAATTCTTACAGGTAGTTGATAAAGATAATTATTTAGAAGTTAAAGAACCATTAATGCTTTCTGAAGATTATTCCCATTATCAAAAAGAAATACCAGGAATATTCTTTTTCTTAGGTACTCAAACAAAAGATAATAAAGCTGGACTTCATACTGGTAAGTTTAACTTTAATGAAGATATTTTATTAAAAGCAGTTGATACTTATTATAGTATTGCTACAAAGATTAAGTTAGGAGACTAAAATGAAATATTACGATAGAGCAGAAAATGTATTTTTAAAAGCATATGGAAGATTTGATATCACATTTGATCATGGTAAAGGTGTTCATTTATATGATGTAAATAATAAAGAGTATTTAGATTTTTATGCCGGAATAGGAGTTAATTCATTTGGGTATGATCATCCAGTATATTGTGAGGCTCTCACTCGTCAAATCCATCGTTTAATGCATGTCTCAAATTATTTTAATACAGTTGAAGCTATTAGCGCCGCTGAAAAAGTTACTAAAGAAACTAAGATGGATAAGATTTTCTTTTGTAATTCTGGGGCAGAAGCTACTGAAGGAGCGTTAAAACTTGCTCGTAAGTATTACTTCTTAAAACATGGTAAAGCTGATAGTGAAGTAATCAGTATGAATCATTCTTTTCATGGTCGTACGACTGGTTCAGTAAAACTTACTGGTAATCCTCATTATCAAGAAGCTTTTGGTCCCTTAATGGAGAATGTTAAATACGGAACTTTAAATGATTTAAGTAGTGTCGAATCATTAATAACTGATAAAACAGCAGCCATTATTGTTGAACCTGTTCAAGGTGAAGGCGGAGTTAATGTTTGTTCTAAAGAATTCTTACAAGGTTTAAGAATCCTTTGTGATGAAAATGATATTGCTTTAATCCTTGATGAAGTTCAATGTGGTATGGGAAGAACCGGAACTATTATGACTTACTTCCAATATGATATTATGCCTGATATTTTATGTATGGCTAAAGGAATTGGAGCCGGTTTTCCAATGGGGGCATTTGCCGCTAGAGGAAGATTTGCTGATGCAATGGAACCAGGAGATCATGGTAGTACTTATGGTGGTAATCCAATGGCTGGTTGTGCATGTAATACCGTCTTTAAAATCTTAGAAGAAGAAAGAATGCTTGATCATGTCCAAAGTGTATCTACTTATTTATTTGATAAGTTAGAAAAACTTCAAAACAAACATCAAAATATTAAAGATGTTCGTGGTTTAGGTTTAATGGTCGGAATTGAATTTGATAAACCAGTTAAATCATTAATTCAAGAATGTTTAGACAACGGTTTAATTATGGTAACTGCTGGAACTAATGTGGTTAGATTACTTCCACCATTTATTATAACTAATGAAGATGTTGATAAAATGATTGAAATATTTGACAAGGCAATCACTAAAGTAATGTAAGGCTAGATTTCTAGCCTTTTTATTTTAGAGTAAAAACCTATATGACTAACTATATACATATAGGAGGATTATCAATGTTTAAATATCCGATTTACAAACAAGATGATGAGGTAAGTTGTGGAGCTTATTGCATTAAAATGATAATGAAATATTACAAACAAACAAAAGATATCTCTAAAATAAAACAGTTATGTCGAATAGATGAACAAGGAATAACTATATATGGTTTAATTAAATGTTTTAAAGCTTTTAATGTGGAAGCTAAGAGTTATTCTTGTGACCTGGATAGTTTCTTAAAAGAAACAAGTAAACCTTCAATTGTCTTAACTAAAGAAAATAATCTCAATCATTATCTAGTTTACTATACGATGATAAAAGATAGAATTGTTCTAGGAGACCCAGCTAAAGGCCTTAGAATTATGTATATTGATGAATTCGAAAAGATATTTATGGGAATTACAGTAAGTATTATTCATGTAGGTATTCCAACTAATAATGATGAAGACTATCAAACATTTAATAACTTCTTACTTTCATATTTAAAAAAGAATTATAAAGAAGTAATGAAAGTAATAAGTTATTCGACAATAATTAGTATATTATCCTTACTTTGTTCATTGTATTTTAGGTTAGTTAGTGATTACTTTAAAGATTATTCTTTTATAGTTATAAGTATTTATACTTTAGGGTTTATTGGAATATATTTAATTAGAGAATTATTTAATTATAAAAAACAAGATTTCTCAATCCAAATTAAACAATACTTAGATGAAGAATATATTATTAAAGTTGTCAAAGATAGCATCTATCTACCAGTAAATTCCTATAATGGTAAAGCAGCTACCTTTTTAACCAGAGCTAATAGTTTAATGAATTTATCAGAATTTTTTATCAGTTTTTATCAAACGTTCTTTATGGATGGAATACTACTTATAAGTGTCTTAATTATGTTAGGAATATTTAATCTAATGATTTTACTTACTTCAATAATACTGCTAGTAATAGTTTGTGGAGTAATTCTATTATTTTACTTTCATCTTAAAAGATTAAATCAAGAAATAGTTGAAAGAAATGAAATGTTATCAGAAACATTAAATGAGATGTATGATAATATTTTAAACATTAAACAATACTCAGTTTCTAAGTATATTAAGAGTAAAATCCATTATAAATACTTTATGTATTTTACTTCTTTATATAATAAACTTAAAAAGATTAATCGTTCTAATTTTATGATTGCTAGTATTCTTCAAACTGGAATTCTAATTATTATGTTAGTATCGCTATATTTGTTTAAACAAAAATCCTTTACTATTGGGGATGTTATTATGATCTATATGTTAGTATCGTACCTAATTGAACCAACTATGAAAATTATCGATATGATAATGCATAAAGATGAAATGAATATCTTATATGAACGCTATAAACAACTATTACCTGGTAAAATAGAAAAGAAGAAAAAGATTAAAAAAGTTAAAAGTATCTCTTTTGAACATATTACTTATAGTTATGGTTTTAGACCACCAATAATAGAAGGCTTAGATTATACAATTAATAAATCTATCTTTTTAAAAGGAGAAGTAGCTTCTGGTAAAACTAGTCTATGTAAACTTATAATGGGTTATGATAGCGTAGTCAAAGGCAAAGTAAAAATCAATAATATTGATATTCAAGATATTGATAATAAACAACTTTCTTCTAAGATGACCTATTTAGATAAAACACCTATTTTCTTTAATGAATCACTACGATTTAATCTATCTTTAGATAAATATGATGAAGATAAGATGTTAAGTTTATTAAAGTATTTTGATTTAGATAATCTTATTAATCGCTTAGATGAACAGATCGATGTTAGTGGCGGCTTTTTAAGTTCTGGTCAGCAACAAATTATCATTCTAATTAGAGCTATTTTAAAAGATGGAGATGTTTTAATATTGGATGAATCTTTAAGTAATCTTGATGATGGTAAAGTAAATAAAGTATTGGAATATCTTGATAAGTATTTAAGTGATAAGATTATTATTCTTGTATCTCATCAAATTAATATAATGAAGGGGAATTTTGATTGTGTTATAATGGATTCAGGTTTAATTAAAGAGGAATAAAATGAATATTGATTTTACACTTACAAATGAAACAAAAGACTTTAAAGATGACTATAATGATGATTATTTAATGATTATTAAAGAAATTGTTAAAGTCTTAAATATTGATGATGATTTAGAAGTATCATGTATCTTAGTAGATAATGATAAGATTCATTCAATTAATAAAGAGTATCGAGGGATAGATCGTCCTACTGATGTCATTAGCTTTGCCTTAGAAGATAATGAACAGTTTTATGTTCCAGGAATGCCAAGAACACTAGGGGATATCTTTATCAGTGTTGATAAAGCTAAAGAACAAGCTCAGGAATATGGTCATTCTTTAAGAAGAGAAATGTGTTTTCTTTTTACCCATGGTATGCTTCATTTACTCGGTTATGATCATATGACTAAAGAAGATGAAGAAGAAATGTTCTCTCTTCAAAATAAGATATTTAATAATTTAAAGATTGGAAGATAAAACGATGGACTATTCAACTTTAAGAGATAAAGCTTTTGAGGCTTTAAATAATAGTTATGCCCCATACTCTAATTTTAATGTTGGAGCAGCAATACTATTAGATAATGGAAAATTTATTATTGGTACTAATATTGAAAACTCTTCTTATGGACTAACAATGTGTGCTGAAAGAAATGCTATCTTTGCGGCTTATTCTAATGGTTACTTAAAAGAAGATATCAAGGCTATTTGTATCGCAACTAATGCTGGTAAACTGACTCCTCCATGTGGGGCCTGCTTACAAGTTATGAGTGAGTTAATAAGTAATGATATTCCAATTATTTTAACTAACAAAGAAGAATTTAAAGTATATACTTTAAAAGACTTCTTACCAATTCAATTTACAGGAGAAAATATGAATGTTTAAATCAGGTTTTGTAAGTATTATTGGAAGACCTAATGTTGGTAAATCAACATTATTAAATAATATTCTAAAAACTAAATTAGCGATTATGAGTGATGTAGCTCAAACTACTCGTAATACTATTCAAGGTATTTATACTGATGATGAAGCTCAAATAATCTTTATGGATACTCCTGGTATTCATAAACCACAAGATGGACTAGGAAGATTTATGAACTCTAGTGCCCTTAGTAGTATTGAAGGAGTCGATTTGGTACTCCTTATTGAACCCTGCGATGAAGCTATTGGTGGGGGCGATAAGTTTATTATTGAAAGACTTAAAGACTGCGATTCACCTGTTTATTTAGTATTAAATAAAGTTGATAAAATATCTAAAGAAAAACTTATTTCTAAATTGAATGAATGGCAAGAATTATATGATTTTGATGAAATCATTCCAATTAGTGCTAAAGAAGATGAAAATGAAGATAGTTTAATTAATCTAATTAAAGATAAATTGAATGAAGGAATAATGTATTATCCTAAAGATCAAATGACTGATCATCCTGAAAGATTTGTGATGGCGGAATTTATCAGAGAAAAGATTCTTTACTTTACTAAAGAAGAAATTCCTCATAGTGTCGCAATTGTAATTGAAAAGATGAGTGAAGAAGAGGATGGCAGTGTTGATGTAATGGCCACAATCGTTGTTAACCGAAAATCTCAAAAAGGAATGATTATTGGTAAACAAGGAAGCATGATAAAAAAGATTAGAACTAATGCTCAAAGAGATATGAAAAGGTTCTTATCAACAACAGTTCATCTAGAGTTATATGTCAGAGTAGAAGAAAACTGGCGTAATAAACAAAAATATCTAAAAGAATTTGGATATAACGAAGATGACTATTAAAAGACAAGAAGTAATTGATGAAGGAATAGTTTTAAAGACTCAAGACTATAAAGATAATGATTCTTTGGTAACTGTTTATACTAAAGAATATGGCAAGATTACTTTAGTAGCTAGGGGAGTAAAAAAAGTAAAATCAAAAAACTCACCAGCGTGCCAATCTTTAACTCATTCAGAATTTACTTTCATTCCTCGTAAAGGTCTATCAGTTTTAATCAAAGCTTCATCTATTAATTTTTATCGATATCTTAAAGAGGATATTATTTTGGAAGCATATGCAAGTTATTTCTTAGAATTTGTATACCAGTTTGCTGGTGAAAATGAGCCAGATGAAGTAATGTTTGATACCCTTAATCAGGCATTAAAACTAGTTAACGAAGGGTATGATTATCGATTGGTATATCTTTTATACAACGCTTATATTCTTAAAGTTAGTGGTGCTCCACTCCAGGTAGATAGTTGTGTTAACTGTAATCATACTGATAAGATCGTCGGTATTAGTCTTTCTTCGGGAGGATTAGTATGTGCAAATTGTATTGGTGAATTTGATCAAAGGTATGATAAAGATTTTCTATTGGCGTTTCGACATTTAAATAAATTAGATTTAAATCATATTGATATGTTAGATATTAAAGAAGAGTATCTTGATGAACTGACAACAATTATGGATTACTATATTGATGAATTTACAGGTTTAAGATTTAAAACTAGGAAGTTTATAAATAAACTTAAAAAATTATGACAAAAGAATAACTTTTGTCTTTTTTTGTAGACAAAAAAAAGTATAATTATATTAAACTAAAAGGGGAGGGAATGAGTTATGATAAGCGAAAAGTATTCTTCAGCATCTGGAACTTATGTAAATTTTGATTTATACCTTCCTCGAATTCTTATTAGATACAAAGGAATAATTCAAATTCATCATGCTTTAAATTCTCATTCTCGGCGTTACAAAAAGTTTGCTGAGTATTTAGCTAATGTGGGATATGTGGTAGTAGTAAGTGACTTTCCAGGACATGGAACATCACTTTTTAACTTTGAACAAGGATATTTTGGGAGAGGAGATGCTACTAAAAATTTAGTTAGTGATATGCATCGCCTTAGAAATTTAATATCTAAAAGATATCCTGATTTACCTTATTATATTATTGCTGATGGGTTTGCAACCTTAGTCTTAAAAATTTATATGGTTGTATATGGAGATTATATTAATGGAGCTGTTCTAATTGGGACTAATGGCAAAGCTAAAAATACAAAATTACGTAAAGCGATAGTAGAGACTGATTCTAAACTTCGGGGAGGTTTAATGCATCGCTCACAAACTTTTAAAAAGAGAGCTCATAAAAAATTAAGTAAAAGGACTTCTAAAGGTGAAGACTATCGAATGTCTGATGAAGAAGAAATTAGAGAATTAAATAATGATCCATTTACTAATGTAACTTACACTAATCAAGCCTTACTAGATATTATTAATTTAATGAATTACACTTCCCAAGATTCTTTGCTCCAAAGAACACCATCTTATTTACCAATTTATATTGTCTCGGGTAAAATAGATGCTTTTGGAGATTTTGGTAAGGGGCCTACTTGGCTTTACAATAAATATAAAACATATGGTTTAAAAGATGTAACTTTAAAAATATATCCTGGACTTAAAAAAGATATCTTACACGCTACTAGTAGAAGAGACATCTATTTAGACATCGTAACATGGTTAGAAGAAAGATCTATCTAATACACTTATAGTTGGTTGACAAAATACTACTATAAGTGTATTTTTTATACACATGTCTATAGACATATAAAAAGTAAAAAAAGCTTGGTAAATCCAAGCCTTTAATTATCTTAAGGAGAAATAAATGGCAGATAAAATGGAAAAAATCGTTGCTCACGCTAAATCACAAGGTTTTGTGTTTCAAGGTAGTGAGATATACGATGGATTAGCTAACACATGGGATTATGGCCCTTTAGGTGTAGAAATGAAAAACAACATTAAACAATTATGGTGGAAGAGATTCATTAGTGAATCTCCATACAATGTTGGATTGGATTCAGCAATCTTTATGAATTCAGGTGTTTGGAAAGCTAGTGGACATATTGATTCATTCTCAGATCCACTAATTGATTGTAAGAGTTGTAAGACTAGACATCGGGCAGATAAATTGATTGAAGCATTTGATCCTGATGTTCATAGTGAAGGATGGACTAATGAACAAACAATGCAGTATATTAGAGATAATAATATTGTATGTCCTAATTGTGGAAGCAGTGATTTTACTGATGTAAGACAATTTAAACTAATGTTTGAAACTCATATGGGAGTAGTAGAAGATGAAAAGAGTACTGTTTATCTTCGTCCAGAAACTGCTCAAGGGATATTTGTAAACTTTAAAAATATTCAAAGAACATCAAGAAAGAAAGTTCCTTTTGGAATTGGTCAAATTGGTAAAGCTTTTAGAAATGAGATTACTCCTGGTAACTTCATCTTTAGAATGCGTGAATTTGAACAAATGGAAATGGAATTCTTCTGTAAACCAGATACTGATTTAGAGTGGTTTAAATATTGGAAGGAACATTGCCGAGCTTTCTTAAGTGATATTGGTATTAAAGATGAAAACTTAAGATTTAGAGATCATGATAAAGCTGAACTTGCTTTCTATTCTAAAGCAACAGTTGATATTGAATATAAGTTCCCATTTGGATGGGGAGAATTATGGGGAGTAGCTGATCGTACTGATTATGATTTAACTCAACATCAAACTCATTCTAAAAAATCAATGGAATATTTAGATCCTCAAACAAATGAAAAATATATTCCTTATGTAATAGAACCTTCAGTAGGGGTAGATAGATTATTCTTAAGTGCTTTTTGTGATTCATATGAGGAAGAACAACTTGAAGATGGAACTACTAGACAAGTAATGCATTTACATCCAAGTATCGCTCCATATAAAGCGGCAATTTTACCACTTACTAAAAAACAATGCGATAAAGCTGAAGAGTTATACTCTTCATTAGCTAAAGAATTTACATGTGAATATGATATTGCTGGTCAAATTGGTAAGAGATATCGTCGTCAAGACGCTATCGGAACTCCATTTTGTATAACAGTTGATTTTGATTCATATGAAGATAATTGTGTTACTATTCGTGATCGTGATTCAATGAAACAAGATCGAATTAAGATGGATGAAGTAGCAAATTATATTAAAGAACGTATTAAATTTTAAAGGAGGAAAACATGGCTCGATTAAGTAATGAAAAAATCAATGAAATAAGACAAAGCGTTGATATAGTTGATGTAATTGGGTCATTCATTCCACTTACAAAAAAAGGACGTAATTATGTTGGAATCTGTCCTTTTCATGATGATACTAACCCATCAATGTCCATCTCACCTGAAAAACAAATTTATCATTGTTTTGTGTGTGGCGCTGGAGGAAACGTTTTTAAGTTTCTAGAAGATTATCAAAAGATATCTTTTATAGAAGCTGTCAAAGAAGTAGCTGATATGGGTAATATTGATGTTAGTGAATATACATTTAATGCTCCTAAAAAAGCAATCAAAGATGATTTAGTTCCCTTATATCAAATGCATGAAAAGGCTCTTGAAGTATACAAGTATTACTTATCTACAAAAGATGGAGTAATGGCTAAAGAATATTTAACTTCTAGAAATATGAGCGATGAAATAATCGATTATTTCCAAATCGGTTATGCTCCAAGTAATAACTATTTAACCAAAACATTTGAGAAGAATGGTTTTAAACAAATAGATATGTATAAATCAGGTTTAATTATTGAAGGTGGACATAGTTTTGATCGCTTTTCTGATCGAATAATGTTTCCTCTTCATGATGTTGACGGAAAAGTCGTGGGGTTTAGTGGGCGTATCTATAAACAATCACAAACTGATTCTAAATACATGAATTCACCGGAATCTCAGATATTTATCAAAGGTGAAAACCTATATAACTATTACCGAGCAAAAAAGGAAGTAAGAACTGAAGGTAAAATAATTATCTGTGAAGGGTTTATGGATGTTATAGCTTTATATAAAGCTGGGTTTAAAAATGTTGTCGCCATTATGGGAACAGCATTAACTAAAGAGCATATTAAGTTAATCAAAAGAGTAACTAAAGAAGTAGTAATGTGTTTAGATGGTGATAATCCAGGACAAGTTGCAACAATCAAATGTTTGAAACTATTAGAAGAAAATGGTATTAAATGTTATGTTGCCAAACTTCCTGAAGGAAAAGATCCAGATGAAGTTATTAATGATCAAGGAATTAATGAATTAAAAGAAATAATTAGTAAGGCATTAAACATCTTAGAATTTAAAATCGAATATTATTTTAATAATTCTAATATGGCTAACTATGATGATCGAAAGAAATATATGTCTAGAATAGCTGATGAAATTAGTAAACTTGATGATGAAGTTGACATTGATCACTACTGTGAAGAATTAGCCACTAGATCTAAGTTCGATAAATCAACAATTCTAAGTGTTGTAAATAAAGATAAGCAGTTCAATACAAGACAAACAGTACCAATTCAAAACGTTACTTATCAAAAACAGCAAAAGATACTTAATAAGTATGAACGAGCAGAAAATGAATTATTATATTACATGATGCAAGATAAAAAATACTTTGATATCTTTAAAAATAAAGTTGGGTTTATGAGTGATGATATTAATAAATTAATTTATTACTATATCTTAGATGTTTATGAAAGAAAGAATGAATTTGTTTTAGCCGATGAACTAAACAATGTCCAAGATAAGGCAGTTATCGATAAAATTATTCTTATTTCACAAGATGATCTTCCAGATCATCCTAGTGATCAAGCAATAGATGACTATATTAAGTTGGTTAAAGAAAATGCAATTATTAAACCAGAAATAGATAAGTTAAAAGCAATAATGGAAAATACACAAGATGTGACAAAACAATCACAACTTGTTCAAGAAATAGTAAATATGAGTAAGAAACTAAATTAGGGGAATAAACATGGCAAAGAAAAAAACAGCATTAAAACCACAAAAAGGTATTTCATTTGAAGACCTTGAAAAAATGGTCCTTGAAGAAGCTAAAGCAAACGACAATGAATTAACACAAGAACAATTAGATACTGTTTTATCTACATACGACTTATCAGATGAAATGGCTGATGAATTATTAGATTTTATATCTAAAAATGACATCGTTATGAGTGATGATAGTCTAGATGATTTAAAACTAACTGATGACGAATTATTAAGTGATGCTCCAACTGAAGATGAAATCGATAATGAAGCTGATTCTGACGATGATGAAGATATTGATTTAGACTTCGCTGGTGATTTTGATATGAACGCAAATGATACTATTAATATGTATCATGAAGAAACTAAGTCTAAAGAAGAAGAAAGTACTCAACTTGGTAGTAATGTTAAAATTAACGATCCAGTAAAAATGTATTTAAAAGAAATTGGAAGAGTAGATTTATTAACTCATGAACAAGAAATCGAACTTGCAAAAAGAATCGAAAATGGGGATGATGATGCTAGAAAAGAACTAGCTGCTGCCAACCTTAGATTAGTAGTTTCTATTGCTAAAAGATATGTTGGTCGTGGAATGTTATTTCTTGATTTAATTCAAGAAGGAAACATGGGATTAATTAAAGCAGTTGAAAAATTTGATTATACTAAAGGATTTAAATTCTCTACTTACGCTACTTGGTGGATTAGACAAGCTATTACAAGAGCTATCGCTGACCAAGCTCGTACAATTCGTATTCCAGTTCATATGGTTGAAACTATTAATAAACTAACTCGTTTCCAACGTCAATTAGTTCAAGAATTAGGCCGTGAACCAACAGCTGAAGAAATCGCAGAAAAGATGGAAGGAATGACTCCTGAAAAAGTTAGAGAAATTCAAAAGATTTCATTAGAACCAGTTTCTTTAGAAACTCCAATCGGAGAAGAAGATGATTCTCATTTAGGTGACTTCATCGAAGATGAAGCAGCTCTTTCTCCAGATGATTATGCAGCTAATGAATTATTAAAAGATGAATTAAATGAAGTATTACTAGAACTTACCGATAGAGAAGAAAAGGTCTTACGTTTACGATTTGGTTTAGATGATGGAAGAACTAGAACATTAGAGGAAGTTGGAAAAGAATTCCAAGTTACTCGTGAAAGAATCCGTCAAATTGAAGCAAAAGCTTTAAGAAAACTAAAACATCCATCTCGTTCTAAGAGATTAAAAGACTTTTTAGATAAATAATGAAACTTTCTAAAAGATTACAAACCATCGCAAATGTAGTAGAAAAATATAAAAGTGGGGAAGTCTTTGGGGATATTGGAACTGACCATGCCTATCTACCTTGTTACCTTGTAGAAAAGGGAATTGTAGAGTTAGCGTATGCTTGTGATGTTAAACAAGGTCCTCTAGATTCTTCCAAAGAAACTATTAGTAGTTGTCATTTAGAAGGAAAAGTTATTCCTCTTTTAGGAGATGGAATAGCTCCTATCCTTGATAAAAAAGTTAATATGATATGTCTTGCAGGAATGGGATCTTATCTCATTACTGAAATACTAGATGCTAGTAAGACTTATTTAAATAATGTTGATGTTTTGTTTTTACAACCTAATGCTAATATTGATTATTTAAGAGAATACTTATTTAATAATAATTATGTAATTGTTGATGAAAAAATCTTAAAAGATAATAATCATATTTATGAAGTGTTAGTAACTAAAAAAAGTGAAAAGAAACATAGCTTATATGATGAATTTGATATTAAATTTGGTCCCATATTAAAAGCATTACAACCAGCCTTATTTATTGAAAAGTGGAAGAAACAATATGTTGTTTATCAAAATATCATGAAGACATTAGCTCCGCTAAGTCCTCGATATAAAGAGATTAAACATGATATGGAAATGATAGAGGATGTTTTAAATGAAAGCTTATAAAATTACTGATTATTTAGAACAATACTTTCCTCTAAATCTTCAACTAGACTGGGATAAATGTGGCCTTCAAATAGGTGATAAAAATCAAGAAGTTACCAAAATATTAGTAGCTTTAAATGCTGATAATGAGTCCATTGATAATGCCATTAGTAATAACTGTAATATGTTAATTACTCATCATCCATTTTTATTAGAACCGATTGAAAACGTCGATACTAATAAAGCTACTGGTTCATTTATTAAAAAAGCCATTGATAACAATATTGTGGTTTATTCATTACATACTTGTTTAGATATTGGTCAAAATGGAATAAGTATGAATGACTGGCTTATTAACTGTTTTGATGTTAAAGATGTTCAATGTTTTGACATAGATAACTGTGGTAAAATGGCAACTTTAAACACTCCTTTAAACGGAAATGAATTTATTGATGTTGTAAAAGAAAGTCTAAATGTTAAAAATGTTAAGTATTCCAATAATACTAATTGCAAGATTAGTAAAATTGCTGTCTTAGGTGGTAGTGGGGCCGATTATCTAGAAGAGTTAAACTCGAAGGTTGATGCCTTCATTACTGGTGATACTAAACATCGCCACGCTAAATGGGCTATTGATAATGGTATCTTACTAATTGATGTTAATCATCATGTGGAAGTTATCATGGAAAATAAGGTAAAAGACTTACTTTCAAAATTAGATGTTGAAGTTATGATAAATGATTCAAAAGATTATTTTAATTATAAATAACGAGGGTAACCTCGTTTTTTAATTCTAACTTATAACTTTACCTATTAGTTATAAATGGTGTATGATGAGAAAAGGAGTAACTATGGAAAAAAATGATAAAGATTTAGTAAATGGTAAAATATGGAAGTCATTAGTGTTCTTTTCTCTTCCATTATTAGTTGGGAACTTATTTCAACAATTATATAATACAGTCGATTCTTATGTAGTAGGTAACTTTGTTAACTCTAATGCTTTAGCAGCTGTTGGACAATCAACACCAATTATCAATATGCTAGTAGGGTTCTTTATGGGACTTGCGACTGGTGCTGGGGTGGTAATTGCTCAATATTATGGAGCTCAAAAGTATGAGAAAATGAGTAAGGCTATTCATACTTCAATTGCTTTAACTCTTGTTTTATGTGTGGTACTTACAATCCTAGGCTTCTTTATGGCTAGACCTATTTTAGAATTAATAGGTTCACCTAATGAGATTATTGATCAAGCAACGCTATATTTAAGGATTTATTTTTTAGGTATTACTTTCTTCTTAATATATAATATGGGATCTGGTATTCTTCGTTCTATTGGAGATAGTAAAAGACCATTAATCTATTTGATAATTGGGACAATTATCAATATTGTACTAGACTTCTTATTTGTAGTAGGTTTAGACCTAGGAGTTGCGGGTGTCGCAATTGCTACATTGCTTGCTCAAGGAGTATCAGCTGTACTTGTAATGTTTGCTCTGTTAAAGACTTCGGATACTTATAAAGTAGTATTAAGTAAAATTAGGTTTGATACTTCTATGTTAAGTAAAATTGTTAGGATTGGTATTCCAACTGCTCTTCAACAAAGTATAGTATCTTTTAGTAATGTTATAGTTCAATCATATATTAATGGATTTGGGGCAGCTGCAGTAGCTGGGTATACTACAACCGTTAAACTAGATGGATTTATGCAACTTCCAATTCAAAGTTTTGCAATGGCTATTACAACCTATGTTGGACAAAATATTGGGGCTAAAAGATATGATCGAATTAAAAAAGGTGTTAATACTACTTTAATGATATGTATGGGTTATGTAATTGTTGGTTCATTAATGCTTTATTTCTTCTGTTCACAAGCTATTGGAATCTTTACTAGTGATCCACAAGTTATTGCTCAAGGTAGTATCAACTGTCGAGTATTTGCAAGTTGTTACTGGGCTTTACCACTAATTCATATTTATAGTGGAGCCTTAAGAGGAGCCGGTATTTCTAAAGTTCCAATGTATGCCATGGTACTTTGTTTTGTAATTATTAGACAAGTATATTTATTTATCTTTACAAAAATCACTTCATCAGTGGCTATTGTTTTTATGGGATGGCCGATTACATGGGTAATCTGTATGTTAGTGTTAGTATATTATTATCATAAAGTTGATTGGTTAAAGGAGGAGATTTAATGAAAGTTAAAGATTTTAATTTAAAAACATTTCCATCATATGATAAAGATATTGATGGAGCAGTGGAACTTTATGGAAAAGAAGATAATTTAAGAGTTCGAATGATGGATGTTGATTATCAAAAAGGGTGTCGAATTAGGATTTTATATCCCAATACCATCTTTGATGAAGATAGAATTTATCCAGTTGTTATTCATGACCAAGGATCTGGTTGGTATAAACAAGATATGAATGATCATATTTTTGATTTTATGCCTATTGTTAAAGCTGGATATATCTATGCCATAGTTGAAACCCACTATGCTCCTGATTCAAAGTTTCCAACTCATATTTTAGATTTTAAAAAAGCTATTAGATTTATTCAAAAAAATTATCAAAAGTATAATATGGATATTAATAATGTCTTTCTTTCAGGAGATTCATCAGGTGGTCACGTTGCTTTAATGACTTTATTCACTTATGATTCTCATGAGTTTGATAAAGAAGATACACCTTTATTGAAACTAAAAGGAATGATAGATTTATATGGTATTTCTAACTTCTTAACCTTGAATGATTGGTACTCTAAGCATGATTGGACAGAAGATGATAATGCTAGAGATTTTTTAGGAAATGAAAACACTTTAGATAAAAACTACTTAGCTAAAGTTTCACCTATTTCTTATATCAAAGAAAACTTAAATTTACCACCAATAATAATTCTTCATGGAAGTAAAGATGTAACAATTCCTTTTACTCAAAGTCTAGAATTATATCATAAATTAAAAGAATATAACTATGATGTAACTATTGCTCGGGTTAATAAAGCAAGTCATGGACGGTCTATTTTCTATTGTGAAGATGTTTATAATTTTATTATCAATTTCTTAAATAAAAACACTAAATAATTAAGTGAATACTAAGCTATTAAATAAATAACTTAGTATTCATTTTTTTGTATAAAGATAGGTAATTATTATGATATAATCACTTATGTTTTACGGGGGAGAGAAATGATAAATAATTATTTTTTGCGATTAAAAAATGAGTTTAAAGACTATAATACTTCAAAACTCACAAAAGATTTTTTAGCTGGAATAACAGTTGCAGCTGTAGCTTTACCACTTGCTTTAGCTTTTGGGGTTAGCAGTGGAGCTGATGCTGGAGCAGGACTTATTACAGCAATTATTGCTGGGATTATAATTGGGGGACTTGGTGGGGCTAGTTATCAAATTAGTGGACCGACAGGAGCAATGTCAGCAATACTGATTACTCTATCAGCGTCTTATGGTTTACAAGGAGTGTTCGTAGCTAGTTTTTTAGCAGGAATATTCCTACTTATATGTGGCCTATTAAAGGTTGGTAAACTAGTATCTTTTATTCCAAGTAGTGTAATATGTGGATTTACAAGCGGTATTGCTATTATTATTGCGACTGGTCAAATTGATAATTTCTTTGGATCTACTCATCAAGGTAGTGGGGTAATCAATCAATTTGTTTCATATATTACTAAAGGATTTAATATTAATTTATATTCTATTATGTTTGGTTTATTAGTTGTTATGATTATGGTATTTCTACCAAAGAAAATAAATGCCATAATACCTGGTAGTTTAATTGGAATTATTGTAGCTTTGATAATTAATATGATTTTTAAATTTGATGTTACTGTTGTTGGTAAAATACCAACAACATTATTACCACAAGTTCGTTTAAACTTATTTAATATTGATTTTAATAACATAACTAACTTTGTAATGCCAGGTATTTCTATTGCGGCTCTAGGAATGATTGAATCATTACTTTGTGGAGCCTCAGCTTCGAAGATGAAAAATGAAACTTTTGATGCTAATCAAGAATTAGTGGCCCAAGGAATAGGAAATATGGTTATTCCATTCTTTGGCGGAGTACCAGCTACCGCTGCTATTGCTAGAACTAGTGTCGCAATTAAAGCGGGAGGAGTTACTCGTTTAGTATCTTTATTCCATTCTTTAGCGCTAGTGGCATCAATGTTTTTACTTGGATCATTTATGTCTAAGATTCCATTGGCGGCCTTAGCCGGGGTATTAATGGTTACAGCTTATCGAATGAATGAATGGTCTTTAATTAAAGAAATGTTTGTTAAAAAGTCTAAAACTTCTTTAGGACAATTCTTTGTCACAATGATTGCAACTGTAATCTTTGATTTAACTGTTGCTATTATTATTGGTGTTGTTCTAGCAATGCTATTATTTGTTGTTAGAAATAGTGATTTAAGTGTTTCAGTTAGTGATGTCGATACTGATCGTATTGATGATGATTTAGTTCATCATCATCAAGATACGAAAATGGTATATGTTAGTGGACCAATGTTCTTTGGGACAAAAGATATGTTAATTAGTAAACTTAGAGAAATACTTGAAGGCGATGTTAATAATTTAATTATTTCTATGCGTGGTGTTCCATCCATTGATGAAAGTGCTATAGAAGAATTAAAGGTTATTGTTGAAAGATGTAAAAAAAGAAATGTAAGAGTAATCTTTTGTGGATTACAAAATCAAGTCTTAATGAGTATGCATCGTTATGATTTATTAGACCTAATTGATGATGGTGACGTTACTTGGGATGCCATCAGTGCAATTAAATTAATTGATAAATCATATTTATAATAAGAAAACTCCTTTTACTTGGTAAAAGGAGTTTTATATTATCTTGTTAATATCTACTTTAGGTTTTTTATAAGTATCTTTATTATTAATATCTAACTGTTTAAGATAATCAATTACTTGATTAGTTAAATAAGTTGGAGTTGAAGCTCCAGAACTAATTCCAATATTGGTTTTATCTTTTAAATCATTAATATTGATATCTTCAACACTAGTAATCATTTTAACAAGTTTAACATGTTTACTAGCAATACTAGCTAGTTTCATTGAGTTATTAGAGTGGGGATCACCAACAATGTATACTAAATCAATACTATTATCTAGACTATCAATAGCCTTTTGCCTAGTCCTTGTAGCGTTACACACTTCATCCATTAATTCTAAATTATCTAAAATAGTTTTAGCATATTCATAAATAGGATAAATATCATATAAAGACATAGTAGTTTGATTAGTAAGAATATATTTCTTAGTTTTATCTATTTTATCGATATCTTCTTTACTTTGAATTAAATGAATTTTATCTTTATTAATAGAAATTGCTCCAACAGCTTCTGGATGTGACTCTTTACCAACATATAAAATTTCATAATCCTTATTTAAATAATCTTTAATAAGATCATGAGTTTTAATAACATCTAAACAAGTAGCGTCAATTACTTTTAGTCCTTTACTAAGAGCTTTGTCTTTAACTTCTTGACTACTACCATGAGCAGTAATAATTACTGTCCCTTTATCAATAGAATCTAGAAGCTTCACTCTCGTACCAGAGGTATCGTTTAAAGTTATTATTCCTAAATTAGTTAATCCATCAACGACATACTGATTATGAACAATCATTCCTAAGATATAAATCGGTTGGGGATAATCATTAATACTATCTTTAGCAATATTAATAGCTCTTACTACTCCTTTACAATATCCTCTTGGAACTATGGAAGTTACTTTCATTTTCTCACCTCTTTGTTATTATAGCATAGGACTAAATTCAAGTGACAAAGATTATAATTATGTTATAATCATCTAGCAAGGAGGACTAATAATGAGTCAATTTAATAAGTTTAAATTACATAAATCTTGCTTTGATGTTATCGAAGAACTTGGTTTTGATAAACCTACACCAATCCAAGAAAAGGTCATTCCTTTAATATTAAAAGATGAAGATGTAATTGGAATATCACAAACAGGAACAGGAAAAACACATGCTTTCCTTTTACCTTTAATATCAAAAATAAACACTAAGAAAGAATGCGTTCAAGTAGTAATTACAGCCCCAACTCGGGAACTAGCTACTCAAATCTATGATAATGCTAAGATGTTTGCTAAATATGATGAAACATTGAATATTTCATTAATCACTGGTGGTAGTGATCGTAGTCGAGCAGTTAATAAACTTCAATCTCAACCTCATTTAGTAATTGGAACACCAGGTAGAATCAAAGACTTAGCTTTAGAAGCTGATGCTCTTAAGATTACAACGGCCGATTACTTAGTTATTGATGAAGCTGATATGACTTTAGAATTTGGTTATTTAGAAGATATTGATGCTGTTGCTGGAAAGATGAAAGAAAGTTTGAAGATGATGGTGTTTTCAGCTACCATTCCTCAAAACCTTCGTCCATTTTTAAAGAAATATATGTCTTCACCTAAGACAGTAGAAATAGATGATGATTTACCTACAACTAAGAATGTTGAACATCGTCTTTTAGCTACTAAGTATAAAGATCGATATGATGTTCTAACTAAAATAATAAGTATCATTGATCCTTATATTTGTATTATATTTGCTAATACAAGGAGTGAAGTAGTAAAGATTGCTACTAAACTAAGGGAAGATGGTCTTAAAGTCGGAGAAGTCCATGGGGACTTACAACCCCGTGAAAGACGTCAAATGATGAGAAGAATTAAAGATATGGAATACCAATATATTGTTGCGACAGATATTGCGGCTAGAGGTATTGATATTGATGGAGTTTCTCATGTCATTAATTTTGAATTACCTTCAGAACCAGACTTCTATATTCATCGTAGTGGAAGATGTGGTCGTGGTAATTATCAAGGTGTTTGTTTTAGTATGTATGATGCTTCAGATGAAGAAAACATCGCAATTCTAGAAAGAAAAGGGATTGTCTTCAAAAACGAAACAATTAAAAACAATGAATTTGTTGATTTAGGACAAAGAGAAAAAAGAAAAAAGAGAATTAAAGAACAAACCGAATTAGAAAAACAAGTTCAACAAATTATCCGTAAACCAAAAAAAGTAAAACCTGGATATAAGAAAAAAAGAAAAAGAGAAATTGATAAAATCGTTCGTAAACAAAAAAGAAATATCATTCAAAACGATATCCGTCGTCAAAAGAAAGAACGTAATCGTCAAAGACAAATAGAAAAACGAAACATGGAGGAATAAGATGATTATTGGATCACATGTCTCAATGAGTGGAAGTGAAATGCTTTTAGGCTCTGTTAAAGAGGCTTTAAGCTATAATGCTAACACATTCATGTTTTATACTGGCGCTCCTCAAAACACGAAACGTAAACCAGTAAAAGAACTTAGAGTAGAAGAAGCTAAAGAGTTAATGCTTCAAAATAACATTGATATTAACAATGTTGTAGTTCATGCTCCATATATAATTAATTTAGCTAATACAGTTAAAAAAGAAACTTTTGAATTAGCAGTTGATTTCTTATCACAAGAACTTCAAAGATGCGAAGAAATTGGAACTAAAATTTTAGTTCTTCATCCTGGGAGTCATGTTAAAGCAGGTGTTGAAACGGGATTAAACCAAGTAGTAAATGGTTTAAATAAAGTTTTAGCTAATACTAACTATACGGGAAAAATTGCTTTAGAATCAATGGCTGGTAAGGGAAGCGAAGTAGGGACTTCTTTTGATGAGTTAGCGTATATAATTAATAACTGTAAGTATCCTGAGTATTTAGGTGTTTGTTTAGATACATGTCATTTAAATGATGCTGGTTATGATTTAAGTAACTTTGATCAAATCTTAGATGATTTTGATAAAATAATCGGATTAGATAATTTATTAGTTGTTCATATAAATGATTCTAAAAATGATGTCGGTGCTCATAAAGATCGTCATGAAAATATTGGTTATGGAACTATTGGTTTTGATACATTAAACAGTATCGTTCATAATGTAAGACTTGAAAGTATTCCTAAAATACTAGAAACTCCTTATAACGATAAAGTAGCTCCTTATAAATTAGAAATAGAAATGTTTAATACAAATAAATTTAATCCAAATTTAAAAGAGAAATAGTAAACTATTTCTCTTTTATCATATTTAGGATTTCTTTTTTTAATTCTTTAACAATATCTTCTTGAGGAATCTTTCTAATTATTTCACCTTTTTTAATAAGTAAGCCCTCATGAACACCACCGCAAATTCCAATGTCAGCATTCTTAGCCTCACCAGGTCCATTAACAGCACAACCCATTACGGCAACTGTTATATCACTATCTATTCCCATTAAGAAAGTTTCTATTTCATTGGCAATTGGAATTAAATCATATTGAATTCTTCCACAAGTAGGACAAGATACTAAAGTAGGAACATTGTGGATTAAACCAAGTTCCTTTAATAAGATTTTAGCAACTTTAATTTCTTCCACTGGATCAGCACTTAAAGAAACTCTGATGGTATTTCCAATTCCTTCTTTAAGTAAAGTACCAAGTCCTAAAGAAGACTTGATTGTTCCTGAAAGCAGGGTACCTGCTTCAGTAACTCCTAAATGAAGAGGGCAATCAAATGTTTTACTAGCTAATTCATAAGCTTCTATAGTAAGAAGAGTATTAGAAGACTTAAGTGAAATACAATAATCATGAAAATCCATTTCTTCTAAAATATCAATATGTCTTTTAGCACTCTCAATCATACCTTTAGCAGTAGGATGGCCATACTTTTCTAAGATATCTTTTTCCAATGAACCACCATTAACACCTATTCTAATTGGAATATGTTTTTCTTTACATTTATTTACAACAGCTTCCACATTTTCGAGTTTACCAATATTCCCCGGATTAATTCTGATTTTATCAATCCCATTATCAATAGCTATTAAAGCTAATTTATAATCAAAATGAATGTCAGCAATTAAAGGAATATTAATCTTTTCTTTAATATCTTTAATGGCATAAGCATCATCTTTATCAAAGATGGCAACTCTTACCATTTGACAACCAGCATCTTCTAATCTTTTGATTTGATTTACTGTATCTTCAATATTTTTAGTTTTGGTATTAGTCATTGATTGAATAATAACGTTGTTATTACCACCAAGAGTTAAATTACCAACTTTAAAACTTCTTGTTTTAGTTCTATCCATATTAGTTACCTCTAAGTAATTATAGCATCAAACTTTCAAATTCATTTAATAAACCTTCAAAATAATTAAAAGCATCATCATATAGTTCTTCTTTAGTAGGATCAACCCCAGCTTGTTTAAGTAAATCAACTGGTGATTTACTTCCTCCTGATTTTAAGAAGTTTAAATAATTTTCAACTTGAGTTTTATCACCATCAAGAATTCTTTTAACGATAGCCATAGCAACTGTCATTCCAAGAGTATATTTATAAACATAGTAATTATAATAAAAATGAGGAATGTAGTAACAAGACCAACCAACTAAATCATCTAATTTAACATCACTTCCAAAGTAATCTTTATTTTGACTATAGTATAAATCAGTAATTACTTTACTAGAAAGAGGTTCACCTTTTTCAGCCATAGTATGTAAATCATATTCAAATTTAGCAAACATTGGTTGTCTAAATAATAAACCAACACAATTTTCTAACATTTCATAAATAAAATAAGCTTTCTTTTTACCTTCACTACTATTAATCATATGATTAATAAGAAGTGTTTCATTAACAGTACTAGCTACTTCCGCTACAAATATCCGATATTCATTATTGGTAGGATCTTGATAATGATTTGAAAAGTAAGTATGAACGCTATGACCAAGTTCATGAATCATTGTACTAAGTGAATCATAATCACCAATAAAGTTCATTAGAATATATGGTTGAGTATCATAACACCCACTAGAATAAGCACCAATTCTTTTACCAGTATGAGGCTTATAATCAATCCAATGTTCATCAAAAGCCTTATTAATAACATCTAAATATTCTTTACCGAAAGGTTTAAGAGTTTCTTTAATTATATTTTGACATTCTTCAATTGAATAATTAATCTTTACTGAATCAACCAAAGGAACACTTAAATCATAGTTATGTAAATCATCAATCTTTAAGATTTTCTTTTTTAGACTATTATACTTATGAAATAAAGGACGATAATCTTCATTAGCTTTCTTTAAAATCATAAAGAATAAACTACTAGGTACATCATCGTTAAAAACCGATGCTTCTAAAGAATTATCAAACTTTCTAACATCAGCGTTAAAGGCATCTTTTTTCATAACACCACTTAAAGTAGAAGCATAAACATTCTCATATTTTTTATATTCTTTAAAGAAATTAGTATAAGCTTGTTTTCTAACTTTTGGATCTTTATTTTTTAAGAATTCATTTAATGTGGCATTATTTAAGAACTTCTTTTCACCATTTACATCTACATCTTCATATTCTAGTCTTAAGTTATCAAATACTTCTGATGATAAATCACTAATTGAATCAGTCTTAGCTAAAAGAACTTCCTCTTTATCACTAAGAAGATGAGGTTTAAAATCTAAAATATTATTAATACTATAACGATATGTTTGCATATCATCATCTTTTAAATATGTTTTTATTGCATTATCATGATTACATAATTCAGTATTAATAAATGATAGTTTAGATGAAGCCTTTTGAATAAGGGTTAAAACACTAACTTGCATTCTTTGAAATTCTTGGTTATTAGGTTCAACATCACAGTTAAGATGAGCGTAGCAATATAGTTTATTAGCTAGTCTTTCAATCTTTTCATCAAGATCTAAGAAATTTTTAAATGATTGTTTAGAATCACTAATATGACCTTCATATTTTACTATTTCATCTAAATAAGTTGAAAGAGTATTTAAGTCTTTATCAAAATCATTAGAATTTGAGTAAATCTTTGATAGATCCCATTTATATTTATTATCTATTTCATTTCTATTCATAAGTTACCTCCATATAATAAAAAACTCTATCTGTTAGATAGAGTTAACTAATTTAGCTAATCTTGATTTTTGACGGTTAGCATAGTTTTTATGATGAATTCCTTTAGTTACAGATGCATCTAACTTACTAGCTACATCATTGTATGCAGCAACAGCTGCTTCTTTATTTTTAGCTTCTACTTCAGCATGTACTTTTTTGATTGCAGTTTTAAGTGCTGATTTATAAGTAGTATTTTTAGCTCCGATTTTGTTGTTATTTTTATAACGTTTAATTTGTTGTTTCATGTTTGCCATTGTGATTTCACCTCTTTCTTGCAACTTGCTCTACCATTATATTAAAAAACAATTACTATTGCAATGTTTTTTTCTTTGTTTAAATGCTATAATTTTAAGGCTTAGGAGGAAATAAAAATGAACAATGATAAAAGAATAATATTTATGGGGACTGCCTCATTTTCTAAGATAGTTTTAAAAAGAGTAATTCATGCTGGATATAATGTAGTGGGTGTTATTTCTCAACCAGATCGTCTAGTTGGAAGAAAAAAAGAATTGCATCATCCTGATGTTATTGAAGTAGCTAAGGAATATAATATTGATACTTTTCAACCAGAAAGAATCAAAAAGGACTATAACTGGATTATCGAAAAGAAACCGGATTTAATAATTACGGCTGCGTATGGTCAAATTGTACCGGATGAAGTATTAAATGCACCTAGTATTGCATGTATCAATGTCCACGCTTCACTGCTTCCTCGTTATCGTGGAGGAGCCCCAGTGCATTATGCCATTATGAATGGTGATCATATTACAGGTGTAACAATTATGTATATGGCTAGTAAAATGGATGCTGGAAATATTATTTCTCAAAAAGAGACAATTATTGGTGAAAAAGAATGTACTGGTACTTTGTATGATCGTCTTTCATATTTAGGAGCAGATCTATTAATAATGAGTTTACCATCAATCTTAAATCAAACTAATCCTTCTATTGTCCAAGATGAAAGTCTAGTATCATATGCACCAATCATTAAAAGAGAAGATGAAAAGATTGATTTTAATAATTCTTTAAAAGATGTTTATAACAAGGTAAGGGGATTAAACCCATGGCCTGGTTGTTATGGAAAATATGAAGATAAAAACATTAAAATATTTGAAGGTGTAAAAGAAGAAAAAAGTATTGATAGTATTCCAGGAACAATTGTCGCTATTAATAAAGATAGTATTAGTGTTGCTTGTCAGGATGGTGTTTATAACATCATTGAGATGCAAATTCCTGGTAAAAAAAGACTTAAGACTAAAGATATTCTTTTAGGTAATCATATCTTTGAAGTTGGAAAAAAGTTTGACTAATAGGTTTAGTATTGTTAGAGTGTTAATGAAATAAATAATAGACAGTTCGTAACCATCCTGTCTTTAAACAAAACTAGGGACTAATTGTTTTAATGGGCCTTAGTACGCCCATTTTTTATTTGGAGATAAATATGAACAGATATTCAATAATTGAAAACAAGAATAAAAGAGAAATTGTTCTTTTAAAAGGAAGAGGATGTTGTTATAAAAAGTGTTCTTTTTGTGATTATCATCTAGATAGTAGTTTAAATGAACAAGAAAACTATTTACTAAACAAGGAAGTTCTTTTAAAAGTTACAGGTAAATATCATAAGCTAGAAGTAATAAATTCTGGAAGTATCTTTGAATTAGATGATAATACATTAAATCTCATCTTCAAGGTTTTAAAAGATAAAGGGATTAAAGAGTTAATATTTGAAGCTTATCTTTCATACTCTAAAAGAGTTATGGAATTTAAAAAGGAATGTTTAAAGCGTGGTATTAAAGCTATCCCTAAAATCGGAATTGAAACCTTTGATGATAAATACCGAGAAGAGGTTTTAAATAAAGGGTATGGAATATTAAATATTGAAGAAGTCTCTTCAATATTTAATGAATGTAATTTGTTGTTTGGGCTAGATAATCAAACCAAAGAAAGTATCTTAAATGATATCAATCTTGGTTTAAAGTATTTTGATCGAATCTGTATTAATATTATGACAAAAAACACAACTAAGATTAAACCAAACAAAGAAGTAATAAAAATGTTTATAAAAGATATTTATCCTTTATACAAAGATAATGAAAGAGTAGATATTCTTTTAGAGAATGTTGATTTTGGAGTAGGAGATTAATAATGAATAATGAAATACTATTAATAGTTAGTTTAGTTTTAATATATACAACCTTGGTATTATTTTATAAACTTCTAGGGAAAGCAGGATTATATGCTTGGACAGTTCTAGGGACAATATCTGCTAACATTGAAGTGCTAATAATGGTTAATGCTTTTGGAATGGAAATGACATTAGGAAATATCTTATTTGCATCGACTTTTTTAGTAACTGATATTTTATCAGAAACTGAAGGTAAAGAGTATGCAAATAAAGCAGTTAAAATTGGTGTCCTTACTAATTTAGCTTTTATTCTTATTAGTCAATCATGGTTTTTATATACTCCTAGTAGTAGTGACTTTATGTCACCAGCGATTAGAGAAGTATTCTCTAATACTCCTAGATTAATGCTTGTATCTTTAGGTGTATATGCAATTGTTCAAACTTTCGATGTTTGGTTTTATCATTTTATCTGGGATAAAACATCTAAACTATTTAATGATTCTCATAAGGGCTTATGGATTAGAAATAATGGTTCAACACTAGTTAGTCAATTATTAAATAATGTTTTATATACATTTGGAGCATTTTATGGAATGTATTCAATGCCGACTCTGATTAGTATTGTAATATCTAGTTATATTATCTTTATCTGTACTAGCTTGTTAGATACACCAGCAATCTATGTTGCTAGAATGATTAAAGAAAAGAATCTTGTATCTAAGTAGATACAATATTTTCTTGTATTAAACTAATATAAAGTATATAATTCAATTAGTTAAATCGATGATATGGACTAGTAAATAGGTGATACTTATCTAGAGAAGAAGACATAGGCTGGAAGTCTTCTATGAGTATTCTATTGAATTCACCATGGAGAGTGTCTAATCAACAACGCCTAAGCTACGTTACAGTTTAATTAAGGGCACACATTAGTGTGAATTAGGATGGTACCGCGATATAATCGTTCCTTTTATAGGAACGGTTTTTTATTTTAGGAGGAAATATGGAAAACAAATTATTACAAATCCAAGAAGAAGCTTTAAGTAAGCTTAAAGATTGTAAATCTTTAAAAGAACTTAATGATATTAGAGTCCTTTATTTAGGTAAAAAAGGGCCAATTCAAGATGCCATGAAATCAATGAAAGATATGGCTCCTGAAGAAAGAAAAGTATTTGGTCAAACAAGTAACCAAGTTAAAAGTACTTTAGAAAAAGCGGTTGAAGATCGTAAAGTAGAACTAGAAGAAGAAGCGATTACTCAAAAGATAAATTCAGAATCAATCGATATTACGCTTCCAAGTTATAAAATTGAAACAGGAACAAGACATCCTCTTTCAATTATTGTTTCAGAGTTAGAAGACTTATTCCTTGGAATGGGTTATGAAATAGCTGAAGGACCAGAAGTGGAAACAGATTATTTCAACTTTGAACTTATGAACTTACCTAAAGGTCATCCAGCTAGAGATATGCAAGATACTTTCTATATTGATGAAAATAATCTAATGCGTACTCATACATCACCAGTTCAAGCTCATACTTTACTGGCAGCGGATGGTAAAGGACCAATTAAAGTAATTTGTCCTGGTAAGACATATCGTCGTGATGATGATGACGCTACTCATTCTCATCAATTTATGCAATGTGAAGGATTAGTAGTTGATAAGAATATTACTTTAGCTGATTTAAAAGGAACTTTAGAAATCTTCGCTAAGAAATTCTTTGGTGAAAAAAGAGAAATTAGACTTCGTCCTTCATACTTCCCATTTACTGAACCAAGTGTTGAAGTAGATATATCTTGTTATAACTGTGGTGGTAAAGGATGTAGTATGTGTAAAGGAACTGGTTGGATTGAAATATTAGGGGCTGGAATGGTTAATCCTAAGGTCCTTGAAATGTGTGGCTTTGATTCTTCAGTTTATCAAGGTTTTGCCTTTGGTATCGGAATTGAAAGAGTCGCAATGTTAAAATACGGTGTTGATAACATCCGTGATTTCTATAATGATGATTTACGTTTCTTAAAACAATTTGAGGTAAAGGAGTAATAATATGGATGTAAGTTTAAATTTATTAAATAGATATGTACAATTGGATGATCAAGATCCAAAAGAATTAGCTAATAAGATTACCTCAATTGGTTTAGAAGTTGAAGGAATGCATAATCTTACTAATGGAAATAATATGAGTATTGGCCTTGTTAAAGAATGTCTTCCTCATCCTGATAGTGATCATTTAAATATTTGTCAGGTAGAAGTAAAACCAGGAGTAGTTAATCAAATTGTCTGTGGAGCGCCTAATGTGGCTAAAGGACAAAAAGTAATCGTGGCTTTAGAAGGTTGTGACCTTGGCGGGGGCTTTGTGATTGCTAAAAGAAAAGTTCGTGGTGAAGAATCAAATGGTATGATTTGTAGTATTGCTGAACTTGGATTGGATAAAAGATTATTAAAAGATGAAGATAGTGATGGAATTCATGTCTTAGATAATGATGCTCCTATTGGAGAAGATCCACTAAAATTCATTGGTTTAAAAGATACTATTTTAGAAATAGGTTTAACTCCTAATAGAGCAGACTGTATGGCTATGACCTCTCTTGCTTATGAAGTAGGAGCAGTTCTAAGTAGAGATGTTAAATTACCAGAAATAAAACATGAAGGTAAAGAGGGAAGTGGAATTGAAGTTGATGTCCAAACTAATTTATGTAAGTTCTTTGGAGCTAAATTAGTTAAAGATGTAACTACTAAAGAATCACCAGCTTGGCTTAGAGTAGCACTTATCGCTTCAGGTATTAAACCAATTAATAATATCGTTGATATTTCTAACTTTGTAATGTTAGAGACTGGTCAACCTATTCATATGTATGACTATGATAAATTAACTTCTAAGAAGTTTACAATCAAAACAGGTTTTGATTGTAAAGAAAAAATGTTAGATGATAATGAATATAAGATTGAACCTAATGATATCATTGTATCTACTGATGATGGAATTGGTTGTATTGCTGGAGTAATGGGAGCTGATTCAACTAAGATTGATGAACATACTAAAAATATCGTGATTGAAGTAGCTACTTTTGATGGTCCAACTCTTCGAGAAACAGCTAGAAGACTTAATCTAATCACTGATGCATCTCAACACTATATTAAAGAATGTTTAAATACTTCTAATTCATTAAATATCTTAGATCGTTGTGCTAACTTACTTGAAGAACTAGCTGATGCTAAAGAAGTATATGAAACAATTAGTACACCATTAAATATTGAAAAAAGACATGTAAGTGTTACTGTTAGTCAAATTAACGGATTACTTGGAACTGATGTTACAGAAGATATTGTGGCTAATATTTTTGATGCTTTAAAGTTTAACTATAATCAAGATAAAGAAGAATTCAATGTGGAAGTTCCTTCATATCGTAATGATATTTCAATGGCAGCTGATTTAATTGAAGAAGTAGCTAGAGTATATGGTTTTGATAAGATTCCGTCTACTTTACCTAAGGTGAGTATGACTGTTGGAAGAAGAACATCATTCCAAGAAAAACAAGTATTTATTAAAAACTTACTTCGTGATCAAGGACTTCATGAAACTTTAACTTATTCTTTAACTAGTAAAGCTAATGTAAATGATTTTAATTTATTCCATGATTCAAGTGATATTGAACTAGCTATGCCTCTTTCTGAAGAAAGAGCAGTAACTAGAAAAAGTTTAATTTCATCATTACTACAAGTTATTAATTATAATCAATCTAGAAATATTGATGATGTGAATATCTTTGAAATAAGTAATACTTATTCTAAAGATGAAGAAATAAATAACTTAGCTATTGCTTGTAGTGGAACATATAATTCTCTTACTTATAAAGGAATCAACTATCAAGCTGATTACTTCTTAGTAAAAGGATTTATGGAAACTTTGTTTACTAGACTAGGTATTGCTGGAAGTCGTTATAAACTAGAAAGAGTTGAAAAAGATAATAAGTATTTCCACCCAGGTCGTAGTGCTTATATCAAGATGGGAAAAGATATTGTGGGTGTGATAGGTAATGTTCATCCATTAATGGAAAAGAAATATGATGTTAAAGATGTTTATGTTTTAGAACTTAATTTAACTACTTTATTAAATCTAAAAACACCAAAGATTAAATTTGCATCTATTCCTCAATTCCCAACTACTACTAGAGATTTAGCTTTAGTAATGGATAAAGATATTTATAGCTTTGATGTCGTAAGAAAAATAATTCAAGCTAGTAAGGGACTTGTAAAAGATGTTCAAATCTTTGATGTTTATGAAGGTGAACATGTTGAAGAAGGGAAAAAATCAGTTGCCTTTAAACTTCTCTTCCAAGATCCTAAAAAGACTTTAGAAGAAAAAGAAGTTAACACAGCTATTGATAATATTTTACAAGCTGTTTCTAAAGAATTTGACGCTAATATTAGATAATAAAAATGAGCCTACTAGGCTCATTTTATTATGGGAATATTACTATATTCATCATTAATTATTTTATTATCACTTAATAGTGATAATAAATAATCACCTTTAAGTTCGATATCTAAAGCAGGATGATGATACTTAGAAAAATTAGAAACTATTTCTCGATTAGTCTTACCTTTAATAAGACTTAAATACTTTTGACCATTGTTATTCATTTTAAGGACTCTAATAAAGTCAGTATTCATTCCTTTTTTGATATCTTCTTTAGTGTTTTTGAGTAAGATATGAATAATCATTCTTTGAATTCTACTTCGGGTATATCTTTTACTAGTTAAACTATTAATGAATTCTTCCATATTAGTAGAAACTAATATGTTAGATTTAAGAGCGTTTTCAATACCTTCATCAACTAAATGCAGACTTTGAAGTTCTTCATTTTTAGAAGTTAAAATAATATATTTTAAGTAATTATAGAAATCATCTAAATAATATAATTGATTAAATGAATCTTTTTCTAAAAGGAAATCAGGGATATTTCCTTTTTTTAAATTGTTTCTAATATTAAAAGCACTTTGATTATCACTTTCTTCTAAAGAAAAATATTCACCAGTTCTTTTAATACAATTAATATTAATATTATAATTATTCTTTATTATTTCTTTAACATAACCAAGCCCTAAAATATCATTAGGAGTAGAAACTTGTTTGTTTAAAAGAATCGATAAAGCTTTGTTGCAAGCATCAGGGTAACGATTACCTTCATTCATACTATCTTTAATTAATTCATTGTATTTATCTTCATTTTGATAGATTGCTTTAGCGATTTCTTTGAAATCATTGATGTTTCCTGATTCCGAACCAAAGACAATATCAGTACATGATAGAGAATTTAAAATAGAAATGGCTTCTTTACAGAAGTAATCACTACTTTCAACGCTATAAACAAGCGGAAGCTCAACTACGAGGTCAACTCCATATTTAATAGCTATTTCACTTCTTTTAAACTTATCGATGATAGCCGGTTCACCTCTTTGAACAAAGTTACCAGACATAACCGCTATCGTAATATCAGGATTAACTAATTCTTTAGCTTTTTCTAAATGATGAAGATGACCTTCATGCATTGGATTATATTCAACAATTATACCTAGTACTTTCATGAGCCCTCCACTTAAAAAAGTATAACATAACTTAATTAATAATTAAAAAATACTATCAGTACTAAGTCAAGATAACGCTTGTTTAAATTATATAGATTATTAAATTCTACATAAGAGCTGATAGTATTAATATGAGTTTCATCATAAAATGAAGTATAAAGCTTATAATAAATAAAAATAAATAATGATTGCTAAAGAGTTTACTTCCAGTATAATAAGGCTAGATAAGGTGAAAATATGGAAAGACTACAAAAAGTTATTGCTAACAGTGGTTATACTTCAAGAAGAAAAGCGGAAGTATTAATTACTGAAGGTAAAGTACAAGTAAATGGAAAAACGGTAACTGAACTTGGAACGAAAGTTAAAAGCTCAGATGCAATCACAATAGAAGGAAAATCTTTAACTAAAGAGGATAAAGTATATTATTTATTCTACAAACCTAAAGGATGTGTTTGTACATTAGATGATGAATTTGATCGTAAGATTGTTACTGATTACTTCACAGATGTAAAAGAAAGAATCTATCCAGTTGGTAGATTAGACTTTGATACAACTGGATGTTTAATACTTAGTAATGATGGTGATTTTGCTAATATGATTATGCATCCAAGAAGCCATCTGCAAAAGATTTATGAAGTATCAATTAAGGGTTTAATTGATGGAGCAGCCCTTCATCAATTAGAAACAGGAATCTATTTAGAAGGAGTTAAAACACTTCCTTGTAAGATTAGAGTAATATCAAAAGATACTGAGCACAAATCATCAGTATGCCAAATTAAACTATACGAAGGTAAAAACCGACAAGTTAAAAAGATGTTTGAATCAATGGGTTATCCTGTTAAAAGACTTCATCGAATTAGTATTGGCTGTGTAAATCTAAAAGGACTTACACCTGGTAAATATCGTCGTTTAAAACCACAAGAAATTAAAGACTTAAAAAAATTAGTTAATGAAGATAAATAAGTTTATCTAATTGACTTAGACAAAAAAGTTGGTATTATATTAAATAAGACAAAGATATAGGATATGTTTAAATAGGAATGTCTTTAGAGAGAAGATGGTTGGTGAAAATCTTTGACAAAGTATTTAAATACTCCCTATTAGTTAGACTCGAAAGAGATTCTCGTTAACCGCGTTAAGGTAAAGAGGCCTATGGCAAATTAAGGTGGTACCACGATACTCTCTCGTCCTTTGGATGAGAGGGTTTTTATATATAGGAGGAAACAATTATGGGATTTGATTTTAAACAAGATGAAAACTTAAACACTTTAAACCATTCATGTGCACATGTAATGGCTCAAGCAATTAAACATCTATATCCAAACGCAAAGTTTTGGGTAGGACCAGTAGTTAGTGAAGGGTTCTACTATGATGTTGACTTAGGGGACAACGTTATAAAAGACGAAGATATTCCTAAGATTGAAAAAGAAATGAAAAAGATTTGTAAAGATGGTAAAAGAATCGTTAGAAGAGAAATCTCTAAAGACGAAGCTTTAGAGATGTTTAAAGATGATAAATATAAACTAGATCTTATTTCTAACTTAGAAGATGGAAGTATTACTTGTTATAGCCAAGGTGATTTTACAGACTTATGTCGTGGACCACACGTTGAAACTGTTAAGATGTGTAAGAACTTTAAACTTACTAAACATTCTGGTGCTTACTGGAAGGGTGATGAAAATAATAAGGTTCTTCAAAGAATCTATGGTGTTTGTTTCCCAACTAAAGAAGAGTTAGAAGAATATGAAAACTTTATGGAAGAAGCTAAAAAACGTGATCATAAAAAATTAGGTAGAGAAATGGAACTATTTATGTTATCTGATTATGGCCAAGGGTTACCATTCCTATTACCTAATGGATATGCTCTTAGAAGAACACTTGAAAACTTCTGGTTAGGAATCCATAAAAAACATAACTATAAAGTCATTAATACTCCAATAATGCTTTCTAAAGAGTTATGGGAAACTTCTGGACACTGGGATCATTATAAAGAAGATATGTTTACAACAAATGTTGAAGATAACGAATACGCTATTAAACCAATGAACTGTCCTGGAGCTATTATCATTTATAAAAATGGTTTACATTCTTATAAAGACTTACCACTTAGATATGCTGAACTAGGAAATGTTCATCGTGCTGAAGCGAGTGGAGCTTTAAATGGTTTGTTTAGAGTAAGAGGATTCACTCAAGATGATGCTCATACATTCCTTCGACCAGATCAAATTGGTGATGAAGTTGCTAGCATCCTAGCATTATATGATGAAATATACTCAGTATTTAATCTTGATTACAAGATTGAACTATCTACTAGACCAGATGACTTTATAGGTGATATAAAAGTCTGGGACGAAGCTGAAAAGGCTTTAAAAGAAGCTTGTGAAGCAACAGGAAGAGAACTTAAAATCAATCCTGGCGATGGAGCATTCTATGGTCCTAAATTAGACTTTAAACTAACTGATTGTTTAAATCGTATTTGGCAATGTGGAACTATTCAATTAGATATGCAATTACCTGGTAGATTTGAATGTACATATGTTGATAGCGATGGCGAAAAGAAAACTCCAGTAATGATTCACCGAGCTTGTTTTGGATCATTAGAAAGATTCATGGGAATTCTAATTGAACATTATGCTGGCGTATTCCCAACATGGTTAGCTCCTGTTCAAGTAATGCTTTTACCTGTTAAAAACGAATATCATTTAGATTATGCTAAAGAAATTCTGGAAGAATTAGAAGAAAATGGTATTAGAGTTGAAATGGATGATCGAGAAGAAAAACTAGGATATCGAATTAGAGAAGCCCAAATGAAAAAAGCTCCTTATATGTTAGTCCTTGGTAATAATGAACGTGATGAAAAAACTGTAACTTATCGTTTACATGGAGCACAAAAAGCTACTACTGTTTCTAAACAAGAATTCATTGATATGATTAAAAATGAAATAAAAGATAAGAAATAATCTTTAGACTCAATCCTTGATTGCAGTTGTCAACTCAAAGTAGACACAAAAAAGAATCAATAGAACCCTTGTTCAATTCTATATTGCACAGGGGTTTTATAATTTAATGCACAAGCAGGACGTTTATTATTGTAATAATATATAT
>JAQVWN010000037.1 GCA_028749475.1 Thomasclavelia sp.
AACAAAAGAAGAAATATTTTTAAATGTTAAAGAAGCTAAATATGATCAAGTTAAAGTACCAAAGGTGGTTGGATAATATGAAGTATTTACATTTAACAATTGATGAAATAAAAAAAATATTAGATAGTAAAAAAGTAACTAGTGAAGATTTAATTAAAGAAGCATTAGATAAAGCACATGAGTATCAAGATGAATACAATTCTTTTGTTACTATCTTAGATGATGCCAAACACAGTAATAACGGTAATAGTGTATTAAATGGTATTCCTTTTGTTCTAAAAGACAACTTTTCTACTAAAGGAATTTTAACCACAGCATCTTCTAATATTTTGAAAGATTATGTACCAGTATATGATGCTACTGTTGTTAAGAAGTTAAAAGATAGTGGTGCTGTATGCATAGGAAAAGCAGTATTAGATGAACTTGCTATGGGTGGTACTGGTACAACAGGTCATACCGGAACAGTTAAAAACCCATGGGATAAAGAAAGATTAATAGGTGGTTCATCTGCGGGTAGTGCATCTAGTGTAGCTTTAGGTATTGTTCCATTCTCAATTGGTAGTGATACTGGAGACTCAATTAGAAAGCCTGCTGCTTATGGTGGTGTTGTAGGATTTAAACCTACTTATGGAAGAATAAGTAGATATGGATTATTTGCTTTTGCTTCCTCTTTAGATCATGTTGGATGTTTTACTAGATCAGTAAAGGATGCAGCTTATGTAACAGATATCTTAAAAGGAAAAGATGAACGAGATATGACCTCTTTACCTGATGATAATGAAATGTATGTTGATATGTTAGAAAATGATATCAAAGGTAAAAAGTTATTTTATATCAAAGAAGCATGTAATTTAGAAGATAATAGTGATCAAGAATTAAAAGATACCTTAAATAATTTTTATAATGTTATAGAAAAATGTAGAAGTTTAGGATTTATCGTTGAGGAAGTATCAATTGATAAAGATTTATTAAATGCTTTATATCCTACTTATATGTGCATTTCTTGTGCTGAAGCAACAAGTAATAATGCCAACCTTACTGGAATTTTATTTGGTCCAAGAGGAACGGGAAACAGCATTGATAATTTAATGTTTGATGCTCGCAGCAAAGGATTCTCAGAATTTATAAAAAGAAGATTTATTATGGGTAGTTTTATTCTTCAAAAAGAAAACCAAGAAAAATTATTCTTAAATGCTGGTAGAGTTAGAAGAATGATAGTTGATAAAGTAAATGAATTATTTAAATCTTATGATGGTATGATTATGCCTTCTAGTGATGGAGTAGCGCCTATTATTGGAGATAAATCAGATAAATTATCAGAACGCTATCTAATCTTAGGTAATCATTTAGTAATAGGTAACTTTGGAGGTTTTCCAAGTATTAGTATTCCTAGTGGATTTGTTAATGGATTACCTGTTAGTGTCAATATAACTGGTCCTCAATTTAAAGATGGATTAACTTTGAATATAGCATATAAAATAGAAGAAGTTTTAGGTTATAAAGGACAAGTAGCAAAGGGGGATAAATAATGTATAAAGTAGTAATTGGACTTGAAGTACATTGTGAATTAAAAACTAATTCAAAAAACTTTTCTTTTGCTAAAAATGATTATTCAGAAGAACCTAATATCTTCGTAGATACTGTTGATTTAGGTTATCCAGGTATTTTACCCGTTGCTAACTTAGAAGCAGCTAGAAAATCTTTGATGATTGCAATGGCACTAAATTGTGAAACACCTAAAGAAGTTGTATTTGATCGTAAAAACTATTTCTATCCTGATTTACCAAAAGGATATCAAATAACACAATCTCATGCTCCAATGGGAATTAATGGCTACCTAATGGTTAATGTCGATGATAGTGAAATTAAAGTTGATATTCATGATTTACATTTAGAAGAAGATACAGCAAGTTTAGAACACTTTAATGACTATTCATTAATAAACTATAACCGTAGTGGCATTCCATTAATGGAAATAGTTACTGAACCTTGCCTACATTCAGCTAAAGAAGCAGTTGCTTTCCTTGAAGCTTTAAGATCTGTTATTTTATATTGCGGAGTATCAGATGCGAGAAGTGATTTAGGACAAATGAGATGTGATGTTAACATTTCTCTAATGAAAGAGGATGCTACTGAACTAGGAACAAAAGTTGAAATAAAAAACATTAATGCTTTTACTAAAGTAAAGGAAGCATTAGAATATGAAATATATAGACAAACCGAAATACTAAATAGTGGTGGAACAGTTATCATGGAAACTAGAAGATTTGATGATGAAGATATGAAAACATATAGTATGCGTGCCAAAGTTGAAGCAGTAGACTATAAATACTTTCTTGAACCAAATATGCCACCAGTTAAATTAACTAAAGAATTTTTAGATAATATTAAAAAAGAAATACCAATGCTACAATACGAAAGAATCAAACTATATATTGATGAGTATGGTTTATCTAGATATGATGCTACAACTTTAGTTAAAGAAAAAAGTATTGCTGATTATTTTGAAGAAACAATAAAGGATGGAGCAAATCCAAAATTATCTTCAAATTGGATTACTAGTATTATTTTAGGTCATTTAAATAAATATGAAATTAGTATTAATGAAATATTTTTGACACCTACAATGCTAGTATCTTTAATGAAAATGGTAGACGATGGTAAAATATCATCTAAACAAGCTAAGGAAGTTCTTTATAAAGTTTTACAAGACGAAAAGGAACCGGAAGTTATAGTTAAAGAATTAGGAATAAAACAACTAGATAATGACGAAGAAATTAGAACTATGGTTGTTGAAATACTAGAAGCTAACTTACATTTAATTGAAGAATATCGTAAAGGAAGAAATGTTTTTGATTTCTTTGTCGGTCAAGTAATGAAAAGAACAAGGGGTCAAGCAAACCCAACACTTACTGCTAAGATAATTACGGAAGAAATAGAGAAGAGGTAAGATATGAGACAAAATAAATATCGTACTCATTATTGCGGTGAATTAACTAAAGATGATATTGAAAAACAAGTTAAAATATCAGGTTGGGTTGAAAATATCCGTGATCATGGTGGAATAATCTTTTTAGATATTAGAGATCAATATGGAACCATTCAAATAGTAGGTAATGATAATCATGTTTTTGATAATATAAATAGAGAATCAACTGTATGTGTTACTGGTAAAGTAATTAAAAGGGATGAAGATATGATTAACCCTAGACTTAAAACAGGGGATATTGAAATACTGGTTGATAATATTGAAGTATTAGGTGCTTCTACAAATGAATTACCTTTTGAAATAATAACTTCTAGAGATGTTCATGAAGATATTAGATTAAAATATCGCTATTTAGATTTACGTAATAAAAAGGTTCATGATAATATTGTTTTTAGATCAGAAGTAATAAGTTTTTTAAGAAATAAGATGAATACTTTAGGATTTACTGAAATTCAAACTCCTATTCTTACAGCTTCTTCACCAGAAGGAGCTAGAGACTTTATTGTTCCATCAAGAAAATATCATGGTAAGTTTTATGCTTTACCACAAGCTCCTCAAATATTTAAACAATTATTAATGGTTAGTGGCTTTGATAAGTATTTTCAAATAGCGCCTTGTTTTAGAGATGAGGATGCAAGAAGTGATCGTTCTCCAGGAGAGTTTTATCAATTAGACTTTGAAATGGCTTTTGCTGAAGCTGAAGATGTTTATGCAGTAACAGAAGAAGTATTACATGAAACATTTACTAAGTTTAGTGATAAAGAAGTATCACCTCTACCTTTTCGTAGAATTCCTTATAAGGAAGCTATGCTAAAATATGGTAGTGATAAACCTGATTTAAGAAACCCATTAGAAATAATGGATTTAACAGATATTTTTAAAGATACAACCTTCAAGCCGTTTAGTGGAGTAGAGGTAAGAGGAATAACAGTTAAAAATATCGCTGATAAATCAAACTCATGGTTTAATGAATTAGGGGAATACGCTACTAATAATGGTCTAGCTGGTTTAGGTTATTTAAAAGTAAATGATGATATGTCTCTTGTAGGACCTATTGATAAGTTTTTAACTGATGAAGATAGAAAAAAACTTATTGAGAGATGTAACTTAAGTAGTAAAGATGTAATATTCTTTATTGCAGACTCTAAAAAAGTTAATGAACTATCTGGTACTATTAGAATGGAATTAGGCAGAAGATTAGATTTAATTGATAATAAAAAGTTTGAATTCTGCTTCATTGTTGATTTTCCAATGTATGAATATAGTGAAGAAGAAGAAAAATATATTTTCACTCATAATCCATTTAGTATGCCGCAAGGTGGAATGGATAGTTTACTAAATAAGAAACCAGAAGATGTATTAGCATATCAATATGATATTGTATGTAATGGTGTTGAACTTTCCAGCGGAGCTGTTCGTAATCATGATATCAATATTATGAAGAAAGCTTTTGAAATCGCTGGATATAGCGAAGAAGTACTACAAACTAAGTTTAAGTCACTATATAATGCTTTCCATTATGGTGCACCACCACATGCTGGTATGGCACCAGGAATAGACCGTATAATTATGTTATTAAAGGATGAAGCAAATATTAGAGAAGTAATTGCTTTTCCAATGAATAGTGCTGCTCAAGACTTACTGATGGGTTCACCATCTGAAGTTACTGAACAACAATTAAGAGATGTTCATATAAAGATAAGATAAATCTTATCTTTTTTTATGTCATATGATATAATTATAATAGGAGGGAGTAAAATTATGGAGTATGTTATAGGACTTATTATTATTGTTATACTTAGTTCAATTAGACAAATCAATCAATATGAAAGGGGAGTTAAGTTTACTCTTGGTAAGTATACAAAAATAATGCAACCAGGATTAAATTTAGTAATACCAGTTTTTCAAAGTTATAGAAGAGTTGATATTAGAACAAAGGTAGTTGATGTACCAGATCAAGAAGCTATTACTAAAGATAATATATCAGTAAAAATTAATGCTGTTGTATATTATAAGATATCTGATGCTTCTAAAGCTGTTTTGGAAGTAGAAAATTACTTTTATGCAACTAGTCAACTTGCACAAACAACCATGCGTAATATTGTTGGTACTGTTTCATTAGATGATTTACTTACTAAACGTGATCAAATATCTGCGGATATTCAATTGATTGTTGATCAAGCAACTGATGGATGGGGAATCCAAGTAGAAAATGTTGAAATTAAAGATATCTCTTTACCAGAAGAAATGAAGAGAGTTATTGCTAGAGTAGCAGAAGCTGAAAGAGAAAAAATGGCTGTTATTACTAAAGCATCAGGTGAAGCAGAAGCAGCTCTCAATTTAGCTAAAGCAGCTGAAATTTTATCTTCTACTAAAGGTGGATTACATTTAAGAACTTTAGAAACAATTAACGATGTTAGTTCAGATCAATCAAATACTATTTTCTTTGCAATGCCAATTGAAGTTTTAAAAGCATTTGAAGGAATAGCAGAACAAAAAAAGCAATAAAAAGTATAGTAAAAAAGTAAAAAAGATGATTTTATGTTAAAAAAGGTTATTTAATATGAAAAAAAGAAGAAAAATATGGAAAAAACACAAAAAAATATTGATTTTATAATGAAATAATGGTATTCTTTAATTGTAAGCAAAGTAGCTTATAAAAAATAGGAGGTAGGAAGAATGTCAAAGACAGATTTAGTAAATTACATAGCAGAAGAAACTGGTTTCACAAA
>JAQVWN010000008.1 GCA_028749475.1 Thomasclavelia sp.
AGTATATATATTATTACAATAATAAACGTCCTGCTTGTGCATTAAATTATAAAACCCCTGTGCAATATAGAATTGAACAAGGGTTCTATTGATTCTTTTTTGTGTCTACTTTGAGTTGACAACTGCACTTATCTAATAAGTCTCTCATTTATTTAAATCATAGATTATTTTTAATCCTTTAAATGTTAATTCCTGATCATAAGTATCTATTAAATCTGTTTCGTTAGAAATGATTTTTCCAAGTCCACCTGTGCTAATTACTTTTAAATCAGAACCATATTCTTTCTTCAATTCAGTGATGATTTTTTCTGTTAGACCAATGTAACCATATACAACTCCAGCTTGCATAGAACTAATGGTGTTCTTTCCAATAATTGATTTAGGTTTCCTGATTGATATCTCAGGTAATTGTGCAGCCATATTAGATAAGGCATTAGTAGATATTCCGATACCAGGAGCAGTTGCTCCTCCAATAAAAGTTCCGTTTTCATCGACAATATCAAATGTAGTTGCGGTTCCAAAATCAATGGCAATACATGGACCACCGTAAAGGTTATATGCTCCAACAGCATCTACCAATCTGTCGCCACCTAATGATTTAGGGTTTTCTATTTTTAATGAAATACCAGTTTTGATACCAGGACCAATAATAATTGGTTCTTTTTTTAAATACTTATAAATTGCGTTATTAAATGAATACATAATTTTAGGAACTACAGTAGAAATAATTATATCTTCGATATCTTCAGACTTTATTCCAGAACTTTGAATAAAAGTTAGTATAAATGAACCATATTCATCAGAAGTTCTTTGTGAATTAGTTGTTAGTCTAAATGTGGATATAATTTTATCTTTCTTAAAAATTGCTAGGGTAATATTTGTATTACCTATATCTATAGCTAGTAACATATTATTCTCCTTTTATTTTAAGTAATTTATCCATGATTAATTCACCAAGATATTCTTTTGACATTAACGCTTTGGATTCTGTGAAGTTTTTAGTGATAAAGGTAACTTTATTCGTGTCTTTTTTAAAACCGGCACCTTCTTCAAATAAATCATTTACTACTAGTAAATCACAATTTTTCTTTTCGAATTTAGTTTTAGCATTGCCCATTACATTTTCAGTTTCCATGGCAAATCCACATAATGTTTGAGTTGTTTTGTGTGCTCCTAAATAAGCTAGAATATCATCATTCTGCTCTAATTCGATATTTATTAATTGATTTTGTTTTTTGATTTTTTGATCATGCATAACTTTAGGACGATAATCACTTACTGCAGCAGACATCACAACATAATCGGCATCATCATATAATTCTTTAATCACCGTTTCCATTGATTTAGCACTTTCCACTTTAACTGTTTCAATTCCGTAAGGATCTTTTAAAGTGGTTGGACCGGTAATCAAAGTGACATTGGCCCCAAGCCGAAATGCGGCTTTAGCTACTGCATATCCCATTTTTCCACTTGAATGGTTAGTAATATAGCGAACAGGATCTATTTTCTCAATAGTTGGTCCAGCAGTTACTATAACATTTTTATGAGCTAATGGCTTTGGATGTAAGCCATATTCAATCATATCTACTATGTCATCAATATCAGCAAGTTTTCCTCTTCCAGTATCCCCACAGGCTAGTTTTCCACTAGCTGGATCAACGAATTTAATGCCATCTTTTTTACATTTTTCAATGTTTCTTTGTGTAACGATATTTTCATACATATTAACGTTCATTGCAGGAGCGATAATCTTATTGCAAGTAGCTGCTAGAAAAGAAGATGTTAAAGTACTATCAGCAATTCCGTTAGCAACTTTGGCAATTGTATTGGCGCTTGCGGGTACGATGATATAGCAATCAGCGTCCTTAACCAAATTTATATGAGTAATGCTTTCATAACCTTCTTCGAATTCATCAACATTTACTTTTTTGTTGATAAGAGCTCCTATAGTGACCGGGCTAATAAATTTAGCAGCTGCTTCACTCATAAATACTTCAATGTCATATTCTTTCTTTTTAAGTTTGCTTATTACATCACATACTTTATAAGCTGCAATACTTCCTGTGACTCCAATTATTACCTTTTTCATAAAAATCCTTTCTTTCATAAATAAACCAGTTATTGTTTAAAGAACATAACTGGTTTATTTATATATATTAATCTTTAATAATATATAAAGTGATATTTTACTGTTATTTCTCTTTACTGTCGTTCAAATTGATACAACGTATTATAAGATTTATACAATGATTATAATATTTATTATTTTATAAGTAAATATTTTCATTTTTGGTTATAATATAAAAAAGGGTGGTTTTATGAAAAAGGTTCACAATATTATTTTGTTTACAATTTCACTATTCTTAATTGTTAGTCTCATTGGTTGTAGCACTAAACAAAATAGTAAGGCAAAAAAGAAACACGATATAGATATAGATGATGCATTAATTCTTAATAATAGTTATACGACCAAAACAAATAAATTTAATCCTGTAACACCTATTTATTCTTTTTCTTACCCTGATGGGTATAGAATTTTTAAAGACAGTGACTATTATGTAGAAATAAAGAATAATAATGGTTTAAGTCTTAGACTAATGCATTATAGTGTTGGAATGAATGATTTGTCAGATAATGTTAATGATGTATCACTAAGATATAGCATAACTTATGAAGGTGAATGCTTTTTTAAACCAACAGTATTTAATAATGTTGATTATTCTTCTTTAGGGGATTTTATGATAGGTAAAGTAAAAATAACTGGACAACAGACAGGTAGTGGTTATGAAGATCTTGATGGAGATACATGTTATTGCATTCTGCCAACTTCTAGAGTAGGGGAATATGAGTCTAATAAAATTTTAGATAATTTCAATACTTTTGATTACGCTGGAGCCGTTTCTATATATGTTACTACAAGCACTGGAACTTTTACGAAACAACAAAAAAGGGAAGCGTTAGCTCTATTATATTCGTTTAAAGAAGTTAGAAGAGGCAAATAAATTGTAATAGAATTCTAAATAATTATAATAACTTAGAGGTGATAAAATGAAAACACTAGCAGTGCTATGTAAAAATGGATTTGAAACTATTGAAGCATTATCAACAGTTGATGTATTTAGAAGAGCAGGATTAGATGTAAGAATTGTTGGAATGGACTCAATTGAAGTAGTTACTTCACAAAAAATAACTATCAAAGCGGATGAAGTTTTCTCTGATAAGATTTATCAATATGATGGAGTTTTTGTACCTGGAGGTCTTCCCGGAGCTAGAGATCTTAGAGATGATAAAAGAGCAATTGATTTAATATCTAAGTTTAATGAAGAAGGTAAAATAATTGCCGCAATTTGTGCTGGGCCTATAGTTTTAGAAAAAGCTCGAGTTATAGACAATAAAAAAGTCACATGTTTTCCTGGATTTGAAAAGGAACTAGAACACGCTAACTTTGTAGATGGATTAGTTGTTAGTGATGGGAATATTATTACTGGTAAAGGACCTGGAGCTTCTCTTGAAATCGGATATACTTTATGTGAGGCTTTTGGTAAAGACAGTTCTTCTATTAGAGAAGGTATGCAATATAATTATTTAATGAAGACTAGATAGAGTATGAATTACATATATATTAAGGATTATAAATAATCCTTCTATAATTCCATTAATAGAAGTAAAAATGAATCCTAAAATACATATTGTTATTAAAGAATAATTAAATATATTATTTAAAGTTAATGCTGTAGACGATCCTTTTAGGATTTCTTCTTGGATTAACTTTTTTATTATTAAAACATCAAGAATACAACCAATTAAACTACCTAAAGTATGGATTTGATTAAATAATGTTTCTATTTTTAAACTATAAGGCATCATTGTTCCAATGATAAAACAACTAAAAGCTATGATGCATAATACTTTTAGTGAATTATCATTATTGTTTTTTGATAAATTATAATAACTATATAGTAAATAAATACTTAAAATTAGAAAATATGCATAATACAAAAACACATATTTAGTACTCATCAAATGAGTAAAATTATCATTTATTGGTGAGTAAAGAGAAGATAATATGATTGTCATAATAGTTAATAAGATATCCATATCTACAAATTCTACTTAAAAAAAAGAGTAAATCAAATATTTAATTAATATAAGTAGATAGGAGGGTAAATAATGGATAAAATTATTAATGGTTTTAGATTGATATCAATTAACAGTAATACTAGCAGTGAAAGACTAAAGAATATTCCTATAAGAGATATCAAATGTACAATAACTCATGAGGATTGCTTAAAGACAAATCCTAAAATAATTACCTATAATGTTGAGGTAACAGCAAAAGAAAAAGAAGCAATGAATATCGAATTGGTATATGAATTTGATAGTGATATTAAAGAAAGTGAAATACAAATAATGATGCCTGACATTCATGGAGGTCGTAGTGAAAATCTTTCAAAATTAATAAATGTTATTGTGTATGAAAGTGGAATACTTTGTAAGTAATATAAATTATAAAAAAGGTGATTGTTTAATCGCCTTTTTTAACATTCTTTTTCTCATAATTATATGGTTATATCATTGTTTAAATACTTTTTAAGTACTATAATTAATAGTATATGAAAGGGGATTCAATATGAAGAAAATAAAGAATGTTTTAGCTTTATTTTTAGCTGTAATGATGTGTGTGTGTTATAATCCCGTTGCTGTAAATGCAACTGATGAAATAAGTAATGATGAATCAACTGAAACAACACAAACACAAGATCCAATAAACACTACTGAGGAAACAACTGAAAATACAGAAAACAAAACTGTAGAGTCTGAAAATAATACAGAAACAAAAGAAACAGAAACTACAAAAACTAAAGATGTAGAAAAGGTTTCTACACCTAGTACTAAAGAAGTGCCAGCTGCAAAAGCAACATCTGTTACTGATGAAGCAACTTTAGATGCTGCAATTGCTGCTGTTAATGCTGGAACTGAAAATGAAATTACTATTGCAAATAGTTTTGCAGTAACGGCTACTAAAAGTATTACCAAGGATTGTACTATTAATGGTGCAAATTCTAATATTGTAATTACTAGTCCGGTTCAGTTATTTACCATAAATGGTAACGCTAATGTTACGCTTAGTAATTTTATTATTGATGGTACTGCTAGCACTGATGCATGTGGGCTAAGCGTTAATTCAGGAGTGCTTAATCTGAATAAAGGTTTAATAATTCAAAATTATGGTATTTTTGACAAGGATCACGATAGAAGTACTGTAAATCCTTCTTGTGGTGGTGTATATGTTTCCGGCGCTTCCACTTTAAACATTAATGATGGTTCAGTAATTAAAAATTGTTTTGGACAAATTGCAGGTGGAGTACAGGCAAGAGGAAGTTTAACTCGTGTAAATGTTAATGGTACATTAACCGGCAATACTTCTACTGGAGATGCTAATAATGGTGGCGCACTCCAAACCTATGATGGAACAATTGTGCTTTATGATGATTGTATTATCGATAATAATAAGACACTATTTACTGGTGGGAGTGGATCAGGTGGTGCTATCAATATTAGTTCTATAGCAGATTCCGGATGTAAACCTGGTAAATTAATTATGTACGGTGGATTTATAACTGGTAATGAAGCAGATGCAGTAAATCCGAATCCACTTCCTGGGCAATCTGCTCAAGGAACAAAAAAGTTTGCTAAAGATGCTGGTGGTGGTGGTATAGCTATCTGCCGTGGCGATTTTGTAATGTATGGTGGAACAATCTCTTACAACACTGCATCTTATGGTGGTGGTGTTAGTGTTAATAATGAAGGAAGTAGAAAAGATTATGCTGGCTATTTCTATGGCTTAGGTGGTGCTATTGTAAATAATCATACTTGGGCTACAGAAACTAAACTAGGTGATGGTGATGATGTACCAATTATTAATAATGCACCTAACGTTTCGGCGCAAGCATGGGGTAAAGTTGTTTTATCAAAGAATATAAATGTAGGTGATTCAACTAGAGTTGGTTTGCCATTTAAGGCTGATATTAACGTGGATACAATTACTACTCCGTCTGGAACTAATCTTGAAGTTCGTAATGCTCATGAATTATACGTTGCCAGGGATACCATTGAAGAAGAGGATGCTCTAAACAGTGCTTATAAAACACTATCTTCTACTGGTGGAGAACTAGAAAATTATTATCAAATTGGTTTCCATTCTACTGATAAAACAAACTATACAACTGGTAGAGAAACAAGATGGTTTATGGGAACTGTTTCTACAGCTGAATATGAGAAATATTCAACACCTACAGAAGCTAATATTGCAAATATTATAACTGCAATGAACACTAATAATGGTTATACTGCTGATAAACATAACACTTCATTATCGGCACCTAAAACTGGAACTGGAACTACTACTGTAAGAATCAGCTATCCAGATTATACTTCTGACGATACTCATGACTATAAAATATTATATTTACCTTATGATGAAGTATATGGTACTGCAGGTACTCCTCAAGTACTTGATTGTGAATTAAAATCAGATGGTATTTATGTAACTGTTAAAGGTGAATGTTTTGGTGTCTTTGAAGTTGAAAAGAAGGCTAATCCAGCTACTGTAATCTTTAAAGCTAATGGTGGTACAGGAACAATGGCTAATATGACTATTAATAACGTTATAGATTATGACAATACTAGAACACCAATTAACATTGTTGAGGGTACTCCTTTAACAGCTAATAGTTTTACTGCTCCAGAAGGCTATGAATTTGCTGGTTGGTCTACTGAACCTTATGGCTTAGATGGCTTAACTACTACTCCTGGTGCTGGTAAAGATTATGCTGATCAAGAAAAAATTCGTCCAAATGCTGCGGAAACAATTACTTTATATGCTAAATGGATTGCTAAGGCTAATGAAAATGGTAATCCAGCAACAGTAACATTCCATGCAAATTATGATCAACCAACTGTTGAACAATATTTACAATCTGTACCTGCAAAAGTAGATACACATTTAAATGATAATTACTTTACAAGAGATGGATATGATTTCGTTGAATGGAATACTAATCCTGGCGGTTCCGGAACTACATATAAGAATGAAGATGTTGTTAATTTAGAGGCTGAAGCAAACCTTGATTTATATGCTATTTGGTCTGAACATGTGGAACCAGAAGAACCTGTAACTCCAGATACTCCAAAACCGGTTAATCCAACTACTAATACTTCTAACAAAACTACTAGTACTAAGTCTGTTAAAACTGGTGATGAAACAAATATTTCATTATTTGGAATTACTCTTGTAATAGCTGCTGTTGGAATCTTATCTTTATTAAAAAAGAAAAAGGAAAATTAATTTTAAATAAGTAGAAGTATACTAAAGACTTCTACTTTTTATTTTGTTAATTTATTTATCTTTTTTATTCCTTGTATTCATTGTGTTATAATGGTAAAGTAAGTTGTCATTAATTCATAACATAATTGTAAATTAATAAATAATAATATAAAGGAGAATAATAGATGAGTGATTCAGTTAAAATTCTACCATTAGGTGGACAAGCTGAAATGGGTAAAAGCACTTACTGCGTCGAAATTAATGAAAAAATATTCATTATTGATGTAGGCTTTAGATTCCCAGAAGTAAATAAACTTGGAGTTGATATAATAATACCAAGTTATGAATATTTAGTTGAGAATAAAGATAGGGTAGCAGCTATTATCATCACACATGGACATGATGATGTAATGGGCGGACTTCCATATTTATTAAGAGAAGTAAATGCACCAATTTATGCACCAAACCTAACTGCTGATTTGATTGATCAGATGCTTAGTATTCATAAGCATAGAAATGGTTTTAATGTTAAATATAAACTTAATAGAGTAAAGAGAAATGAGAAAGTTAATATATCTGGAGTAGATGTTCAGTTCTTCCCAGTTACTCATTCAATACCAGGCAGTGTTGGATGTGCTTTACTTTCTAATCAAGGGTATGTTGTTTATAGTGGTGAGTTTATTATTGATTTTGGAGCTCCAGCTGGCTTTAAATGTGATTTACCAACAATGATGGAAATAGGTAAACATGGAGTATTAGCTTTACTTTGTGAAAGTAATTATGCTAAAAACCCTGGTTATACTTCACCTAAACATAAATTAACAAGTAAAATCGAGCATGTATTTGAAGATTCAGAAGGAAGAATTATTATTTCTTCTTATGCTCAAAACATTTTTAGAACCAAAGAAATAGTTGAACTTAGTAAAAAATATGGTAGAAAGATCTGCTTCTATGGAAGAGATAAATATGATTCTACTAATAGTATTGTAAGAATAGGTCAACAACTTAAGAAGAGTTTTATCACAATCCCTAAAGAAATTATTGCATTTGAAGATGATATTCCTAAGGATGATAATTTAGTAATCTTATTAAGCGGAACTCCTCAAAGAATTTATCATGATATTTTAGATATTATTGATGGAGGAGATGAATTCTTAAAATTAAGAGATACTGATGATTTTATTGTTGCAAGTCCTGTTTTACCTGGGACAGAGAAATTAGCAACTAAAGCAGTTGATGAGTTGTATAAGACAGATACTAATATTACTCACTTAAAGAATCGTGATTTATCATCAATGCATGCTAGTGAAGAAGATATAAAAGTTATTCTACAAATGTTTGCTCCAAACTATTTCATTCCTATGAAAGGTCAATATCAAGATTTCATAGCAGCAGCAGATATAGCTAAGAGTATGACAATGAAAGATGATCATATTATCATTGCAGATAATGGCGAAACAATTTCTTTTAAGAAAGGCCGTGTTCAAAATTATCGTGATACTATTACTGTAGAAGATGTAATGATTGATGGTATTGGGGTTGGAGATGTTGGTGTTAAAGTAATAGATGATCGAATTCAATTATCTAATGATGGTGTTTTAATTATCGGAATGACTATTGATTCAAAAACTAGAGAACTAGTTTGTAATACTGATATCCAAAGTAGAGGCTTCGTTTATTTGAAAGAGTCAGAAGCTATTATTGATGAAGTTATGAAAATTGCTGAAAATGAATTGGTAGCTCTAACAAAGGATAAAGATTTAGAAACTGTAGAAGTTAGAGGATCTATTAGAGATAAAGTGAATAGATATTTAACTAAAACTACTGGTAAAAGACCAGTTGTATTACCAGTAATAATTGAAGTAGAAAGCAAGTAGAGTAATACTTGCTTTTTTGCGAATTTATATGAAAGATATGATATAATATGCAATGAGGTATTTATGGCTAAAAAAGGAAAAAATAAAAAAAATAATAATGAATTAATAACTAATGAATTAAAAATTAGAATCGGCATGGTTATAATAGTTTTTTTAATTGTTGTTTCAGCATTAAAACTAGGAATAATCGGTGAAGGTTTTAGTTACTTCTTTAACTATTTGTTTGGTTATTTTACAGTTGTAATTTATATAGCAATAATCCTTTTATGTGCTTATATATTTTATTATACTAAGTTACCTAGATTTGGTGGACCTAAAGGGGTAGGGATATATTGCTGTAGTATTGGTGTTATTACAATTTTAGCGTCAAATGTTAGTGTTGTTGGAATTGATGCAATTACTACTTATACTAAAAATCCTACTCTAGTTAATGGAGGATTAATCGGTTCTATTTTATATGGTGTTTTTAGTGCTTTATTTTCTAAGGGTGGTGCAATAGGAGCCGGAGCTATATTTATAATAATTGGATTAGCGTTATTACTAAGTAAGTATTATATAGAGCATAAACAATCACTTCAATTAAAACAAGAAAGAGCGCAAGTTAATGCGAGTCGTTTTGCAGACTTTTTTAATGGACGGAAAGCAAGAAGAGGAGTTCCACTTCCTGAAAACTATTTTAATGATTTGGATTTTGATCCAAGTAGTTCTAAACAATCAAAAAGAAAACCAAAACCTACAAAGGCGAAAATCCATAATACATTTGAAGAAGATGATTCTCTTCCAACAAAATTTGAATTTAATGATAATGCGAGTGAACTTGAAATCGTTGACAAGAAGCCGGAAGTTAAATCTAAAGTTGTAAATGGTCCCAAAGCACCTGCTACAAACAAGAATTATAAATTACCTACTACTAGATTGTTAAACAGATCTGTAAATAAAAATTCTGCCGGAAACAAAAGCTTTGCTATTGAAAATGCAGATAGATTGACTAATGTATTAAAACAATTTGGAGTTAATGCATCAGTTAATGATATATTTATTGGTCCTACTATCACTAAATATGAACTTAAACTATCTACTGGGACTAGAGTAAATCGTATTATGCAACTTCAAGATGATATAAAACTAGCTTTAGCTAGTAAAGATATTAGGATTGAGGCGCCAATACCTGGTAAGCCAGCTGTTGGTGTTGAAGTTCCTAATAAAGAAGCTGGAATGGTTACTTTTAGAGATGTTTTTGAAAAGATTCCTGGAAAATATGAATCTAATAAACTGGCTATTCCTCTTGGAAGAGATATTGCTGGTAAAACAATAATTATGGAATTAAACAACATGCCTCACTTATTGATTGCTGGTGCTACTGGCTCTGGGAAATCGGTTTGTGTAAATACTATAATTTGTAGTATTTTAATGCGTGCTAAACCAGAAGAAGTTAAGCTTATATTAGTTGACCCTAAAAAAGTTGAATTATCGAATTATAATGGAATACCTCATTTACTTGCGCCAGTAGTTACTGATCCTAAAAAAGCAGCTGCTACACTTAGGCAAGTAGTTGCGGAGATGGAAGAACGTTATGATTTATTTGCGGAGGCTAATGTTCGTAATATTAAGTCTTACAATGAATATGTCGATAGTCACAATGCTGGAGTTGATGATGAAAACGATAAACTAGCTAGATTGCCTTTTATTGTCGTTATTCTAGATGAAGTCGCTGATTTAATGCTTGTAGCTAGTAAAGATGTAGAAGACTGTATTATGCGTCTTGCTCAAATGGCCAGAGCAGCCGGTATTCATATGATTGTCGCTACTCAAAGACCTTCAACAGATATTATTACTGGAGTTATTAAAGCTAATATTCCTTCTAGAATTGCTTTTGCAGTATCTTCAAGTATTGACTCAAGAACAATTCTTGATACTTCTGGAGCTGAAAAACTTCTAGGTAAAGGTGACATGTTATATTCTCCAATGGGAGATTCATCACCAACAAGAATTCAAGGAGCGTTTGTTAGTGATCAAGAAGTGGAAAAGATTACTGATTATGTAACTAGACAACAGGCAGCTCAATATGATGAAAAATTTGAAAATGTAAAACCTGGTGAGAGTGGAATTGGTCCTTCAAGTGATGACTTAGATGATGAGTATGAAGAATGTCGAGCTTTTGTAATTCAAGAACAAAAAGCGTCTACTTCATTACTTCAAAGACATTTTAGAATTGGTTACAATAAAGCTGCTCGGATTATTGATCAACTTGAAGAAAACGGGGTTATTGGACCGCAACTTGGTTCAAAACCAAGAGAAGTATATATTCGTGGATACGAAGAGGAAGACATTTAGAGGTTTATAATGGAAGAAAAAATAGTCGAATTAAATGGATATAAACTTCATTTAATTAAAACAAATAAATTTAAAGATATTAGTATTTCAGTTAGGTATAAAGGTAATCTTACAGAGCATTCTGCTGCTTGTAAGAGCCTTTTAGCTAATGTTTTACTAGCGGGAACTAAAAGCCATCCTACAAGTAAAGATATAGCTCGTTACTGTGAAGAGTTATACGGATTAAAAATAGGAGCAGGCGTTAGTTCTTTTGGTAAAGCGATTATTCTTAGAATTGCTAGTATATGTGTAAATGAAGAATTTTTACCTTTAAAAGATGATGTAATTGTTAAACAAATCAAATTAATAAATGAAGTCATTAATAATCCTTTAATTGAAAATGAAATGTTTAAACAGAGTTATTTTGATCTTAAGCAAAAAGATTATATCGATAATTTGATTACAATGTATGATGATAAATTCACTTATTCTTTAGATAAGTTATTTACTAATATGGGTAAAGGCCAAGCCTTAGGTATAGCTTCTAATTCTACCGTTGATAATATCAAAGCAATCACTAATGAAATGTTATTTGAAGAATATAAACAAATTCTAAAGAATGATGAAAAAGATGTTTTTGTTGTCGGAGACTTTAATGATTCAATTATCGATATATTTAGAGACAACCTTACTCTAATTAAAACAAATAATAATTATGATTCATATTATTCTTTTAGATCAGAAAGAAAAGAAGTTTTAGAAATAATTGAGAAACAAGATATTACTCAAGCAAAAATGGTTTTAGGATATAAAACTGATATTTGTATAGAGGATGATGATTATTTTTCTCTTAAATTATTGAATGATATTTTTGGGGGTAATTCTCAATCAAGATTATTTTTAAATATTAGAGAAAAAAATAGTATGTGTTATTTTATAAATTCATTTTATGATTCATTTAACGGTATACTTGGAGTATTAGCTGGTATTAATGACGAAGACTATCATAAAGTGAAAGAAATGGTTAAAGAAGAATTGAATGATTTAAAACAAGGAAATATAAGTGATGATGAAATTGCTTTATCTAAAAATAATCTTATAAACAACTTTTTAAAAGGATTTGATAACCCAGCAGGAATAATGTCAAACTATTATTCTGAAGAATTATCTGGTACTCCTATTATGGAGAAAAGTATTGAATTAATTAATAATGTTAGTAGAGAAGATCTAATTAGGGTTGCTAGTAAACTTGAATTAGATACCATCTATTTACTTAGTGGTGGTGATATAAATGGATAAGAAATATTATAAAACTTTAAAAGAAACTTTATATCATCAAAAGATGGATAATGGATTAGAAGTTTATATAATGCCAAAAAAAGGTTTTAATAAAAGTTATGGTTTATTTACCACTGATTTTGGTTCTATTGACAATACTTTTATTCCTCTGGGTGAAAAGGATTATATAAAAGTAAATGATGGAATAGCTCACTTTTTAGAACATAAAATGTTTGATATGAAAGATGGTAAAGATGCTTCTAGTGAGTTTGCTAAACTAGGCGCTTCATCAAATGCTTTTACAAGTACTACTAGAACTGCTTATCTATTTTCTACTGTTGAACACGAAAAAGAATGTGTCAATTTATTATTGGATTTTGTTCAAGAATTAAATATTACGCACGAAAGTGTTGAAAAAGAAAAAGGAATCATCAAACAAGAAATTAAGATGTATGATGATGATCCTGATTGGTTATCATATTTTGGTAGTATAAGTAATCTATATCAAAAACATCCTATTAATAAAGATATTGCTGGAGATTGTGAGTCAGTAGATGCTATTAGTTTAGAGGAATTATATAAATGCTATAATACTTTTTATCATCCAAGTAATATGGTCTTATTTATTGTTGGTAATGTTGATCCTACAGAGATTATGAATAGTGTTGTTGCTAACCAAAACAACAAAGACTTTAAAGATGCTAAATCTATTATGAAAAAAAAGGTAATTGAACCTAGTGAAGTTGCTGTAGCTAGAGTTGAGAAAAAAGCGAATGTCTTAATGAATAAAGTTATTACGGCTATTAAAATCAATGATATATATACTGACCCTCAAAAGAACTTAAAACGAGAATTATCGATGAATATATTACTTGATTGTTTATTCTCTAAATCTTCTGATTTATATGATAGATTAATAAATGAGGGTAAGATTAATTCTTCATTTAGTGCTAATTATACCCAAACTAAAGATGTTGCATATATTCAACTAGGTGGCTCTCAAAATGACTACAGTTTATTAGAAAAGACTATCATGAATATTATTGAAAATATTGATGATATTGAGATCACTGAAGATAATTTTAAACGAATTCAAAAGAAAAACATTGGTTCATTTATAGAAATGTTTAACAGTATGGAAAGTGTAGCTAATTTATTTAGTAGATACTATTTTGAAGGTATTAATGCTTTAGATATTGTTGATGAATTTGTTAATATTTCTTTAGAAGATATTAATAATTGCAAGAAGTATTTTAATTCAAAATTAACAAGTACTTATATTTTAAAAAATGATTAATCTTCATATAAAGTTAGATATTTATATGATATAATCTATTTGCTAGAAGGATAATAAATTTCCTACAATTTTGATTTGGGATTCTGATCTAAAGATACCGTGTTGAAGACCTATTAATTTAGGGATCCTAAAGTATTTTTAAAGAAACCCACCTGTACATAACAGGGATATCATGATGCCTTCTAGCTTTTATATAGGAGAAAAATATGGCTATTGATAAAAAGCTAATTAATAGAATTAATGAACTTTCAAAAAAGAAAAAGGAAGGTACTCTTACAAAGGAAGAACTTTCTGAGCAAAAACTTTTAAGAGAAGAATACTTAAAGGCCTTTCGAAAAGGTTTTAAAGAAAGATTAGAAACTGTAGAAGTTGTTGACTCTAAAGGAAATAATGTGACTCCCAAAAAGAAAATAAAAGTTAATTAAATTAATAAATATATTAATAAACTAGTTTTAATTTACACATAATTGTGTATAATAAAATTAGTTTTTTTGTTTAGGGGGACATTATGGAAAAATCAGAACTTTCAATTGCTACAATTAGATCACTTGGCATTGATACTATTAATAAAGCTAATTCAGGACATCCTGGAATGGTACTTGGATCTACACCTGCTTTATATACTTTATTTACTAAGGAGCTTAATAACTATAATAAAGATAGTAAATGGTTTAATAGAGATAGATTTGTTTTAGCATCAGGACATGCTTCAGCACTTTTGTATTCTATTTTGCACTTAGGTGGTTTTGATATTTCACTTGATGATCTTAAAGAATTCAGACAATGGAAATCTAATACTCCTGGTCATCCAGAAGTATTACTAACTGATGGAGTAGATGCTTCTTCAGGGCCTTTAGGTCAAGGTATTTCAACAGCAGTAGGGATGGCTATCGCTGAAAAATTCTTAAGTACTAAATATAATAAAGACGGATATGATATTGTTGATCATTATACTTATGCATTATGTGGAGATGGTGATTTACAAGAAGGTGTTTGCTATGAAGCGAGTAGTATTGCTGGACATCTTTCACTTGGAAAATTAATTGTAATATATGATGCAAATGATGTTACTCTAGATGGTCCACTTTGTGATTCTTTCTCTGAAAATGTTAAGAAAAGATATGAAGCATGTGGTTGGCAAGTAATTGAAGTTAAAGATGGTAATGATACTGCTTCAATTCACAAAGCAATTAAAAAAGGTAAAAGAGAAAAATTTAAACCAACAATTATTATAATGAAAACAGTTATTGGATATGGTTCAAAAAATCAAGGTACTAACGCTGTACATGGTGCTCCACTTGGAAAAGAAGATGGAAAACAAGCTAAAAAATCTTATGGCTTTGACCATGATGAATTCCATATTGATAAAGAAGTATATGAAGACTTTGAGAATTCTCTTACTAAACGTTCTAAAAGACAATATAAAAAATGGAATAAATTAATGAAGGATTATTCTACTAAATATCCTAAACTTGCTAAGTCATTGAATGATGCTCTTAATGATGAATATAAATTAGATATATCTGAATTAATTAAAAAATATAAAGCAGGTGATTCTATTGCTACTAGAAATGCTAGTAATGATTGCGTACAAGAAGTAGCAAAACAAAATCCTAATTATTTATCAGGAGTGGCTGATCTTGGTGGATCTGTTAAAACGGCAATTAATGGTGAAAATAAATTCTCCATTGATCACTATGATGGTCGAAACATTGCCTTTGGAATTAGAGAGTTTGCAATGGCTGGTATCGTTAATGGGATGACTTTACATAAAGGTGTTAAAGTTAGTGCTGGTGAGTTCTTAGTCTTTGCTGATTACTTAAAAGGAGCACTAAGAATGGCTGCTCTTCAAGAATTACCAATTACAATGGTGTTCTCTCATGATAGTATTGCTGTTGGTGAAGATGGACCAACTCATCAACCTATTGAACAACTTACTATGCTTAGATCTATCCCTAATTTTAATGTGGTTAGACCTTGTGATGCAATTGAAACTGCTGCTGCATGGAAACTTGCTATTGAATCAAAAACAACACCAACAGCTATTATTTTAACTAGACAAAATGTTGAAGTTGAAAAAGGAACTTCAATTGAAGGCGTAAATAAAGGAGCTTATATTATTTCTAAAGAAAACAATAAACTTGATGGAATTATTATTGCTGCTGGTAGTGAAGTAGAACTTGCTGTAAAAGCTCAAAAAGAATTATTAAAAGATAATATTGATATTAGAGTTGTTTCTATGCCTTGCCAAGAAATCTTTAATCAACAAGACAAATCATACAGAGAAGAAATACTTCCAACCTCTATTACTAGAAGAATGGCAATTGAAATGGGTTCTCCAATGTCTTGGTATCGTTATGTTGGTTTAGACGGTAAAGTTATGGGAATTGATAAATTTGGTGAATCTGCACCAGCATCTGATGTTATAACAAACTATGGTTTCACAGTTGAAAATGTAGTTAATAGTTTTAAAGAAATCTAACAGTAAGTAATTACTGTTTTTTCTTTTGAAATTAATTTTCATAAAAATTAAATATCATAAAAACTAAAGAAATATATTTTTTTATTAAGTATCAGTTATATACGGGTGTATAATAATTTTGTATGATATCAAAGGAGGAATTGATATGGAAATAATAAAACTTGCACCAGCCTTTAAAGATTATTTATGGGGTGGTAGAAAATTAGTAACTGAATTTAAAAAAGATTGTGATTTTGAAAAAGTAGCTGAAAGTTGGGAACTTTCTTGTCATAAAGACGGACCAAGTACTGTTTTAAATGGTCAATACAAGGGTAAGACTTTCACTGAATACTTAAATGGTAAAGGAAAAGAATGTTGGGGAACTGATTGTAAAAATTATGAAACATTCCCAATCTTAATTAAGTTTATTGATGCTAAACAAGCATTAAGTATTCAAGTTCATCCTGATGATGAATATGCTTTAAAAAATGAACATGAATATGGTAAAAATGAATTTTGGTATGTTTTAGAAGCTGAACCTGATGCTTTTTTATACTATGGTGTAAATAAGGAAATGACAAAAGATGAATTTAGAGCATCAATTGAAAATGATACTGTATGCGATAATTTAAAGAAAGTTAATGTAAAAAAAGGTGATTGTTTCTATATTCAAGCAGGTACTATCCACGCTATTGGGGCTGGTACTTTAATTGCTGAAATACAACAAACTTCTAATTCTACTTATCGTGTATATGATTTTAAAAGATTAGGTGTTGATGGTAAACCACGTGAACTTCATATTGATAAAGCAGTAGCCGTAGCTAATCTTGTACCTAATGCTAAAAATGGTGAAGCTGAAGGTAAACTAGAAGTTAAAGATGGTTACGATGAATTACTTCTTACTAATAATAATTATTTCAATTGTACTAGATATGACGTAAAAGATGCTGTAACTTTAAAAGTTAATAATAATACATTCCAAGGTCTTACAATCTTAGAAGGAAACGGGAAAATATTATTTGATAATCAAGAATTAGATCTTGTTAAAGGTGATAGTGTATTTGTACCAGCTGACGAAGGTGAATATACAGTTAAAGGAAATATTTCATTTATTGTCTCTAAAGTTTAAATTAATATTATGAAATCATAGTAACATGTGTTATACTAGAATAGTCTATTTTAGGAGGAATTATATAAATGTTATATGGTATTATAGGTGCCGTTATTGGTGCTATTATTGGTTTCTTTTTAGCTCGTTATACATTTAAAAAACAAATGAAAAAGAATCCACCAATTAATGAAAAAATGATTAGAGCGATGTATTCAGAAATGGGCCGCAAACCTAGTGAAGCACAAGTTGTAAGAATCATGAATTCAATTAATAAACAATATAAATAAGGCTATGCCTTATTTTTATTTATGAAGATATTTGTGACAAGACATTCCAAAACTATTTGGAATGAAGAAATGCGGCTCCAAGGATGGAAAGATTCTAATTTAACTAGGCAAGGAATTAAAGATTGCAAAGATTTAAGTGAATATATGAAGAATATTCATATAGATCAAGTCTACTCCAGTCCTTTAAATAGGGCGGTTCAAACAACAAATCTAATATTTAAGCAAGATTATATTGTTGATGATCGGCTAAAGGAAATGAATTTTGGTGATTACGAAGGTAAGTTGATACCTTTTTTAAAAGAAAATAAAAAGGATTATTATGATTTATGGAATAATCCTACTGATAATTCAAGACTTCCTGGTGGCGAATCTTACAAAGAAGTAAAAGCTCGATTAAATGATTTTATAAAGGATGTTTATAAACAACATTCAAATGATTCTATATTTATTACAATTCATGGAATGTTATTTAATGTTTTAATGCTTATTGTAAAAGACATTCCAACTGAAAGATTAGTTGAAATCAATAATACAGTGGTTAAAGGGTGTTCACTTACTGAGGTTAACTATGATGGAAAAGAATTTGATATTGTTAGGTTAGGTGATGATTCTTTTCTTAAAAATAAAACTAAAGAAAATAGTTATAAATAAAAAAGGCAATCTAATGATTGCCTTTTAAATCCAAGATACTTTATTTTCTGTGCCATTCTTAATTTTGTTTATATTTGATTTATGTCTATAAACAATTAGAAAAACTATTAAAAAATTAATGATTTTTCCTTCAATTGAGATAGGCATTAGTAGTGTCAGTACACCACAACAAATTGCTGCACAAATTGAAGAAAGAGAGACATATTTAGATATTTTCAATACCAATAAGAATATTACTAAGGCTATTAAAGCTCCAATAGGGTTTATTACCAGGAAGTATCCAAATGATGAAGCAACTGCTTTACCTCCTTTAAACCCTGCAAATATTGGATAACAGTGCCCAATAATACAACATAAAGCTGCTAGATAAATTATGTCATAGTTTAAACTAAATATTTTAGCCATTAAACCAGCTAGAACAGTTGTTACAATAGCTTTAGAAGCATCTAACGCTATTACAATAAAACCGGCTTTTTTTCCAAGGACTCTTCCAGCATTACTGCCACCTAGATTACCAGAACCATAGTCTCTAACATCAGTATGATAGAAGACTTTTCCAATTACTAAAGCAAAAGGAATTGAGCCATATAAATATGAAATAATTAATATTAAAATTGTTAAAATTATCTTTATCATTTTATCACCAAGAAACATTATAAATAATTATGACTAAAAAGCAATTATCTTTGATAAATAGGCATGGTTTAAGTATAATATAGGAACGTAAAGGAGTGTATTATTTTGGCAAAAACTAATAATTACGATGAGTCAAATATTCAAATATTAGAAGGACTTGAAGCTGTTAGAAAAAGACCAGGAATGTATATTGGTTCTACTGATGGTAGAGGGCTACATCATCTAGTATGGGAAATAGTTGATAATGCTGTAGACGAAGCATTATCTGGCTATGGTGACTTAATTGAAGTAACTATAAATAAAGACAATAGTATTAGAGTAGAGGATCATGGACGTGGTATGCCTACTGGAATGCATGCATCTGGTAAGCCTACAACTGAAGTAATCCTTACAATTTTACATGCTGGTGGTAAATTTAATGAAGATGGTGGATATAAAACGTCTGGTGGTCTTCATGGAGTTGGTGCTAGTGTTGTTAACGCATTAAGTAAGTGGTTAGAAGTGACCGTTTATCGTGATGGAAAGATCTGTAGTCAACGTTTTGAAGATGGTGCTAAAAAAATAGGAAAACTTAAAACTATCGGTAAAACTAATAAAACTGGAACAGTCATTGAGTTTATGCCTGATGATAGTATTTTTTCAACTACAAATTTTGATTATAACATTATTAATGAAAGACTTAGAGAGACTTCATATTTATTAAGCGGAGTTCAAATTGATATTGAAGATAAAAGGACTAATAAAAAAGCTAGTTATAAATTTGATAATGGACTAGAATCATTTATTCAATATTTAAACCTTAATAAAACTCCAATTAATAATAAACCTATTTTCTTTACAGGAGAATCTAAGGGAATTGAAGCTGAAATTGCTATGCAATTTACAACTACATATCAAGATACAACAATTAGCTTTGTAAACCTTGTAAGGACTGGTGATGGGGGAACTCATGAAACTGGTTTTAGATCTGGACTAACGAAAGCAATTAATGAATATGCTCGTAAATATGGTTTATTAAAACCTAAAGATAAGAACTTAGAAGGTACTGATGTTAGAGAAGGAATGACAGCAATAATTTCTGCCAAAGTTCCTGAACATTTACTTCAATTTGAAGGACAAACAAAAGGAAAACTTGGGACACCTGATGCGAGACCAGTTTTAGATGCTATCGTCTATGAAAATATGACATATTATCTTGAGGAAAATAAAGAAACTGCTGATGCTTTAGTTACTAAAATGATTAAAGCTTCACAGGTTAGAGAAGCAACAAGAAAAGCAAGAGAAACTGCTCGTAAGGGTAAAACTGCAAGACAAGAGCGTATTTTAAGTGGAAAACTTGCCCCAGCTCAATCTAAAGATAGTTCTAAAAAAGAATTATACCTTGTCGAAGGAGACTCTGCTGGAGGTAGTGCTAAGCAAGGAAGAGATCGTAAATATCAAGCTATTCTTCCTCTTAGAGGAAAAGTACTAAATAGTGAAAAGTCTAATATTGAAGATATTTTAAAGAATGAAGAATTATCAACCCTAGTTAACACTATTGGAGCTGGAGTTGATACTGATTTCCATGTGAAAGATTCTCACTATGATAAAATCATTATTATGACCGATGCCGATACTGATGGAGCTCATATTCAAATATTATTACTTACTTTCTTTTACCGTCACATGCGTGACCTTATTAAAGCAGGTAAGGTATATATCGCTATGCCTCCACTTTATAAAGTATCTAAAAAAAGTGGTAAAAGTGAAGATCATATTTATGCTTGGGAAGATGATGAATTAGAAGCAGCAAAAAAGAAAATCGGACGAGGATATGGTGTTCAAAGATATAAAGGATTAGGGGAAATGAACTCTGATCAACTTTGGGAAACAACAATGAATCCTGAAACTAGAACCCTTATTCAAGTAACGATTGATGACCCAACAATGGCTGAAAGAAGAGTTTCAGTTTTGATGGGAGATAAAGTTGAACCAAGAAGAGAATGGATTGAAGATAATGTTCAATTCACTTTAGAAGATAATTTTAAAATAGATTAGGAGAGTATAATGTCAGATAATAAAATAGAAATGAATCTCGAGACTATTATGGGTGACCGTTTTAGTAAATACTCTAAATATATAATTCAAGAAAGAGCCTTACCAGACGTTCGTGATGGCCTAAAACCAGTTCAAAGAAGAATTCTTTATGCTATGTTTAAAGAAGGAAACACTTTTAATAAACCATACCGTAAATCTGCTAAAACTGTTGGTAACGTTATTGGTAATTATCACCCTCATGGTGATACTTCTGTCTATGATGCAATGGTAAGATTGTCACAAGAATGGAAAATGAGAATTCCACTTGTTGATATGCAAGGTAATAATGGGTCAATAGATAATGATCCAGCAGCTGCAATGCGTTACACTGAAGCTAGACTTGCACCAATTGCTAATGAATTACTTACTAATTTAGATAAAGATACAGTTTTAATGTCTTTAAACTTTGATGATACTGAGTATGAACCAACTGTATTACCTGCAGGTTATCCAAATTTAATTGTTAATGGAGCAACTGGTATCTCAGCTGGGTATGCAACTGATATTCCACCTCATAATTTTGAGGAAGTTATAGATGCAACAGTTTATAAAATAAAACATCCAGAAGCTACTTTATCTAGACTTATGAATTATATTAAAGGCCCTGATTTTCCAACAGGAGCAATAGTTGAGGGAAGAGAAGGAATTGTTAAAGCTTTAAAAACTGGACGTGGAAAAGTAATTGTTCGTTCTAAAACCGAAATAGTTGAATCTAAAAATATGAATCAAATCGTCGTTACGGAAATACCATATGAAGTTAATAAAGCTGATATGGTAAGAAAAATTGATGAAATTAGATTTAATAAAGATATTGATGGAATTATCGAAGTTAGGGATGAGTCTGATCGTAAAGGACTTAGAGTTGTAATTGATTTAAAGAAAACAGTTGATATAAATAACACTTTAAATTATTTTTATAAAAACACTGATCTTCAAAAAAATTATAATTACAACATGGTAGCTATTAAAGATAAAAGACCAGTTCAAATGGGCGTTGTCGAAATGATTGAAGGCTATATTGCTCATGAAGTAGATGTTACTACAAGAGCTGCCAATTATGATTTAAATCAAGCTACAGGTCGTAAACATATTATTGATGGACTTATTAAAGCAATATCAATTTTAGATGAAGTTGTTGCTACAATCCGTAAATCTAAGGACAAAGGTGATGCAAAAAATAACTTAGTTAACAAATATGATTTTACTGAAAAGCAAGCAGAAGCAATTGTAATGTTACAATTATATCGTTTAACTAATACGGATATTGTTTCTTTAGAAGATGAAAATAAAGAATTGAGTGAAAAAATAGCTTATTTAAATGAAATATTAAATAATCCAGAAAAACTTAATCAAGTTATTATTGATAGATTGGTTTCCCTTAAAAAGAAATATCCAATGCCTCGATTAACTGAAATTAAGGATGAAATTACTGATACTTCAGTAAATGAAAAAGCAATGATTATTGAAGAAGATATTAATGTTTCTATCACTAAAGATGGTTATGTTAAAAGAATATCTAATCGCTCACTTAAAGCTAGTGAGAATACCCCATTTGGTAAGAAAGATGATGACTTATTATTATCTTTATATCAATGTTCTACTTTAGATCACTTATTGTTGTTTACTAATAAAGGTAATTATTTATATATTCCAACTTATAAATTAGAAGAATTTAAATGGAAAGATGCTGGTAAACATATTAGTTATTTAACTAAGATGGATCCTAGTGAAAAAATCATTGAAACAATTCTAGTTAAGGACTTTAACAAAGACTTATATGTAATGATAGCTTCCAAAAATGGACAAATCAAAAGAACTGCTTTGAAAGATTTTGAAGTTAGTAGATACACTAAAGAATATAAATGCATGGGACTTAAAAAAGATGATGAAGTAGTTGGCGTTAAGCTTACAGATGATAATTTAGGTGTTATCTTAACTACTAGAGCTGGTTATGCAACAATGTATTCTGAAAAAGAAGTATCAATAATTGGAGTAAAAGCCTCAGGAATTAAATCCATTAGATTAAATAATGATCATGTTGTTTCACTATCTACTTTTGATCCTATGGTAAATAGTTCATTAATAGTCGTAACGGAAGTTGGTTCTGTTAAAAGAGTAAAAATAGAAGATATTCCAGCTTGCAATAGGACTAATAAAGGAACTCTCTTATATAAGAATCCTAAATCTAAAGCGATTTATGTCTATAAATCTTTAATTGCTGAAAATAGTGATGAAATAACTATTTTAACTTCACTTAAAAATAGTAAAACATTTAAAACTACTGAATTTTCTTTTGGTAGCGATACGCAAAAACCTACTCCTTATATCAAAATAGGTGCTGATGAAAGAATTATCAATGTATCTAAAGATAATCATATTTCAACTGATGACTTTAAAAATATTAAAGAAAATAAAAACACTAAAATATTTGAAGAAAAGAGAGAAGAAGAAGTTACTCTTTTAGATGAATTAGAACCAGTAAAAGAAGTAGAAGTTGTTGAATCAAAAAAAGAAACAAAGCCTAAAAAGAAAAAGGAAGAATTTGAAAAAATTACTTTAGAAGATATTTTAAATGAAGATGATTTTTAGAAAGGATAATTAATGAAAGAAATACGTTGTTATGGCTGTGGAGCAATTATTCAAAGTGATGATGAAAAAAAAGTTGGATATGTTCCAAAAAATGCTAAAGACAAAGATAATATTTTATGTCAAAGATGTTTTAAACTTAAAAATTATCATGAATTACAAAACAGTAACCTTACTAAAGATGACTTTTTAAGAATCTTAGATTCTTTAGGTAATAAAGATTGCTTAATAGTTTATATAATTGATTTATTTGATTTTAATGGAAGTATGATAACTGGTTTAAATAGACATGTAAATAATGATAATATTGTTGTCGTGGCTAATAAAAGGGATATTCTTCCAAAGATTACTAATGATAATAAAATTATCAATTGGTTACAACATCAACTTAAAAATCAAGGATTGATTTATAAAGATATAGTTCTTACTAGTTCTAAAAAGGGATATCACTTAAATGAACTAATAGATATGATAGAGACTTATCGAAATGGTAAAGATGTTTATGTGGTAGGGGTAACCAATGTTGGTAAATCATCAGTTATTAATGCCTTACTTAAGAAATATGGCAATAGCGATAACTTGATTACAACAAGTGAATTCCCTGGTACTACATTGGATATGATTGAAATACCATTAGATGATGATAGTGCAATATTTGATACTCCCGGTATAGTAAATGAAAACCAATTTGCTCACTATGCATCTAAAGAAACTTTGAAGTATTTCCTTCCTCAAAGTGAACTTAAACCAATGACTTTTCAATTAAATAGCAATCAGTCAATATATATTGGGGGAGTTGCTAGAATGGATTTTATAAGTGGTAATAAATGTTCATTTACTTTTTATGTAAATAAACAATTAAAACTTAATCGTTGTAAACTAGAAAATGCTGACAAAAATTATGAGAATGATCAAGTTATTAATGGAAAATTAGATATTATAAAAACAGCTAGTGATTTTAAAACAATATCTTTTGATTTACCTAATTATAAATGTGATATAGTTATTTCAGGTTTAGGGTTTATATCTGTTAAGAACCCTGGAGCTAAAATTAGTATTAAAGTACCTGAAGGAGTTGGGGTATTTATTAGAGAAGCAATAATATAGAAAGCAGGTTAATAATGTTAACAGGAAAACAAAAAAGATATTTACGATCAGAAGCAAATGGTTTAAAAGCAATATTTCAAGTTGGAAAAGATGGAATTCATCAAACTCAAATTGAATCAATAAATGATGCTTTAAAAGCCAAAGAATTAATTAAAATTAAGATTTTAGAAACTTGTGATGCATCTAAGAATGAAATTGCAATTGAACTTTCTATGAAAACAAAGGCGGAAGTTGTTCAAATACTTGGTAGAACTATTATTCTTTATAAACAATCTGAAAAGGAAATCTATAAACTTCCATGAGTAAAATAGGCATTTTTGGAGGAACTTTTGATCCCATTCATAAGGGGCATACCAAAATGATGGAAATAGCTATTGATAAACTGTCATTAGATATGTTGTTAGTTATTCCAACGAAGAATAATCCTTGGAAAGACAGTTGCGAAGCAAGTAATGATAATCGGATTGAAATGATTAGTATTGCTCTTAGAAATCTTAAGAAGGCTAAAATATCTAGAATCGAAATAGATGATAATAGTGATGATAAAAGCTATACAACTTATACCATCGATAAATTAAAGAAGTTATATCCAAATGATGAACTATATTATATTGTTGGTATGGATCAAGCATCATCATTCGATAAATGGTTTGAAGCAAAAAAGATAGCTAATAATGTTCAAATGGTTGTTTGTAATCGTAAAGGTTATCAACCCAATGACAATATTAAAAAATTTAATTTTATTGAATTAGAAAATGATTATGAAGATGGATCATCGACTGGGTTTAAAGATGGTAATATTGAATATGTTGATAAAGAAGTGTTAAGATATGCAACTAATCATGGTTTATATTTAGAATATATGATTAAATGTCAAATGAAGGATAAACGATATAAACATTCTTTATCAGTTGCATCACTTTGCAAAGAATTTGCATTATCTAATAATGTAAATCCTTTGAAGGCTTATATTGCTGGGATGATGCATGATGTTGCTAAAGAAATGGATGATAGTAAAGCGGAAGAATTAATGAATAAATATTATCCTAATTATGTAGCTAAACCTCGCCCAATATGGCATCAATGGTTATCAAGTTATATGTGTAAAAATGTTTATTTAATTGATGATGATGATATTTTAAAAGCCATTGAAGATCACACGACTGGGAGTACTTCTATGAGTAAACTTGGTAAATGTTTATATTGTGCTGATAAATATGATCCTACTAGAGGTTATGATTCATCAAAGGAAATACAGTTATGCAAAGAAAACATTGATGAAGGATTTAAACAATCATTAATTGATTTTTATAACTTTTCAAAAGAAAAACATCGCGATATTGATGAAGTGTTCTTTGGAATATACGATAAATATGTAAAAGGAGAATTTAATGGATAAAAAGTTAGAAATTATTGTAAAGGCATTAGATGAAAAATTTGGTAAGGATATTGTAGCCATTGATATGAAAGAATCTAGTGCGTTATTTGATACATTTGTGATTTGTAGTACTGATAACGAAAGAACTTTAGAAGCTATATGTGATAATGTTGAAGATTTAATGTTTAAAGCAGGTTATAAACCTCGTAAGATAGAAGGGGCTAAAAGCAGTAAATGGGTTTTAATGGATTATGGAGACATTATTGTTCACGTATTTGATAAAGATGCTAGAAATAACTATAATTTAGAAAAATTATGGTCAGATATGCCATTAATTAATATAGAAGGTATAATTTAATGTCTTATGAAAATTTTGCATATTATTATGATAGTTTAATGGATCAAAAGTTTTATGATGATTATAATAACTTCATAAATACGCATACAACGGCTTTTAAAACAGTACTTGAAATTGGTTGTGGTACTGGTGAAACTGCTATTAGACTCGCTAAAAATGGTAAAAAAGTATATGCTACTGATTTATCTCAAGATATGATTGATGTTTGTAGACTTAAAGCTATGAATGAAAACGTGGAATTAATGCTAGCTAGAATTGATATGACTGATTTTCAAATTAATCAAGAAGTAGATTTAGTTTTATGCTTATGCGATTCTTTAAATTATGTATTAAATAAAAAAGCTGTAAAACAAACATTTAAAAATGTTTTTGATGCACTTAAACATAATGGAACGTTTATTTTTGATGTCGATAGTTTATATAAAATGGATAATTTACTAAATAATTATAATGAAGAACAAGATGATCCTGACTTTTATTTTTATTGGCATGTCGATAATATAGGGCCTGGGGAAGTAAAACATCATGTAGTTATTAAAGATAAAGAAAATAATGACTCAGTTGATGAAATACATCATCAAAAGACATTAAAGTTAGAAATATATGTTGAAATGTTAAAGGAAGTAGGATTTACTAAAATTGATTATTACTCAGATTTTTTAGAGTATAAAGAAAAATGTGAAAGAATCATATTTGTATGTAGAAAGGATTAATTATGATCGGAATAATTGGAGCAATGGATGAAGAAGTAAATGCTATTAAAGAATATATGAAAGTACTAAATGAGAATAAAGTAAATGATATTATTTTTTATGAAGGTAGTATAGAAAATAAAGATGTAGTTTTACTTTTAGGTGGTATTGGTAAAGTAAATGCTGCTGTTTGTAGTGCTCTATTATTTGAAAACTATGATATTGATTATTTGATAAATGTTGGTTCTTCTGGGGGACTAGATAAATTTCAAAATGTTGGTGATATTGTGATTTCGGATAAAGTGGTTCATCATGATGTAGATTTAGTTGGTTTTAATTATCCTTATGGACAATTACCTCAAATGCCTCTTTTCTTTGAATCTAATAAAACATTAGTAAAATGTGTAAAGGATATCATCGATGAAGATAACTTTAATGCTAGAATAGGTTTAATAGCTTCTGGTGATCAATTTGTTTGCACTAAAGGACAGGTTGATACTATATTAGAACATTTTCCTAATGCTTTATGTGCTGAAATGGAAGCAGCTTCTATTGCTCAGGTAGCTTATAAATATAAAAAGCCATTCATTATACTTAGATCACTATCTGATGTATTTGGAAAAGGCGATAATAATATTCAATTTGATGAATATCTTAAAAAAGCAAGCAAAGAATCAGCAAATATTACTCGCAAACTAATAATGAAGGTTGATAAATTATGTTAAATAATGATGTTGAACTTTTAGCTCCTGCTGGTAGCTATGAAGCTATGGTGGCGGCAATAGAAAATGGTTGCAATGCTGTATACTTATCTGGTCAGATGTATGGAGCAAGAGCTTTTGCAACCAATTTTTCTTTGCAAGAATTAAAGGAAGCTGTTAAATTCGCTCATTTAAGAAATGTAAAAATCTATGTCACTGTTAATACTTTATATGATAATAAACAAATTCAAGGCTTATTATCTTATCTTGATTATTTAAATAGTATTAATGTTGATGGATTACTCATTCAAGATATGGGAATAGTTAATATTGTTAAAAGCAGATATCCAAATATTGAATTACATCTCTCGACTCAATGCTCTATTCATAATTTGGAGGGGATAAAGTACTTTGAAAAACAAGGTGTTAAAAGAATTGTTTTAGCTAGAGAAAATAATATTAGTGAAATAAGAAATATTTGTAAAAATACTGATATTGATATTGAAGTCTTTGTCCATGGTGCTTTATGTATTAGTTGCTCCGGACAATGTTTAATGAGCAGTGAGGTCACTGCAAGAAGTGGAAATAAAGGCGAATGTGCTCAGTTATGTCGATTACCATATAATTTAATGAAGGATAATAAAATCATTTCATATAATGACTATTTACTTTCTCCTAAAGATCTATGTAGTATTGATAATATTGGGCAATTAATTGATGCTGGTGTTAAATCCTTTAAAATAGAGGGAAGAATGAAATCTCCTCAGTATGTAGCTGCAACTACCAAGGCTTATAGAAGAGCTATTGATAATTATTTAAGTAAATTAAAAGCAAATTACGATAAAGAAATACTAGTTATGAAACAAATGTTTAATCGAGATTATACATCTGGCTTATTAATGAATAATTATAAAGATTTTATTACTCATACTTATTCAGGTAATACCGGTATTCAAATTGGAATGATTACCAATTATGATAATCGAAATCATCAAATATCAATTAAACTTACTAATACTCTTCATCAAAATGATCGAATTGGCTTTGAAAAGCATGATTTTTTACGCACTATTACTAAACTTTATTTAAATGGTAAATTAGTAAATCAGGCTGATGCTGGAGATATTGTTAAAATAGATCTAGATAGGCATGTAAAGAAAGATTTGAAGGTATTTAAAATTATTGATTATAAACTTAATAACGAAATCGAAAATTCATATAAAGGAGAAAACATCCATCTACCTTTAAATATGCTTTTTAGTGCTCATAAAGGAACAAAACCATCTCTTACGATAAATTATAAAGACTTACAAATAAACGTTACTCATAATCAAATTATGGAAGAATCTTTAAAACATCCTGCAACTTATGAATCAATTTTTAAACAATTATCAAAGTTAGGAGATACTCCTTTTAGTTTATCTTCTTTAGAAACTGATATGGATAATGATTTGTTTATTCCAGTTTCTCTTTTAAACAATATTAGAAGAGAAGGAATTGCATTATTAGAAGAAAAAGTACTTTCTTTTGACAATAAAGTTACTGATGAAAAGATAACAATAAAGAATAAACAACATTATATTAAACATTTAGATATTAAAATCACTGATATTAGACAACTAAATAATATTGATTTATCTAAGGCTGATAGAATTTATTATCCTTTTAATATAAACGACAAAATGATGAATGATGAAAAATTTGTTCCATATACTAACTATTGGGAAGATAGTCAAAAACTACAAAACTATAAAGATTCTTCAAAATATCTACACTCTAAAAATGTTTTAGTTTCTGATTTTGGAGCTTTAAATACATTTATTGATAAGAATACAATTATTAACTATAACTTTAATGTTTATAATGACTATGCTTTAGATTATTTTCATAATGAAGTTGTACTGTCACTAGAATTAAGTAAAAAAGAAATAAATAAATTAAAATGTGATAATGATTTAACATTATTAGCTTATGGTAAGCCAAGAAATATGAATCTAAGACATTGTATTATTAGTGATTATTACTTCCAGGATAAAAAAGAGGGTTGTAATAAATGTAAAACTGGTCATTATTCGATAGTGGACAGGAAAAACGAAAGATTTGATATTATTACTGATACAAATTGTAATAATTATGTTTTAAATAATAAACCAATATTAATTAAAGATATTAACGATTATAATGTTGATCGTATATTACTTGATTTTACTAATGAAGACAGCAACAGAATTAATGAAATTATAAATGAATATCTAAATATCATAAATTTATAAAATCAAAGAATGGAAAATGGGATTATTACGTTATATTTGTAATATAACTAAAATATATTTAGTAATTAGATAAAATTATTCGATAATTTAAAAAAATATTAATATAAAATACTGAAAATGCTAAAAAACAATTGTGTTAAATTACGGAAAATGCTAAACTTTCTAATATAGGAGGAAGTTTATTATGAGTGTAGATTTAGATTTAGCACACAGATTGAAATCCTACCGCAATTTTAAACACATGACTCAAAAAGATGTTGCTAAGCATCTTCAAGTACCACATTCAGCGATTTCGGATATTGAAAATGGTAAAAGAGACGTGACTGTTGGAGAATTAAAAATCTTTTCAGCACTATATGGAAGAAGCGTTGAAGAAATTATTAGTGGGAAAAAATATGATTATTATAATATAGCTAATATTGCAAGATTGCTTTCTGAATTAAATGAAGATGATCTTAAAGAAGTTATGTTTATAATCGAATATAAGAGAAAAAGAAGCGAAGAAAAAGCCGAAAATAATAAACAATAATATCAAGGAAAAATCCTTGATATTTTTTTATTTTTAAATGGAAGGGCATTCATTAATTTAGTTATTTACAACGTTGTTTTTAAAGAATAAAATATTTAATGTTTGTAAGGGAGAAAAGAAATGTTCAAATTATTTTTTATGTTTTTACTTGCCTTAATGCCAATCATCTGGTTAATAATTTCATTATGTATATTTAAGATGGAAGCATATAAAGCAAGTGTCGGTGCACTGATAGTTGCAATTATTGAAGCAATGGCTATTTGGGGTATGAATGTAGTCAATGTTTCTACAGCGGCTTTAGAAGGAATTGCAATGGCTATTTGGCCAATTGTTATTGTTATAATAGCTGCAGTATTTACTTATAATCTTACTGTTCATACTAAAGCAATGGATGTTATTAAAAGAATGATTACATCTGTTAGTAACGATAAACGAGTTTTAGTATTACTAGTAGGATGGTGTTTTGGAGGATTTTTAGAGGGAATGGCTGGTTTTGGTGTTGCAATCGCAATTCCTGCTAGTATGTTATATGCTTTAGGTTTTAATCCAGTAACTGCCATTTTAGCTTGTTTAATAGCTAATGGATGTCCAACTATGTTTGGAAGTATTGGAATTCCAACAACTACTTTAGCGAGTGTAACAGGATTAGATCCAACTAATCTTGCATTTATTCAAACATTACAAGTAGGAATAATTGAATTTGCATGTCCATTTTTAATGGTTACTTTAGTTTCCAAAGGTTTAAAAGGTCTTAAAGGAATGATACCTACTATATTAATAGCTAGTCTAAGTTTTGTTGTTCCCGAAATTCTTACTGCTAAGTTTGTTGGGGCTGATCTTGCTGTAATAGTAGCTGCAGTATGTTCATTAATTATTACATTTGTGTGGTGCTTAAGAGATACAAAAGTACCAGAGGAATATGCAATGAATATTTCTCATGATGATAGCGAACCAATTACACTGTCTAGAGCTTTAGTAGCTTGGTCACCATTCATCTTAATATTTGTTGTTTTATTAGTTACAAGTAAATTAGTTCCATTTATCAATCAACCTTTAGACAGCATTCAAAGTACTATTAATATCTATCAAGGTAATCCGGATGCTACACTCACATTTAAATGGGTTAACACCCCAGGTGTACTAATAATGATTTGTGGTTTAATCGGAGGATTTATTCAAAAATGTCCATTTAAAGAGATGATGGGTGTTTTATGGGATACAGTTAAACAAATGGCTAAGACTATTATTACTATGATGGGAGTATTAGCCACTGCAAAAATTATGGGATATAGTGGTATGATTAGCAGTATTGCTTTATTCTTTGTTAATGCTTTAGGTGATTTTTATCCATTAGTTGCCCCATTACTTGGAGCATTAGGAACATTTGTTACTGGTTCAGGAACAAGCTCTGAAGTACTATTTGGTAATGTACAATTAGAAGCAGCTAAATCAATTGCTGTTGATCCATATTGGTTGGTTGCAGCCAATTCTCTTGGAACAGCTGCCGGTAAAATGCTTGCTCCTCAAAGTATTGCTATTGGTACAGCTGCTTGTGCTCTTGAAGGCAAAGATGGAGAAATATTAAGTAAAATATTTAAATATGCTGCTGCATTTATTGTTGTTATGGCAATAATTGTCTATGCTGGAACATTCTTTATATAATAAAAAAGCATCAGTCATTTAACTAATGACTCGATGCTTTATTTATTTATTTTAATAATTCTTTATATTCTTCTAAAATAGCTGCATTTTTAATTATGTCTTTTAGTGGGACTGCTTCAAATGTTTCACTGCTATAATATGTAATAGATAAATTCTTACCATCTATTATGACTATCGCGTATGTACCAAATCCAATTTCTCCACGATTCATCATTGTGCTGCCGGGATTTATAATATATTTATTATTTTTATGAATAAAGTTTGGAACATGGGTATGGCCATGAAAACAAACATCCAAATTGTTCATTTCCATATATTCTAGAATCTCTTCTTCGCCATAATAAATATTAAAATCATTACCATGGGTTATTAAAACATTCATATCTTCTATTTTTTTTACTATAAGACGAGGAAAAGTATCTTGATCATGATTGCCATTTACAGTTAAGAATTTCTTTATTAATTCATCATTTGGATCCATTGATGAATCTCCACAATGAATTAAGTAATCAAAGTCATTAAAGTTAAAATGATCAAAAATATCGTTATATAAATGAGTATCACTAAGTACAAGTATTTTTTTCATAGTACACCTCTTATTAAGTATAAAATAAATGTTATCTAAAATCTATCAACATATGTTGATTATATCGATAAAATATTGAATTAATATTCAGTTCATTTTCTAAAATGGAAAAGAAAGTGTTTACATATGGACACTAAATTGGTAAAATAAATATATATTAAAGAAGGAGTATATTATAATGAAAACTATTTTATTAGTATGTTCAGCTGGTATGTCAACAAGCTTACTAGTTACAAAAATGGAAGCAGCAGCTAAAGAAGCAAATTATGAATGTAAAATCTTTGCTTTACCTTTCTCTGATGCACCAAGAGTATTAGAAGAAGTTGATATTATTTTACTTGGCCCACAAGTAAGATTCCAAAAAGCTGCAATTGAAAAATTAGCTGCAGGACGTAAAGCTGGTCCTATCCCTGTTGATATTATCGATATGAGAGATTACGGTACTATGAACGGTAAAGCTGTATTTGATTTTGCTCTAAAAAAATTAGGAGAATAAAATTTAAAGAATAAATAAAAAGAACTATAAGTTCTTTTTATTTAAGTTGTAGGAGATTAGTTATGAAAAAAATAATGTTAGTTTGTGCTGCTGGTATGTCTACTAGTTTATTAGTAACAAAAATGAAAAAGGCTGCCGAAGCAAAAGGTGAAGAAGTAGAAATCTTTGCTTTACCAATTAGTGAAGGTGAAAAACAATTAGCTTCTGTAGATTGTGTTTTACTTGGCCCACAAGTAAGATATCAAAAATCTGAAGTTGAAAGACTAATTAGTGAAACTGGTAAAAACATTCCTTGTGATGTAATCAATATGAAAGATTATGGTATGATGAATGGCGAAGCAGTTTATACATTCGCTAAACAATTAATGGGTGAATAATTAAAAAGGTTAAGAAATTAACCTTTTTTTCTTTCTCCTTAAAATATCTATGCTATAATACTTAAAAATAGGAGGATTCTTTTAAATGGAAAAGGGTATTATTACAGTTGTAGGAAAAGATAGAGTAGGGATTATTTCTAATATTTGTAGCTTTTTAGCTAGTAAAAATATTAATATTTTAGATATCTCACAAACTATTATTGATGATTATTTCAACATGATGATGATTGTTGATATTACTAATATGAATGAAACTATGGGTGCAGTATGCAAGGAATTAGATGTTATTGGAGATGAAATGGGTGTATCTATTAAACTTCAACATGAAAATATATTTGCAAAAATGCATAGAATTTAGAGGAAATAATAATGATTAATAACTTAGAAGTTGCTGAAACAAATAAAATGATTGAACAAGAAAACCTTGATGTTAGAACTATAACTCTTGGTATTAGTTTACTTGATTGTATGGATGAAAATGTTGATAAGGTATGTGAAAACATTTTCAATAAAATAACTACAGTCGCAAAAGATCTTGTATCTACAGGTAAAGATATTGAAACTAAATATGGTATTCCAATTGTAAATAAAAGAGTTTCGATAACTCCTATTGGAATTGTTGGAAGTAGTTGTTGTAAAAGTACTGATGATTTTGTCAAAATTGCTAAAACTCTAGATAAATGTGCTCATATAATAGGAGTGAATTTTATTGGTGGATATAGTGCAATCGTTTCTAAAGGAATGACAAAATCTGATCGTTTATTAATTGAATCTATTCCTCAAGCTATGAAAGAAACTGAACTTGTTTGCTCTTCTGTTGTAGTTGGTTCTAGTAAAATTGGTATTAATATGGATGCTGTAAAGTTAATGGGGGAAATCGTTAAAAAAGCAGCTGAGTATACCAAAGAAATAGAATCTATAGGATGTGCCAAAATTGTTGTTTTATGTAATGCTCCCGATGATAATCCATTTATGGCTGGTGCTTTCCATGGGGTAAGTGAAGCTGATGCTATAATAAACGTTGGTGTTAGTGGACCGGGAGTTGTTAATAATGCTATAAAAGGTGCTAAAGGTAAAGATTTTGGTGAACTATGCGAAATAGTTAAGAAAACTGCATTTAAAATTACTAGAGTAGGTCAATTAGTGGCTTTAGAGGCTTCTGAGCGCTTAAATATTCCTTTTGGAATAATTGACTTAAGTTTAGCTCCAACACCTGCTGTAGGAGATAGTATTGCTGATTGCCTTGAAGGTATGGGGCTAGATAGTGTTGGTGCTCCTGGAACCACAGCTGCACTTGCAATTTTAAATGACCAAGTTAAAAAAGGTGGGGTTATGGCATCTTCATATGTTGGTGGATTGTCTGGTGCTTTTATTCCAGTTAGTGAAGATCAAGGAATGATTAATGCTGTATTGAATGATGCTTTATCATTAGAAAAGTTAGAAGCTATGACTTGTGTTTGTTCAGTAGGACTTGACATGATAGCAATCCCTGGCGATACTCCAGATACAACAATTTCTGGTATTATAGCAGATGAAATGGCTATTGGAATGGTTAACCAAAAGACTACTGCTGTACGTATTATTCCTGTTATTGGTAGATCAGTAGGGGAGAACGTTGAATTTGGTGGACTTCTTGGCTATGCACCGATTATGCCTGTTAATAAATACGGATGTAAGGAATTTATTGATCGTGGTGGAAGAATTCCCGCTCCAATCCATAGTTTTAAAAACTAAAGAGACGATAGTCTCTTTTTAAATGCATTTAATTTTATTAAAAAAACTATTTTTGGTATTATATACACAAGAGGACTTATGAAAAAAATAAAATTATCGGACTATAAAGAATTAAAACATTATTTTGATGAAGCTAATTATGAAGGTTATAATAGTAATTTTGTAAATATTATGATGTGGGATCATGAATATGATGCTTATTATTACAATAATGAACATTATTTAGTAATTCTTCATAAATATTTAAACCAACATATTTTTGCAATGCCATTTTGTAAAAAAGAATATATTCCCGAAGCTTTAGAATATATGATTCAATATTGTAAAAAAGAAAATATTCCTTTTAAAATGTCACAAGTATTGCCTGAAGTTAAAGATGTTGTGGAAAGCATATATAAAGATGAATATATCTATTTAGCAGATAGGGATAATTATGACTATATTTATACAAAACAATCTTTAATGACTCTTTCTGGGAAGAAGATGCAAAAAAGAAGGAATCATTATAATGCTTTTATTAATCAAAATTACAATTATATCTATAAAGAAATTGATAATGATGATATTGATAATGTTTTAGCTTTTTTAAAGGAATGGGATGATGATCATGATAATACATCATCAGTTAATAGTGAGTTTCAAGCAATAATGTATTTGTTGTTTAATAAAGATAGTCTTTCAATTAAAACTGGTTGTATTTACATAGATAATAAGTTAGAAGCGTTTACTATTGCTTCACCTTTAAATCATAATACAATTGAAATCCATATTGAAAAAGCTAATAAAAATATAAGAGGATTATATGTTGCAATTGGAAAGATGTTCTTAGAAAATAATTACCATGATTATGAGCTTGTAAATAGGGAAGAAGACATGGGAATGTTCTCATTACGTAAATCAAAAATGAATTTGCATCCTTGTAAATTTGTTGAAAAATATATTATTGAGCCATTAAATATTACCTATCAGTTAGCTTTAGAGGAAGACAAGTATTTTATTAAAGAACTATGGGTTAGGGCTTTTGAAGATGAAACAAAAGCATCAACAAGTTTTTATTTTAATAATTTATATAAGACAAACTATACTTATACAGTAAAGAATAATAATTATGTTATTGGTTCACTACAAATTCTTCCTAAAACAATTGTATTAAATAATAAAAAAGTAGACGTTTATTTTATAGAAGGTGTAAATATTGCTAGTGTTTATCAACATCACCATTTAATGACTGAACTATTAAATTATGTATTAAAAAAATATAAAGATAAAAGAATGGTATTACAAGCTTATACGCCATCTTTATATTATAAGTTTGGGTTTAAAGAAGCTATTTATAGTTATGAATATGAAGTGAGTGAAATACTTCAAAATGAGACATTGGAATTAAAAAATGACTATTCTTGTGAACAACTTTTAGAATTATACAATTCCTTTACTAGTAATTATTCTGGCTATCAGTATCGGGATTTAGATTATTATAAAGATTACTATTTAGTAAGACAAAAACCTTTGGATACAGAAACTAATTTGATAATAAAAAACAATGAGCCAATAGGCTATTTTGAATATGAAGAGTATAACAAAATAATTATTGTTACAGAATTAATTCTTAAAGAGAAATATGTCTCAACCTTTATCGATACTCTTATTAAGAAATTTAAGAAAACTATTGTATTTAATTATCCAAACGAGTTAAAAGAGTACAAGTATTCTAAGTTGAATTGTACATTAATGACTAATTTTGATATTAATGAAAACAAACTATTTTTCAATGAAATATACTAATGATTGACTACAATTTTATATCAATTATAATACTAGTATAAACGGAGGATATGATGAAATTAGATGATCGTGAATTACATGAAGAATGTGGCGTTTTTGGAGTATATGGCTATAAAAATGCAGCATCAATGTGCTACTATGGACTTCATAGTTTACAACATAGAGGTCAAGAAGCTGCCGGAATCATTGTCAGCAATGGTACTAGATTAGCTGTTCAAAAAGGAGAGGGATTAGTCTCTGAAATATTTGATAATAATAAATTAACTAAAATGACCGGTGAATACGCAATTGGTCATGTTAGATATTCTACTGCTGGTGGAGGAGGAATAGAAAATGTTCAACCTTTACTATTTAGAACATTTAATGGTTCAATGGGAATTGCTCATAATGGAAATATCGTTAATGCTAATAATTTAAAGAAGGAGTTAGAGGATAAAGGATCAATATTTAATTCTACTTCTGATACTGAAATACTAGGTCATTTAATGATGCGTGAAAATGGGCGTATGATAGATAGAATATGTCATTCATTAGATAAACTAGATGGAGCATTTGCATTTATAATAATGATAGAAAACGCTATGTATGCAGCTAGAGATAAATATGGACTCAGACCTTTATCAATTGGTCAACTTCCTAATGGAGCTTATATATTTTCATCAGAAACATGTGCATTTGAGGTTATTAATGCAAAATTTGTTAGAGATTTAGAACCTGGTGAAGTAGTTAGAGTAAAAGATGGTAAATTGTTAAGTACAAAATATACTGATGATATAACTGACAGGATTTGTGCTATGGAGTATATTTACTTTTCAAGACCTGATAGTAATTTAGATGGTATAAATGTTCATACGACAAGAAAAAATGCCGGGAAACAGTTATTTAAAGAGGCACCTGTTGATGCTGATTTAGTAATTGGTGTTCCTGATTCATCATTATCTGCAGCCATTGGGTACTCAGAAGCTAGTGGAATACCGTACGAGATGGGCCTAATTAAGAACAAATATGTTGGTCGTACTTTTATCCAACCTACTCAAGAAATGAGAGAGCAGGGGGTTAAAATGAAACTTTCTGCAGTAAGTAGTATTGTCAATGGAAAAAGAGTAATTATGATCGATGATAGTATTGTTAGAGGAACAACTTCAAAAAGGATCGTAACTTTATTAAAGGAATCTGGAGCAAAAGAAGTTCATGTTAGAATTGCTTCTCCAGCAATTAAGTATCCTTGTTTTTATGGGGTAGATACCTCAACTAAAAAAGAATTAATATCTAACAGAATGAGTGTTGATGAATTATGTGATTATATAAACGCCGACTCTTTAGCTTTTATATCTGAAGATGGTATTAATGATGCAATTCATTACGATAAAGAAAAACATAAATGTGGTTTATGTCTTGCTTGTTTCAATGGTAAATATTTAACTGATTTATATGATGAAACTGATAATGTAATGAAAGAAAAATAAATAAAAAAGGCGAGTATATTATTACTTGCCTTTTAATATCTTTATATATATCCAAGTTCGCATAATGTATATTATGTAATTTTTATAGAAGCGAAAATGTTAATTTTACCGTGAATAAGTGTCTTTAAACGATTAAATTATTAATTGTTGCTATTGTTATTAATGCCATTAACATTACACCAATTAGAGTTAAAAATAGAAATATCTTCTTATTCTTTTCTTTTTGATATCCTTTAAATAAAGCTAATGTGCTAGATAACATAAGAGCTAAACTAATAATATAAAATAACACTAATAAAGGAATACTTTTTGTGGAGATTGCAATATAGTACATAAAACCAGCAAAAGTATATGAACATAATGATATAGTTAATAATCTTTTATTTTCTTCTGTTTGCATTTTAATATTCTCCTTCTAATAAATAATTACACTAATTGATCCAATATTGAATCACTTTCACAATTGTATACAATTTTAAAGTTCTCTACAATTGTTTTGCCTATAGTCATAAAACCGTTCATATCAGATAACTGTTTATGATTAATCATCTGTTTTGAATAAACTAATAATGGAACTTGTTCTCTTGTATGATCAGTACCTTTAAATGTTGGATCATTTCCGTGATCAGCCGTAATCATAAGTAAATCATCATTTTTTAATTTTGATATTAATACGGCCAATTGTTTGTCAAATTCATCGATTGCTTTTCCATAACCGATAGGATCTCTTCTATGACCATATAAAGAATCAAAATCAACAAGATTTGTAAATACTAATCCATTAAAGTCCTGGTTTGTTAGATCAATTGTTTTATTCATACCATCTAGATTACTAACTGTATGAATTGATTTTGTAATGCCTTGACTAGAAAATATGTCGTTTATCTTTCCAATAGCGATAACATCTTTGTTATTATCTTTTAAAGCATCTAGAATTGTCTTTTTAAATGGTTTTAAGGCATAATCATGACGATTGCTGGTTCTAACAAACTCCCCTACTTTTGTTCCTTTATATGGCCTAGCAATGATTCTTCCAACTCGATATTCTGGCCTATTTGCCATTTCACGAGCAATTTCACAGGCGTTGTAAAGTTCTTCTAAAGGTATTATATCTTCATTTGCTGCAATTTGAAATACAGAATCAGCTGAAGTATATACTATCCAATCGCCAGTTCTGATTTGATGTTCTCCGTACATATCTAAGATTTTTGTTCCACTACAAGCAATATTTCCAATTGTTTTACGATGAGTTCGATTTTCAAATTCCTCAATAAATTCTTTAGGAAAGCCTTCATCCGTAAATGTTTTCATAGGAGTATTAGAATTTAAACCCATCATTTCCCAATGACCTGTTAAAGTATCTTTACTTGCAGATATTTCATTTAATCGTAGACAATAGCCTAAAGAGAATGGCTTTTCAATGATATTTGATAAATTGTCTATTATTCCTAAACCTAATTTAGTTAAATTAGTAATGTTCAATTTATAATTATCAGAAATGTGTTTTAGAGTATTACTGTTTTCGTCGTTAAATTCTTTAGCATCTATGGCGTTTCCTATTCCCATAGAGTCACAAACAATTAAAAATATTCTTTTAAACATTATTTATCTCCTTTTGTATTTCTAGGATGAAATTTATTATAGTCAGCAACCATTTTTTTATTTGAAACATGAGTGTATATCGTTGTAGTACTAATATCACTATGGCCTAATAATTCTTGAATTGATCTTAAATCAGCTCCATTTTCAAGCAAATGAGTTGCAAATGTATGTCTAAGTGTATGCGGTGTAATATGTTTCGTAATATTAGTGTTATTGCAGATCTTTTCTAAAATTTCATAGAAATTTTCTCTTGAGAGTGGTTCCATTTTTTTAGTTAAAAATAAATAATTTGTATTATTAAAATCCACAAAATCTCTTCGATAGTTGTTAATATACATTCTCAGTAATTCACAAATATAATCAGATAAAGGAAGGAGTCTTTCTTTGTCGCCCTTACCTATTATCTTAATATACTCCATATTTACATTCACGTCCTGTAATTTGATGTTTACAAGTTCAGAAACTCTTATTCCCGTTGCATATAATAACTCAACCATTACTCTATTACGGCAACTATAATAATCTTCTATTTTTATTGATTCCAATAACTTAGATATTTCTTCATAACTTAAAACTACTGGTAGTTTTTTATCTTGTTTTGGCATATCTATTTTAACCATTGGATTTACATTTATGATATTTTCTTTCATTAGAAATTTAAAATAGTTTCTAAAAGATACAATCTTTCTTGAAATAGAAGCTTTAGATAGCGTTTTAATGCTTCTTAGATACGAATTTATGTCATCAGCAGTAATTGACTCAATTTTGCTAATTTGTCGCTTAGATTGCAAATAATTGCTTAAATGAATAACATCGTTTAAATATGCTTTTGTAGTATTCTTAGAGGATACTTTTTCAACTAATAAATATTCTTTATATTCTCTAATTCCATCAATGTGTCTCATTTTTTATCCTTCATAATACTAGATGCAGTAGTTAAAACATTACTATTAAATTCATTGTTCAAATCATTAATAATTTCATTAATATTGCTTTTTTCTATTTCATCATTTGTTTTGTCAAAAATACTAATTTGTTTTAACACTTCATTTCTAGGTAAAAGATTACTTAACTCTATTGATATTAGGCGAATCTTTTGATCTAGATACATTTCATCAAATAACATCATAACATTACCTAAGATTTTATCAAAATCTATAGTATAAGAACCAAGTTTTTTTTGATGAGATTTTGATTTTTTATCATATTTTAATGTTAAAGAGACAGTGTTACAAACAAGATTATTGGAACTGGCTCTATTTACACAGTTTCTTGTTAGATCACTTATAACCCTAGATAATACATCAATATTAGATTCATCGTATTCAAAAGTAGTTGCATTAGAAATGGATTTATTGTCGGTACTTTCAGTAATTAGTTTACTGTTATCAATACCATTAGCGTGGCGATATGCGATTAATGCTCCATTACCCAATACTGCTTTTAGATTAGTATAATTATTTTTAGAGGCAATATCACCAATTATATTAAAACCTGCTAAATGTAGTTTTGGAGCAGTTTGTTTGCCTATTCCAAACATTTTTTCTATTTCAATTGGCCATAAAATTTCTCTAAAATTATTCTTTGTAAGAATTGTAATTCCATGAGGTTTTTTAATGTCACTAGCCATTTTAGATAAGAATTTGTTTGGAGATACTCCAATTGAACAAGATAATTGGAGTTTGTTTAAAACAGTATCTTGAATAGTTTTAGCTAAAGTTAAAGGACTAACCTTATTATTTACAATATACTCAGTTACATCCATATAGCATTCATCAATACTTGCAATTTGGATCTTGTTAGTAAATGTTTCAAGATAAGTAAAGAACTTATTGGAAAGTTCTTTATACAAATCATAGTGAACAGGCACAACCACAAGGTTTTTACACAATTCTTTTGCTTTATAAAGAGGCATAGCTGAATGAATACCAAACTTTCTAGCTTCATAGCTTGCCGTAGAAACTATAGCCCTTCTACTGGTACCGGCAACAACTAATGGTTTACCTTTTAAAGAAGGATCTCTAATAATTTCACAACTAGCAAAAAATGCATCTAAATCAATATGAAATATAATTTGCATAAGATCCTCCTTTATTAATTAATTCTTTGCTCTAGCTTCTTCAATCAATTGTTTTGCATGCGATAATGATTCATCAGTTATCTTTGTACCTGATATTAATCTAGCTATTTGTTTAATACTATCTTCATCATTCAATTTAGAAACACTTACTGAAGTATTACTAGTAGTATTAGATTTAGAAATTAGGTAATGATGATCATAGAAAGCAGCTACCTGAGCTAAATGAGTTATACATATAATTTGATTGTTTGTAGCTAATTCTTTCATTTTATTTCCCATACTAAATGCTACTTTACCAGAGACACCAGTATCAGCTTCGTCAAATATCATTGTTTGATTAATCAATGGATTATTAAACAATACTTTAATAGCCATCATAATACGAGAAACTTCTCCTCCAGAAGCAATGTCTTTTAGAGGCTTTAATGATTCTCCAGGATTAGTACTAATCATAAACTTAACATCATCATAACCATTAATATTTGGTTCAACTTCCTTGATGATGATATCGAAGACTACATTTTTAAGATATAAAGAGGATAATTCTTTTGTAATCTGCTTTATAAATGTTTCTTTTCCCTTAATTCGATTATTATGTATTTTTTTAGCAAGGCTATCTAAATTATCTTTTAAAGAAGATAATTCCTTATTTAAATCATTAATGTATTGTTCTCTATTAGAAAAATTATCGATTTTTTTCATTAATTCTTCTTTCGATTCTAAAATGGTTTCAACAGAATTACCATACTTTCTTTTTAAAGTATTAAATGAAGTAATAGTATCAAATATTTCTTCTTCTCGTTCTTTAGAAAAAGATAAATTATATTTATATGAATCTATCTCATTATCTATGTCTGTTAATGCATAATATATATCGTTGATTTTTTCATCTAATTCTTTAAAATCCTCGTTATCAATATTATCTAAATAGCTGATTGCTTCTTTTAGATTAGATAAAACTCTTGCTTCCATTAAACTATGATAACTATTCAATAATTCATTGTTTTTGGCTAAATCTTTTAGATTTTTTCTTTCCTCTAAAAGCTTATCTTCATCAAAATTATCAAAATCAAAACTTTCAATCTCTTTTAATTGAGTATTATAAAAGTCTAATTGTTCATCTGACATTTCTTCACTAATCAAATTAGACAATTCTTTTTCCTTTGATTTGTATTTATTAAAGATATCCAAGTATTCTTTTTTCAAATTGGCCATTGATTTTCCAATATAATTATCTAAATAACCAATATGCAATTTTTCATTAAATAGTAATTGGTTATCAAATTGATTATGAATATCTATTAAATTACTCATTATAATTTTTAACAAAGATAATGACACAGTTCGATAATTAATTTTAATGGTAGTGTTACCATTTCCGTTCATTTTTTTAGATACAATTAGTTGATTATCATCTAAATTAATATCATTTTCTTTTAATAAATTAATAGTATTTATATTATCAATATAAAAATTACCTTCAATAAAGAAATAATCTTTATTATCTTTAATTAAATCAGTATTGCTTCTATTACCACTTAATTGCCCTATTGCATCAATAACTATTGATTTACCAGCTCCAGTTTCACCACTTAATACATTCATACCATCAGAAAAATCAATTTCTAATTTATCGATAATTGTAAAGTTTTCTATATATAAACTGTTTAACATATAATATTATCCTTTCAAACTTAAATGCGCTGCTTCTACAACGCTTTTAACATTAATTGGAGCATTTATACCACTTTTTGTAAATAACGCTATAAACTCAATATTTCCTTCTCCACCGGTGATTGGTGAAAAATCTAAGTTTTGAATATAAAAATCAAATTTATTAGCAAAGTTAATTACATTATTAATAACTTTTTCATGGACTAAAGGGTCTTTAACAATACCTTTTTTCCCGACTTCGTCTCTCCCAGCTTCAAATTGAGGCTTGATCAAGGTCATAATTTGATTACCAGGAAGGAATATATCTTTTAATGGTTCAAAGATATGGGATAAGGAAATAAAACTAACATCACATGTTGCAAAAGTAGGCATTTCTTCGGTAAAAAAGTCTTTTGTGACATATCTAAAGTTTGTTTTTTCTTTTACTATTACTCTTTCATCACTTCTAAGTTTCCAAACGAGTTGATTGGTTCCGACATCTATAGCGTATACTTTCTTAGCACCATTTTGGAGAGCACAATCAGTAAATCCTCCAGTAGAAGAACCAATATCAACCATAATTACATCTTTTAGATCTAACTTAAATGATTTAATAGCTTTTTCAAGTTTTAATCCACCTCTTGATACATATGGTAAAACTTGTCCTTTAACATGTAAATTACTATCAACAGGAATTTTAGTTCCTGGTTTATCAATTCGATCGTAATCATCGTGAACGATTCCAGCCATAATTGCTCTTTTAGCTTTTTCTCTAGAGTCGAAAAAACCTTGTTCAACTAATAAAACATCAATTCTTTCCTTTTTCACTAACAATTTCCTCGATTCTTTTCTTAAAAGTAGCCATATCAAGATGTTCATCTTTTAAAACTTCATTAATAGACCCTTGTTTGGAATAATGATCATTAATTCCAAAACTATAATAGTCATTTTTTATTTCGTTGTTCATATAATATGATGAAATTTGATATCCTAATGAATTAGTTTTAATATCTGTTTCATATACAACAATTGGAGTATTATAAGCAGCTATTTCAATAAGCATATTGTTATCCATTGGTTTAATAAATCTCGCATTTATTAAACAATATTTAATATTAGTATCTTTTAAAGCCTTGTTTATTCTATTTAAATTATAACTATAACTAATAATACAAATATCAGGGTTTTCATCTTTATGTTCATAAGTCCAAGTCCCAATTTTTAAAGTGCTTGTAATAGAAACTTCTTTATTTAGAATACAGCCTTTAGGTATTCTCATAATATAAGGATATTTATAATCTTTGAAAGCTGTATTAATAAATTGCTTGGTTTCAACTGCATCTTTAGGTGTAAATAATATTATATTAGGTAATGGAGTTATAAATCCAATATCAAATACCCCATTATGAGTTGGGCCATCATTACCAACTATTCCACTACGATCAATTGAGATTAGACAAGGAAGATTCATTCTAGCAATATCGTGATTAAGTTGATCATATCCTCTTTGAAGAAAAGAAGAATAAATAGATAAAAATGGTTTCTTATGATTTAAAGACAATCCTGCCATAAAAGTAACTGCATGTTCCTCCGCAATTCCTACGTCAAAAGCTCTGTTGGGATACTTTTTAAATATGTTTTGTAAACAAGAGCCATTAATCATAGCAGGTGTTATAGCTACGATATCTTTATCTTTATTCATGTGTAGTTCTACTTGATCAGCAACAACTTTACTCCAAGATATTTTATCTTTATTATCTACTAAACTAATTCCTGATTTAATATCGAATGGACCAACACCATGCCATTTACCAATTGTATCAACTTCAGCATATTTATAACCCATTCCTTTATTTGTTACTACATGAACTACCACGCTTTTATCATTTTCTTTAGCAAGATTTAAGACTCTATTAAGTTCATGAATATTGTGACCATCAACTGGCCCTAGATAATCTAAACCAAAATCTTCAAATATTGTTTTATTAATAAATCCGTGCTTAAAGAAATCTTTTACAGATTTAGTAGCTGAATAAACAGCACTTCCTACTTTTCCTTGATGTTTTAAGGCATCTTTATAATTCTTCTTAAAATGATTATAAGTATCTGAAATTCGAATATTACTTAAAAATTCTGCAAAGCCACCTACTGGCTTTGTAATTGCCATTTGGTTATCGTTTAAAATTACAATTACTTTATTGTTTAGGTACCCTAAATGATTTAAGGCTTCAAATGTCTCACCGCCAACTATTGATGCATCACCTATAATACTAATAATAGAATAATCATCTTTATTTAAATCTCTAGCTACAGCCATACCGATAGCACCGGAAAGAGCTGTGGAAGAATGTCCGGCTTCAAAACAATCATGAATGCTTTCTTTTCTTTTTTGAAAGCCACTAATGCCACCAAACTTTCTTAAGGAATCAAAGTCTTTGGCACGTCCAGTTAATATTTTATGGACGTAAGATTGATGTCCAACATCAAATAAGAATTTATCATTTGGAGAATCAAATACATAATGCAAAGCTATTGTTAATTCAACAACACCTAAATTACTAGAAAGATGTCCTCCAGTTTTAGATATTTTTGTAATTAAAAATCTTCTAATATCAGAGGCTAAAATATTTAATTGTTCTTCATTAAGACCTTTAATATCTTCAGGTCCTCTAATATCTTCTACCTTCATTTATTTCTCCCGTTTCTCAATCATTTGGATTATAGATATAATTAATCCGTGATTAATTTTCATAGAATATACTTCTTCTAGAGATTTATTTATAAGTCGTTTTACTTCAGACTTTGATTTATCAATAGATGTTAAAGAAACATACGTTGATTTATTATTCTCAATGTCAGAATTACTTTTACCAAGTTCTTCTTTTGTCTTAGTAACATCTAAAATATCATCTTGAATTTGAAAGGCCAAGCCTACATCCATTCCAATTTTATGCCAAGAAGTTGTATTAGTTTTATCAGCTATAACTGCAGCCATTTCAAATGATGCAGCAATTAGAGCACCTGTTTTATAATGATGAATCTTTTTAACTTCATCCAATGAAATTTGTCTATTTTCTGATTCCATGTCTAATTCTTGGCCATATATCATGCCTTTTATCCCAGCGGCATCTAATAGAATTTTTAAAGTTTCACATTTAACATCATTAGATACGTTACTATGCATAATGACATTGCTTGCTTCAGTAAGTAATCCATCCCCCGCAAGTAAGGCTATAGGTTCATTAAATTCTTTATGACAAGTATTTTTCCCTCTTCTTAAATCATCATTATCCATACATGGTAAATCGTCATGAATTAATGAATAAGTATGGATCATCTCTAGAGCACAAGCAATATCAAGATAATCATGATAATCTATTTGATAAGATCTTAATACTTGGATAAAGATTAAAGGACGAAGTCTCTTACCACCAGCCATTAATGAATAATTCATAGCATTTTTTACATTACTAGAAGGATAAGAATCAATAATCTTTTTAAGATTTTCATTTATCTCATCAATTATATTATTCACCTAAATCATCTTCCTTAATATCTTCTAGTTGTCCATCATTCATGATTTTAGCAACTTTCTTTTCGATTCCTTCAATTTTTTTGTTACAAATTTTTGTGAGGTTCATACCTTCTTGAAATAAATCAATACTTTCATCTAATGATACTTCATTGCTTTCTAGTTTTTCTACTATTTCTTCGAGTCTTTTCATTGCTTGTTCATATGTAATATTTTCCATAAACTCCTCCTATTTGACAACTGCTTTTTTATTACCATCTTTAAATTTTAAGGAAATTTCATCACCAGAAACTAAATCATCTTTTGATGAAATTACTTTTTTATCTTTAAATACAACACTATATCCTCTTTCGAGAGTTTTCATAGGGCTTAGAGTATTTAATCTAGCAATTATGTTTGCAAAGTTTTTCCCTTCATTATTAAATTTTATATTTTCATTTCTTCTCAATTGATTATTTAAACTACTGATTTTGTTTTTTTCGAATTTTATAAACATATCAGTTTTATTCATCAAACTATTATTTAACTCTTTATAACTATTGCTTCTTTCTTGTAAAAATCCTTTAAAATATAGTTGAAGTTTTTGATAATTTAAATCTAATGTTGATAATTCATCTTGATAGAGTTTACGAGGATTTTTAAATAAATAGAAGTCCTCTATTTTTAATAGCTTTTGTTTATTAGTGTGTAAAATATTTGAAATAGATTTTTTAAGTCTTATTTCTACTTGATTGATATCAATGCTCATTTGAGTCATATCAGGTGTAGCTTTAACAGCGGCTGCTGTTGGAGTTGCTGCTCGGTAATCAGCAACGAAGTCTGTTATTGTAAAATCTATCTCATGCCCTACTCCACTGATTACTGGAGTTTTACATTCATAAATTGCTCTAGCAACTTCTTCTTCGTTAAAATTCCATAAATCTTCTAAAGATCCACCACCACGCGATATGATCATAGTTGAAAAATGATAAGTATCAACTTCTCTAATCGTCTTTACTATTTGTTTATAAGCATCATTTCCCTGAACAGGTATTTTAAATATCACTACCCTTGCAACAGGATATCGATTACTAATCGTTCTTAAAATATCACTAGCTGCAGCACTGGGATATGCTGTTAGAACTGCAATTTTTCCAGGATAACTAGGTATCTCTTTTTTATGAAATTCATCAAATAATCCTTCTTTTGATAATTTCTTTTTTAACGCTTCAAATTTTAGATATAAGTCACCTAATCCCTCTGGTTCAATCGTATTGATATATAACTGATATACACCAGTATTTGGATATACAGAAACATATCCATTTATATGAACCTTTTGGCCATTATCTAAATTAAAATTTATTTTGCTAGCATTGCTTTTCCAAATGACACATGATATAGATGATTTCTCGTCTTTTAAGGTCAAATATATGTGGCCACTAGCAGATCTTTTAAGATTAGAAATTTCCCCTTTTATTAAAATTGATTGCAAATTATTATCGCAATCAAGTTTACTTTTAATGTAATTATTTAAAGCTGATACAGTTAAATATCTTTTATCCATTTATTAAATTATTTAAAACTCCGTTAATAAACTTATAAGAGTCTGCATCTGAATACTTTTTAGTAATTTCTACAGCTTCATTGATGATTACAGTTTTAGGGTTTAAATTATTTTCATATTCATAACAAGCCACCAATAAAATAGCTTGCTCTATTTTAGTAATACGTTCCATAGTCCAACCAGATTTTAAATACTTGCTGATTTCATTAGAATATTTATCAATATTAATAATTGTATTATTAATCATCTCTAAACAATAATTATATTCATCTCCATCAATCTTAAAAGAATTATCATCTTTTAAGTAGTTAGCAATGTCTTCTTTATTACAGTTAGAAATAAGAAATTGATAAACACCAATTATTGCTTTTTCTCTAACTAATCGTTTTCTAATCTTTTCCATTTATTGAATCCTTTCATACTAGTAAATTCTACCATATTACGGTTAAAATGTATAAAAAAATAATTACAAATATTGTAATTATTTAAAAATTTATATTTTTAACATTCACGTTAATTTTAACGTTTCTAATATCAATCATAGCACTAATTTCATTTAAAATAGCTGTTTGTAATTCTTCTACTATTTTATTGACATTAATCCCATAATCAATCACCACATCCATTAGGATTATAATTTGATTATTATCATTAATTTTAACTGATAAAGGGCCTTTAGTCCCAGGAATCATATCTAATGAACCACCTTCAAAATCTATCCCTTTTTTATCTTTCATTACGTGAATAGCGATAGAACTGAAACTTTTGGTACTGATAAATTGATTACCATAATTATTTTCTTTTTGTATTTGATAATATTCTGTGCTCATAATTGTCTCCTTTATACTATTTTATTAATTTATAGGCATTAATGCAAGTAATAAAAAACCACAGTTAAGTGGTTTAAGCACGACCTTGGTATTTTCCATCAACTGTGTTGACAATAACCATTTCACCTTCATCAATGAAAAGAGGCACTTTAATTTGGTAACCAGTTTCAATTGTTGCATATTTAGTAGCTCCAGTAGCTGTATCACCTTTAACAGCAGGTTCAGTTTCAGTAATTTTGAAAGGAACATTAATTGGTAAAGCAACACCAAGTACTTCACCTTCAAAACTTGTTACTTCAACTTCATCGCTTTCTTTTAAGAAATTCATTTCCCAAGTAAGATTTTCTTCTGGGATTTCAATTTGTTCATAAGTAGCATTATCCATGAAAACTAAAGATTCACCAGCATTATATAAATATTGCATTTTATTTTTATCAATGTGAGCTCTTTGTACTTTTTCACTATTACCAAAAGTCATTTCAGTAGTAGATCCAGTTCTCATGTTTTTCATTTTAATTTTAATGTTAGCTGCAGCTCTTGCAGTTTTATTATGCGAATAATCTAACACTACAAATAAATTACCATCATATTGAAATGTTGTGCCAGGTCTTAAATCAGATACACTAATCATTATTATCTCTCCTTTTAAAAATTCCTTAAAGATAATAACACAATTAACTGCCTTTGTACATACTATAAATCTTTAATTTCTTTGATTATTACAGCATCTTTGTCCAATTTAAAAGATGATTCATATCTATTGTTTAAATACTGATAGCTAAGTTGAATATAATAATCATCTCCATAATCATCAACACTAAAACTTACTTCATATTCCTGATAAGTAAACTCATCCGAAAATAAAATATCATTAGCTTGATTGTATTTAATATGAGCAATAGTCATTACTTCAATAGTTCTAGTAATATTATTAATTTTTGCTTGTTTAATTCGATTATAATTAATATTTAATACAGTAAGACATATTAAAATATTAACTGTTAAAGCCATAAATATTACAAGCACTATTTGTAATATAGATCCTTTTTTATTATTAAGAAAACTATTCATTACCTTTAACCTCTTTTTGAAAATCAGATCCTATTATAAATGAATAATTCTTAGCATTTATTTTTATCTTGATATAGATTAGATTATTCTTTTTTATAAAACTACAATCATCTACATCTCTTAGGAATATTATGTGTCCAGGTGTCATAACTATTCTATTATTATCAAGTTTTATTTCACAATCTTCGTCTTTTGAGTTTTTAAATAATAAGGATTCACCATAATTAATATCTTTTGCATCTATTAGATATCTACTAAGTGAATGAAGACCACTACTATAAGAAGTATCAATAGTATTTATTCTATTTGGTGTATTTAAAACCTTAGTAATACTTACAATATTGATTACTATAAGTAAAGTTATAAATAAAGAAAATAATACTTCAATTAAGGTAAAACCTTTATTATTGTATTTGTAAGATACTCGTCGTAACATATGTTATTTTCTCTTTCTATTTGGGTGTTAATATACTTGTCGTAATCTTTCATAGCTTTTTCTTCTCTATGAATAGAAAAAGAATAAATCGAAATAAATACCACAATACATGTGATATAAATAGAAAAAGCTAGTAATGTTTCTATAAGTGTAAAACCTTTTTTATTTAACATAATAACTACCACTTCCTAAATTAAAGATAATTTGTTTTGTACTTGTGGAACTACAAAGATTAATATGATTAGCTTCATTTATATTTCCTTTATCGTTATAATATATTTCTTTAATATCATCAAAATAATAGTCTCCATCAAGGTTTAAAACTTTATTAATACTTTTTGATTTAATTGTTAGTGACTTAGTTTTAAATATCAAATCCACCTTTTCATATTTAGTAAGTGATACTGTTCTCGCTTCGTCAATCAGTTGAAGTACTTCCCCAATAATTACATTATCATATTTACTTTTACTCATTTGAATTGTGGTAAGTGAAAGTATTGAAATGGTTACAATGATAGAAATCACAAATATCATTTCTATCATTGTAAAACCTTTCTTATTTGGCATAAGCCTGTCCATCAGAAATACTAATTGAAAGACCAGAAGGACAAACAGTTTGTTTCTCCTTTAAATAAGGATGTGAACCACTTGTTAAATCAGAAATTGAAGTAGGAAGTTTCCCATTTTCAATCTCATAAAGAGTAATTTGCGAGTTTACCACTTCAACCTGGGCATCACAACTTTTTTCTTTTACAACAGAGTTCTTTTGAGTTACGTTTGGTATAACCAGAAGTAGAATAACCAAGATAACGCTGATACAAAATATCATTTCAATTAATGTAAATCCTTTTTTGTTCATTAAGTACCTCCTTATAAAGATCCAACTACATTCATCATTGGAATAATAATTGATATATAAATAGTTATTACAAATGTACCAACAAATATATAGATTAAGGGTATTATTATTTTAATTATTTTATTAATTTTCTCTTCAATACTAGATAATGAAAGATCAACATAATCATCTATGATTTTAGTTTTCTTATTAGTTTCAAGCATAAAGGTGAAAGTTACTTTAAAGAGTTTTTCAAAATAAGGGAATGAATCAATTATATCTTTTAAATTCTCACCTTTTTTTAAATGATTATCTATTTCATAAATAACCATTTTTAAAGAATTATCATCTATGTAGTTAAATAGAATATGCATTATTGAAGTAGCATCATAATTATTTCGAAGAAGTTCGTTATAATATAAAGCAAACTTCAAAGAATAATATTTTCTCAAGTATTCATTAATAATGGGGATTTTATTAATTTTATTAATCATTTGAAATTCATTATTTGTAATAGCTTTAATTATAAAAATCAAAGTGATAGCTAATGTTACAGACATAACAATAACAAATGAGGGAATTAATTTGAAAGAGAAAAATATGATACGCGTGAATGTATTCATTTCAATATTGAAATCGTTAAATAAACTAATAACTGTTGGTAATAATCCATAAACAACAAATAATGAAAAGAATACAAGAAATATAAGTAGAATTATTGGATATGTAAGTTTCTTTATTAATTTCTTTTTGAAACTTTCTATCAGTTTACAAATGTTTAAAGATTCATTTATTGCTTTGGATATATTATTATTTAAACGATAAAAATCAAAATATTCTTTAAATCTTTTATTATCTATAGTATTCATTAAAGCTTGATCAAAGCTAATGCCATTTGATAACTCTGTTTCTAAATCATTTATAAAATGAGTATTATCTTGAAATTTAGAAATTTCGATAACCTTATCGGTTGGATAACCTTCTTCTAATAATGAGGATAAAATACTAAGTATTCGATAATTGTTAGATTTCAATTCCTTGCTCCAATAGGACTAATCTATTATCTTCGAAACTTATATATTTAACTTCTTTGTTGCAAACACTTTGAATAATATTCCTCTTATCATAAAATTCACTTAAGACTACTGGTTTACTTTTAAAATAATGCATCTGTTGACACAAAACACCAACAACAACATCTTCAATATCAATATTTTTGACACCAAGGTTTGAAAGTCTTTTTATTGTAGACTTTGCAGTACCAGCGTGTAAAGTGGTTACGACCAAGTGACCTGTTAAAGCACATGTTATGGCCATTTTTGCTGTTTCTGAGTCCCTTATTTCACCAATCATAATAACATCAGGGTCATGTCTTAAAACTTGTCTAAGAGAACTTTTATAATCTATTCCACTATCTTTATTGATTTGAATTTGTAAACAAAAATCTTTTTTCATTTCGATTGGGTCTTCTAAAGTGACTATACTTTTTTGTGTTAAATAATTTATTTCTTCTAGTAAAGTATATAAAGTTGTAGATTTTCCGGCCCCAGTTGGACCAGATACAATAAACAATCCCCAGTTATAATTAATAACTGTCCTTAGAAAGTCTCTTGTTGTTTTAATCATTGTTAGTTCATCAAAGGTCGCATGCTTTTTGTAAGAATTAAGAATTCTAATTACAATACTGTCCATATCATAACCTGGAAGACTAGATATTCTTAAATAATAAGTATGATTCTTATATTTGTATTCATAGCTTCCTGTTTGAGGCTTAATTAAGTAATTAATATCAATATTAGAAATATATCTAATATAATTAATTAACTTTACTCCTTCTTCGTATGATAGTTGTTGATATTTCGTTAGATTTCCATTAATTCTAAATAAAATTACACATTCATTTTTAACTTGAACATGAATATCAGTAATCTTTTTATCTATTCCAACATCGATAATAGTATTAAATATATCTTCCATCTTCATCCCCTCATATATCTATACTAATAAAACAATCAAATTACTTTTAATAAATTAAAAAAGTCATATATCTATGACTTTAAATAAACATTGTTTTCTTTTTCATAATCTAGAGTCGTATATTCTCCATGTCCAGGATAGATAGTATAATTAGTTGCTAAATTTTTAATTATATTTAGACTACTTTTCATATCAGTATTACTAGATTTTGGGAAATCAGTGCGCCCTATTCCATCTTTAAATAAAGTGTCACCCGAAAACATAATATTTTTATTTAATAGAATGATTGAAGAACCAGGTGTATGTCCTGGTGTATGAATAAATTCAAAATCAAAATCACCATAATTATATTTTGATTCATTATTCATTTTAAGATTAATAACTTTTGGAGTAAGATTGAAGCTATTAGACAAATTTAAACTAGGATTAGTCAAAAATTCATTATCCTTTTCATTTATGTATACTGGGCAATTAAATGTATTATAAATCGAATCCACTGCCCCAATATGGTCAATGTGGCCATGTGTTAGTAGTATTGCTTTTATGTTTAAATTATTATCTTTAACAAATTTTATTATTTTTTTACCATTATCACCAGGATCAATAACAATTGCATAGTCATCTTGGTATATAACATAGCAATTTGTTTGAAATGGTGACACAATAAACCTTTTTATTTCCATCTTAATCTCCTATAAAAAAATAAGCCATTGGCTTATTTTTTTTCTTTATGAATTGTTTTTTTATTACATTTAGGACAGTATTTACTTACTTCCATTCTTTCAGGGTGATTTCTTTTATTTTTTGTATTAATATAGTTTTCTTCACCACATTCAGTACATTTTAATATAATATTATCTCTCATGTTTATACCTCTCTTTAAACTTGCTATGTTATATTAGCATAAATATTATTTAATTACTAGATAAAATATTAATTTAGTCCATATTTTTGAACATATGCATCCATTATTTGATTTGAAATTAACGGAGCACTACTACTTCCAGCACTTCCTTGAGTTTCACGAACACAAATACAAGCAAATGCCATTGAAGCTTTACTATTTTCATCTTTAGCTATGTACCCTATTTGTAAATGGTTAGGATAGTCAGTGGTACTACCAGCATCATATAATTCAGCTGTACCAGTTTTTGCATAGGTAGTATAAGATTTAGTAGACCAATACGAATTACAAGTACCATCGCTTCTAGTAACACATGCTCTCATACCTTGTTTAATCTGATTAAAAGCTGTGGTCTGGTCTGAATTATCATCCAATATATCTGTTTTTGCATTATTTAATGTTGTTGATGTTCCATCAGAATTATTACTTGTTGTCGAAAGCATTAATTGGGGTTTAACTCTTTTACCGCCATTAGCTAACGAACAAGCATATTGAACTAATTGAGCATTAGTATATGTATCAAATTGCCCTATACAAGCATCTAAGAAATGTCCAGATTGAGTACTATCACCATGATATCCAAGTTGTTCGTTAGGAATATCAATTCCAGTTTTAACACCTAACCCTAATTCACCGAAGTCTTTTCTAAGCAATGAGAAATATTTTGCATTAATTTTTAAAGATTCATTAGGAACATAATTTACTCCGGCAACTTTCATACCAACCTTAAACATATAAACATTTGATGAATAAGCTAAAGCATCAACTTCGTTGATATTTCCCATCGTTTTCCATGACTTTTTAACTTTAGTTCCTTTAATTTTAATTGGCTCATCTACTTGATAAGTATTAGGAGTGATTGCGTTGTTTTTAAACCCCATATATAACGTACCACCTTTTGATGTAGATCCAATCAAATATGCTGAAAGGTAATTACCAGCTGCATAATCTGTTACTTCGCCAGTTTGTTTATTGATTTGTTTACCAGACATTACTAACACCTGTCCAGTATTAGGATCCATCATCATAAAGAACATTTGTTCAAAATATTTATTTGAACTATTCATTTTTTTAAGCTCAGTTTCAATTAAGTTATCTGCAAGGCTTTGTAAGTCCCAATCAATAGATAACTTTAAATTATTACCTGCTTGTCCTGTATTTTTGTTTACTATAATAGGATATCCATTAGCATCATAATTTAATGAATATGTAGTCTTTTCACCAGTTAATGTTTGTTCATATTGCTGTTCTAACCCACTAGTACCAACCCTTGAATTGTTATCATAACCTTCAGCAAGCAATGCATCTTTCAAGGTTGAAGGTATACCTTGTTTCTTAGTAGTAACTTTTCCTAAAACTTGAGTAAAGTTATTGTTGGTATTATAAGTTCTTTGCCAATCGCTAGTAATTTTTATACCTTTTAATAGATTGGCATTCTCACCTATTAAACTCGCTTCTTCAACAGTTATATTTTCTGCGAGTATTGAAGACCCACTAGTGGTATTTTCCATTGTATACATAAAATGATAATATTCTAAATCCTCACTAGTCATATATTGGTTAATTAAATCATCGGTAATTCTCTCTAGAATTAATTTATTAATTTGGGCTGAAGCATTAACATTTCCTTTAACATCATTTCGTTCTTTTTGAGTAACGAGACTATCGGCTACTTTTTGATGGGCCATTATAAAATAGTCTTTCTTATTCCTAGAAGTTAAATCATCCATATTTAATTTAATGTTTTTACTTAGGAATTTAGCTATAGTTTTAATTTCTCCACTAGTAATAGACTGAGGTGTGAAATAAGTAACAGTAATAATATTGTTATTAGCAGCTAATACAGTCCCATTTCGATCAGTAATTTTACCTCTAGGAGCATCTAAAGAATAAGTTGTTGAACCATAAGTATCCAAAGCTGTATTTAATACTTCATTTTGAGTAAACTGAATATAGGCAAATCTGGCAACAAGACTTAGAACTAAACAAATTGATATACCAATAAGTATTATTATTCTTTTAGTAATTACGTATTGGTTAGAACTGTTTTTATATTCTACTTCTTGTTTATTACCATAGAATTTTATACTAGGAATTTTCTTTTTAAAATTGATTTTCATTAAACTACCCCTTAACATACAACATTTTACAACAAAGATTATTTTAAGTCTATAAACTCATGCTTTTCACATAATAATTATAATTATTAGAAAACGACTAGTTTTAACTAGTCGTCATCTACAGAAAGAATAGCCATAAAGGCTTCCTGTGGTATTTCTACACTACCAACAGCCTTCATACGTTTTTTACCTTCTTTTTGTTTTTCTAAAAGTTTTTTCTTTCGGGTAATATCTCCACCGTAACATTTGGCTAAGACATTTTTGCGCATTGCTTTAATAGTTGTCCTTGCAATGATTTTTCCTTGCAATGACGCTTGAATGGGAACTTCAAACATCTGCTTTGGAATAATCTCTTTAAGCTTTTCACAAATAATTTTTCCTCTATTATAAGCAAAATCTTTATGAACAATTGTCGATAAAGCATCAACTGGTTCACCATTTAAAAGTATTTCCATTTTTAATAGTTTTGATTCTCTATACCCAACTAATTCATAGTCAAAAGATGCATAACCTTTAGTGTTAGACTTCAATTTATCAAAGAAGTCATAAACAATTTCAGATAAAGGCAAATAATAGATAATACTTTGTCTAGTTTCGTCGATATATTCAATATTGATATATTCACCACGTTTATTTTGACATAGTTCCATTACTGCGCCTACAAATTCATTAGGAGTCATGATAGATGCTTTTACATATGGTTCTTCAATATGATGTATTTCTTGTGGTTTAGGCATCATAGCAGGGTTATCAATTTTAATCATGCTTAAATCAGTTAAATAACAATGATATATAACTGAAGGGGCGGTAGCAATTAATTCTAGATTAAACTCCCTTTCTAATCGTTCTTGGACAACATCCATATGTAAAAGTCCAAGGAAACCACATCTAAAACCAAATCCTAATGCTTGAGAAGTTTCAGGCTCAAAGATAAGTGAAGAATCACTTAATTGCATTTTTTCTAAAGCTTCTCGTAAATCTTTATAACGTGCATTATCGACAGGATATAACCCACAATACACCATTGGGGTTAAAGGACGATAACCTGGCAGTTGATCAAAAGACTCGTTTTCTAAAGTAGTGATGGTATCACCAACATGAACATCTTTAATTGATTTTATAGAAGCAGCAATCCAGCCTACTTCTCCACAAACCAATTCGTCTTTTTTAACTTCTTTTGGAGTTCTAACTCCAACTTCTGTAACTTCATAGTCAACATTTGTAGCCATAAAGTGAATATGATCACCAACTTTAATACAACCCTCTTTTATCCTCACAAACACAACTACACCACGGTAGGAGTCATAGAACGAATCAAATATCAATGCTTGTGTCGGATTTGTGACACTACCCTGAGGCGCAGGGAATTCCTTCACAATCATTTCTAAAACTTCTTCGACATTCAATCCTGTTTTAGCGGATATTAAGGGAGCATGGTCGGCCGGTAATCCTATTAAATCTTCAATTTCTTTAATAACACGTTGTGGATCTGCGCTTGGTAAATCCACTTTATTTATTACTGGTAAAATTTCAAGGTTGTTATCTAAAGCTAAATATACATTAGCTAAAGTTTGAGCTTCCACTCCTTGAGCTGCATCAACCACTAATACAGCTCCTTCACATGCCGCAAGTGACCTCGATACTTCATATGTAAAGTCAACATGGCCCGGAGTGTCTATCAAATGAAGAGTGTATAATTGACCATCCTTTGCTTTATATTCAAGTTGAACAGCATTTAATTTGATGGTAATTCCTCTTTCACGCTCTAAATCCATACTATCGAGAACTTGTTCTTTCATTTCTCTATTTTCAAGGGCACCAGTAATTTGTAAAATTCTATCAGCAAGTGTACTTTTCCCATGATCTATATGAGCAATAATAGAAAAGTTTCTAATATTGCTTTGATTTAACTTTTTCATACACTCACCTCTTTCGCTGCTTAATTATAGCAAAACTACAACTATGTTACAAACTATAATATTAGCGTAAGTAACGATCTAGAAAAGATACTTTCTCACAAACAACTTGATTGGAAGTAACCTTTATACCATCATCGTTTAAATAAGTATAACTGGTAAGTCGTCCTTTTATGCTTATGATATTGCCGACTTCAGCAACATCAAGTAAATATTCACCAACACCATGCCATAAGACAACAGAAATTTGATCATATTCAAATTCACCATTAACGTTTTTAAAAGCTTTTTCAACTTCTAGAAGCATTTTATATTCGTAGGGGGCATTTGGGACCAAAATCTTTGTAGGCATCGTTAGTATTTTACCAACTAAAATAACCTCATTAATCATGTTCATTCCTCCAAATAATATTTACATTCGTCCTTAAATGTACTTATATAATACATAAAATAAAATAAAAATGTGTGTTTTTTCTTATTTTGAAATACACTTTACAATTCTGTTTTTTTTAGGTATATATTAAATTATTTGTCGTTTTTCTTCTTTTTTTTAAAATAAAAAAAGAAGACCTTAGTCTTCAATTATCACAAATGCAATTGCGTATTCTTTTTCATGAGAGATTGAAATCTTAGCCTTATCATCATTTAAATAAGGTGAACCGTCTTCTTTATTTAAGATTTCTATTTTTTTAAAATCTATATTACCTTGAAAAGCTTTAATATAGGCCTCTTTACCAGCAAATCGGCCACCTAGAAACTCTTTTTGTTGTTGAAGAGTCTTTTTTTCAAGGAATATAGATAACTCTTTTTGAGTTAAAATTTTTGCAGCTAAATGTTCAAGATCTTTAAATCTTGTATAATTACAGATATCAACACCAATACCTTTAATCATTAATCTTTAAACTTCTTTTCATACAAATTCATTAATTCATCAAGAGTCATATTATCATCAATTTCATCAATAAGTTCTTTATCTGTATCATCTTTTTTATTATTGATATCAAGTTTGAATTCGCCAGTTCTTTCTTCAATAATCTTTAATTCATCTTGTTCATCTGAAACAAGTTTTGAAATATTTCTAAGATTATCTTCTACTGTCGGAATTTCTTTAGTACTATCAATATCATCATCAACCTTAACATCTTTAATATTTGTTAGTTTAGAACTAGTTTCAACTATTTCTTCATTATCAAAATTTCCATAATAAGGACTAATTACAGGAACCAAACTATTTTCATACTTCTTTTTGACTATAGTTTTACGATTTGTTGAATTATTCTTATAGGTAGACGTTTTATTATAACCACTAATAGGAGAAATTACTTCACTAAAGCGATAAGCAGGAGCCTTTTTCTCTTCTTTTTCTTCTGGTTTTTTAGAAATTGGTTTTTTTATTTCTTTAGAGTCTATTTTAGTAAAAGTTGGTTCTTCAATTGAATGTTCAACTTCTTCATCTTGTAAATCTATTTGTTGAGCATCGATTTTTTCTTGAACAACTTCAAATTCATCATTATAAAAAGGTGCACTAAACTTTTCTTTACGTCTTTGTTCTAAAACTGGATCAATATTTTCATGATATTCTTCATCGTCATCATCATCTTCAAACTTTTTGATTAAATCTTTGATTTTCATATACAATCTCCTCTCTTAAAAAAATGAATCCCCTATTTTATATTTATCATCTAAAACTAATATTCCTCTTTTTAAAGGTGCGTTAGGTAAATTTAATTCTCTAGCTGAACAAATCATTCCAGCTGAATCAACGCCTCTTAGTTTAGATGGCTTAATTATAAGTCCAGAAGGCATAACTGCACCAACTGTAGCCACTACTACTTTTTGTCCTTCTTCGATATTTGGAGCACCGCAAACTATATTCAAATTATTTTCTTTTCCAATGTTAATATCACATATATGCATATGATCACTATCAGGATGAACTTTCATACTATCAACATGTCCAACAATGAATTTTTTGTCCATGTCTAAATCTTCAAGATTTATTTTTTCTTTAATAATTGAATTTAAATCACTAAGAAAACTTTCATCAATAGTAACTAACCCATTTACTAAATTATTAAAATAATTTGAGGCGTTTAAAACATTATAACCAATAATTTGATGCTTATCATTATATAGAGTAACTAAATCACCATTTTTATCATAAGAATCAGTACTACCTTCTCCAAGTCTTATTAACAATATATCACCTATATTAGGTTTATTATAAAATCCATGTAACAAAATCTTACTCATTTTAATCTCCTAAACTATCAATAAATTTTTGAATTTCTTCTTTTGTTTTCCGATTCTTAGACACAAACCTTCCAAGTTCCTTTGAATTATCGTATGCAATAAAAGAAGGTATTCCAAAAACATCTAATTCTTTACATAAATCTATCATATCATCCCTATTTACATAATAAAAATCATATTGTTGATTGTTATTAATTATCTCATTAATAAATTGTTTTAAAAACATACAATCAGGACACCAATCAGCACTAAAAATTAAAATGCTTTTAGTTTTAATTGCATCCAAATATTTATCTTTTGTATTTATACTATCTAATGTTTCCATATTTTTCTCCTTTAAATGGCTGGGATACCTGGGATCGAACCAGGGATTGCAGAGCCAGAATCTACCGTCTTACCGCTTGACCATATCCCAATAAGCCTAAACAATTATAACAAATTATTTAGGGTAAGATATTATCATTTTATAAATTGGTCCATTTTTTGAAAATTTTCTTTCATATTCAGTTTGAATATTATCTTCATTTTCTTCTGAATTATGAAGATCTAGACTAACATTCTCTAAATTCATTGGATACTCATTGATTGAAAGCAATGAATATTCAAATAATCCTCGATTATCAGTTTTAAATTCAATTTTTTCACCTTCTTTAAGAATCTCTCTATAAATATCTAAGAAATTTTTAGAAGTAAGTCTTCTCTTGGCATGTCTAGTTTTAGGCCATGGATCTGAAAAGTTTAAATAAATTTTATCAATACTATTTTTACTAAATAAATCTTTTAGGGTTATTGCATCGAAATGAATAATTCGAAGATTAGTTGGTATTTCATTATTTCTATTTTTCATTTTGTTTATAGCAGCAGCTAAAACACTAGAATACTTTTCAATTCCAATGAAGTTTATATTTGGATATTTTAAAGCATTTTCATATATAAAATCACCTTTACCCATTCCGACCTCAATATATATTGGATTATTGTTTCCAAATATTTTATTAATATCATCTTTATATTCTAAAGGATTATTTATAACTAGTCCTTCATTTTCTTTTAATATGTCATACGCTTGGGGATTATTTCTTAATCTCATCTTTATTACCTACAAATCTTTCTTTAATAATTCTAATTCTTGTTCTGTTAATTCTCTATATTCACCAAGGGATAAATTCTCATCTAAATTAAGTCCCTTAATACTAATTCTTTTTAAATATAAAACTTCCTTACCAATATAATGAAACATTCTTTTAATCTGATGAAATTTGCCTTCAAATATTTCCACTTCAACAATTGAACTATCATCCTCATTAGATAAAACGGTTAGGTTACTACTTTGGGTTAATTTACCATCTAAAATAATTCCTTTTTTGAACACTTCAATATCTTCATTGTTTATTTTTCCATCAACTATAGCTTTATAAATTTTTGAATGATGTCTTTTGGGTGCCAGTAAATTATGAGCAAACTCACCATCGTTGGTAAGTATTAATAACCCCTCTGTATCTTTATCTAATCTTCCGACAGGAAATAAATCATAATTATCATAATCTTGGATAAGATCAATCACCGTATCATGAGCGTTATCTTTTGTAGCACAAACGACATCTTTTGGTTTATTAAGCATTAAATATACGAATTCTTTAAATGCAATCAATTCATCGTTAAGATACACTTTGTCGATGTTAGTATCTAACTTATAATTATCTTTAATAATAATATCATTATTAACTTTAACCAATTTCTTTTTTATTATTTTTTTTACATCTTTTCTACTTCCTAGACCATATTTAGAAAGATATTTATCTAATCTAATTTGCATTTAATTTAAAGTACCTTTCAAATGATTTGTTGTTACTAGTGTATTTTATAAATAAGATAATACTAATATTAGCTTCTTTTGTAATTCCAGAAAGATTAACACCTTTATAAATATTATTTGCTTTATCTATAACGCCTGGTTTCAAACTATATTTATTAGATTCCAAAATGCCAATAGAAGGATAATTTTCATCATTAGAACCATTAACCATAGCAATGGCTTGAATATCTAACATTTCTATTTTAGGTGAATCAATAACTATATCGTATCTTACTTTTTTTGCTTTGAGTTTATTAGTTATGAGTTTAATATTAAAATCATCAGTTGTTTCCTCAAATTCTTTTCGAGAATTCATTTTTTCAATATAAGAGTCGTATATCTTTTCTTCTTTAGACGTAGTACTATTTTTACTGCTTTTCTCACATCCAGAAGAAAAAATAATCAATATAGTTGTTAAAATAATAAATAACTTCTTCATAACACATCACCCTAGTGCTGATTATAACATAAAATATAAAAAAAATAGGATATGTATCCTATTTTATTGATTAATTTCGATTGCAAAATCACATTTAAATACTTCATTAGGTTTTAAATTAACTATTCCTTCTTTATCTTTGAAATCACCTTCAAAATCAGTGTAATCAGAATGCCCTACCCATGGTTCAATTGCAAGTAATCCACCAACATGTTTCGCAGTCCAAATACCTAAGTATTTAAAATTATTAAAATGGAATTTTAATGATTTATCATTGTCTAAACTTTTAAGTGTCACACATTTAGATTTTAAATCTTTTAATACAATGGCATCATTGTTAAATAACGCTTGTCTTACAAAGAAACGATTTTCATTATCAAAGAAAGGAACTTCAGTATGAGACATACCAGCCTTAGCAATATCAATTATTTTTTGAGAGCAAGTTTCTTTGTTTTCGAATTCTAAATAATAACTATTTACATCTTCGCCTTCTTGAAAAGGACAACTAAAGGCAGGATGTCCTCCAATTTGAAAATATATATCATTTTTATCAATATTTTTAACATATAAATCGCAGTGAAGCATATTCTCTACCAAGTAATAATGTACATTTAAATCAAATATGTAAGGATACATTTGTTTGATTTCATCATTACTCTTTAATTCTAATTCCACACTGTCTTTTTTCATATGTAAAGCTGTATAAGTACTATTTCTTGAAAAGCCGTGTTGATTCATTTTGTAAGTTATATTATCAATTTTACATTCACCGTTTCTTAACGCACCTACAATTGGAAATAGAATTGGTGCACTATGAGCCCATTGAGATGGATCTTGTTTCCACATATAATTAATTTCATCTTTTTTACCAATAATAGAATGAATTTCGGCTCCAACAGGATTAATATTTACTTTTAAAAAGTCATTTTCTAATAAAATCATTATATTTTCCTCATACCTTCTATATAGACTTCTTTAACATTTAAATCTCTGTCTAATACTACTAAATCAGCTAGTTTGTTAACAGCAATCTCACCAACATTGTTTAAATGTAAACATTTTGCAGGATTATAGCTCGCTAAATTAACTGCTTCATTTAAAGTTATGCCTAAATTTTGAAATGCGTTGAGTACTGCTCTATTCATTGATAAAACACTACCTGCTAAAGTACCATCTGCAAGTCTAGCAGAATTATCTTTAACATATACATCTTGTCCACCAAGTTGATATTTTCCATCTTCTAAACTAGCTGCTTCCATTGAGTCAGTAATTAAGCATAGATGATCAAGTCCTTTATTCCTTAAAAGTATTCTTGCTGCAGGGAAACTAACATGTATTCCGTCTAAAATAAGTTCAGCGAATACCTCATTATTATCCATAATAGCCCCAACACAACCAGGAGAACGATGATTTAAGCCTGTCATCGCATTATATGTGTGGGTACCAGAAGTTATCCCATCTTTAAAACTCTTCATTGCTTCTTCATAAGAAGCATCAGTATGCCCAATTGACACAACTATTTTTCTTTTTGTCATTTCATTTATAAAAGTAGCTGAATCACCCATTTCAGGCGCGATAGTAATCTTTTTTATTAAACTGGTATGATTATTTACCATATATTCAAAATCATCAATAGAAGGTTCTAATATATATTCTTCTGGTTGAGCCCCTTTATGTTTTGCATTAATAAAAGGTCCTTCCATATGAATACCGATTATTTTACTACCTTCTACTTTGTCTTTGTTATCAGCTATATTTTGAATAGCTTTTTTTGTTTCATCTTTACCCATTGTCATAGTTGTTGGTAACAAAGATGTGACTCCAGTTTTAATAGTATTAGAAGTAATAATATTTAAATCCTTTAATGTAGCATACATTGAATCACTACCACCCCTACCGTGACTATGCATTTCGATAAATCCAGGGCTTAAATAATCACCTTTAATATCAATTATTTCTTCTTCTTTTGGTTCTCTATTACTAATTTCACTGATAATTCCATCTTCAATATAGACATTCTTTTCTACAATGCCATCATGAAGAATAACTTTTCCATTTATAATACATTTTTTCATTGTTATACCTCCATGCGTATATTATAACATGTCTAGACATAAACAAAAAGGGAGACAATTATTTATTGTCTTCCTTTGCATGTATTTCTTTAATTAAATCTTCAATATGATTTCCGTATTCTAATGAAGTATCTTCAATAAATTGAAGTTCAGGAACTTTTCTTATTTTCAATTTCTTAGAAAGAAGAGTTCTTAAAAATCCTTTTGATTTTTCTAATGCTTCAATTCCTCTTCTCGTATCATAATCCTTACCAATAAAAGTAACATATACTTTACTTATTGATAAGTCATTAGTAGTTTTAACATTTGTAATGGTACAAAACTTTAAATCTTTATTACGAACATCATTTTGAAGTATCAAAGATAAATCTCTTAATATAAGAGTATTCATTCTATCTACTTTTACTGACATATATGTCTCCTTATTTTACAGGTACTTCTTCCATTATGTATCCTTCAACAATATCACCGACTTTAATGTCATTAAAGTTTTCGATACTAAGTCCACATTCAAATCCAGATTGAACTTCTTTAGCATCATCTTGGAATCGTTTTAAAGAACCAAGTTTACCTTCGTATACAACAATTCCATCACGAATAATTCTAACACCACAATTTCGTTTAATAGAACCATCAGTAACATAACATCCAGCAATATTACCTACTTTAGATACTTTAATAATTTGTCTGATTTCAGCTTGTCCAGTAACGACTTCCTCAAATTCAGGAGCCAGCATTCCTTTCATAGCAGTTTCGATTTCTTCTACCATCTTATAGATAATATTATGAAGTCTAATCTCAACTCCTTCTTCTTCGGCTTTAGATCTTACCTTAGCTGTAGGACGTACATTGAAACCATAAATAATAGCATTTGATGCACTAGCAAGTAAAACATCAGATTCAGTTATTCCTCCAACTGAACTACGAATTACATTAACTCTAGCCCCATCAACTTCAATTTTTTCTAATGAAGCTTTAACAGCTTCAGCTGTACCTTGGACATCAGCTTTAACGATAATATTCAAATCAACAATATTACCCTCTTTTATTTGAGAATATAAATCGTCTAAAGACATAGCAGCCCCAGATTTTAATTCTTTTTCTTTTTTTGTTTTAGCACGAGCTTCTCCAACACTTCTAGCAATTTTTTCTGATTCAAAAACCATAAACTTATCCCCTGCTTCAGGGACATCATTTAAACCAGTAATTTCTACAGGTGTTGAAGGTAAAGCTTCTTTAATAACTTTAAAACGGTCATTTATCATTTGTCTAACACGACCAAATGTTGAACCAACTACAATTGGATCACCAGATCTTAAAGTTCCATTTTCAACAAGTAATGTTGCAACTGGTCCTCTACCCTTATCTAGTTTACCTTCAATTACAGTACCATAAGCAAGTCTATTAGGATTTGCTTTTAAATCTTGCATTTCAGCAACGACTAAAATAGTTTCTAGTAATTCATCAATTCCAATTTTCTTTTTAGCAGAGATTTCACAATATACAGTATCTCCACCCCAATCTTCGGGCATTAAACCTTCATCAGACATTTCTGTCTTAATTTGGTCAGGATTTGCACCTTCTTTGTCAATTTTATTAACAGCTACAATTATAGGTACACCAGCAGCTTTAGCATGGTCAATAGCTTCTTTAGTTTGAGGCATAACACCATCATCAGCAGCAACTACAATGATAACAATATCAGTTATTTGAGCTCCACGAGAACGCATTGCGGTAAATGCTTCATGACCTGGTGTATCTAAAAATGTAATCTTTTTACCCTTTACTTCAACTTGGTATGCACCAATATGTTGAGTAATACCACCGAATTCATCTTCAACAACATCAGATTTTCTAATGGTATCTAATAGTGTAGTTTTACCATGGTCAACATGCCCCATGATTGTTACTACAGGTGAACGAGGAACTAAATCAGCTTCATCGTCAACAACTTCTAAGTTTTCAAAATTTACTTCATCTACAACTTGAACTTTTTCACATTCTTTATTGTATTCCAAACATATTAATTCTACTTGTTCATCATTTAACGGTGAATTTATCGTTACCATAGTTCCAAGTAAGAATAATACTTTGATTACATTGGCAGGAGTTTGACCTAGTTTTTCGGCTAGTTCACCAACAGTTACGTTTTCTTCATAACGAATAATACCATCACCTTGATCTACATCTTTTTTCTTAACATCTTCAAAGTTAGATTTAAGTTGTTTTTTCTTATTGTTATGACCATTTTTATTTTGTTTTGCCATATAATCACCCTCCTATCTTTTCTTTTAATTTCTTTGTAAACCCTCTATTTGTAATACCAACAGCCATTCGATTTTCTTTTCCAATAGCTTTTGATAGTTCAAAACTTGTTCCTTCAATAATATAATTTATATTATAAAATTTACATTTATCACTTATTTTCTTTTTTGTATTTTCACTAGCATCACTAGCAATAATTACAAAATAGACACTACGTTTCCGAATATTCTTTATAAGAATATCTCCTGTAGCAATATTACCACTTCTAGAACATAAACCAAGTAAATTTAAGATATCTTTATTCATTAATATATTTTTCAATTTCTAAATAGACATCATCACTAATAGTAGTTTTTAAAGCTCTATCTAAAAGTTTACCCTTTTTAGCAATTTCTAAAGCTTTTTTAGAACGTTTTAAATATGCACCACGTCCATTTAATTTGCCAGTTGGATCGACGTTAACTTCACCATTTTTATTTCTTACAATTCTTATTAGTTCTTTTTTAGGTAATTGTTCTTTAGTTGCAATACATTTTCTTAAAGGTACTTTTTTCATAAAGGACCTCCTTAGTCTTCATCGTAATACTTATCATATTCATCATAATCGATATCTTCATCGTATTTTGAATCGTATTCTTCGTCTTCTTCATCTTCAAAATCTTCAAACTCTTCATTAGATTCATCAGATTCGACAGTTTCTTCTGTTTCTTCTATTTCTTTAGAATCAGTATCTTCTTCAACTTCTTCTACAGATTCAGTTTCTTTAACTTCAGTGTTCTTTTCTTCTGCTTCAACTGCAGCTAATGAACCAGATATTGGTTGATCATCTTCGTCATCTTCAACAGTAGGTTTATTAGTGTCTTCCTTAGCAAATTCTTTTTCTAAACCAGCTTTGAATTCCTCCATTAATTCTTCATCATTTTGAGGTTGTTCATCAATCATTTCTTTAGCAAATGATTCTTCAAAGTCATTATCTACAGGAATTTCTTCTTTAACTTCTTGTTCATTAAGTTTAGCATCAATATCAATTCCTTGTTCTTTAGCTTCAGTTACTGATTTAATATCGATATTCCATCCAGTAAGTTTAACTGCTAAACGAGCATTTTGTCCTTTTTTACCAATTGCAAGAGATAATTGATCATCAGGAACTACTACTAAAGCAGCTTTCTTTTCTTTATCTAAATCAACTAATTCAACATCAGAAGGACTTAAAGCATTAGAAATATAAACAATTGGATCAGATGAATATTCGATTACGTCAATCATTTCTCCATTAAGTTCATCAACAACATTTCTTACACGAGCGCCTTTTTGCCCAATACAAGCACCTCTAGCATCAACATTTTCATTAGAAGAATAAACGGCTATTTTACTTCTATCACCAGGTTCTCTAGCAACGGATTTAATTTCAACAGTTCCATCGTAAACTTCAGGCACTTCAATTTCGAATAATCTTTTTACAAAACCAGGATTAGTTCTTGTAACAACAATATGTGTACCTTTAGTTCCTTTATCAACTTCTGATACATATACTTTTAAATGCTCACCTTCAGTAAGTTTTTCACCAGGAATCATTTGATTACCAGCAAGGAAAGCTCCAGTTTTACCAATATTTACAATTGCAAATTTATCTTCAACTCGATCTACTATACCTGTAACAATTTCATCTTGTTTGTCAGCAAATTCATTGTATAAAGCTTCTTTTTCAGTTTCTCTAATCTTTTGACGAAATAATTGTTTAGTTTGAATAGCTGCTAATCTACTAATGTGATTAACATCAGCTTCTGTTTCAACTACATCCCCTAATTTATATTTCTTTTTGATTTCTTGAGCTTCTTCTAGTGAAAGTTGTTCATTTTCATTTTCAACATCATCAACGACAGTACGTAATTCGAATAACTTGAATTTACCAGTCTTTTCATTGATTTCAACTCTTACTTCACCTTCACCATCTAAATAAGTTTTCTTATAAGATTTGGCGATAGATTCTTTTAACATTTCTAAGAATGTTTCTCTATCTATTCCTTTTTCTTCACATAATGCATCTAATACATCAATAAATTTTTCCTTAGCCATTATTAATCCTCCTAAAATTTTACAGCTAATCTAATGAATTTAATATTTTCATAATTAATAGTGATTTTCTTTGTAATATTTTTTACTTTGTATTCAAATAATATATCTTGGTCGTTTATTTCTTTTATAAATCCTTCAACTGCATCAAGGCCATTTGTAGGATTCTTAAAAGTTGCATAAACATATTTACCAATCGAACTCTTTACTTGTTCAAAGTCTTTTAGTGGAGCTTCAGCTCCCGGAGAAGATACTTCTAGATAATACTCATCCTTTATTGGATCCGTACGATCTAATTCTTCACTTATTGCTTGTGAGACTAAAACACAAGTATCCATGTCTAAATGGCCTTCATTTTTATCAATATATATTCTTAAGTACCATTCATTTTTTTCATTTACATATTCAATGTCATATAAAAAACAATCATTTGATTCAATACATGGCATTACAATGTTTTTAATATTTTCTAAGTCCATTTATCCACCTCCAAATTTCAAAATTAAACGAGTGGGTTGCCCCACTCGTTTCTTATTTATTTGAAACTATAAACAATATAGCATAAAGTAATGATTAAATCAATTAAAATAACGATATTTGATTTTCAGATTGCATTCCTTCAAATACACCCATTTGATTTAATATTTCTATTTGATTCTTAGTTAATCTTGTTCTTTTTGTTACATCTTCTACAGATAAGAATGGTTGTTGAATACGGGCATCAATAACACTATTAGCAACTGATTCTCCTAATGAATCAATAGAAGTAAATGGTGGTAATATTCCTTTATCATCATCTGGATCTAAAATAAATTTAGTTGCATGTGATTTCTCAAGTGAGATTTTGTTAAAGTGATATCCTCTTTCAATCATTTCAATACAGATACTATATATATTTTTTAAATTCGCTTCTTTAGCTGGTAATCTGCCAAGCTCTTGTTGAAGTTTGATTAATTCTTTTACTTCGCTAAGTAATCTTGCTTTACCACTCGTAATTATTTGAATATTATAATTCTTAGCTCTAATGGTAAAGAAAACAGCATAATATTCTCTTGGATAGTATACTTTCCACCAAGAAATACGAATAGCAGATAATACGTAAGCCACAGCATGAGCTTTTGGGAACATGTATTTAATCTTTTTACATGAATCGATATACCATTGAGGAACATCATGTTTTTTCATTAGTTCTTCATAGTTTTTCTTTGGAAATACTTCTGGTGATTTACCTTTACGTACACATTCCATAATATCAAAAGCATCTTTATTAGGTAGTCCCATTTCAATTAATCTTACCATAATATCATCACGACACCCAATTACTTCAGATAATGTACAAGTTCCATTTTTAATTAATGTTTCCGCATTACCTAGATATACATCAGTACCATGAGACAAACCAGATATAATAACCAAATCATTAAAGCATTTGGGACTAGTTGCATCCAACATTCCTCTAACGAATTCAGTTCCAAATTCCGGTAAACCAAGGGCTCCATTTTTAACATTAATTATACTTAAATCACAACCTAATTCTTTTGGTGAAGTAAATATACTCATGACCTTTTTATCATTTGTTGGAATTGTTTTAGGATCAACACCAGTTAAATCTTGAAGTTCTCTTGTGACAGTTGGATCGTCATGACCAAGAATATCAAATTTTAAGACATTATCATGAATAGCATGGAAGTCAAAATGTGTTGTCTTCCAAGATGATTGCATATCATCAGCTGGAAATTGATAAGGAGTAAAATCATATACTTCTAAATCAGAAGGAATAACAATAACTCCACCTGCATGAGCACCTGTTGAACGTTTGACACCAGCTATTCCTGTTGCTATTCGTTCTAATTCGGCTTTTCTAACAGTTTCATCTTTGCCAAGTCTTTCAAAGTAACCTTGAGCATAACCATAAGCAGTTTTATCAGCTACAGTTAAAATTGTACCGGCCCGATAAGCTCTTTCTTCACCAAATATTTCTTTACAGAAGTTATGAGCTGTAGATTGATATTCTCCTGAGAAGTTAAGATCAATATCGGGAACTTTATCACCATTAAAGCCAAGGAAGGTTTCGAACGGAATATTGTGCCCGTCACCAAGCATTTGACTACCGCAAACAGGACATACTTTACTCTCTAAATCATAACCATCTTCGATAACACCTTCTTCAAGGAACTCATTATGTCCACATTTAGGACAACGATAATGAGGAGGTAACGGATTAACCTCGGTAATACCAGCCATAGTAGCTACAAAAGATGAACCTACAGATCCTCTAGACCCTACTACATATCCATCATCGTTACTCTTTTTAACAAGTTTATGAGCAATATAATAAATAACTCCAAAACCATGTTTTATAATATTTGATAATTCTTTGTCTAATCTTTGTTGTACGATTTCAGGTACGGGATCACCATACATTTTTTTAGCAGTTTCATGACATATTTTAGTTAGTTTTTCATCTGCACCTTCGATTTTTGGAGGATACAATTTACTATGAATAACTTTAACATTATCAATCATATCAGCAATTTTGTTGGTATTAGTAACTACGATTTCATATGTTTCTTGTTCATCTAAATACGGATAGCATTCCAACATTTCATTTGTACTTCTAAAATAAGAATTAGGAGTTCTGGCATCAGGATTTGATCTATTAGCTAATGGATGTGAAGTCCCTCCTATGCCTATATTTAGATTTAAAATATATACATCATGATATACTTTATCTTTTGGATCTAAGAAGTGACAGTCACTTGTCGCAACTATAATTTTATTATATTTCTTAGCTGCTTTAATTAGTCTTTTTATAGAAACTATAATATTATCAAAGTCTCTCATTTTACCGCTATCAATTAAATGAACATAATCTTCTAATGGTTGGATTTCAATATAATCATAAAATTGAATTAATTCATCTATTTTTTCATCTGTATCATATAAAGCTGCTTGAAATACATCTGAATTATAGCAACCAGATCCATAAAGTAATCCTTCATGATATTTTTCTAACAATTCTTTAGGTATTCTCGCTTCTCGATAGAAATACTTCGTAGAAGACTCAGATACTAATCTAAATAGGTTTTTTAATCCAACTTGGTTCATTACCAAGCAATTACAGTGATATGGAATTGGATATTTATAAGTATCTGTTAAAGGTAATTTATTAATATCTAATAAGCTAAATAGGTCTTTATTGGCCATATCATGAATCATCATGTTTAAAGCATTAGATAATACTTCAGCATCATAATCAGCTCTATGAGCAACATCTTTAGAATAAGGAGTGTGATAATAACGACACACCGAACCTAAGTTATATGATTTTAATGGCTTTTCAATTATAGCGTGAGAAAAAGGAAGAGTATCAATAATTGGATTCTCTATTTTGTTTTCTCCTATTCTAGCTAAATTCATATTTAAAAAACCTATATCAAATTTTGCATTATGAGCAACTAAAATACAATCATCAAAGAATTTTAGAATATCTTTATATATTTCCTTAAAGGTTGGTGCACCATCTACATCATCATTACTAATATTAGTAAGATTAGTGATATGTTCACTAATAGATAATTCAGGATTGATGAATGTTTGCATTCGATCAATTACCTGTCCACTTTTAATTTTAACAGCTCCAAATTCAATTATTCTGTCATGATAAAAAGACAATCCTGTTGTTTCTAAGTCGAAAGAAACATAAGTAGAATCAAGTAATGGCATATCTTTTTCATTTGTAACAATTGTCGTATCAGGATCAACAACATTCATTTCCATTCCATAAATCATTTTGATATCAAGTTTGCTGGAAGAAAGTTGTGCTTCAGGGAATCCTTGGACATTTCCTCGATCTGTAATAGCTACTGCTTTATGTCCCCACTCTGCTGCTCTTTTAACATAATCAGAAACATTGGCAATACCATCCATAGCAGTCATTTTAGAGTGAGTATGAAGTTCAACCCTTTTCTCTGAGGCAGTATCTTCTCGTTTATATTTACTTGGTATTATTTCTACACTTCTAGCCTTCATAGTTACTTCTTTAGCGTAACTATCATCTGTGATGCTACCTAAAACCCTTACCCAGCAATTACCTTTTTTAATTGCATTCATATCATCAAGAGTATTAGCTTTGTTTTCAAATCTTGTAACTCTAATTGAATTAGTGTAGTCAGTTAAATAAAAAGTTTGAATATGTTTATCCCCTTTTATTTTTCTTAAGTCATCAACCTTAAAGATAAAACCTTCAACAATAGCACTATTTAAATTAGTTTGTTGGTCCACATCCTCTAATTTAACTTTAGTAGCATCAGACTTTTTAAAGCGATTATAATTCGAATAATTATTGTTATTATTAAAACTATTATAATTCCCATTATTTTTTGGAAGTTCAACTTTTTCAATTTGAACATCTTCTATTTCTAACATACTATTTTCTAATTCTTCATAAGAATCATCATCGTTTACGACAAATTTTACTTTATTTGATAAACCAACATTATTAAATTGTTTTATAAATGTATTTAAATGTTGTTGACATAAATCAAACTGAATAGGATTTATTACATTTATTGTTATTTCATTACCACAATGAATATCATTTAATGAAATATTAGATGTAAAAGCTAATTCCTTTTGGAGATTATTTAAAACGTATTTTTTATAATCATTTAAAGCAGCTTCATCATCAGTAAGATTATGATGAAGCTCAATTATAGTATTATAAGGAAAGTTTACTTTAGCAGCATTTAATTCAAGATAAGCTTCTAAAGGGATAACTGAATCACTAACTAGCTTAAAAACATATGTTTTATCGTCTTTAACAACAACTTCTTTTAAAGAGATATTATTAAAGATATCTTTATCTATAAGTTTAAAGTTTTTAAGTAGTATTTTAAATTGATCCATATTAACCTCTCCTTTTAGAATAATTTTGTTATATCATTAAATGTTACATATATCATTAAGCCAAATACTAATGCTAAACCAACTAGTTGAAGAACATATTTAACTTTAATTGAAATTTCTCTACCTACAATTCTTTCTGCTAAAGCAAATAGAACTTGAGCACCGTCTAGTCCAGGAATAGGAATCAAATTAAACATTCCGATATTAGCTGACAATAAAGCTGTTAGATTTAGTAATGTACCAATAGAACCACTTTCAGTAACTTGAGCAGTTACATTGTAAATACCAACTGGTCCAGATAACTGTTTAACAGTATTTGCTGAATCTGTAATTAGTTTACCTAACGTTGCAAATATAACAGTTGCATAGTACCAAAACTGAGATATCCCATGGCTAATTGCTTCGCCAAAACTTAGACGTTTAGTAGATGCTGTAATCCCCATTAAATAACTTGCGTTAGTTTTACTATATTTTACAGTTACATCTTTGTTTAAAGATTTATTGTTTCTTTTGATTGTTACAGTTATTTTAATTGTTTTGTCCTTAGTGCTAAGGCTATCTTGTGTTAAAGCATTATGAATATCAGTAAATGAATTTACTTTTGTAGTTTTGTTATTAAATGTAACAGCTGTAATAGTGTCGCCATCCTTAACTCCTGCCTTTTGAGCATAAGAGTTTTCTTGTACTGTACCAATAGTATTAGAATTAGTTGGCATTGGAGTAAACGAATATACTCCGATTAGAAGTATTATAGCTAATACGAAATTCATAAAAACACCAGCCAACATAATAATACATTTCTTCCAAGTCTTAATACCTTTTAAAGTTCTTTCGTAAGGGACATCTTTCATTAATTCATTATCTTCTTGGTCGGCTTCTCCAGCCATTGCTACAAATCCACCAATAGGTAAACATCTAATTTGATAATCTGTTTCACCTTTTTTCTTATGCCAGATTTTCGGCCCCATTCCAATAGAAAATTCCGCACAATAAACACCAAAAAACTTAGCAGTTAAAAAGTGTCCTAATTCATGAATTACTATTATTACCGTTAAGATAAGAAAAAATACTAATATATTAATTATTGTTTGCATCACAACCTCCTACAATTTCTTTTACATATTCTTTAGCCCATAAATCTACTTCAATCAAATTCTCTAAACTAGGTTCTTTAATAAGTTTATGAGCACTCATAGTCTTTTTAATAAGAGAAACTATATCTAAAAACTCTATATCTCCACTTAGAAATAATGAATTTGCTTGTTCATTGGCACCATTAAATACACATGGCATGCTTCCACCTATTTTACCAGCTTTAATAGCTAAATCTAAAGCTTCAAATCTTTTTAAATCTGGTTTAATGAAATTTAATTGACTTATTTTAGTTAAATCTAATCTATCACTATTAATAATAGTTTGTCTATTAGGATAAGTTAAGGCATATTGGATAGGCAAACGCATATCAGGCGTTCCCATTTGACCAATTACTGCTCCATCTTCATATTCTACCGCAGAATGTAGAATACTTTCAGGATGAATAACCACTTCTATTTGATCATAGTCTACATCAAATAACCACTTAGCTTCCATGATTTCTAAACCTTTATTTACCATAGTAGCACTATCAATAGTGATTTTAGCACCCATAGACCAATTTGGATGATTTAAGGCTTCTTTTACAGTAACTCCCTTAAGTTCGTCAAGAGTTTTATTTCTAAAGCTACCGCCACTGGCAGTTAGAATGATTCGTCTGATTTTATTATTTTTATTTCCTTGTAATGATTGAAATATAGCGCTATGTTCACTATCAACAGGTAATAATTTAACATTATATTCTTTAACTAAGTCAGTAATAATTTGACCACACACAACAAGTGTCTCTTTATTAGCTAAAGCAATATCTTTTCCTTTTTTAATAGCAGCAATTGTTGGCTTCATTCCTGCAAAGCCTACTATTGCATTTAAAACAACATTATTACTATCATATGAAGCAACCTCTATTAGTCCTTTTTCTCCATAAACAAATTTAATATTTTGATATTCTTTAGATAATATTGCAGCATCTTCTTTTTCTATTACAGCTACTATTTCTGGTTTTATTTGATTAATAATCTTTCTTAGTAATGTAATGTTATGCCCGGCTGAAAGAGAAACAATTTTAAAATCTTCAGGATTATTAACAACTACATCTACTGTCTGAGTTCCAATTGACCCAGTTATTCCAAGTACACATATATTTTTCATTTTTTACACCATAATTAAAAAGAAAGCCATAACTAAAGAATTAAATACTAATGAATCTATTCTATCTAATATTCCACCATGTCCTGGTAAAAGATTAGAATAATCTTTTACTCCATATACTCTTTTAATTGCACTAAATACAAGATCTCCAAATTGCCCTGTAATTGTTAAAATAAATATAGTAACAACAATAATAAAATTCTTATCTAATATATTTGTAAAGTAAGCAAAGAATAAACCGGCAATTGAACCAAGTATAATTCCTCCAATACTACCTTCAATAGTTTTGTTAGGAGATAATCTTGGAATTAATTTATGCTTACCAATTAAATATCCTGTAAAATATGCTCCTGTGTCACATCCATAAGTCACTATAGCAAGTAGTAATAAGTATTCTAAGCCATAAGAGTTTCTTATTACCAGTAAAGCGTGCATTCCACAGGCAATTAAAGCACCTATTGTAAATGTGTAGCAAGCTCTTTCTAAAGTAAAATACTCATCAATAATCATAGATGCTAGTAAAACTGCAAGAAAAATAAATAAATGATATGAGTTAATGAATAATTGATTTTGATCAAAGAATATTGAATAAATTAAAAATATCTCAACAATAATATAAAAAGCTATATTTACCTTAGGTCGAATTAATATCTTTAATAATTCATAACCTGCTAGAGCTGTAACTATTCCAATTAAAGCATTAAAATAATATCCTCCTAATATAACTGTAGGAACAACAATAGCTATTAAGACTAGTGCTGTTATTACTCTAGTTTTCATTATTTTAATCCTCCATATCTTCTATTACGACTTTGATATTCAGCAATGCATGTATATAAGTCACTTTTATTAAAATCAGGCCACAAAGTATCAGTAAATATCATTTCACTATAAGACAATTTCCATAACATAAAATTGCTTATTCTTTGTTCACCAGATGTTCTAATCATTAAATCTATATCAGGTAAGTCATTTGACATAAGTTTTGATTCAAAATAAGATTCATCAATATCATTAATAGTAATTTCATGATTATTAATATCTTTTACAATTTCTTTAGTCGCTGCAACTATTTCATCTCTTCCACCATATCCAAATGCAAAGCATAATACCATTCCAGTATTATCCTTTGTTTGTCTAATTGCTTCATTAATAACATCAGTAGTTTGTTTAGGTGTTCTATCAAGATGACCAATTAGCTCAATTCTAACGTTGTTTTCAATAAGTTCCTTTAAATAAGAATTAAAGAATTCAATAGGAAGTTTAAAAAGAAAATTAACTTCATCTTCTGGGCGAGAGTAGTTTTCAGTACTAAAAGCATATACGGTCATAGCTTTAACACCTATTTTATTACACTCTAAAGCAATATCTCTAATTGTTTTAGTCCCTTCATGATGGCCATATGTTCTAGGCATATTTCTCTTTTTTGCCCATCGTCCATTTCCATCCATAATAAAGGCAATATGATCAGGAATATTACTCATATCCAGTTGAATTTCTTTTTCTTTTTTAAACATATAACTCTCCTTTTATACAAGCAAATAGAATGAGCAGAACTCATTCTATACAGTCATAATATCTGTTTCTTTTTCTTTAGCACGTTCATCAACTTCTTTTACATACTTATCAGTAATTTTTTGAACTTGCTCTTCACCACTTTTTACTTCATCTTCGCTAACATCTGCCTTCTTAATTTCATCATTAGCATCACGACGAATATTTCTAATAGCAATTTTTGCATTTTCAGCATATTTTCCAATGTCTTTTGCGAATTCTTTACGACGTTCTTCAGTTAATGGTGGTACCATAATTCTTATGATTTCACCTTCATTTTGAGGGTTTAACCCAATATTAGCTTCATTAATAGCATGTTCGATATCTTTTAAAGTATTTTTATCATATGGTTTAATAACTAATTGTCTTCCTTCAACTACGCTTACACCAGCAACTTGATTAATTGGAGTTGGTGTATCGTAATAGTTAACTAAAACGTTATCTAACATATTAGGATTAGCACGTCCTGTACGAACATTAGCTAATTCTCTATTAAAAGATTCTATAGCTTTTTCCATTCTTTTTTTTGTATCATCTAAAATCATGTTTATCATTATTTATCACCTCTTGAAATTGTTGTTCCGATTGTGTCTCCATTACAAGCTTTAGCAATATTTCCTTCTTCTTGCATATTGAAAACACATAAATCAATGTCATTATCTTTACATAAAGTAATAGCTGTTTGATCCATTACTTGTAAATCTTTATTTAATAAATCCATATATGAAATAGTATCAAATCTCACTGCACTCTTATCAATCTTAGGATCAGCAGAGTAAACACCATCAACACCATTTTTAGCCATTAAGATAACATCTGCATTAATTTCAGCAGCTCTAAGTGCAGCAGTAGTATCTGTTGTAAAGAATGGTGAACCTGTTCCAGCTCCAAATATTACAATTCTTCCTTTTTCTAAATGTCTAACTGCCCTTCTTCTAATATATGGTTCAGCAACTTGTCGCATTTCAATTGCAGAAAGTAATCTTGTTTGAACACCAATTTGTTCTAAAGCGTTTTGAACGGCTAAACCATTCATAACAGTAGCAAGCATTCCCATATAATCAGCAGTTGAACGATCCATGCCCATATCAGCACCAATCTTACCTCTCCAAATATTTCCACCACCACATACGATAGCAATTTCAACACCTAAATCTTTAGCATCCTTGATTTGTTTAGCAATATTAGTAACAGTAACAGCATTAATTCCAGTTTTATCTTCGCCAGCTAATGCCTCACCACTAAGCTTCAATAATACTCTTTTATATTTCATATAAATCTCCTCTTAAAAAGTTTGTTTAAAATCTAAAATATTATAACATTCAATAGTTATATTTACAATGAAATAAGTAATTGAAAGAAACAAAAAAAGAAGTGAAATTATGAATCGATCCCTGTCAAGTAGACACGGAAAATAAATAAAATGTTTATGCTAAACCAAGCTGAATAATTTCAGTTTGGTTTTTTCTTTGTTTTATGTCATTCCAAAACTTCACAACTTGAGGATTTG
>JAQVWN010000038.1 GCA_028749475.1 Thomasclavelia sp.
TTTCCACCTTTTGGTCTTCCTATAATCACATTAATCATCTCCTTAATTTAAGCATAATAAAAAGTAGAAACACTTTAAAGATATTTCATCTTTTTTGTGTGTCTACTTTTATTTTACATCTGCACTAGCAGACATTCCTTTTAATATATAAATCATATTTTTTTATTAATTCACTATATTCATCATTAGACTTAATATCTTTTTGACTATGATTTTTTATAGCGTTGGTAATGATTGTGATTTCATTATCGTTAAAATCTTCAATTTGGATTAATATTTCTTTTGCCATCAAAGCACTATCACAAGCATGATTTTCGTTAATGCCAGTCACATAAAAACTGATATCATGCAATAAACCAATGCAATAACATAATTCTTTATCAAGATTGTCACAATGTTCAGCCATTAGAGTGGCTGTGCCAATTAGATGTTGATAACCCTCTTCTTTATAAAAAGACTGGTCTAGTCTCTTAATAACTTCTTTAAGTACTTTATTTACTTTCATCTTCTAAGCCCCTTAGGATATAAATTCTTGATTTGATTATTACTTTCCTTGAAGAAAGAAAGTGGATACTCTTCGACAAAGATAACTCCATATCCTTTATTTCCACTACCAACTAAAGTGAGTCCACTAAGATAATCTTTTATTTCTTTAGAATCTTTGGAATATTCGTAAAATCTTTTAACATCTTCTTTCTTTAAAGTTAACGCTAAAGATAATGAAGGCTCAAAACGATTCTTTTTACATTCACCTAAATATAAACCATTTCTAACAACTCTAATTCCTTTTAAATCAGGAAAATTATTGTTGATTGCGTAAATATGGTTATTAGAATTATATAGATAAGCAGGAGGGTCAATATTAAGATTTTCTTGATAGAATTTATTTACTAAACTATACTGCTCTTTAGAAGCATTTGGCTTTAGAATTTTTGGTTTAATAATATTAGTTTCATTTACTTTTTTAGCTAGGGCCATAAACTGACCTTCACCTTTATTTTTATGAGGATATATCCGGATTACCCGATTATCATTAACTCCACTACTAGATCCTTTAAAAGGTTTAATCGGAATTATTTCCATTCCAAGGCTTTCCATATATTCAACTTGTTTTTCATTTTCTTCTAATGAATAAGTACAAGTTGAATATATTAAAATACCATCTTTTTTAAGCATTTGATAAGCACTATCAATTAATTGTTTTTGAATATATGCACATTCATTAACCTTCTCTATCGACCAAGTATTAATTGCTTCATCAAGTTTTCTAAACATTCCTTCTCCACTACAAGGAGCATCTAAAATAATTTTATCAAAGAAACTATTGAAATAATTATCTAATTTTGTAGCATCATAGTTAGTAACGATAGCATTATTAAGACCAAATCTTTCAATATTACTGCTTAAAATATTCGCCCTTAGTTTAACACTATCATTGCAAATCATTAAACCGTTATTAGATAGTTTACTAGCAATATAACAACTTTTACCACCGGGAGCAGCACACATATCTAAGACATAATCATCTTCATTAAATTCAATTAAATGACTAACTTTCATAGCGCTAGGCTCTTGAATATAGTATAAGCCAGCATTAAAAAAAGGAGATTTACCAAGTGGGTATTTTTCATAATCGAAACTATAACCATCATTTATATTATCTAAAGGATGAATATATCTAGAATCTAAGTATTTTAAAACATTATCTTTTTTAGGGTTTAAATAAAATCCTTTAACTGCTTCCTTATTTAAACTATTAATAAAATCATCATATTCATCATTTAGAATATTTTTCATTCGCTCTTTAAAAATATTTTCCATAAAAAGATTATACATTATTTAATCTAAAAATACATTTATATTAGTAGCTAGGCATTAAGTCATTTTATTCCTTGAATGAAGATAATCGTCTTGCTATAATATGGAAGTATTATGCCGGCGTGTTGAAATTGGTAGACGAGGCGGACTCAAAATCCGTTGGTAGCAATACCGTGTGGGTTCAAGTCCCACCGCCGGTACCATTAATAATTAACTTCACTTTTAGTGAAGTTTTTCTTTTCTAATTATGAAAATAATAATTTGATTTTGGTTTATGTGTTATTATAATGTTTGGAGGTTCTATATGAAAAAGATACTAGAGTTAGATGTTAAATACACTGGAGTTAATGTCTTTTACTTTGCAGCATTATGTTCAATGACAGGTTATGCTTCAGTTTATTTACTAGATAAAGGTTTTAATAATTCCATGATTGGAATTGTTCTTGCGGTTGCTAATATCATAGGAATGATTGTTCAACCAACATTAGCTAGTTATTTAGATAATCATGCTAAAGTAGATGTAAGAAAAGTAGTTGGTGGTTTTGCCTTAGTAGTTACTGTGTTATCACTTATAATGTGGTTATTACCATTAAATGTACCAGTTATTTTTATAATTATTACTTGTATATTTGCAATGATGCTTTCTCTTATGCCATTATTAAATACATTGGCTTTTATATTTGAAAAGTTTGGAATTGAAATAAATTATGGTGTTGCAAGAGGAATTGGATCAGTAGCATATGCAGTCACTTCCTTAGGACTTGGACATATAGTAGAAATATATTCACCAAATCTATTACCAATGTTCTACGTTATTTTTACAGTAGGGTTAATGGTTTTATTAAGATTCTATGTTTTACCAAAAACTGGAAACTATAGTGTTTTAGAAAAAGAAGATGAAGCTAAAGAAGTAGATACTCCTCAACTTTCTCTTGCTGAGTTTTGTGTTAAATATAAAAGATTTATTTTATTCTTATTAGGCTTTGTCGGTGTATATTTTGCACATACAATTATTAATAATTTCTTTATTCAAATAATTGACAATGTTCATGGAACTAGCGGAGATATGGGGAATGCCATATTTATTGCTGCAATGCTTGAATTACCAACAATGGCAGCCTTTACTAAAATAGCTAAAAAAATTGACTGTGCTTTACTTATTAAAATTTCTTTAGTAATGTTTTGTGTCAAACATATAATAACTTTCTTTGCCACAAGCGTTGCTCTAATTTATGTTGCTCAAGTATTCCAAATGTTTGCTTATGCTTTATTTATTCCAGCATCTGTTTATTATGTTAACGAGAAAATTAATATTAATGATCGAATTAAGGGACAATCAATGGTTACTTTAGCGATGACTCTTGCTGGTGTAATTGCTAGTTTCGTTGGCGGAGTAATGCTTGATGCATTAGGAGTTCATGAAGTATTGCTTATTTCAGTAGTTGTATCTATTGTTGGTACAATACTAGGGGCATTATCAATAGAACCAGTTAAAACACAAGATTGAATCTAACCTAGATTCAATCTTTTATTATGCTATAATAGTTAATTGAATAGGAGGCCTAAATGAAATACTTAATTGATCCCATTGATTTATCAACCAAAGAGATAGATGATTTAATTGATTTAGCTAATGATATTATTAAAGATAGAACTAGATATCAAAATGTTTGTGCTAACAAAATACTAGCAACATTATTTTTTGAACCTAGTACAAGGACAAGATTGTCTTTTGAATCAGCAATGCTTTCTTTAGGAGGAAAAGTATTAGGATTTTCTAATGCTAATAGTTCTTCATCTACAAAAGGAGAAAGTGTTACCGATACAATTTGGACAGTATCTTGTTATAGCGATATTATCGCTATGCGTCATCCTAAAGAGGGGGCACCTACAGTTGCTTTAAAAAGGTGTAAAGTCCCTTTAATAAATGCAGGAGATGGTGGTCATAACCACCCAACTCAAACATTAACTGATTTACTAACTATTAAAAGAGAAAAAGGAAGACTTGATAATCTAACAATTGGATTTTGTGGAGATTTAAAATTTGGAAGAACAGTTCATTCATTACTTAAATCATTAGCGCGATATCCAAATATGAAATTTATCTTTATCGCTCCAAGAGAATTAATGCTTCCCGAGTATTTAAAACAAGATTTATTAGAAGCTAAAAATCTTGATTATAAAGAAGTAGAAAAAATAGAAGATGTAATAGATGAATTAGATATCATATATATGACTAGAGTTCAAAAAGAAAGATTCTTCAATGAACAAGACTATATCAGACTTAAAGATACATATATCTTAGATTTAAAGAAGTTGGAAAATGCTAAAGATGATCTAACAATTATGCATCCATTACCACGAGTAAATGAAATAGCTTTAGAAGTAGATGATGATCCAAGGGCTAAATACTTTACCCAAGTTCAAAATGGAAGATATGTTAGAATGGCATTAATTCTTACTATGCTAGGATTAGATCATGAGGTACAAAGATTATGAAAATAGATAGTATTGTAAATGGAATAGTATTAGATCATATTACTGCGGGTAAAGCGATGGAAGTCTTTGAAGCTTTAAAATTAGAAGAATTAGATTGCTCAGTGGCTATTATAATGAATGTTAAAAGTAATAAAATGGGAAGGAAAGACATAATTAAAATCGATAATGATTATGAAATTGATTTAGATGTTTTAGGCTATATTGATCCTAATATTACAGTAAGTATTATTAAAGATAAAAAGACAATAGAAAAAAAGAAACTTAAACTTCCTAAACGAATAGTTAATGTCGCTAAGTGTAAAAACCCAAGATGTATTACATCAGTTGAAACACATTTAGATCAAATCTTTTATCTTGCCAATGAAAAAGAAAGAATCTATCGTTGTGCCTATTGTGAGAGTAAAGTAGAAAAAAAAGATAGATAAATTGTTGACATGTATACAATTTATCGTTATTATAATTTCAAACAAAGATATAAATACGATGAAAAGAACTAGTAAGTATTAAATATTTGCCTAGAGATCTCTTGGCTGGTGGAAAAGAGAGAAATAAATGATACTGAATTCGTCTTCGAGTAGAGTGCTGAATTATTAGTAGGTACCTCCGGTCACACCCGTTAGAGTGTTAGAGTATTATACGTACTTGATAAGGTTTAAATAGTAATGTTTAAACAAACTAAGGTGGTAACACGAAGTAACTCTCGTCCTTAACAGGATGAGGGTTTTTTATTTATATCTAGAAAAAAGGAGAAAAGAAAAATGATTATTGTAATGAAAATGAATGCAACTAAAGATGATATTGAAAAGGTATCAAAATTAGTTAAAGACAAAGGACTTAAAACAAACGTTGTAACTGGAACTGGTCAATCTATTATTGGTGTTCTTGGAGACACAACAATTATTGACGCTGATGCATTAGAAGTAGATCCAGCAGTTGAAAAGGTCATGAAAGTTTCAGAACCATACAAACTAGCTAATAGAGCGTTCCATCCAGAAGACTCAATTATTGATGTTGATGGAGTTAAAGTAGGTGGAGACCACCTAGCTTTAATCGCTGGACCTTGTTCAGTAGAATCTAAAGAAC
>JAQVWN010000039.1 GCA_028749475.1 Thomasclavelia sp.
TTTCAGCATTTTCATCGATATCATTATTATCTTTATAAGGCCCAAAGTATACTTGAGTATAATAAACTGGGTTACCATCTGCAGCTTCATTTTGTAGATATGTACCAAATTCTTCACTTGTTGGGAATGGTGTCTTTGGGTTAGCTGTACTATATGAATAATCAGTATCACTTGTACCATATTTTACATACCCTTGATAGTTTGTTTCAGGAGTTGCAGTTACATTAGTAACTGTTGATGAACTTCTAGTTCCAATTCCAGGATAATTACCTACTTTTGAACCATAAGCAGTAACTTTAGTATTACCACCAGTGATTACAATATTTGAAACATTACCATTTCCATAATAGCCATAACTACTTCCAATAGCAGATCCATTTTGACCAGCTGTTGCGATTACTTGTGATCCATTATCAATATATATTCCATCAACTGGGGCACCCCAGCCACCACCGATAGCGGCACAACAATATCCTCCTACTGCAGTAACATGAGCATTTGAAATATTTATATTTCCAGCGCCATTACCACCCCAACATGTAGCTCCTATTGCAGGTTGGTGATAACTGGCTGATGCTGAAATCGTGCAATCTTTAATATAAACATCATAAAGAGTAATTCCAATAATTCCTCCTGTATGGTAATTGTTGCTTGGTCCACTTGCATCTAGAAAACCAGATCCACAAATTGTAAGTTTTCCTGTTCCAGCTTTCCCTGTTTTCCAGATTGAGCCAGATCTTTGAGAACTACTATCCCATGTTTGAGATTCAACATTTAAATGATTCGTTCCCACTAAATTAATAGTTACATCAGCATAACTTGTTTCGATACAATGTGTAGATATACCGTAACCTGAAAGACTAATAGTAGCATTATTTAATGTAATGTTAGTTGTAATCTCTTTTTCCACTAATATTCTTGAAGTAGTAGTTGATCCGGTAAATTCATAACCATGTGAGTTTACATCTGCAACTAAACTACCATCTGCATAAGTAGATGTTGCAAAATTAGTATTGGTTACTGTTCCTCCTGTATGTAATCCATCACTGGCAATATAAATATCACCCTCTACTTGTGATAAATCAATTACAGTGGCTGAATCAGTGTTTACTGTAACACCTGCTGCCTTCGCACTAGGCACTTCTTTAGTAGAGGCTGTCTCTGTTTTTGGAGTTTCCTCTTCTGAATTAGTAGTTTCAGTATTTTCTGTTTTTACATTCTCTTCTTCTTTTTCATTATTAACTTCTTCTGGTGTTGTAATATCACTAGAAGTTTCATTTACTATTTCTGTATCATCTGCTGATACATAGTTTACACTGTAACCACATATCATCATTAAACATAATAATACAGAAAATAACGCTTTTATTTTCTTCATTTTATTCGTCCTTTCTTTAACACACACAAACCAACATTAAGATATCTTAATATCAGTTCTAGCATTTCTTTCTTTTCCAATTTGGTAATAAATAGGGACTAGAATAGTTGGCACATCCACAACATATGCAATTTCTTCATCCTTATATTCCAATTGATCTCGAAGATACAAGATAGAGTTGATCTTAAATAATACTATTTCTTTTCCCACAGCATTGTCCTCCTTTTCTCAACCTTCAATAATAAAGACGCTGCTATGTTGGAATTACTTCCATTTATTTTATCTTTTTCTTGATTCACTATTTATAACGTTAATTCTTTAATTTTTGTTCATTATTTTTAAACAAAAAAAGGATTCTTTTAAGAATCCTTACTTATTTTCATTATTAAATATTTCACATTTCCTAACTGTTCGATAATGTTCTTTAAAATACTTATGTCCTTCATCTAGAATCTTTTCATTTCGAGTAATACCGAAGACACATGATCCACTTCCACTCATTAATGCGCCATCAAAACCTAAATCCAACATTTTCTTTTTTATTATCTCAATATCTGGAACCATTTCTATTGATGGTTGTTCTAAGGTATTAGCTAGATTATCAAGGATACCTTGATAATCTTTATTATTGATAGCTTGTAACATCTCTTTACAATTTGGATGAATAGCTTTATCAAAATCTAAAGATTCAAAAGCTTTTTTAGTTGATACTCCTTTTGATGGTTTAACAAGTAATAATTTAACATCTAAAGGAGTATCAATAAATTGAATCTTTTCTCCTATTCCTTCAACAAAAGATGTTCTTTGGTAGATACAAAAGGGAATATCAGCGCCTATTTCTTTTCCTAACTCAGCCATATCTTTATAAGATAGATTTAAATGAAATAAAATATTAATTGCTTTAATAACTGCTGCTCCATCAGCACTTCCTCCTGCAAGTCCCGCTTGAGAAGGAATATGTTTATAGATAAAGATCTTAACTCCCTTTTGAAGATTATATCTTTCCTTCATAAGATAATAGACCTTATACATAATATTCTTTTTACCTTTTGGTAACATTTTAGCATTAGAATCTATTTCTACTCCTGAATCAACAGTATTAATATAGATTAAATCATGAAGAGTAATAGGAGCCATAATCATTTCTAAATCATGATATCCATCTTCTCTTTTTCTAACAACATCTAGTGCTAAATTCACTTTTGCATATGCTTTTATCTTCATCTTATTTCTCCATTACTTCTAATAACTTAAGATATTTATCTAAAGGAATATTTTCTGCTCGATCATTTTCTTGTATACCAGCTTTAAGTAAATATTCTTTTATATTAGGATAACCCTTTAAATTATTATAGATAGTTTTTCTTTTTTGAGTAAAAGAATCTTGTAGTAAAGAATATAACTTAGGGTTATATTCTTTATCTTTGTAAATATACATAATGGCACTATCGACATTAGGTTTAGGAATAAATACTTGTTTAGAGACAGTAAATAGATACTTACATCCTCCTAAATAGTCTATCATCATATTTAAAGGCATTTTAGTATCACTGCTAAATTTAATAGCTACTTCTTTTTGAACCATTAGATACATTTCTTGAATACTACTTTCTAAGGTCTTTTTAATAATATCAGTAGTTATATAATAAGGAACATTACTAATCATAATTATTCTTTTATCTTGATATGAATTAATAATGTCTTTAATATCAGTTTTTAAATAATCCCCATATATTATTTCAATATTATCCCTATTTAAAAACTCTTGATGGACTTCTTTAAATCTTTCATCTATTTCAAACCCAAATACTTTATAAGCGTTATTTGATAGTTGTTGAGTAAGCGAACCAAGTCCGACTCCAACTTCTAAAACAACTGTATTATTATCTACTTTAGCTTCTGTAATAATATTATTAATAATATTTGTATCTACTAAAAAGTTTTGACCAAACTTTTTTAAAGCATTCAAATTATATTTATCTAATATATATTTAGTTGTACTTACAGTAGCTATATCTTTCATCTTATAAGACCTTTTCTATTTCTTCTTTAGTTATTCCAACCATATTTAATCTTTTAAATAAAGTTTTAACATTACCATATCCTAGATTAAACTGATTATATACTTTAATTCTTCTTTCTTTATTACCAACAATATCTAAAGAAAGAAATTCATTCCAACTAATTGACTCTTGATTATTAGAAAAGGTAACAACCTTTTCTAAGGCTTCTACTATTGCTTCATGTTTTGATTCTGCAATTCCTAACTTCTTTTTACCAATTGCATCTTTTTTAGCCACAAAAGCATGCTTAATATTATCAGCTAATAAATCTACTTCTTTTCTAATTTTATTTCCTGGGTAATCAGGATCAGTTAAAACTATTACTCCTCTTGTTTTAGCAGCCTCTTTAATAAGTTCTTTAGTTTTATCATCTAAAGCCAAACCATGAGTTTCAATTGTATCTACTTTAAATAATTCTTTTAAAACCTGAGTATCTGTTTTACCTTCAACTATTACTATTTCTTTTATTTCTTTCATATTTTACCACTCTATAATTAATGTATTTAGTTGATCGTTAGCAATATAGTTAGTGTTATCAACATTAATGCCAACGTCAGTTAAAACTGTAAATATTTGTTTAGAATTTATTAGTTTACTTTTAGAACTATAAAAGTTACTATCGGTGAATTTTAAAATTACATAATCATCTTTCATATTCTTTCTAACTACTTCTTCAACATTAGATAAAGAATAGTTATTAATAACTGAATCTTTACTGTCGAAGTAGCAGTTCTTACTATTAATAGTCTTTTGATAAGTATCAGTTGGTTCATAAAGTTTAAGCATTTCACTACTATTAAACATTAAATAACTATCATCTACAATCCCTTTATCTTCTAGACTATCTCCCCAAGTAGTATCTATATAATAATAACTAAATTGATAATAAATCATATTCCATGAATGACCATCAAACTGACCAGTATCTTTACCTATTGGTTTTCCTTGCATATAACTGCAAGGTATATCTAAACCTAAACATAAATACTGAAACATTTTGCAGTATCCACTGCAGACACTTTCTTTATTTAACATAGCACTAGTAATTTCTTGGTTATAACTAGCATTTTCATTATAAGCTACATTTTTTATGACATAGTTATATAAATACTCTATTTGTTGGTAAGTACTTTTATTCTTAACTTCTTTAATGATTTCTTTTCTTTTAGATACTAATTCTTTTTTTAATTTAGAAATTGTTTCACTATTATAGTAATAATCAATAATAACATTCTTTTTAGAATCAATACTGATACTCTTTACATAAAAGATATCGGGATGATCTTGCATAACATTAGATTCTACTTTTCGAATAGTTTCACTGTCATCCGTATATGATTTTACTTTAGTATCTTGATTTATAAAGGCGTTATATAATCCATCATATAATTCTTTATCTTTATTAGATAATAGATTATAAAAATAGTTAGTTGGTGGTTGGTAGATATAATCATTACTTACAAACGAACCAGTATTTTTACTAGCACAGCCAGTAAGTAATATACATATTAATATAATTGATATTTTTTTTCTCATTAATAAAAAGAATCTAGTGTAAACTAGATTTCTTCCTTTTTTAATTTATGTTGAAAATGTTTTTCTCCAAGGAATATCACACAAAGTCCCCCGGCTATTAATATAATTTGTATCATACTACCACCTCTATGGTTACATTATACTAAAGTACAATAAAAAATTAAAGATAAAATGCTCAGTAATTTTTCAATTCATGTAGGTTTACAATTGATGTGAAACAAAAGTATTAAAAAAGTGATTCATTCCTTTATAATTTAGTTGCATACCAAAGAAAGGAAATGAATCACATGAATACTATATCACAAAATGCAAGATACTTAC
>JAQVWN010000028.1 GCA_028749475.1 Thomasclavelia sp.
TATATATATTATTACAATAATAAACGTCCTGCTTGTGCATTAAATTATAAAACCCCTGTGCAATATAGAATTGAACAAGGGTTCTATTGATTCTTTTTTGTGTCTACTTTGAGTTGACAACTGCAATTGCATATTTTTCAGCTACAGGAACTACAAAAAGGCTGCTATACAACTAGCAGATATCTTAAATCTGTATGCATATGAAATTAAACCCAAAATACAATATAAGAATTCTGATTTGAACTGGATGAATCCATTTTCAAGAAGTACAAAGGAAATGAAGGGAAGGCTTCCATTACCAGAAATAGATGATTTAGATTTGAATGTTAGTGAATATGATGAGATATTACTTTTGTTTCCAATATGGTGGGATAGAGCTCCTGTAATAATTAATTCTTTTCTAGAAAAGTATGATTTTACAAATAAAACAATTATTTTATTTGCTACATCAGGAGGTGGCGGTTTAGAGAAGTGTGCTAATTATCTAAAGCAAAGCGTTTCAAATAATACAATCATAAAAGATGGACTAATGTTGAATGGTAATCTTTCTAAAGAAAAATTGATAAGCTTAATTAATAATATATAAAAAAGAATTGATACTAATAACAATAGAGAATGTTGTTGTAGGATATCCTAAATAAAAAAGTAAGTTTCTATGTATATGATTTAAAAATTGTGACTGTAAAGGCAAAGTTGGACTTTATGTTGATATCGGAACTGATGGATGGTTCAAAAATTTATCTATAACTAATACGGAATAGTAATACTATATAATATATTTATTATTAAACTAGTTAAGAAATATTATTTAAATAAGATATAAAAATGTAGGTGAGTTTATCACCTACATTTTAATTTTTATTTTTGTTTTTATGAATATCTTCAGTTCCAGCTTCAAGAGCTGTTTTATAATACTCAATTTTATGATTTACCATAGCCATTTGTTTTTGGATATCATCTAATTGTTTTTGAACATTTTCTTTATGATTTACAACCATATCATATCTTTGTTGTAAAGAACTATCTCCTTGTTTTACTAATTCAATAAATTCTTTAATTTCTTTAATACTCATACCAGTTCTTTTGAAACATTCGATTAGACGTAACATTTCCACATCACTTTTATGGAAAATACGGTAACCCGAGTCTTTTCTTTCTAAGTATGGTAGTAATCCTTCTTTATCGTAATATCTAATTGTTGTTGCGGGTATATTCATCATTTTAGCTACTTCATTAATTGCATATGTCATTATATCACCTCGATATCATCTTAAAGGATAAATAAATATTTTACAATACATATTAACTTTAAAGCCAACTTTAAGTATCTATTTAGTATTTAATACAAATATTTATCAACAATAACCTTAAAACGATTTAAGATTAAAACATTTATAATTCCAACAATTAACCCTGTTATAACTCCTATGATTAATAGATATGGTAAGTAATATATAAAAGAAGTTGTACTAAAGAATATTGAAGCAACAAGAAGTTGGCCGATATTATGAGCAGTAGCTCCACCAATGCTTACAATGATGATAGAAAAAGCATTTGACTTAAACATGATAAACATTACTAGATATGCTAAAAGGCCACCAACAAGGCTATAAATCATCATATAGGCATTTGTGAATACAAGGCCCATAATTATAATTCGAGTTATTAAAATTATAAAAGATTCTTTTGGTGAAAGGGTATAGATAGTTAATAAGGTAACGATATTTGCTAGTCCTATTTTAGCTCCAGGAACAAAATAAGACATAGGTAAGATGTTTTCTATATAACTAAGAATTAACGAGACACTTATAAGAAGAGCACAAGTAATAATCTTTTTAGTACGATTTTGCATCTAAGTTGTCCTCCTTATCAGAAGTTATTTTAAGAATGACTTCATTAGGAAGACATACAATCATTTCACCATTCTTACTTATTTTACCTTGATGGATGCAGATTTTGTTAGTACATGTTGATTCTTTCATCCATACTTTTTTATCACTTATAATGAATGTATTTGTATTATTCACCTTTACTGTTTTATTTATCTTTAAATTGTATTGATTTACTAATTTATTATTAACATAAACATTAACATACTCATTATTAATAGAATTAGTTCTATTAATAAAAAATGATAAACAGATAACTATGATTAAAACAATTATAAATATTATATTATTTTTTGTTTTCTTCATATTTACCTCCTTATGATATAATAATTCTATGAAAAAAATATTTAGCCTATTAATAATAATAAGTTTAACATTTACTCTTATTGGATGTAAAACTAATACCCAACTTTCAGACACTAAAATATGTTTAGATACGGAAGTTACGATTACATTATACGATAATTCTTCATCAGATATTTTAAAGAAATGCTTCTCTATTTGTAATAAGTATGAAAATATTTTTTCAATGCATAAAAAAACTAGTGAATTATATAAATTAAATCATAGTGATAAAACAAAACCAATTAAACTTTCTAAAGAATTAGCTTATGTTATTAATAAAGGAATTTATTATAGTAAACTAAGCAATGGATCATTTGATATAACAATTGGTAGTGTATCATCACTATGGGACTTTACCTCAAGTAATCCTTCACTACCAAATGATAGTAAAATAAAAGAGGGGCTAACCCATGTAAACTATAGTAATATTAAAATTGATAATAATTATATTTCATATACTGATCCAAATATCATAATCGATTTAGGAGCGATAGCTAAAGGATATATCGGTGATAAGATTAAAGAGTATTTATTAATTAAAGATGTTAATAGTGCTTTACTTAACTTAGGTGGTAATATTGTTTGCGTAAATGATAAAAATGGTGAGAATTTTAATATTGGAATTCAAGATCCAACTAATTCTTCTAAAGTGTTAAAGAAGTTATCCATTGATAATCTTTCGGTAGTAACTACGGGAACTTATGAAAGGTTCTTTGAAATTAATGGTAAGAAGTATCATCATATTTTAAACCCACAAACTGGTTATCCTTATGAAAATAACTTATCAGCAGTAAGTATCATAACTTCTAATTCTTTAGAGGCTGATTGCTTATCAACTGTTTGTTTTACAATGGGTAAGGACAAGGGGTTAAAACTTTTAAATAAACTTAAAAAAACTGAAGGTATTATGGTAGATAATGACAATAATCAATATCCTTCAAAACAATTTAATAAGTATGTAATTAAATAGTTGGTTATAAATGATACTTATTAGTATCAATATATAACCAACTTTTATTATTGAATAATATGACGTGGACATTTTTCTTTACACATTCCACAATTTGTACATTTATCATAATCAATATGTGCTAAATTATCAGTAACACTAATTGCATCGTGTTCACAGGTTCTAACACAAAGACCACACCCAATACAACCAGTTTCACAGTTGTTTCTAGTAAGCAAAGCTTTGTCGCTAGAATTACAACTTACGTGGTATTTATTATCGTATGGCACTAATTCAATTACATGATTAGGACAAACGGCTACACATTTACCACAGGCTTTACATTTTTCTTTATCAACTACTGCTACACCATCAATAATACTAATGGCATCAAATTCACAAGCCTTGACACAGCTCCCATATCCCATACATCCAAAGAAACACTTTTTATCACCTTGACCTGGTACTACAGAAGCACTTTGACAATCTTTAATCCCATAATAATAGTATTGAGTTTTAGCTTTATCACATGTTCCACTGCATCTAACATAGGCAACTTCTCTGACGCTATTTTTAGCTTCAACTCCCATAATAGTGGCAATGGCATTACCAACTTTACTTCCACCAACTGGGCATTGATTTACTGCGGCTTTACCACTAGCAATGGCACTAGCTAGTCCATCACAGCCTGGATAACCACAAGCACCACAGTTATTTCCAGGAAGTTGCTCTCTAATTAGTATTTCCTTTTCATCAACTTTGACTTTAAATTTTTCACTTGCAACACCTAGTAATAATCCAATAAGTAATCCAATTATTCCTACTACTGCTGCTCCCATTAATAGTTCCATCTAGTTCACCTCTATATAAGACCTGAAAAACCAATAAAAGCGATAGCCATTAAACCTGCAGTTATAAGAACTATAGGAGATCCTTTAATAGAATCACTAATATCATTATCTTCAATCTTTTCTCTAATTCCAGCCATGATAACAATGGCAATTGTAAAGCCTACAGCAGTACCAAATCCACAAACAACACTTTGTAAGAAATTGTATTCATTTTGAACATTAGTTAATGCAACTCCTAAAACAGCACAGTTAGTTGTAATAAGTGGTAAATATACTCCTAGAGAATTATATAAACCATTGGAATATTTTTTGATAAACAATTCTACAAGTTGAACTAGAGCAGCTATCACTAAGATAAATACAACAGTTTCTAAGTATTCTACTTTAAATACTTTTAAAAGATTATAAATAAGATTAGTAACTCCGGAAGCAATTGTGATTACAAAGATAACGGCAAAGCCCATTCCAGCTGCTGTTTCTATTTTTTTAGAAACTCCAAGGAAAGGACATAAGCCTAAAAATTGACTTAATACGACATTATTAACTAATGAGACACTTATAAGTAATAATAAATATTGTTCCATTTATTTATCCTCCCTTAATTCTTCTTTATTAATGCAACTGATATTATCTTTACAATTCATGCAATTACCACCACATTTAAGAGTAGAATTATTTTTAGCATTAGTAGCTGATGGAGCTTTGAATTTATTTTGTAAAGCTGTTAAAAAAGCTAATACAAAGAAAGCACCAGGGGCCATGATAAAGATAGAAATCGGTTCATATGATGAAGGTAGTACTTGCATACTAAAGGCTGTTCCAGCGCCAAGGAGTTCTCTTACTAAACCGATACAAGTTAAGGCAATGGTAAAACCAAGACCCATTCCAATTCCATCAAATAATGAAGGCATTACTTCATTTTTAGAGGCATATGATTCAGCTCTTCCTAGAATAATACAGTTTACTACTATTAAAGGAATATAAATCCCTAAAGTTGAGTACAAGGAAGGAATAAAAGCCTGAAGGAGTAGTTGAACAATAGTAACCATTGAAGCAACTATTACAATGTAAGCTGGTATTCTAACTCGAGAAGGAATAACCTTTCTAAGACTAGAAATAACCAGATTACTCATTGCTAGCACCAACATTGTAGTTAAACCCATTCCTAAACCATTAATAGCCGAGGTAGTAGTGGCCAAAGTTGGACACATTCCAAGCATTAAGACAAATGTTGGGTTTTCCTTAATTATTCCATTGTATAGGCGTTCTAAACATCTTTTCATGTTAGTTACCTCCAATCAAGCTATAAAAGTATAATGCGCCATTAACACCATTTGTAAAAGCTTTAGATGTTATTGTTGCTCCACTTAGAGCATCAATACTATTATCGCTATTTTGATCGTTGACTTCAAAACGATCAACATTTTTATTGTAATATTGTTTCCTAAAAGTTTCATTTTTAGTATTCATTCCTAAACCAGCAGTTTCGTTAATTGTTAGGATTTCAACACCGGTTACTTTACCTTTAGTATTTATTCCACAGGTTATTTTAATATCGCCACCATATCCATTTTTACTTGTGACAGTTATGACATATCCAAGTAATTTATTTTTATTATCATAAGCTTGTAAAGCTTTGTTTATTTCTATTCCTTTTTTACCAAAATCTTTTTTAGATTTTTTAATTAGTTTTGATGAATCTTTTACTAATTTATTTAAAGAAGATGTTTCTTTAAACTCTTTACCATCTTTAAATACTTCTTTATAAGCTAATTGAATAGTTTTATTTTCCTGAGCTTTTATTGGTTCTTTAGTAATACTATAAACATAACCTAATAGTCCACCAGCAATTACTGTAATAAGAAATAGAATTAGAGTATCTTTTAAAATTTTATTTTTCATGTTGCATTACCTTCTTTCCAAATGGTGTCGGAAGGGTAAACTTCTCAATTAGTGGAACCATTAAATTCGATATAATAATTGCAAAAGAAACTCCTTCAGCATTATTGCCATAAATTCTAAATAAGAATGTTAGCAATCCTAATAGAATACCAAATATAATCTTTCCAGTATTGGTAATAGGGGAAGTGACGTAATCCGTTGCCATAAAAAAGGCTCCAAGCATTAATCCACCACCACATAATTCACAAAGTAAATAATTTACATTAAATGAATTATTAGAAAATAAGAAAATAAATACTGAAAAACTTACTAAGTAACTTAAGGGAATCCTTAAATTAATGACATGTTTAAATAATAAATAAGCTGCTCCTATTAAAATAGCAATAACACTAGTTTCACCAATACATCCGCCAGTAAAACCAAAGAACATTTTTGTTAAAGAATAAGCACCACCATTTTTAATAATGGCTAAAGGAGTAGGGGAAGTAATCCCATCATAAGTAAATGAAGTCATTCTTCCTGCAAATGATATCAGTAAAAAACATCTAGCTGCTAAAGCAGGATTCATAAAGTTTTGACCTAAACCACCATAAAGTTGTTTAACAACTATTATGGCAAAGACTCCTCCAAGAACACAAATCCAAAGAGGAATAGTGCTTGGTAAATTTAGAGCAAGTAATAAACCAGTTATAATAGCTGAACCATCTTTAATTGTGATTGTTTTATGCATTAGTTTTTCATAAATATATTCACTTAAAACAGTAGTAAGTACTGTTGTGATAATTACTAAAAAAGCATCAAGTTTAAAAAGATAAATTCCCATACAGGTAGCAGGAAGCAAGGCAATAATTACATCAAGCATGATATTATTAGTAGTTATTTTACTTCTAATATGAGGAGCACTAGAAACATTAAGTATTTTATTCATTACTAGGCCTTCTTTCTATTGCTTGAAGCAATTTGTCTTTTAATTTTTTTGAATGATTGAGTCATATTTCTTTTGGCAGGGCATACGTATGTACAGCAACCACATTCAATACATTCCATACCATCTACCTTTAAAAATCCTTCACGATCAGACTTTAAAGCATATTTATACATTAATTGGGGAACTATTCTGCTTGGACATACTTCTACACATCTTCCACAATGGATACAAGCAGTAGGTTCATGTAGGCTAACCTCATCTTCACTTAGACATAGTAAACTTGATGAGTTTTTAGTAACTGGTATTTCTAGAGAAAATAATGCATTTCCCATCATTGGCCCACCAGAAATCATTTTACTAGCTTCACATTTTAATCCACCGATATTATCCAATATTTCTTTGTAACTAGTACCAATACGAACCAGTAAATTACATGGATTTTTAATAGCATCACCAGTAAATGTTAGAATTCTATTCATTAATGGTAAATTATGGATTACAGCATCGTTAATGGCTTTTAAGGTTGCAATATTATCAACGATAACTCCCACATCACTAGGTAACATTTTCGAATATATTTTTTTGCCAGTTAAAACATATATTAGACTTCTTTCCCCACCTTGAGGATATTTAGTCTTTAATGTTTGGATAGTTATCTTAGGATGATTTTGGGTTGCTTTTTGAAGTGCTTCAATAGCATCTGGTTTATTATCTTCAATTCCAATTATGGCCTGAGCATTTGGAAATAGAGATAATTCTATTTCAATCCCGTTAATAATATCTTCACTCATTTCTAACATCATTCGATAATCTGAAGTTAGATAAGGTTCACATTCAGCACCATTAATTAATAAGTACTTAATATCTTTATAGTCTTTGGGATTAACTTTAACATGAGTAGGGAACCCAGCTCCCCCTAAACCTACAATTCCAGCATCTTCAATTGATCTTAAAATGTCTTTACGACTAAGATTTTTATAATCTCGATTAATGTAAACAAAGTTTTCAATGTCTTGATGGTCATTTTCAATAATAATTGAATCAACTTTAATTCCACTAGCAGTTAGTCTTGGTTCAATACTTTTAACTGTTCCTGATACTGAAGAAACAATGTTACTAGATATAAAACCATTAATTTGACCAATAGTTTGACCTCTTTTAACATAATCACCTTTTTGAACTAATGGTTTAGCTTCTCCTCCAATATGTTGTGAAAGAGGAAAAACCATTTCATCACTATCGGCAATTTCTTTAATTGGTTTATCTTTTGAACTTCCTTTTCCTTCAAAAGGGTGGATTCCACCCTTAAATGTTTTTAAATGCATATTCTCACCCCGATATATATTTTTATCATTATATCATCAAATAAAAAAAAGCGACATAAGTCGCTTTAATTTATTACCCTTTACGGTTATAGTATTCAACAATTAATGCTTCATTAACTTCTTGGTTAAGTTCAGATCTTTCAGGAAGTCTTACTAATTTACCAGTAAGTTTGTTTTCATCTACTTCTACAAAAGCAGGAGTGTTATTAACTGCTTCTAAAGCATTTTTAATAACTGCTAAATTTCTAGATTTTTCTTTAACTTCAATTACATCACCGATTTTACATCTGAATGATGGGATATCAGTTTTAGTTCCATTAACTAAGAAATGACCATGGTTTACAAGTTGTCTTGCAGCTCTTCTAGTAGGTGCAAATCCTAATCTGTAAACTACATTATCAAGTCTTCTTTCAAGTAAGCATAAGAAGTTATAACCATGGATACCTTCCATCTTACCAGCTTGTTTGAATGTGTTATGGAATTGTTTTTCGTTAACTCCATACATATGTCTTACTTTTTGCTTTTCAGCAAGTTGTAATCCATATTCAGTTTGTTTCTTTCTTTTTTGACCATGTTGACCAGGAGCATAAGCTCTTCTGTTAAGTTCTTTACCGTTTTCTAAAGTAGAGAAACCTAAACGACGAGATTTTTTCCATTGAGGTCCAGTGTAACGTGACATTTTCTTTCCTCCGTATTGTTTTATTTGCATAAAACAATAACAATGCATAGATTAATTAAAGTGTGTTATTATTAAGCATTTCCCTTTGCAGCCAGGTACTTTGCAATCTTGAGATAATAACGCTCATTTTAAAGTTCTATGTGCTGCTATCATTTGTTGCTTGTATATAATAGTAAAAAATAGCGACAAAGTCAATGATTATTTAGGCTTTTATCAATGTTTTAAAGATATTATATCGATTTAAAGGTTATTGAATATTAAAGTTGTTGATATTCTTTAAATGAAATATAATAAACGTATGAAAAAAACAGTACTATACTACCAAATTGGTAATGAATCAAAGGAATTATTTGAATTATTAGATGAATTACATATATCTTATATCGAGGTTAATAAATCTAATTCAGCTCAAACATTGGGAAGTTTATTAAAACTACCGGGGTTTAAATATGAATTTAAGCCTAGTCTTGTTCAAGATGATACACCAATGTTAGTTCTAAATGGATTTGAAGAAAAAGAAATTGATGTTTTACTTGGCTTTATTAGAAAACTAAATATTCTTCCAATCCCTTTAAAAGCTATGGTAACATCTTCAAATATTAATTGGAGTTTTGAATACCTTCATGAACATGTCTTAGAAGAGCACAATCAGATGAGGAGATTAAACAAATGAAAAAGTTAATATTTATTAATGGTGTCATGGGAGTTGGTAAGACAACTGTCTGTAAAGAACTATATCATAAATTAAATAAAGCAGTATGGCTTGATGGTGATTGGTGTTGGATGAGTGATCCATTTGTAGTCAATAATGAAACAAAAGAAATGGTTCAAGATAATATAACTCATTTATTAAATAATTTTTTAAAGTGTCAAGAATATGAGTATGTTATATTTGATTGGGTAATGGATAAAAAAGAAATCCAAGATGAATTACTTTCAAGGATTAATCAAGAATATGAATTTTATAATATCACTCTAATAGCTAATGAAAATAGTTTAAAAGAACGTGTTATAAAAGATATCAATGATAGTAAAAGATCAGATGATGCATTAAATAATAGTATTAATAGGTTACATACTTTTTCCAATATTTCTAGTTTATCAATTAACACAACTGATAAAAGTGTTAAAAATATTGTAAAAGAAATAGAATCAATGATAAATTAGTTTGTAAATAAGACATGAAGTTTGTTATAATCGATACGATAAGAGGAGAGTTTATGAACGATAGTAGAGTTTGTGTAGCTTTAGATTTTAAAAATAAAGAAGAATTAAAAGATTTTTTAAGTAAATTTAAAGATCAACAATTATATGTAAAAGTAGGAATGGAATTATTTTATGGACAAGGACATGAAACAATTAAAATGATTAAAGATATGGGCCATAAAATATTTTTAGATTTAAAATTACATGATATTCCTAATACAGTTAAAAGTGCTATGTATCAACTTGCAAAATTAGATGTTGATATGGTTAATGTTCACGCTAGTGGGGGAGTAGAAATGATGAAAGCCGCTATTGCTGGACTTGAAGAAGGTAAAGTAGGAAGTACAAGACCACTATGTATAGCTGTTACATGTCTTACTTCTTTAGATCAAGATGTGTTAGACAATGAACTATTAATTCATGATAAATTAGAGGATGTTGTCTTAAAATGGGCTAGCAATGCTAAAAAGGCTGGTTTAGATGGGGTAGTATGTTCACCTCTTGAATCACCTATTATTCATAAGCGTTTAGGTAATGAATTTTTAACAGTTACTCCAGGTATTAGATTAGCTAATGATAGTGTAGATGACCAAAAAAGAGTTACGACACCAGCTATTGCTAAGGAACTTACCTCTAGTTATATTGTTGTTGGTAGAACTATTACTAAAAGTAATAATCCAGTAGAAACATACAAGAAAGTATATAATGATTTTCAAGGAGAATAATATGGAAAGAAAAATTGCAAAAGATTTATTAGATATAAAAGCTGTATTTTTAAAACCAAATGACCCATTTACTTGGGCTAGCGGAATTAAATCACCAATATATTGTGACAATAGATTAACTCTTTCTTACCCTAAAGTAAGAAATGATATTGAAAGTGGACTAGCTAAATTAGTTAAAGAATACTTCAAAGATGTTGAGTGCCTTATGGGAACTTCAACAGCTGGGATTGCTCATGCTGCTTTAGTTGCTGATATTTTAGATTTACCAATGGGTTATGTTCGTGGTGGAGCTAAATCTCATGGTCGTAACAACCAAATTGAAGGAGTTGTTAAAGAAGGAATGAAAGTTGTTGTAGTAGAAGATTTAATTTCTACTGGTGGTTCTTCTTTAGAAGTTGTAGATGTTTTAAGGCAAGCAGGATGTGAAGTGTTAGGAATGGTAGCTATCTTTACATATGGACTACCAAATGCTAAAACAAACTTTGAAAAAGCTAACTGCAAATATGTGACATTATCTAATTATGATACTTTAATTGAAGTTGCAAAAGAAAATAATTATATTAAAGATGAAGATAAATCTAAACTAGCTGCTTGGAAACAAGATCCAAGTGATCATAGTTGGATGAGTAAATAAATGGTCCAGACCATTTTTTTACTATTTAGTTGTTTTATTAATGATGTTATAATCTATTCGTTATGAATAGTGGCTTTGGAGGAAAAGTATGTTAGAGAGTATCAAATATGTAGTAAAAGAGAATGCTACAAATTTATTTAGGATATATTCGATTTCAAAATATGAACTGTTATCTGATATGCGTGATAGCAGATTAGGAGTCTTTTGGAATTTCGCGAATCCAGCAATTCAAATCATTACTTATTATTTTGTGTTTGGATTAATTTTACAGCGTTCAAATGTTAATGGAGTACCATTTATTCAATGGATGCTTTGTGGGATGGTAGTATGGTTTTTTATTAGTCCTTGTATTACTCAAGGGGCTAACGCTGTATTTTCGAAGACTAATGTTATTACTAAGATGAAATTTCCGGTCAGTATTTTACCGGCAACAGTGGTTTGTAAGGAATTATTTAATCATTTATGTCTAATGGTGTTATTAATCATTTTTCTATTAACTCAAGGTATTACACCATCTTGGTATTGGTTAGAACTACTATATTATCTACCAGCAGCAATCATCTTTAGTATTTCACTGTCGATGATTACTTCTGTCTTAAATATGCTTGCTAGGGATACAAGAAAGTTTATTTTAGCAACGATGAGATTACTTCTTTATCTAACACCAATTCTTTGGCCAATTGATCGTTTAAAACAAGCTTGGATGATGCCAATTAGATATATTATGAAAGCTAATCCAATCTATTATATTGTTTGTGGATATCGTGATGCTTTTATCTATCATCACGGGATAATGTTTTATTGGAAACAAATGTTATTCTTTTGGGTAATCACAGCTATTTTATTTGTAATTGGTTGTGGAATGATGTATAAATTCAAACATAAATTTATTGATTTAATTTAGGTGATAATATGGAAAACTATGCAGTCAAATTTGAACATGTATCAAAAATATATAAATTACAAAAGAAAGATGATGGTAGTAAGAAAAGCCATGATACTAAACGTTTTTATGCGTTAAAAGATATTAGTTTTGAGATACCTAAAGGAGAAGTTGTTGGTATTTTAGGAACTAATGGTTCTGGTAAATCAACTATGTCATTAATTCTTGCTGGTATCAGTGAAATCGATGATGGTAGTCTTCACGTTAATGGTGAACAAGCATTGATTGCTATTAACACTGGGTTGCAACCTCAACTTACTGGCTTAGAGAATATTAATGTTAAAGGGGCTTTACTAGGTCTTACTAAAAAAAGAATTCAAGAAATAACTGAAGGTGTAATTGAGTTTGCCGAACTGGGTGATTTCTTATATCAACCTGTCAAGAAATATTCTAGTGGTATGAAATCAAGACTTGGATTCTCAATTTCATTATATTTAAATCCAGATATCATCATTGTAGATGAAGCTTTATCTGTTGGTGACAAAGGATTTGCTCAAAAATGTATAAATAAAATGAATGAACTTAAAGATGAAGGGAAAACTATTATCTTTATTTCCCATTCACTTCCACAAGTTAGAGATTTTTGTAATAAAGCAATGTGGATAGAAGGCGGACAACTAAAAGAATACGGTGATGTTCAAGAAGTATGTGATGATTATGCAGAATATGTTGATTTCTATAATGGCCTAACAAAAAAAGAAAAGAAAAAAATGCAAGAAGAGAAATTTGAACATCGTATTGTCCAAAACCCTAAAGTCAGTAACTGGGAAAAGATTTTAGATAAAATCAAGAGATAGGAGATTAGATATGAAAAAAGTTATTACATATGGAACATTTGATTTATTTCACATGGGGCATTTAAATCTTTTAAGAAGAGCTAAAGCATTAGGTGATTACTTAATTGTAGCTGTTAGTAGTGATGAATTTAATGCTGGTAAAGGTAAAAAAGCATATCATTCAGATACTGATAGATGTAAAATAGTTAAAGCTATTAAATATGTTGATGAAGTGATTCTTGAAGAATCATGGGATCAAAAGATTGAAGACATCAAGAAATATGATGTTGATGTGTTTGTAATGGGTGATGACTGGAAAGGTAAATTTGATTTCCTTAAAGATTATTGTGAAGTTGTGTATTTGCCTAGAACTGAAGGGGTATCTACTACCAAAATAAAAGATGATTTAAATAATAAATAGGGGTGATTTGAATGCAACTTAGTATTATTCTTCCTTATGATGGCTATAGCAATTATTTAAAGGATTGCTTAGAAAGTATTTCACAACAAGAATTAACTGATTTTGAAACATTATTGCTTGTAAATGAAGATCATAAAGAAATTGAAAATATAATAACGGAATATAAGGATTTAGATAATATAAAGGTTATTTCTTGTGGTGAAACATCAAGTGTTGCATCAAAAAGAAATGTTGGCTTAAACGAAGCCAAGGGAGATTATGTTTTCTTTATAGATAGTGATGACTATCTAATGAAGAATGCTTTAAATCCTCTTTTAAAGTTAGCTAATGACAGTAATTTAGATTTAGTTACTGGGACAAGAATGATTTCATGGTTTAAAAAAGAAGTTTTTGAAACCATGGGAGAAGAAAAGAATACTGAGTTAGCAATCAAAGATAAAGACAATGATCGAAATACTAAGTTTTTAGAAAAAGATTATTCTGAACATGAGGAACCAATGGTTCAAAGAATGATTGATATTCTATTAAGAAGTCGTAAAGGGTTAAAGAATGTTTCTGTTTTAAATATCTTAATTAAAAGAGACATAATTTCTAAACATTCATTAAGATTTAATGAAAAATTCTCTTATTATTCTGATTTACCATTTCTTTGTGCTTTGCTTAAATATAGTAATACCTTTGATAATGATGCATCTTGTATTTATGTAAAAAGGAAGCATAATGATCCAATAAATACTCCAGCCCTTTCACAAATTAAAGATCCTGATAATAAGTTTGATGAATTTATTGAAGCCTATAAATATACAAGATCTTTACTTAGTGATAATGAATTAATTAGACATCATCTAGAAACAAAGATGTTAAAATATTATTGTAATTATTTTGCTAAAAAAATAAGAAGATCTGAAGATGATTTTTGGCGTAATGAACGATTTGATACTATGTGTTCTCTTATGAAAGAAATAGATGAAACAGGTATTAAACCACGCAAACATTATCAAAGGAAAATGCTTAAATTAGCAAAAAATCATGATTTAGAAGGAACTAAAAAGACAATCAATGTTCACTTAGCCAAAGCTAAAGCTAAAAGAACTCTTAAAAATAAGAATGAAATTAATAAATATTTGTATCGTCATAAATATAATAAAGAACCAATTGAAGAAAATTGGGTTATGTTTGAAACATTTATGGGTAAAAGTTATGCTGACAGCCCTAAATATATTTATGAGTATCTAGCTAAGAACTATCCAGGTAAGTATAAGTTTATCTGGGTATTGAACGATAAACATGAAAAACTTCCTTATGAAGGTGAAATAGTTAAGAGATTTTCAAAGAAGTATGCCTACTATTTAGCAAAATCCAAATATTTTGTTTTTAATATCCGACAGCCATTATGGTTTAGAAAAAGAGAAGGACAAGTATTTTTAGAGACATGGCATGGAACTCCACTTAAAAGATTAGCTTTTGATCAAGAAGAGGTTACAGCTGCTTCTCCTACATATAAAGCTCAATTCTTCCGTCAAAAACAAGAATGGGATTATTTAATAGCTGATAATAAATTCTCTAGTGATATCTTTAAAAGTTGTTTTATGTATGATGGTAATATGTTAGAAATCGGATACCCAAGAAACGATCTATTATATGCTGATAACAAGGAAGAATTAGCGAATAATCTAAAAAATAAATTGGGAATTCCTAAAAATAAGAAAACAATTTTATATGCACCGACATGGCGTGATGATGAATATTATGGTAATGGTCAATATAAATTAGAATTAAAACTTAATTTAAAATTGATGCAAGAACAATTGAGTGATGAATATGTGGTTTTGCTTCGAACTCATCATTATATTGCTGATAAGATAGATATTTCTGATTTAAAAGGATTTGCTTATAATTTAAGTAGTTATGATGATATTACAGAAATATACTTAATTAGTGATATTTGTATTACTGATTACTCTTCAGTTTTCTTTGACTATGCTAATTTAAAAAGACCAATGCTATTTTATACATATGATTTAGATAAATATCGGGATATTTTAAGAGGATTTTACATTGATATGGAAAAAGAACTTCCTGGTCCTTTGTTATTTACTAGTGAAGAAGTAGTTAATAGTATTAAAAATATTGATTCTATCACAGAAAAATATCAAAAAAGATATGATGAATTTTATAATAAGTTTTGTAATATAGATGATGGAAATGCATCAAAAAGAGCAGTTGAAGCTGTATTTAAATAAGGGGACATTCCCCTTATTTTAGTAGGAGGTAAAGATGATTAAACATATAAAAAAATTGATTGGTAGAATAATAAGATTCGTATATCATATAGGCTATCGGTTTTATCGTATTGATAATAAGATGATCATCTTTATTTCTTTTCATGGAAGAGGATATAGCGATAATCCAAAAGCAATATTTGAGTACTTAAAATCACAAGAAAAATTCAAAGATTATACCTTTATTTGGGCAATTAAACATCATAAAGATAAAAATATAGTTATTCCAGGTGCAAAAGTAATTGAGTATTTTTCTTATAATTACTTTAAGTATTTAGCTAAAAGTAAGTATTGGGTAGTAAACTGTAAACTTCCTGGTTATATTGTCAAAAAACCTAGACAAATCTATCTTCAAACTTGGCATGGAACACCACTTAAAAAGCTTGCTCATGATATTGATGTAAGTGAAGATACTACTTTTTATCGTAGTGGGATGAATTATGATGAAATGGTCAAAACATATGATAATGATGTGAAAAAATATAATTATATGATTTCTCCAAGTTCATTTACAACCGAAGTATTTCAAACATCTTTCAACATTAATAAGGATAGATTGATAGAAACTGGTTATCCTCGTAATGACATATTAAGTAATTATTCTAGTGAAGATGTATTAAAAATTAAACAGAAATTATCAATTCCTTTAGATAAAAAAGTTATTTTATATGCTCCTACTTGGCGAGATAATAGTTTTGTATCTAAAGGTTATACTTTTGAATTAAAAGTTAATTTTAAATTATGGATGGATAAATTAAAGGATGATTATATTGTTTTATTTAAACCCCATTATCTAATTATTAATTCTTTTGATATGAAAGAATATGAAGGATTTGTGTATGATATAGATCCAACTGTTGATATTAGTAGTTTGTATATTATTTCTGATATTTTGGTTACTGACTATTCATCTGTGTTTTTTGACTACGCAATTTTAAATAGACCTATTTATTTTTATATGTATGATATTGATGATTACCGTGATAATCTAAGAGGATTCTATTTGGATATATATAAAGATCTTCCAGGAGATATCGTTGAAAATGAAACTGAATTAGTTAATAAAATTAAAGATAATAGTTATAATTTTGATAAATTAAAAGAATTCAATAAGCGCTTTAATAATCATGAAGATGGAAAAGCATCTAAAAGGGTAGTTGATATTGTATTTAAGGAGTAGAACATGGGAATAAAGAAGATTATTTTAAATTTTGTCCTGACAATTATCAATTTCTTTGTAGGATTTAAAAAGATAGAAAAAAATAAGGTCACTTTTGTATCATTAGAAGAAAATCAACCAAAGGATGATTTCAAACTATTATATGATAAATTATCTACAAATAATGATTTAACCATCAAACTTGTACTATTTAATTATAATGATAAAAATTTAAAAAATAATTTCTTATATTTTTTAAATTGCTGTAAACAAATTATTCAGATTAATACTAGTAAAGTTGTTCTTTTAAAAGATAATAATTATGTAGTAAGTAATTTTAAAAGATCAGGGGTTATAGTTGTTCAACTTTGGCATGCTAGTGGGGCTATCAAAAAGTTTGGTAACGTTATAAAAAGAGAGTATCCAATTAAAAACTACAATTATGTAATTTCTAACTCTAAATACTGGCAAGAACCATATTCAAAAGCTTTTAGTGTTAAAAAAGAAAATGTTTTAGATTTAGGTATGCCTCGATTAGATATCCTTTATGATAAGAATAAACTTCAAAAGGAAAGTAACAAAATACTGATAAAATATCCAAATCTTAAAAATAAAAAAATCCTTTTATATGCTCCAACATTTAGAGGAAACATATATGATGGATTTAAAATGTTAGACTTTGATGCTTTAAAACTAATGGATTCTTTAGATGATGAATATATATTAATCTATAAGCTTCACCCTTTAATGAAGAATATTAAATTAATTCAAAATGAAAGAATTATTGATTTATCAAATGAAAATACGCATGCTTTATTTGGAATTTGTGATATATTAATTTCTGATTATTCTTCAATTATGTTTGATTTTTCAATTTTAAATAAACCAATGATTTCTTATGTTCCAGATTTATCTGATTATAGTAATAACCTAGGGTTGTTTATTGATTATGATGATTTACCTACTATTAAGGCTAAGGATACAAATGATCTTATAAATGCAATTAATAAATGTAATACTAATGGAATTAATGAATTTAATAAAAAATATTTAGGTAGCAGTGATGGAAATAATACTCAAAGAGTAACCAAATTAATAAACAAGCTAGTCAATGACTAGCTTGTTTTCTTTTAAAAATGATTGAACTTCTAATAATGAATTAAAAATCTTAATAGGTAGTTTGGCGTATTGTGGGTCAGGATATTTCATATCTACAACACAAATAGATTTAATACCAGCGTTACTAGCTGCTAGTAATCCGGCCTCTGAATCTTCTAAAACAATGACCTCATCTGTGCTTAGATTTAAATGATCACAGGCTTTAAGAAATATTTCAGGATCTGGTTTTCCATGAGTAACTTCATTACCACAAATAGTATTATTGAAATATTTCAAGACATCAGCTTTTGCCAATATTTTACTAACTCTTTCTTTAGCTGAAGAAGAAGCAACGATTAATTGAATATCATTTTCTTTTAAATATTCTAATAATTCGATTAAACCTTCTTTAATAGGGACACCATTTTCCATAAATCCTTTATCGAGGTTAGTTAGTGTTTCCTTGTGCATCTTTTCAATTGGAAAATTATCATCGTATAGTTCTCTTAATAGTTTAGCTGAAGTGACAGTGTTTTTACCAAGTAATTTTTTATATGTATCTTCATCCATTTGATATTCAGTTCCTTTTAAAAACTTAACAATTTCATTGAAAGTACCTCTTTCACTATCAATCATTAAACCATCCATATCAAATATTACACCTTTTAATTTCATAGTTGAAAACCTCCAAACAAAATATTAACATAACTTACCTTACCTTTAAACACATAACTTTTATTATTGTGCTATAATATCTTAGAAATAGGAGGTTTTGATGTGAATAGAATAGAAATAAAGAGAAAAGCAAAAGAAATAGTAAATAACCAAAGGAATTTATTTAGTGCGATGATGATAATTTGTTTGGTTGGTGCGTTGATATCTAGTATTCCAAATTTGTTTCCAAAACCAATGTCTGGAATGATTGCTTTTGTTTTAGGAATTATTACAATTACGTATTCTCATGGTAATATTGTATGTAGTTTAAAAGCGGCCAATGGGCATGATGACATGATTGTTCCTAAAGAAGATTCAATGGTGGGATTCAAAAGATTTTCTAATTTGTTTTCAACTTATTTAATAATTAATTTAATATTGTTTGTTATAGTTTTTGTGGGGGCATTCTTAGGCGTATTTTTCTTAATGGCATTTGGAACAGGTACTGGTACTCTAGAAAGTGGAAGTCTTTCTTTTAGTACTACTAATCCCATAATGGTTATTGCTTTGGTAGCAGTAATGGCATTAGTGATATTTATTTTAGTATATGTTTCATTGGGAATGGCGTTAGCGCCTTATATTTTAGAGAAATATAACATCCAAGGAATGGCTGCTATTAAAGAATCTAATAGATTAATGAAAGGACATCGAATGGAATTGTTTTCAATTTTAATTTCATTTATTGGATGGGCTGTACTTTTAATAGTAATAACCACATTATTTGCAATGGTTATGTCAATTATATTAATACCATTTATTGTTACAGTATTAACTACAATAGTAGGGTATGTTTTATATGTTTATCTCTTTGGAATGTATTTAAATGTTACAATTGCATTATATTATGAAAATAGAGATTTTAATGATAAAAATCATGTAGTAGAAGGAGAAATAATTAATGGATAATCAATTTAATATTCAACAACCGAGAGTTAATCCATCACCATTTTTTAAAGCAAGATTAAATGGTAAACAATCGGCTCTTGGACTAATAATATTATTACCATCATATTTATTTTGCATTCCAATTTTATGTAACTTTATCATATATTTATTCTTAAGAATGGGATTTACTACTGATACAGCTACTTTAAATGTTTGGCTAAATCTAATGTCTGATATAACTTGCTTAATTTTAGCTTTATGGTTTATGGGTGGTTTTGTTAAAGAAAGTATCCAAGCTTATAAAGAAAAAGCAGGAATCAATACTCTATTCTGTTTTACGGCTGGAATAGGGATGGTTTATGGATTTGCAATTATAGCAAATTTAATCATTTCTCTTATCACTGGAGGTAGTACTGGTACTTCAAGTAATCAAACTGCTATTAACACAATGGTAAAGGATCATTTACCAGCAATGGTTTTAATGACTTGTATTATTGCTCCAATACTTGAAGAATTAATTTTTAGAGGACTAATTTTTAGTAAAATAAGGGAAAAGAATGTCATTTTAGCTCATTTAATATCAGCATTCTTATTTGGATTTTTACATAGTTATAGTGGGCTACTTGCTGGTGATAGTTCTCAGTGGTTATATCTACTTTCTTATGGTGGTATGGGACTTGGTTTTTCATTAGTATATGAACTACGAGGAAATATTTGTTGTTGTATGCTTGTGCATTGCATTAATAATGTAATTGCTTTAGCTCTAAACGTTATGTAGAAAAGGCTTCTAGCCTTTTTTATTGCAGGTAAATTGTCAAAATAAGTGCAACACCTAATGCAAGTTATTTATTTATAACTTCTTTAGGTGTTTTATATTTTAAACATTTTCTAGGTCTGTTATTAAGTAATTCTAAATTATGTTCTAGTTCTA
>JAQVWN010000040.1 GCA_028749475.1 Thomasclavelia sp.
TACATATATCACTTTAACTATGAACGTCCAGCTTATAAACTTAAATATAAAAGCCCCGCCGACTTTACAGTCGAGCAGGGCTTTAGATGTCTTTTTTAAAGTGTCTACTTTTCATTGACATCTGCACGCGAACTTGTCTTTTTTCATACCTTAAATTAATGCTAGTCTCTCGACTACATGATTATTATAACATATTGTTTTTAATTGTAAATTCAAAACATTTGAAGTATGTCACCATCATTTTCAAACAGAATTATAAAAAACTAATCATATAAATTAATTCTCCATGTGTTAAAATAAACCCATGAAATACTTATATGTTTTTAACTATCCAGAATTTGAATATGATTTATGTAAACTAGAATTTAAATCTATTTTTCATGAAGAAATGAAATCAAAATACTTTTTAACTAATATAAAGATAGATATCAATATCTCTGCTTATATTAAAGAGAGAATTGATATCTATTACTTTAATACGAACTTTAAAGAATTATTAGAAGATGTTATTGAAAGTAATTTAGATTATGAAGATTTTAAAATAGTTCATTATAAAAATGATACTCATCATTTAGACTATAAAGATTCTTTAAATAAAGCTCAATCCCTTTCTTATGGAATTGGGGGAAGTGTAAATATGAATCATCCAAAAGTAACGCTGGCTTATACAAATATTAATGGTTTATGGGTATTTGGTAAACTTCATCATGGAACTGATTCTTGGAAGAAATTTGAAAATAAACCCCATAGTTTTTCTAACTCCTTAAACATTAAACTTGCCAGGACCTTAGTAAATATTGCTTATGAAGGAAATCATAATTTAAAAGGGATAGATCCTTGTTGTGGCATGGGAACAGTTGTGTTAGAAGCGTTAGCCTTAAATTATCAAATGGTTGGTAGTGATCGTTCTAGAGAAATATCATATAAAGCTAGATTAAATTTAGAACATTATAACTTTGATGGATTACTTATAACTAGAAGTAATATCGAAGATATAACTTCTAGTTATGATGTTTGTATTATTGATTTACCATATAATCTATATACTAAAATAACACCTGAACAACAACTTTCAATCATTAAATCTTCTAGAAAGATAACTAAAAAATTAGTTTTAGTAACTTATGAAGAAATGGATGAAGATATTATCAACTCTAATTATGTTATAATAGACAAAGTAAAAGTTAGTAAAAATCAAACTGAAACTTTTTCTAGATACATATATGTTTGTAGGTGACTAAATGAAATTAATTAAATACATTAAACAATATAGTTTTCAAGCAATAGCAGGCTTCTTTTTTAAGATATTAGAAGCCTTTTTAGAGTTACTCGTTCCGATTGTTGTAGCAAGTATTATTGATGTTGGAGTAGCGAGTAAAGATTTAAACTTTATTTATACTAGAGGACTCATGTTAGTAGGACTGGCTGTATGTGGATACTTATCAGCCCTAGTATGTCAATGGTACGCTTCTAAAGTATCCCAACTAGTTGGGACTACTTTAAGAAAAGATATGTATGAAAAGATTAATAATATGGATGATAAGACTATTACTAGACTTACTCCTTCTTCCCTGGCAACGAGACTTGTAAATGATGTTGTTCAAATTCAACAAGCAATTGCGATGACTATTCGTCTTACAAGTCGGGCACCATTTATTATGATTGGTTCTTTGGTAATGGCTTTTTTAATTAGTGGTAAGATGGTTATTATTTTTATAGTTGGAACTATTATCTTAGCTATTGGCATGACTTTTATTACAGTTGTATCGATGCCTTATTTTGCTAGAATTCAAAAGACATTAGATAAGATAGCTTTAAAGACTAGAGAAACTCTTAATGGTATTAGAGTTATTAGAGCTTTTTCAAATACTAAAAAAGAGATTAGTGGTTTTAAAAAAACCACTAAATCTCAAAAAGATATTCAAGTAAAGGTTGGTAAATTCCAAGCTTTACTTAATCCTTTTACTTTTTTAATAGTTAATATTACAATTGTTGTTATTTTATATGTTGGAGGAATAGAAGTTAACATTGGAGGACTTTCTCAAGGAGAAGTCTTAGCTCTTACTAATTATATGAATAGTATTTTACAAGTATTGATAGTTTACGCTAATGTTCTTTCTATCTACAATAAGTGTGGAGCTAGTTATAGTAGAATTGTAGAAGTTTTAGAAGATCAACCAAGTATTGAAGACAAAGGAACTAACAAGGAAATGAAGGATGTTAATCCAATCATTAAATTTGATAATGTTTCTTTAGCTTATGATAAACATAATATTTTAGAAGATATCTCCTTTGAAATAAACAAAGGGGAAACAGTTGGAATTATTGGTGGTACTGGGGCTGGTAAAACTAGTTTAGTAAATCTAATAATGCGGTATTATGAAGTAAGTAGTGGAGTTATTAAACTATGTAATCAACCAATCGATAGTTATTCTTTAAATACCCTTCGAAGTAATATTGGTTTGGTAAACCAAAATCCAAGTCTATTTACTGGAACAATTAAAGAAAACTTACTAATGGGTCAAGATAATAATACTTCTTTAGATGAGGCTTTAAAGGTTTCGCAATCTGATGAGTTTGTCAAACAATCAGGAATAGATCGAATGTTAGTTGAAGGTGGTAAGAATTTATCAGGTGGTCAAAAACAACGTTTAACTATCGCTAGAGCATTAGTCAAGAATCCTTCTATTTTAATAATGGATGATTCTAGTAGTGCTCTTGACTACGCAACCGAAAGAAGTTTATTTAATGAACTTGATAAATTAACTAACATGACTAAACTGGTTATTTCTCAAAGAATATCTAGTATTAGAAGCGCTAATAAAATATTAGTGTTATATCATGGAAAGATGGTCGGGTTTGATACTCATGATAATCTATTAAAGACATGTAATGTCTATAAAGAAATAGTTGATTCACAAACAAGTAAAGTAGGTGATAATTATGAAAAATAATATCTCTCGTTTACTTAGTTATTGTAAGCCTTATAAAAGATTATTAATTCTTTCTGTAATTCTTTCAATTATTAATGTTTGTTTAAATCTATTAGTTCCTATTTTACTAGGACAAGCTATCGATTGTATGATTGGTCAAGGTAGTGTTAATTTTGATCGTTTAAAGATGATTGCACTAACGATGGTGTTAGTAATAATTATGTATTCTTTAATTCAATGGAGTATTGGTCAAATATCAAACTTTATTACCTATAATATGTCTAATGATTTAAGAAATAAATGTTATGAAAAGATTAATCATTTACCATTATCTAGTATTGATAATACTAATCATGGTCAAATGATTAGTGTTATCATCAATGATATTGATTTAATATCCCAAGGATTATTACAATCATTTAATTCCTTATTATCAGGAATATTTACAATTGTAGGTATTTTAATCATCATGTTTGTGATTAATTATAAGATAGCTTTTATCGTTTTATGTTTAACTCCATTATCTCTACTAGTAGCTAGTAAGATTGTAAAGAAGACGCATGTCTTATTTAGAACTCAATTAGATATTAGAGCTAAGATGTATGGTTATGCTGATGAAATGATTGGTAATCAAGATATAGTTAAAGCTTTTACTTATGAAGATATCAATAAACAACGGTTTGATGATATAAATATGGAAATGGAAAAGAGTGGAATTATTTCTCAATTCTATGGAGCTTTAGTAAATCCATCTACTAGATTAGTCAATTCATTAGTATATGGTTCAGTATGTATTGCCGGGGCAATAATGGTTTTAAATGGAGCATTTACAGTTGGTATCCTATCAGCCTTTCTAACATACGCAAATCAATATACCAAACCATTTAATGATATCTCTTCAGTAATGTCTGAAATGCAAATAGCTATCGCTGCCTCTAGCCGAGTATTTGATTTACTAGATAGTAAAGAAGATCCTAAAATCGATAATCCTTTAAAGATAACGAAGGATGAAGGTGGGCATATTGTTATTAACGATATATCTTTTAGATATAAACAAGATGTGCCTTTAATTGAGAACTTCTCATTAGAAGCTAAACCAGGAGAAACGATTGCAATTGTCGGTAAAACAGGTTGTGGGAAAACAACCTTAATAAATCTTTTAATGCGTTTTTATGACCCAATGTCTGGGAATATTAGTATTGATGGAGTTGATATTGCTAAGATGGATAAAGATTATCTAAGAAGTTTGTATGGAATGGTCTTACAAGATTCTTGGCTATTTGAAGGAACTATTAAAGATAACATCGCTTATGGTTCTAATAATGCTAGTGATGATGAAATCATTGAAGCCGCTAAGACAGCTAGGGTTCATAAATATATTATGTCCTTAAAAGATGGTTATGATACGATGCTTGAAGAAGATGGTGGTAATTTATCTAAAGGCCAACAACAACTTATATGTATAGCTCGAATAATGCTTAAAAAACCTCCAATGTTGATTCTAGATGAAGCAACTTCTTCGATCGATACTCGAACTGAAATTCAAATTCAAAATGCTTTTGATACAATGATGGAAGGAAGAACTACTTTTGTAGTAGCCCATCGTTTATCAACTATCGTTAATGCAAGTAAGATTATAGTGATGGATAATGGTCATATTATTGAACAAGGAAATCACTATGACTTATTAAAGAAAAAAGGTTTTTACTTTAATTTATATAATTCTCAGTTTGATCATAGTAAGGACTAGCAAAGCTAGTCCTTTAATATATAAAAAAAAAAAAAACAAGCACTAATGAAGTGAACCCAATTTATTGGACACTGGTTTAATTATTTAATTTGTTCAACTAATAAGGATTGATTCCTGTATTGTACAGGAGCTAATCCTTTTAATTTTGTTGTAATTCTTTCAGTATTGTAATAATTGATATAATCCTCAATTGCTTTCTTTAATTCTTCTAACGACTCAAAAGAATATTCATATCCATAAAACATTTCTTTCTTCATT
>JAQVWN010000009.1 GCA_028749475.1 Thomasclavelia sp.
AAAAGGAGAATTTGGTTTAGGACTTTCTATTGTTCATAAAACAGTTACAATGTATGGCTATAATATTGAAGCTATTAATAAAGATAATGGAGTTTCCTTTATAATAAGAAAAAGATAATGATTACTCATTATCTTTTTTACTATTTATTGTTTGGTCTTTTCAACATATCTTCATAAGAATAAAGACATCCACAATATGTTTGGCGATATAAATTATATCTACTAGCCATTTCTACTGACTTTTTATAACCATTATTCTTTTTAAAATCACTACATAAAAACTTTGTCTTTGATTGATCAAATGATAAGCCAATTTCATTAATCCATTGAGAATTCTTGTGAGGAGAGACACTAAGAACAGTAGTCCAATAATCAAAGTTATTATCTAAAGCATAATTATAAGTATCAGTTTCTCTCATTAGGTAACACTTATAACAACGCTTTCCACCTTCTTTTTCATCTTTATATTCTTTTAGTTGGTTTAGGTAGTTTTCTGGTTCATACTTTTTTTCTATAATCTTAATATTGTGATTATAATCATTGTTAAAACGTTCTATAAAGTCTAATAGTTCCTCATAGCGACGTTTATATTCATCAATTGGATAAATATTAGAATTAGAATAAAAAACTGTTATATCGAAGATATTGGCTATTTCTTTTAATATATTACTGCTACATGGACCACAACAAACATGGAGTAAAAGACTTGGTTTCGAATTACCAATTAATTCTAATTCTTCTTCAAATTTTATATTATAATTAATTTTCATGGAATTATTATAACACTAAATAAAAATAGGACTAGTACTAGTCCTATTTAATAAACATACTATCGCCAAAACTAAAGAAACGATATTTCTCTTCAATTGCATGGTGGTAGGCTTTAAACACTAAATCTTTACTGGCAAAAGCACTGATAAGCATTAATAACGTACTCTTAGGCAAATGAAAGTTTGTGATTAAACAATCTATTGCTTTATACTCATAACCTGGATAAATAAAGATATCAGTATTTTCATGAGTAGCTTTAAATTCACCATATTTACTATAATTAGCTTCTAAAGTTCTAGTAGAAGTAGTACCAACAGCTATAATTCTACGACCTTCTTTTTTAGCTTTGTTTAATTCCTTAGCAACATCTTCTTCTATCATATAATATTCAGAATGCATATGATGATCTAAAACGTTTTCTTCTTTTACAGGTCTAAAAGTACCTAAACCAACATGAAGAGTAACATCAAGGATTTCAATTCCTTTATCTTTAATTTTCTCTAGTATTTCATCTGTAAAATGTAAACCAGCAGTAGGGGCAGCGGCACTACCTTCTATTTTGGCATAAACAGTTTGATAACGATTAGGATCCTCAAGTTTTTCTTTGATATAAGGAGGAAGTGGCATAGTACCTAGTCTATCTAGGACTTCATAAAAGACCCCTTCATAGATCATTTCAAAGACTCTAATACCTTCATCTTGAACTTCAAGGCACTTAGCTTTTAAACTACCATCGCCAAAAGTAATAACAGTTCCTAACTTGACAATCTTGGCATTACCAACTAAACATTCCCAGGTATTCTTAGTAGTTTCCTTTAAAAGTAATACCTCTACATGACCATTTGTTTCTTCTTTGATTCCAAATAATCTAGCTGGAATAACTTTAGTATTATTTCTAACTAAAATATCACCAGGATTTAAGTAATCTATAATATCATAAAAATGTTTATCTTCTAATTCTTCAGTTTTTCTATCTACTACCATTAATCTAGAATTATCTCTTTTTTGAGCTGGATGTTGAGCTATAAGTTCTTCTGGTAGATCAAAATCAAATTCACTTAATTTCATTTAAAAAGCCCTCTTATATACTTCCCGACCATATTTATCTAAAAATTCTTCTTTAAAATCTAATAGTCGATCTTCTCTAATTGCTTGTCTAATATCCTCAGATAATTTAAGTAAAAACCTAACATTATGAATTGACAGTAAAGTCTTACCGAATATTTCTTCGGATTTATGTAAATGTCTAATATAAGCTTTACTGTAATTTTTACATGCATAACAATCACATTCACTATCTAGAGGAGACATATCATCTGCATATTTTGCGTTATTAATATTAATTCTTCCATGACTAGTCATTACCGCTCCATGTCTAGCAACTCTAGTAGGTAAAACACAATCGTACATATCAATTCCTCGCATGGCACTCTCAATTAAATCAATTGGATTACCAACACCCATTAAATATCGAGGTTTATCTTCTGGCAAATACTTAACTGTATCATCAATCATTTTATACATTACATCTTTAGGTTCACCAACACTTGTCCCGCCGATTGAATAGCCAGGGAAATCCATCTTTGCAAGCTTGGTTGCACACATCTTTCTAAGGTCAGGATATTCTCCTCCTTGAACAATTCCAAATAAGGCTTGTTTATCAGTGTTATGATGAGCATCTTTACCACGTTTAGCCCATCTAATAGTTCTTTCAACACTATCTTTCATGTAGTCATAAGAAGAAGGATAAGGAGCACATTCATCGAAAGACATTATTATATCGGCTCCTAGTTTATTTTGAATATCAATTGCTTTTTCTGGGGATAAGAATAAATCACTTCCATCAATAATTGATTTAAATTTAACTCCTTCTTCCATTATCTTTCTTGTTTTACCAAGAGAGAAAACTTGAAAACCACCGCTATCGGTAAGGATTGGTCCATCATAGTTCATAAACTTATGAAGGCCACCAGCCTTAGCAACAATATCTTCTCCTGGTCTAAGCCATAAATGATAAGTGTTTGAAAGGATTACTTGGCTATGCATCTCTTTTAGCATCTCAGGTGAAATACCTTTAACCGTAGCTAGGGTACCTACTGGCATAAACATTGGTGTTTCAACATCACCATGAGGAGTATGTAATACTCCATATCTAGCTCCTGATTGCTTACAAATATGTTTTACTTCAAATGAAATTGCTGCCATATAATTCCTCCTATAATCACTTTACTGATTATACACTAGTAAGTTTAAAAGATAAAAGGTAAAATGAACTAAAGGAGAATAAATATGATAAAAGGAATTATATTTGATATGGATGGATTAATGATAGACAGTGAAAGAACGACATATAATTGTTATGTCGATAAGTTAAAGACACTAGGCTATGATTACAATGAAGAATTATATAAACTATGTTTAGGAAAGAAAAAGCCTGGAATTTGTCAAACATTTATTGATGCTTTTCCTGGAATAGATATTGATGAAGTATGGGATGATGTCCACGTAGAATTAGATAAAAGATTACTCTCTGATGTTCCTTTAAAAAAAGGACTAATTGAATTACTAGAATACTTAAAAGATAATAATTACAAAACTATTGTCGCCACTTCCAGTGAACGACATCGAGTTGATAAAATACTGGATAAAGCCGGGATTCATAAATATTTTGATGATACTATTTGTGGAAATGAAGTAACTAATGGTAAACCTAATCCCGAGATATTTATTAAAGGATGTCAAAAAATTGATGTAGGTGTTGATGAAGTCATTGTCTTAGAAGATTCTGAAGCTGGTATTCAAGCAGCGGTTAACGGAAAGATGAAAGTTATCTGCATTCCGGATATGAAATATCCTGAAGAAAAGTATGCTAGCGAATGTACAAAAATACTAGATTCTTTACTAGATGTTATTGATTATTTAAAGCAAAATAAATAGGTCTCTTATAGAGACCTATTTTTAATTAAAATTAACAGTTGGATCTTTTAAAGGTTTAGTACCTTCAAGTTTGTCTAAATGAAGGATAGGTATTTCATATCCTTCTTCCGGATCATTAATTACTTCGACACTTCCTTCTACTGTTAACCATTCATCTTTAATTAGTTTTTTGGCAAGTTTAGATATACAAATTATTCCAATAATTTGCATATCTTGTTCACAACAAACCATTGCATCTCGAGCTAAGACAAAACCATTTTCAATAAACTTATCTAATCCTTTAAACTGACCTGTTAGTTTAATGGTTTTATTTTCATAACTGCGAGGATTTTCCATAATATCAAGACAGAAAATTCCAAAATCCATATCTGGAATATCTAAGTAATTATCACTTATATCAAAAGGTAAATCTTTTGCAGTAATTTGTTCAATTTCGTTATTAACATTTTCAAAAACAATTTGAGCTTTTGTATTAGTTGCTTTCATTGCTGAACGAAGAGCATATTTTTTGGTGTTTTCATCACAACGATTAAAAATAATTAAATCAGAGTATCGAGACTGATCAATCATAATACTACGCATATTAGAATAGTACATATCAAATGTTTGAGCATTATGAGTCGTTAAGACTTGAACTACTTGCATATCAACTCTTGACATAACATCAATAGAAACTGCAACATTACTCATTCCATTCATTTCTACCATTATTTGGGTTGGTTTATATTTATCTATTAGAGGAATTAAAGCAGCTTTAGTACAATCATCTTTAGATAAGTATTCAATACTTACATCGTTTTTACTTAGTGCTTCTTCATTGTAAGATACTTCACCTTCTTCAAACACTATCAACAAAGTCTTTTCATTTTCACAAAAAGATGGATCCATCAAAGTGTCTTGAATAAAAGATGTTTTTCCACTTTCAATAAAACCAGTAAATAAATAAGTTCTAATCATTACCTTTACCTAAGAATAAATCTTTCATTTCTTTTTCAGATAAATCATGGCCAATAACACAGATTTTTCCACTGTACATTGGTTTGCCCAGACGGATATCAAATTCATCAGGAACCATGTCAAAATACCACCAATCATTATTGCCACTATCTACAAAGCCTTTACATCTTAATACATTTTCATTAGATAGTTTATCTAATATTCCAACTAATTCATCTTTACTAAATATCTTTGCTGTATCAAAACCAATACTGTTAAATACTTCATCAGCATCATGGTCATGGTGATGATGTTCGTGGTCATGGTGATGATTTTCGTGGTCGTGATGATGTTCGTGCTCGTGGTCATGATGATGTTCATGTTCATGGTCATGATGATGTTCTTCTTTAGCGCATTCTTTAATTAATTCTTTTGATAAGTCAATATCATTGGCTTTTAAGATATCATCACCAGATATATTATCCCAAGGTGTTGTTACTACGGGAGCACTTGGATTGATATCTTTTAACATATGAAGACAATTATCTATTTCTTCATCACTCATATTATCGGTTCTACTTAAGACAAGTAGAGATGCATTCTTAACTTGGTCATTATAGAATTCACCAAAGTTTTTAATATACATTTTTACTTTCTTAGCATCAATGACAGTAATAAGATTATCTATATCTATTTCATTAGATTTAACACTTAACACTGCTGAAATAATATCAGATAGTTTTCCTACACCACTTGGTTCAATGATAATTCTATCAGGATGGTATTTATTTATAACTTCTAGAAGAGCTTGTTCAAAATCTCCTACTAAACTACAACAAATGCATCCAGAATTAATTTCATTTATTGTAACTCCACTATCTTGAAGAAATGTTCCATCAATACCTATTTCTCCAAATTCATTTTCAATTAAAACTACTTTATCATTTTTGTAAGAATCTTTAATTAGTTTTTTAATTAATGTTGTTTTACCAGCACCTAAAAAGCCAGAAACTATTTCTACTTTACTCATATTAATCACCTCGAAGGATATTATAACATTCAAACTATTTATTTGAAAATGATATAACTTCTAGTAAAGAAGTAATAAAATCTTTATAATAAAAATAAGAACTAGGAGGTAATATATGGGTAATAAACCAGTTAGATATTTGTTTGTGTTTATTATAGCTGTTTTATGTAGCCTTCTTGCATTATCTTTTAATATTCAAGAAATGTGTGTGGAAACAGTATCTAAAGTAAAAATAGAAAATAATATTACTGGTAATATCAGTGACACAATTTTTGATTATACCAGTGGAGTTACTAATGATCAGTTAATGGATTACCAAAATACTATTGCTAAAAGTAATAATCTTAAAAAGATAAATGATGCTTATATTAGCGATGGAGTTGAGTATATTCTTCATGGGGGAACTTTAAACCCTGATGTTAGTGAAGAGTATAATGATTTTCTAAATGAATGTATTGATGAAGCTCAAAGCGAGTTTAATATTTCATTTTCAGCAGATAAAAAAAATGAAATAAAGAAAAAGTTAAAGAAAGTATTAAACTTTCATACTTTATATACGAGAGTAATAAATAGAATTAATAAATCAATGTCTTCCAAAATAAGATTATTACTCCAAGTATATCAATTTTCGACATCTATTTTATGTAAAGCGATTCTAGCGTTATGGTTAATAGTATGTATTTTTATCGAAACTAGACTTCATAATAGTAAGAATTATTTTGTGAATGATATTTGTAAAGGTTTAATTCTTTCTAGTTTGATATTACTTATTTTTATGATATTTTTAAACCAGGTATCTACTACAGCTACTTTATCATTTATCGGTAGTAGTACTAGCATTTATACAGATGGTTTAATAAAGTATTCATTAATTCAATTAATAATTGGATGTATTGGTACTATTGGTACTTACATATATATGGATAAATATTGGAAGAAGGAGAAGTAAAAATGATTGATGGACATATGCATTTAGAAAATGGTCCTTTAAGTAAAGAATATGTAATGGAGTTTGTTGAAGCAGGGCTAAAGGCAGGGATGGATGAGATTCAAATACTTGATCATACTCATCGTTTTAAAGAGTTTAGACCTATTTATGATGGCGTATATAAAGCATCTAAAAAACAAGCTAAATGGCTTGATAATAAAGATATGAAGTTTAAAAATACTTTAGATGAATATATAGAAGTTATAAAAGAAGTAAAAAAAGAAGAACTTCCAATTAAAGTAAAATTTGGTTTAGAAGTTTGCTATGTCCCTGAATATGAAGACAAGATAAAAGAAATTCTCAAACCATATAATTTTGATTTCTTAGTAGGAGCGATTCATTCAATTGATGGGAAATTATATGATATGAGTTGGTCTAAAGAAATATTATGGGATAAGTATAATACCAATGATATTTATAAAAGATATTATGAATTGGTGTTTGAACTGGTTGAGAGTGACATCTTTACACAATTAGCACATCCAGATACAATCAAAATGTTTAATTATTATCCTACTTATGATTTAACCCCAACATATAACCAACTAGCTAAACTACTAAATGAGCATCATGTAAAAGCTGAAAATAATACAGGATGTTTCTATCGGTATAATCATCAAGATAAAGGATTATCTAAACAACTTTTAGATATCTTTAAAAAAAATAACGTTGAAATTATAACAGCTAGTGATGCCCATAAACCAAGTGATGTTGGAATGTGTATTAAGGATATTTATAAGCAAACATATGATAAATAAAGGAGGTACTCTGTATCTCCTTTATTGTCTAGATATGTAATAAAATATTATCAATATAATAAGATTTTATAAAATTATAAAATCATTGGACTTTTAAGATTGTATACAATATACTATTACAAAATAAGAAAGGAAGGTATGAAATATGACCAATAGAGTATTTAATTTTGCTGCAGGTCCATCAACATTACCTGAAGATGTTTTAAATAAAGCATCTAAACAAATGTTGAACTATGAAAATACAGGAATGTCTGTAATGGAGATGAGTCATAGATCCTCTTCCTACTTAGATATTTTTAACAAGACAAAAGATTTATTAAAGAAAGTAATGGATATTCCAGAAGGATATGAAATTGTTTTTGTTCATGGGGGAGCTACTGAACAATTCTCAATGATTCCATTAAACTTTTTAAAGAATGGTAAAGCTGATTATATTGTTTCAGGAAGTTTTGCTGGTAAAGCCGCTACAGAAGCTAAAAAGTATGGAGAAATTAATGTTGCCTATGACGGAAAAGAAAATGATTATTCTCATATACCAACTCAAGATGAACTTAAATTAGATAAAGATGCTAGTTATGTTCATATGTGTTCAAACAACACAATTTATGGAACTGAATATAACTATGTTCCTAATACTAATGGAGTACCTATTATTTGCGATATGAGTAGTGACATTTTATCTAGACCAATTGATGTATCTAAATTTGGAATGATTTATGCTGGAGCTCAAAAGAATATGGGGATTGCTGGACTTGGAGTTGCTGTAATCAAAAAAGATTTACTAGTAAAAGTACCAGAAAACACACCAGTTCTTTTAGATTATTCTTTAATGATTGATAAAGATTCAATGTATAATACACCACCAGCTTATGCAATTTATGTTTGTGGTTTAGTCCTTGAATGGATTGATAATAATGGTGGTCTTAAAGCTATGCAAGAGAGAAATGAAAAGAAAGCTAAACTTTTATATGATTGTTTAGATGAATCATCTTTCTACATTCCTCATGCTCAAAAGGATAGTCGTTCTCTAATGAATGTAACATTTACTACTCCATCTAAAGAATTAGATGCGAAGTTTGTAGAAGAAAGCATTAAAGCCGGAATGACAAACTTAAAAGGACACCGTTCAGTAGGTGGTATTAGAGCAAGTATCTATAACGCTATGCCTTATGAAGGTGTGGAAAAACTAGTTAACTTTATGAAAGAATTTGAAAAGAATAATAAATAGGAGATTATATGTATAATATTAAATTAATGAATAAAATCTCAAATGTTGGTTTAGATAACTTTGATGATAATTATAAATATAGTGAAGATTTAACTGATGAGGATGCTATCCTTGTTAGATCAGCTTCTTTACATGATTATGATTTTAAAGACAATTTAAAATGTATTGCTAGAGCCGGAGCCGGAGTTAATAATATTCCTTTAGAAGAATGTGCTAAAAAAGGAATTGTAGTTTTTAATACTCCAGGGGCTAACGCTAATGCTGTTAAAGAATTAGTTATTTGTGGTTTACTTCTTGCTTCAAGAAAAGTTGTTGAAGGAATCAAATGGGTAGACGATAATAAAGATGAAGCTGATATTGCCAAGATGGTTGAAAAACAAAAATCAAACTACGTTGGACCTGAACTAGAAGGTAAAACATTAGGTGTTATTGGACTTGGCGCTATTGGTGTAAACGTAGCTAATGCCGCAGTTAAACTTGGAATGCATGTTTATGGATTTGACCCATTTATGTCAGTTGATGCTGCTTGGGCTTTATCTAAACATGTTAGACAAGCTAAAAATGTTGAAGATATTTATAAGAATAGTGATTATATTACAATTCATGTTCCTAGTAATAAAGATACTAAAGGAATGTTAAATAAAGAAGCTTTTGATTTAATGAAAGAAGATGTTAGAGTTTTAAATTTTGCTAGAGGTGATTTAGTAAATGATGAAGATTTACTTTCAGCTATGAATAGTGGAAAAGTAAGTAAATATATTACTGATTTTGCTTCAAGTAAACTTGTCGGAAAAGAAAATATTATTACTCTTCCTCACTTAGGAGCATCTACTCCAGAATCAGAAGATAACTGTGCAAAAATGGCAGTTAATGAAGTAAGAGATTACTTAGAAGATGGAAATATTACTCATTCAGTAAACTTCCCTGATGTATATCAACTAAGAGAATCTAAAGTAAGACTTTGTATTACAAATGAAAACGTTCCTAATATTTTAGCTAAGATTTCTAAATTATTTGCTGATCATAGTTTAAATATCGAAAATATGGTAAATCGTTCTCGTGGTAATTTTGCTTATACCTTGATTGATACTAATGATGATATTAGAGATGATATTATTGATCGTATTAAAGCAAGTGAAGGAGTAATTACTGTTCGTGTAATTAAATAGTTAAAAGCCCTCAACAATGAGGGCTTTTTTATTGGATAATCCATTTAAAGTAATTAAAAGGGATTTTATCAAAGATTAAATAGCGAGGTAATAGGAATTGATCATCATTTCTAGTCATATTTCTATTTTCATTATATCCAAAGGCTAATTTGGTGTTAGATGATTTAAGATATTCTTTAGCATTATTACTACTAATCCCATAAGGAAATGCAAAATACTTAGTACTTACAATTTTATTACAATGGATAAAGTCTAATTTAATTTCTTCTTTTGATATTCTTTCAATCTTTTTATATCTTCGATTATTTTTATCAAAATGATGCAGATTATAACTATGGGAATAGTATTCAACATTATTATCGTTTTTTAAATCGCTATTTGATAGATACATTTTATTTTTATCAACTTTTGAAGCAATTACAAAAGATGTGGCTTTAAAGTTATATTTTTTAATAATAGGTTTTACGATGGTGTTAAAGTTTTTACAACCATCATCAAAAGTTAAGCAAACACTTTTCTTTTTAATGCTTGCTCCATGATAATAATTATTAACCTCATCCATACTTAAAGTATCATAATTATTATCATATAAATACTTCATTTGTTGTTTAAAAGTAGAAACACTTAAAACATATAAATTATTTGAATAAACATCTTTTTTTTCTTTATCACTAACTACACCATGATAACCAAGAACTGGTAAACCATCTACCTTTAAATAATGCGATATTACTATTTGACTGGTCCATCCAAGACCTATTATTACATAACCGATTAAGATGGAAATTATTATTTGAACTATTTTTTTCATATTCAAAAGTATATCACAATTTGATAACCTTACTTAACAAATAATATAGAAGAGCTTCATAATAATCATCAAAGATTTGTTCTTTCTTTGTAGAGATACCTTTATTTTCTTTTAAATTATTGATGATAGATTCTAACATTTTATAAGTTGCTAGTTCAATAATGTCTTGATTTTCATTATTTACAAACAATGAATATATTTCTTTAGTAACTTCATTTAAGTTATAGACTCTATCACAATCATAATTGTTCTTTTCCATAACTTTTTCAACTGCTCTGATATAATAATCATAAATATCCAAATTATCTAAATAATTAGTTTTAAGAACATTAGTAATAATACTTGTACTTGTGCTTAATTTGTTAGTAATTAGGTTGTTGTTATAACTAACTTCATTTTTTAAAACTAAATTATAATATTTTCGAGCTAGACTCTTATCAAGAGAATCAATTTCAAAAGTATAACGATAACCAATATATTTTTTAAATACTTTCATAGTATCTAAATATCCTAATGCTTTACGCCACTTAAGAAGAGGGGAAGTAAAGTCTAAGAATCCTTGTAAATCCCAAGTTGGTCTAATAAAAGTAATATTAGGTTTATTAAGCAAGTATTCATGAGTTGGTTCCATGTTTAATTCAATAGCGATTATCTTTTTAGATCCCATGTTTAAACATAGAGGGATAGGAAGATTATCATAATAACCACCATCAATGTAACCTTGACTTTCTTTATAATGAATAGGGAAAGCCGGAAAACAAGATGCCGAACATAAAGCATATTCAATCGGATCATTGTGTTTCATGTCATCAATCGTTATTTCTAGAGGCTGCAGTGAAGGAAACTTTACTGTCACAAGACCATATTTCATGTTTGATGAAAAGGCTTTTTCATCTTTATATAGACCATTAATTAAATTAATAAAGGGAGTAATATCAGCTCCTTTTTCATTAATATATGATTTAAAGAAGGGTTTAATTAAATTCTTTTGTTTAAGAATTGAATCAATTGATATATTAAGATTTACAGGAGTTGCCAGGACTTTATCAATAGATAAATCATCCCATAAACTATCTAACACATCATAGTCCTCTTGAACAACTAATAAAGCGTTTAATGCACCAATAGATGTTCCAACCACATTATCAAAAGAATATCCAAGTTCTAAAAGTGCTCTAATACATCCTGCTTCATAGGCTCCTTTAGACCCACCACCACTAAGTACTAATCCAGTTTTCATATATATTCACTCCTTAATAGTAATATTATAACATTGTGCTATAATATTAAAAACTAAGGAGGATAAATTTATGGCAAATGTAGTAAAGACTGATAAGGCTCCTGGAGCCATTGGACCATATTCACAAGGAATAAATGTTGGTAATACTTATTACTTTTCAGGACAAATTCCTTTAGTACCTGAAACAGGAGAAATGCCTGAAGGAATCGAAGCACAAGCTAATCAAGCATTTACTAATGTTAAAGGATTATTAGAATCTCAAGGATTAGGTTTTGAAAATGTTGTAAAGACAACTGTATTTTTAGATAATATGGATGACTTTGTAACAGTAAATGGTATTTATGCAAAATACTTTGTAGAACCATTCCCTGCTAGAAGCGCTGTTGAAGTTGCTAAACTTCCTAAAGGGGCACTTTTAGAAGTAGAATGTATTGCAGTAAAATAGACACGATAGTGTCTTTTTATTTGTCTTAAAATGTGATAATACTGTTGTAAAAATGGAGAAAAGAATTATAATAAAGTTGACAAGGTTGGTTGCCTTGGTAAGTAGTGTGAAAGGAATGTGAAAAATATGAAAAAAAGAATACTAAAGTGCGTTTTTTCGTTTGCTGTAGTTTGTGCAATGGTGATGTCTCTATCTGTTGGTGCAAGCGCTGCTAATGAATTAAGTGCAGAAAAAACTGCTGCTTCAACGTCTACTACTAATCAATTTCAAGTAAAGTTTACTTTACCTTCTAAAAAAGGAGAGGTTAGTAAAGATGCTGATGTAGTTATCCTAATGGATAAATCAAGTGTAAAAGATTTAACAGGATTAAAAGCTTCAGTTAGTACATTTGTTGATCAAATGTTAGCTAAAGAAAGCGAAGGAATTAATTTTAAGGTTGGAGTTGTTTGGTTTGCAAGTGATGCTCACTATGGAACTAATGGAATGATTCAATTAAATTCAACTTCTGCTACAACTATTAAAGATGCAATTGCTTCATATCAAGAATCTGGATCTAATATGATAGGTGGATTAAAAGTAGCTAAAAGTTGGCTTGATGATGATACTACAGTTAATGATACTAACAAGTTTCTAATCACTGCTGGTGATTTTGGTGCTTATATGTTAGATGATGGAACTGTTGATGACACAGATGCTTACGGAATGCCAAAAACTACTCATCTTACTAACTATACTAATCTTAACGGGACAGCTACTGCTGTTAGTGGTGGATACCAAGATGCCGGAGCTAAGTATAATTATTGGAATAATTCTGATCCAATTTTATCTACTTGTACCGAAACTACTATTGATAATTTAGTAAATAATGAAGTCTTATTAAATGGTGTTACAGCTGATCATGAACAACTTACAACTCATAATGTTGGAGAATATCATACTCAAGCTGAAGCTCAAGCAAACATTTCTTCATTAGTTCAATATAGCGATTTCTATAAACCAGCAGAAACAAGTAAATATGCAATCGGAATGGAAAAAACTATTTACGAATGTGGAAATATGTATCAAGATATGAAAACTGCTGGTTATAATCTAATGGCTGTTACTATGCCTTATCAAAAAACTGGTAGCAACAGTTTATATTATGTAGCTCATGCTTTCCAACAATGGTTTGGTAATAACTGTGGTACATTGTACGATTTAGATGCTGGTGCAACTACTGATAGTGCTTTTACAAGTATTACAAAAACTGTGTTTGATTTACTTGGTGAAGGTCTAATTACTGATGTTATCGCTGATGATTTTGAATTTGTAAGTACAGATACATTTGGTGTATCAATTGATGGTACTGCTCTTACTAAAACTAAAATTAGTGATACTGAATTTGGATTTGGTGATGTTGTAAATGGAGTCTATCCATATGTAGCAACTTACGATGCAGCTAACAAGACTGTAAAATGGAAGATTAATGTAACTGCTTCAAGATATACAAAAATTGAAATGGTTTTCGATGAAAAATATACTGGTCCAGAAGTTACAGAAGATACAGAATTACCTACTAATAAATCAGCTAAGATTGAATATATTAGTAGTTTACAAACAGATGCTGGTGAAACACTTGCAACTTCTCAAAATGTTAAATCATTTGAATTCGATTCTCCATTAGTTACTATTAAAGGTACACCTGGAGATAGTAATAAAGATGAAGATAAAGATAAAGATGAGGATAAAGATTTACCTGTAGAAAATTCAAACAATGGATCTTCAACTACAACTGGTACTAGTACTAAAACAGTTAATACTGGTGACAGCGCAAACTATAGTACTTATATGGCATTATTTGTTGGGGCTGTTTTAGTTGGAGTAGTCACTTTAAAGAAAAAATATAGTAAAAATTAATTGATTTATAACACATAAAGCAAGATACAAACGTATCTTGCTTTTTTTATATTTTCTTTTGTTTGAAATAACGGAACTATTCCAAATTCTTTTCGTCGCAATTATAGGTAGAAGTTGTGAGGAGGTTAGAAAATGAAAAGAATAGGAAAGAAAATAGCCACGTTAATTCTATCGTTAATGATGGCTATTACAATGATTCAGTATGGGATGGTAAGTACTGAGGCAGCAACAAGTGAATTAGTTCCAAGTGTTGTCACAAATATTACACAAGGTAGTGATAAAACACTATTCAATGTCGAACAAATAGTAACAGGCGCTTCAAAAAATGAGACTTCAACCACTACAAGTCCCGTTGATGTGGTATTACTATTTGACACTTCTGGAAGTATGAGAGGTCAAAAGCTTATCGATGCAAAAAATAATGCTCAACTATTTACTTCGACATTATTTAGTAAATTTGGTAGTCAATTGCATATGTCATTTATTACTTATGATACCAATTCAAGTGTTAAAATTAGTTTGAATAATGGTACAACTGCTTCAGCTGTTAATAATGCAATTGGTGACGTTAGTGCATATGGATCTACTAATCTTGGTGCTCCAATTAATGATGCAGCTGCTCAATTTGCTTCATATGGGAGAGCGTCATCCACAAAAGTATTAATCGTATTAGGTGATGGTGGATGGAATATTGGTCCAAACCCAAATCCAGCTATGAGTACTTTATTATCCAATAATCCAGGTACTCAATTATTTACAATTGGTTATGGTTCATTTATTTCAAATTTGGAAGATCTTGCCAATTTAGCTGGAACTAATGGTCATTATTATGACACGAACAAAAATGGGAATTTAGGTAATATTTTCGATGCTATTACCAATACTATTCAAGTAAATACTGAAAATAAAATGGAACAAATTACAGTTAATAGTTCTTTAACAAGTATTTGGTCTGATGGTAGTGATGCTAGTCGAGTTTTAAAAGATAATTATACTGTAGTAAATGGAAGTCCAAAGGTATTATTGAATGGTCAAGGAGTACCTGGTTCTTCGATAAGTATTAACGCTGATCAAAGTGTTAAAGTCACTGGAATTGATGAACTAAAAGAAGGAGATAAATTAGTTTTAACATACACTATTAAAATCAATCAAGATGCTTTTGATAATGCATTAAGAGATTCCAACAATAAAACAATAAATGTTGTGGCTGATAATAGTAAAAGTGCTGTTACTTTTACTGATTCTAAGAAAGATACGGGTGCAATAACTGATGTTAGGGGAACTCAAGGTACATATAAAACTAATTATGCCCCACTAGAAATGTCTAAACTTTCTACATATAAGGATGAACCTTTGGAAGGTGCTCATTTTAATATTACTGGTTCTAAAGTAATAGTTGGTGGTGTTCAACAAGTGAGTTATAGTGCTATATCCAATGTAACGGGAAATCTTGTTGATAGTACAAGTTTAAATATTATTCAATTATTTGAAGGTACCTATCAAATTACAGAAACCCAAGCACCTAATGGTCACACTTTAAATAGTCAAGTGTTGAATGTTACAGTTGATAAAAATGGGAAAATCACCTATACTGATGGCCAAAAAATTTACAACAAAATGAATGATGGTAATTTCTCAATCCATAAGACTGATGAAGTAGGAAATAATTTAGAAGATGTTGAGTTTGTTTTAAAAGATCAAACAACTGGAAATATTGTTGATATTAAAACAACTAATGCCAATGGTATAGCTACTTTTTTAAGTGTAATGCCAGGCAAATATATTCTTATAGAAACAGATGGACCATCATCAGTAGTTATTTCTTCTACACAATATGAAGTAACTTCTTATAATGGAGTTATAACTATCCAAGGTTTATCAACTAACCAAAATGGGGAATATGAAATTCAAAATGTTAGAAAGACTACTAATTTAGGTGGAACCCTATGGGTAGATAATAACCGTGATGGCAAAATAGATACTGGTGAAAGACTACTTTCTAACACTAATGTAAAATTAGTTGATAAAGATGGTAATATTGCTAAGGATATTAATGGTAATCCTGTAGCAAGTCAAGTTAGTGATGCAAATGGTAAATATAACTTTACTAATTTAGGTGAAGGTATATATAGTGTGGTTATTGACGCTGATTTAAAGAATTATGATATTAGTAACACTTACTCATACAGCCCTGGAAGTTCGGCAAATGTCGTTACAGGAAGTGATGAATTATCTCCTATTAAAGAAGATGGTAAAGCAAAAATAGAAAATATAGCTATTGCTTTTGATAAATTAGATCAGAGCGCAACACCAGGAACGTCATCATTTGATTTAGGACTTAAACCTAAATATGATGCTAGTTTGTCATTAATAATTGATGGTAAAGAAACTGTTACCGGAGAAGTTAAATCTGAAGGTACATATACTTATCGTTTAAAAGTTCATAACTATAGTCAAGATGCTAATGATATTATTCCGGTAAATGATATAAAATCTTTACTACCAGAAGGTATGACATTAGTAGACAAAACAAATGAAATATCAAGTTTAAATATTCAAACGGGAGATAATGTCTTTGAATTCAAGGTTAAAGTCAACAAACTAAATCCAGGAACTAGTAAAACTTATAAAAACAGATCTAAGGTTAATGTGAAAAATGAAAAAGAAGTATACATCACAAATGAAACAAATCATTATGCTAAAGTTGATCCTGTTATAAATAAAACTATTAAAACAGGCGATGATACTAATATTCAATTATTAGCAACTCTAATGTTTGGCTCATTAGCCCTTATAGTTCTCCTTAGAAGGAAAAAAGAATTTTAAACAAAAAAAGAGAATCGACATTGTTTGTCGAATTCTCTTTTTATTTTGTTATAAGAATAATACAGCAATAATCCCAACTACGAAACAATAATATGCAAAGATATTAAGTTTATGTTTGTTTAAAATCTTAAATAATAGATTTAATGCTAAGTAAGTAACTATCGCACTCACAAAGAATGCTATTAAATAAGGTAGCCATAATGTTCCAAGGACAGATGATGTAAAGAAATCTTTTAACTTAAGAATAATTGCCCCAAAACTAACAGGCATAAACATGAAGAAAGAAAAATCTCTGGCAGTCTTTTGATCAAGGCCACCAAGCATTCCACCAGTTAAAGTAGAACCACTTCTTGATACTCCAGGAAGAAGGGCTACTAATTGAAAACAACCCATTCTTAAAGCATCTTTAACGTTTAGCTTATCTTTACCACGTTTACCATTATATCCAAATTTATGAATCAACATTAAAAATATGGCTGTAACTAGTAAGGTACATCCAACTAGTTTAGCGTTATCAAATGCTCCTTCAATGGCATCGTTGAATAGAAAACCACCAATAGCTGCTGGAATAGTAGCTACTATTAATAGAATACAATATCTAAAATCAGGTAATGTCTCATTTCTTTTGCTAGGAGTAGAAAGATAAGTAAAGAAAGAAGATATCAGTCTAATAATATCTTTACGATAGTAATACATAATCGCTACTAGTGACCCAGTATTCACTATTACTTCAAAAGTAACGTCATTCATTTGGGGAACCATTAATCCCATCTTTTCAAATATGGATTGAAACAGGACTAGATGACCACTACTTGATATTGGAATAGGTTCACTAAAACCTTGAATAGCTCCAAGAATTGCATATATAATTATATTTTTTATTAGTTCCATTGTTTACCTCACAAAAAGTATTATACTTGATAGATTTATGCATGCAATAAAAAAAGAAAAAAAGGTTTATTTAAATAAACCTTTATTTAATAGTGATACCAATTTTTCTTTCTACTTTAGCTAACTTTTTACGAGCTATACTTGAAGCTTTTGCAGCTCCTTCATCTAAAATATCTTTAATGTAATCACCTTCAGTGATTTCATTATATTTATCTTGGATATTTTGTAGTTCATTTCCAACTACTTCAGCTAAATCTTTTTTAAATTCGCCATATCCTTTACCTTCATACGTTTTTTCAAGATCTTTAATATCTCTTTTAGCAAGAATTGAGTAAATTGTTAATAGATTAGAAATACCCGGTTTGTTTTTAACATCATATTTGATAATTCCATCACTATCAGTAATAGCACTCATAATCTTTTTCTTTGAGACATTAATAGGATCTAAGATATAAATACAACCTTTACTTGTTTCTTCTGATTTAGACATCTTTTTAGTTGGGTTTTGAAGGTCCATTATTCTGCCACCAACTTTAGGAACTAATGGTTCAGGAAGTTTAAATGTTTCTGAATAACGATTATTAAATCTTTCTGCAATATCTCTAGCTAATTCACAGTGTTGTTTTTGGTCTTCGCCAACAGGAACATAGTCAGGATCATACATTAAAATATCAGCATTCATTAAAGAAGGATAATTAAAGATACCAGCTCCAATACTCTCTGATTTACTTGCTTTATCTTTATATTGAGTCATTCTTGATAGTTCACCCATTGATACCATACAACCTAGATACCAACCTAGTTGAGCGTGCTCATGGACATCTGATTGTAAGAATAGAGTTACTTTCTTAGGATCTAATCCAGCTGCTAAATATAAGGCAATTAAATCTTTAGTATTTTGTCTTAAAACTTTTGGTTCTTGGTATATTGTCATACTATGGAGATTAGCTACAAAGATTATCATTTCATATTCATCTTGGAACGATACAAATGGCTTAATAGCACCAATATAATTACCTAGTGTTACTCTTCCTGTAGGCTTTATTCCACTTAACATTCTTTTCATTTAACTTCCTCCTAAATAATATATAGTACATTATAGGTTTAATAATATTCAAAATCAAATAATTCATCATTATGTAATAAATAAATGGTATTGTACTTAAAATGATGTATAATTAACTTAGTTTTAAGGAGGAATGATTAATGATTAGAATATATACTGCACCTAGTTGTGCATCATGTCGAAAAGTAAAATCTTGGCTTAAAGATCACAACATTCCTTATATTGAAAAAAATATTTTTGCGACTTTACTAAGACCAGAAGAATTAAAAGAACTTCTTGAAAGAAGTGAAAATGGAACAGATGATATTATTTCTAAAAGAAGTAAAATTATAAAAGAAAGTAATATTGATATTGATTCACTATCAATTAATGAATTAATTAAATTTGTTCAAGAAAATCCATCAGTTTTAAAAAGACCAATTATGATTGATGAAAGAAGATTCCAAGTAGGGTATAACTCAGAAGAAATAAGAGTTTTTATTCCTCGTGAACTTAGAAAAATTGCTCAATGTGATGATCAATGTCCAGACTTTGGAAGTAATGCTGAAGATTGTCAAGACATGAAGAACTTCTATTATGAAAATAAAGCAAGATAAAATCCCATTAATAATGGGATTTTTTATTTGATGGAGTTTTTCATACGAACATATTTAGGTAATGAATTAGTCATGTATTTTAAGTTATAAGGTTTAATAATATCTAGAAATTCTTCATAGCCAAGTTTTTGATCAATTACTTCATATTCTATCTCATAATCAATAATGCCATTGTAATCATTCTCATCGATTGATAGAACTCCATTATCAAAGATAATATCACTTCGATTAGTAGTTAGATAATTACTATATGATATTTTACTAATATCAATTCCTTCCTCTTCTAACATCTTGGATATTTCATTATTATAAATATGTTTATCTTTGATATTACTATATTCATTGTCATTAATTGATAAGTTGATTTCTTTTCTAGAAATATTACCAGATTTTTTTAATGTCAGTTCTTTACAGTCATCTTTAACTCTTAACCTAAGCATATATCTTTTATTATCAAGTTCTTTAGAAGAAAGATAGTAATTTGTTTGCAAATATTGCTTAGATATTTTATTTGAATAATCCTTGATTATCTTATTATATATTTCTTTACTTATTAACATCTTAAATTCTATTTCATTATGTTCCATTTTGATATCCTCTACTAGATATATTATAATGGCTCTAAGGAGTAAATTAAATGAAAAAATATGCCATTGTTGTAAGAAAAAGTGAAGATTCATTTAAAATAGCTGAAGATATAAAAAAACAATTAAATTCATTTATGGATTATGATGAAATAAACCCAGAAGTTGTAATATCTGTTGGGGGAGATGGAACAGTACTTGAATCTGTCCATCGCTATCGAGATAAAAATCCAATCTTTGTACCACTACATACAGGTACTCTTGGTTTTTTTACAGCTTTTCAAAAAAATGAGATAGATTTAATGGTTAAAGCTTTAAGATGTGAAATATTACAATATGATGAAAGAACACTTTTAGAAGTTAAAATTTACAGTGATGATGTTAAAACATTTTATTGTTTAAATGAAATGAGAATTGATCATGGTTTTTCGACACAAGTAATTACGGTATATATCAACAATGAGCTGCTAGAAACATTTAGAGGAAATGGATTATGTGTTTCAACTGATTCGGGAAGTACAGGTTATAATAAATCTCTAGGGGGAGCGGTTATCTATCCAGGAACTAATATGATGCAACTAACAGAAGTGGCTGGTATCCATCATAATGCTTACCGTAGTTTAAATTCGCCTTTAGTTCTATCGGATAAAGAAGTTATTAAATTAGAAGGAAATAACTTTAAACATTTATATGTTGGAATGGATAATAAATCATATCAATTTGATAATGTTAGATATGTAGAAGCTAAAATGTCTAATCAAAAAGTAAAAATTCTAGCTAATCATCAAACATTCATTGATAGAATTAGAAAGGCTTATATTTCAGAATGATAATAATTTGTGATAGTAAAGATATTCTCCTTCGAGAATATCTTTTACAATTCTTTTCTAGATCCATGATTAAAGAAATAAAACTAAATGGTTCTATTAAAGTAAATAATAAAGCAGTAACTGTTAGATATAAACTTAATTACCATGATGAAATAGAGATTGAATTACCTAAAGAAGAATCTAAAATCATACCCGAAGATATTCCTTTAAATATTGTCTATGAAGATGATTATTATTTAATTGTAGATAAAGAATCTAATATGGCTGTAATGCCTACTAGAAGTCATCCTAGTGGTATTCTAGCTAATGCCTTAATGAATTATTATTTAAATAATAATATTAATACAACAGTTCATTTAGTTAATAGATTAGATGTTGAAACAAGTGGATTGATGGTAGTAGCTAAACATGGTTATTATCATTACCTGTTATCAAAAGATATTAAACAAGTAAATAGAATTTATCATACAATAGTTGAAGGTATAATTGATGAACCAGGAGTAATAGATAAACCTATTTATAAAATTGATAAACAAATGCAAAGAATTATTGATGATCGAGGAAAGAAGTCAATTACTTATTATCGACCACTAAAACATATTAATGGTAATACTTTGTTAGAAGTAAAACTTCAAACTGGTAGAACTCATCAAATAAGAGTTCACTTTAGTAGTCTTAATCATCCAATAGTTGGAGATCAATTATATGGAAGTAAAATAGATAAAGACTTATATTTAAGAAGTGTTGAAGTATCATTTATTCATCCTATTACTAAAGAACTAATAAAAGTAAATACTATAGATAAGTATTAAAAAACTTCATTTTGCAATGAAGTTTTAATTATATCTATTTTTACCTTCTAAAATATAGTTTTGTTTATGAATCCAAAGGATAAGTCCCATCGCAATCATATATGAAAGAATTGAAGATCCCCCATATGAGAAGAATGGAAGCGTAATACCTGTTATTGGTAGTAACCCAAGAATCATTGCAATATTCCAAAACTGTTGAAAAATAAGAAAACCAAATACTCCGGCAATAAAGTATTGATCTCTTTTGGAGTTACTTTTAGCAGCAATATTTAAGATAGTAAAGTCTAAAGCTAAAGTTAAGGCAATTACTAATAACCCGCCAGCAAATCCAAAGCCTAAAGTAATTAAAGCAAATATAAAGTCTGTTTGAGGTTCTTGAAGAGTAATAATAACATCTTTAAAACCATGACCAAACATCCCAGCAGTACCATAAGCCATTTGAGCATTATATAGTTGATATCCTTGATTTTGATACGTACCAGCTGGATCAACCCAACCATAAAAACGATCAAGTTTATGCCCAGTAATTATCTTAGAGAAGATTTCTTGATGAAACACAAATAAATAAGCCATTAATAAAATTACAACTGTCGCTATAATAAAGGCAATAATAAACCAATTCCTTTTAATACCAGCTGCAAATAAGATAAATACAACACCTGAAAGCATAATCATGGCAACTCCGGCATCATTTTGCAGATAGACAAGTAAACATGGAGGAAGCGCCACCGCCATTACCTTTCCAATTAGTTTGATATCAGTACTATACTCATGAACGAGATATTGTTGATTATGTTCGTCAATAATTTGGGACATAACGATAATCATCGCTATTTTCATAAATTCAGATGGTTGGAAAGAAAATCCTGGGAAGTTAAACCACGATGTTGCTCCACCAACGGTTGAGGCTAAAGGAACGATATGAACTCCAAAGTGATTAACTGAGAATCTTTCAATTACTAGTAGTAATAAAAAGAACATCAAGACACCATAGATAACCCACATTCCCGAGTACAACCGATCGCCACCATATTTATAAATTATAAAGGCAATACCAAATCCTAAAATCATAAATAGTATTTGTTTGTACCAATAAGAGGATGCTCCTGGTTTCTTGGCATAATAAGGTAATCCTAGTTTTAAAGTAACTACGCTAAGAGAAATCATTAAGATGATAATTATAACTAATTGCCAGTTAATAATTCTATTTAATTTTTTAATCATCATATGCCTCCTTGCTAGTCTTTAAATGCTAAATATAGTATACTATATTTAATTAATAAATAAAGAAATTTATGGAGGTTAAATAAATGGAATCTACATATATCTGGATTATTGTAGTAATTGTTTTAGCATTTTTAATTGGATGGTTTATCTTTTCAAAAATTCTTAAAAATAAAAAGTTTGAAGATAAAAAAAAGATTATCCCAATTGATATTTCAAAAGTAATAGAAGCCGTAGGTGGTAAAGATAATATTAAAGAACTATCAGCTAGTGGCACAAAAATAACTTTCTTTTTAAATGATGATTCTAAGACTAATATTGAAAGTTTAAAAAAACTAGGGGCTAGTGGTGTTGTTCAAACTAAAAGTAAATTAACTATTATTATTGGTCATTATGCTGATGATATATGTGAAGCAATTAGAAATGAAATAACTAAGTAAAGAGCAATCTTTACTTTTTATAATATGGAGATGTTTATGAATATTACAAAAAGGATCAAAACTTATGAACCATTTTTTAATGATTATTATTTAGATACAATCGAATTTCAACAATATAGTTCTACTTTTATTAAAGTAAAATCTACTAATCCAAAACATGAAGAAGCTCATGTTTTAATTTGTACTATTTTTAAAAGTGATGAAGAAGTAACGGAAGTTGATTTAGAAGAAGAGGCTAATCGATTTGCTCAAGACTCTAAAAAAGCGAATCCAATCTTTGTGTCTTATGAATACTATTATATCGAAGATGAGAGCCATAATACTATTGGAATAGATGTTTGTTTCTTAATATATGAGGATACTTCTTTTAAAATAGAAGGAGAAGGCTTATCCAATTATTATGATGGAATGACCTTCTATAATAATAAAGAATACGAGAAGGCATATAAGTGCTTTTATGAAGGATACCAAAATCATGATCCGGATTGTGTATATGCTTTAGCTTACCTTGCAGAGGAAGGAAAAGGCACTGATAAAGATTATAATAAAGCTCTGCAATTATATAAAAAAGCCAGTGATTTAGATAATGATTTAGCTAGTATGAAAGTTGGAGAAATGTATGAAGATGATTCTTTGGATGAACCTAACTATCAAGAAGCTCAAAAATACTTTGAAAGAGCAGCTACTAATGAATACCCACCAGCTTTTGAAGCTTTAGGGAGACTTTCATTATTAGTTGATAATACTAACTACAATGATGCTAAAGCTTACTTTGAAAAAGGACGAGATTTAGGTGATTATGCCTGTTCCTTTAATCTAGGTGTTATGTACGAACAAGGTGTAGGTGTTAGACAAGATTATATTAAAGCTTACAAATATTATTTGGAAGCGGCGAGCCAAGGTGATGTTGCTGGGCAGATGGCCTTATCAATTCTTTTAGAGAATGGGAATGGATGTAATAAAGATCTTGAGGAATCCTTATCTTGGTTAAAAGAAGCAGCTGAAGGCGGCTACGCTCCTGCAAAAGACACTCTAGCTACTAAGTATTTATATGGAGAAGGTGTAAAGGAAGATAAAAAGCAAGCTTACTCATTATGCCTGGAATCAGCAAATTTAGGTTACCCACCTGCTATGTATCATTTGGCAAACTATTTAATTATTAAGAATGATAAAAAAGATTATCAAGAAATAAATAGTTTATTAACAAAAGCTAGTAATCAAAACTATGGACCAGCAATTATTGATTTAGCCTATTATACTCATAAAGGTTATTATGGAACTAAACAAGATGATAAAAAAGCTTTTGAATTATATATGCAAGGAGCTAGTCTTAAAGATAGCGTAGCTCTTTCTTGTGTTGGAGCTTGCTACGAAGAAGGAATAGGTGTTTTAAAAAACAGATTAAAAGCCATGGAATATTATAAAAAAGCTATTGCTCTTGGTGATAATCAAGCTATGTATAATTTAGCTATTATGTATTTGGATGGAAAAAGCACCAAACCTTACGAATATGACCAAGCCATAGAATACTTAAATCATTGTGCTAACAATAATTTGGGGTTGGCTTGTCTTACTCTAAGTGAGTTATATGAAGATGGCTTTCAAGTAGAAAAAGATGATGATAAGTCATTTGAATATCTAAAGAAAGCCTATGATTTAGATGTTAAAGAATCATACGAAAGAATGGAAAAATATTATTTGTTGAAGGGTAATGATGAAGAAGCCTTTAAAGTCATCAAAAAGGCGGCTAAAGAAGGAATACCTTATTATCAAGCAAAACTAGCGCTGCAATATTTAACCCCTTCAAATAAAGATATATTTGATTTAGATTTAGGAATTAAAATATTAGAAGATGCATCAAATTCTAATAATATTGATGCATTATTACTACTTGGTTCAATATATGAAGAAGGTAAATTATTACCTAAAGATTTAAAAAAAGCTATTAATTATTATAATATAGCTGCCAAAGTAGGAAGCTTTGATGCTTTAGCTTATTTAGGATTTGCTTATCTTCATAATGAAGAAATTAAAGATATTGATAAAGCTTTTAAGTTAGCGACAGAATCTTATAATAAAGGCTCAATATTAGCTATCGATTTATTAATTGAAATAAATACAATCCAAGGTAATATTAAAGAAGTAAAAAGATTAGAAAATGAAAGAGGAAATATTAATGAAAAAAAGTATCGATGAACAATTAGATAAATATGCTAGATTAATAGTACATAGTGGTCTAAATGTTCAAAATAATCAAATTGTAGTCATTAGTGGATCTATTGAATCATACCCACTAGTAAGAAAAGTAGCTCTAGAATCATATAAAGTTGGAGCTAAAGAAGTAGTAGTTCAATATCATGATGATGAAATAAAAAAGATGAAATATGATTATGTCGATAAAGAAGAATTTAAACATATCCCTAATTGGTTAAGTTCTTTTAAAAATGATTATGCTTTAAAGCATGCCTGCTTTCTATATATAGAAGATGAAAACCCAGAACTTTTAAAAGACGTAGATTCAAGTAAAACACTAAACTATGTTAGAGCATATCATGAAGCTTGTAAGCCTTATTTTGATTTATCCGATAATATGACTAATTCTTGGTGTATTGTAGGAGCTAGTTCTACTAAATGGGCAAATAAGGTGTATCCTGATATGTCAGATAGTGAAGCTAAAGAAGCTCTTTGGAATGCTATCTTTAAAACTGCAAAAATTGATGATAACGATCCAGTATTAAATTGGAAAAATCATCAAAATAGTTTTGAAAAACGGGTTAAATATTTAAATGAATTAAATCTTAAAGAATTACATTATTCAAATTCTTTAGGAACTAACTTAACAATTGGAATGAATAATAAATATTTATTTGCCAGTGGTGGAAGTTACTTAAAAAATGGGGTTTATAATTTCCCTAATATACCAACAGAAGAAATATTTTCATCCCCTGATAAATATCAGGTAAATGGTATTGTATATTCTTCATTACCCCTTAATTATAATGGTTCAATCGTAGACGAATTCTTTTTAGAATTTAAAGATGGGAAAGTAGTTAACTATGATGCCAAAGTAGGAAAAGAAGTACTAAAAAGTATTGTAGAAGTTGATGAAGGTTCTCATTATTTAGGAGAACTAGCTTTAATCAGTTATGATTCTCCAATTTCTAATATGAAGACTTTATTCTATAATACTTTATATGATGAAAACGCATCTTGTCATTTAGCACTTGGTAAAGGATTTGTTGAATGTGTTAGAGGTGGTATGGAAATGGATAAAGAAGAACTATCTACTTTAAATATTAATGACTCAAATACGCATGTTGATTTTATGATAGGTACTAGGGATTTAAAAATAGTTGGGATAACTAATGACAATAAAGAAGTTGAAATATTTAATGAAGGAGATTTTGTTTTCTAATGAATATTCATCATATTAATATTAAAATCAAACAAAACAAAATAGATGAAACTATTAATCTATATACTAAGTACTTTGGTTTTGAAGTTGAAGCAAGATTCACAGGGGCTAATGGTAATCCAGCTGTTATGCTATCAAACAATCAAATTAAAATCGAAATATTTAGTGATGAAATAGAAGAAATTAAAGGAACTTATCAACATATTGCTTTAAAAGTAGACAATTTAAATGAATTAGTAAATACTCTAAAAAAAGATAACTATAATATCTTTATAGAACCTAAAAAAGTAAATCCCTATAATGATGTAAATCTAATGATTGCTTTTGTAAAAGGCCCATCCAATGAAGATATTGAATTAGTTCAAGAAATCTAGGCGAATCTTTGATTCGCTTTTTTAATTATTGACTTAAAAAGCTTTAACTTATATTATAAACAAGCAAGGAAAAATAAAATGAGCGAACTAATAGAACAAATAAAAAAAAGAAGAACTTTTGCAATAATATCTCACCCCGATGCTGGTAAGACAACATTAACTGAAAAGTTCTTATTATATGGTGGAGCAATTCAACAAGCCGGAATGGTAAAAGGTAAACAAAATTCTCGTCATGCAACAAGTGACTGGATGGAAATAGAAAAGCAACGTGGAATCTCAGTTACATCATCAGTACTTCAATTTAATTATGATGGGTATTGTATAAATATCTTAGATACACCAGGTCACCAAGACTTCTCTGAAGATACTTATCGTACTTTGATGGCCGCTGATTGTGCCGTAATGGTCATTGATGCTTCTAAAGGGGTCGAAGATCAAACAAGAAAACTATTTAAAGTTTGTACAATGCGTAATATTCCGATTATTACTTTTATCAACAAAATGGACCGTGAAGCTAAAGATCCTTATGAATTGATGGAAGAAATCGAAGCTGAACTTGGAATTGAAACTACTGCTTTAAATTGGCCAATAGGGTGTGGTAAAGAATTTAAAGGTGTTTATGAACGAAACACTAAACAAGTGATTCGTTTCATTCCAGTTGATGGTGGTAAAAAAGAAGTAAAAGAAGAAATTATGGAATTTGATGATCCTTCTTTAAAAGATGAATTGGAAGAAGAGTTATATAATAAACTACAAGATGATATTGAACTTTTAGATATTGCTGGTAATGGATTCGACTTAGAAAAGGTCCGTTCTGGAAAACTTTCTCCAGTATGTTTTGGTTCAGCTCTTACTAACTTTGGAATTGAACCATTCTTAAAACATTTCTTAAAACTAACAACACCTCCATTAGCTAGAAAAGCCGGAGGTAAAGAAATAGATCCTTATAGTGAAGATTTTTCGGCTTTTGTTTTTAAGATTCAAGCTAATATGAATGCTAGACATCGTGATAGAATGGCTTTCTTTAGAATATGTAGTGGTAAGTTTACTAAAGGAATGGAAGTATATCATTATCAAGGTAAAAAGAAAATCAAACTTTCTCAATCTAAACAAATGATGGCTGATGAAAGATCAGAAGTTAGTGAAGCTTACGCTGGAGATATTATTGGAATCTTTGATCCTGGAATCTTTAGCATCGGAGATACGATAACTACTGGAAAAGAAAAGTTTGCTTTTGAAGGTATTCCTACTTTTGCACCTGAACATTTTTCTTTAATTAGAAATAAAGATACAATGAAAAGAAAACAATTCGTTAAAGGTGTTGAACAAATTGCTAAAGAAGGAGCTATTCAAATCTTTACTGAACCTGGTGGCGCAATGGATGAAATCATTGTTGGAGTAGTTGGTGTCCTTCAATTTGAAGTGTTAGAATATCGTTTAAAAAATGAATATCATGTTGAGATTATTAAGGAAACACTTCCTTATCAATTTATTAGATGGGTTAAAGATGGAACCGATATTCATTCACTAAACTTATCTAGTGATACAAGAAGAGTTCAGGACTTAAGAGGTAAAGATTTATTGTTATTTACAAATAGTTGGGGAATTACTTGGGCCAATGATAAGAATAAGAATTTAGAGTTAACTGAATTCTCAAATAATTAATGACTTGAATAAAATCAAGTCTTTTTTTATTGTTATAAATGATTTAATATAGAAATGGTAGGGAGGTGTGTCCATTATCGCTAATACAGGGAAAAGACGAATGTGTCGTTGCGTGGAAACAATGGACATCGTAGTCGGAAAAGAAAAGAGAGATCTTTTTACCAAAGGTAAAGTATACCATTGTGTTATTCATGATGATGAAAAAACACAAATAAACTATAAAATATATGGTGATGAATACGACCTTTCATGTACTGAAAATGAGTTTAATAGTAATTTTGTAATAATTAAAAATAAAAAAACAGGTATTAAAAATGATTAATTATCAATTATTAAAAGAAGAAGAAATAGATGATTATTATAATTTTTTAACAAAATATTTTCCTCAATTAGAAATAAGATCTTATGAGGATACATGCTTGCATTTAAAAAATGATAATATAGTGGAAGTAAATAAAAATAATAATGAATTTATTAGTATAGTGAGTTATTATAAATTAGATAAATATATTTATATTGAATATTTGGCAGTGAATTCTAAATACCAATCTATAGGGTTAGGATCAAAAACTTTAAAGTATTTACAAAATAAATATTCAAATATTATTTTAGAAGTCGAACTTATTGAAGATGAGATTACTAAAAGAAGAGTAGACTTTTATAAAAGAAATAATTTTAAATATAATGAACAAGAATATTGGATTGGACCTATTAATAAAGAATTAAATAAGAAGGTTGAACTAAAGTTAATGTCTTATCCAAGCAAATTAAATGACATTGAGTTTAAAAACATTTACAATTTAATAAGCAGTGTTTATAAATAAAGAACGATAGTTCTTTATTTTCATCTGGAGAATCTACTATGAATGAAAGACTAAAAAATGAAAAAATATCAAAATTGTTGGTATCATTAGCGATACCTTCAATTCTAGCTCAAATAGTTACTTTACTTTATAACATGGTAGATCGAATCTACATTGGGAGAATAACTAATGGAGCTTTAGCGATAGCTGGAATAGGACTATGTGCATCAATTATTACTATCATTACGGCTTTTACTAATCTGTTTGGAAGAGGTGGCGCTCCTCTTGCTTCAATCAAACTAGGAGAAGGAAGAAATGATGAAGCTAGTAAATATTTATGTAATTGTTTTATGTCGCTTATTATAAGTGGAATTGTGATTACCATAATTATATTTTTATTTGGAGATAATATCTTAATGTTATTTGGAGCAAGTGATAGAACTTTACCCTATGCTCATAACTATTTATACATTTACGCTATTGGGACAATATTTGTTCAACTAAGTGTTGGCATGAATTATTTTATTAATACTCAAGGTTATGCCAAATTTGGAATGTTAACACTAGTAATTGGTGGTGTGTTAAATATTGTTTTAGATCCTATCTTTATTTTTGGATTAAATATGGGAGTGGCTGGAGCAGCCTTAGCCACTATAATAAGTCAATGTGTATCATGCATGTGGGTTCTTAAATTTTTGTTTTCTAAAAGATCGACAATAAAAATAAAAAAAGAATATATGAAATTTGATGGTCGAGTAATGAAGAAAATCTTATCTTTAGGTATTTCACCATTCTTTATGAATTCAACTGAAGGAATTCTACAAGTATGTTTTAACCGTCAACTATTATTCTTTGGTGGGGATATGGCCGTAAGTTCAATGACTATTATGTCTTCTCTTGCACAGATGTTATTTTTACCAATGGAAGGAATAGCCCAAGGCTCTCAACCAATAATATCATTTAACTATGGAGCTCATAATTATAAACGAGTTAAGGAAACTATTTTTCTAGCAATGAGAGTTGCACTTATTTATTCAATTATTGGGGTTACATTAATAGAATTATTCCCACAAGTATTTGTTGGTCTGTTTACTAATGATCCTAAACTAATAACTCTTGGTTGTAAGATGGCTCGAATTTATATCTTTGGATATGCAATTCTAGGTGCTAACTCAACATTTCAACAATCTTATACTTCTCTTGGGGAAGCTAAGCGTTCATTTTTCTTTGCGTTTTATCGTAAGATAATATTATTAATACCTTTAATTTATCTAATTCCTGCTGTTAGTTCACTAGGAATGTGGGGTGTTATGCTTGCTGAACCTATTAGTGATATTTTAACAACCTTAACTAATGGTGTGTTCTTCTTTAAATATGTTAGAACTAAACTTAAAACATAATTCTATCTAATTTGTGGCATATTTTAATTTATGGTAGAATATAGTGACCTAAAAAGGAGTGAACTATATGAATAAGAACTTCATTATTGAAGGAATAAACAATACAGATGATATAAATGCTTTGTCACTTAGATTAAATGAATTAGAAGAAGTTACTAGAATTAAAATTTTAAAGACTTCTATTTCATTTTATTGTGCTCAACCCGATAGTATTCAAAAAGTACTTGATGAACTAGAAATGGATTATCAAATCAAAGAAATAGTGAATTCTAAAAAGAGAGTATATGAGGGTAATACTAAAAAACAAAAAGTTACTTTTTTATTCACTAATTTAGAAGATGCTGAAGAAGCGAAAGCTATTGAAGAAGTGCTATCAAAATATAGTGCTTTTGAAGATGTTAATCTAGATTTTAATAATAAACTATTAACTTTAAATACAGCTAATAATGAACCAATTAATCGTATTAGAAGATTATGCCAAACAGTAAATCCTGAAATTGATGTTGAACAATGGCATAAACCATTTAAATCTCAAGATATCTTCCAAGAAAAATACTTAAACAGATTTATTAGAATAGCTGTTCTAATTGTCTTCTTAGCTATTGGAGTTGTTACTAGAGATGATCTAACAATTCTAACAAGGATATCTTGGTTTGTTGCTCTTGCTGTAACGATGGAAAAAACTATTAAATATGCAATTAGAGATATTAAAGGTAAACAGTATCTTACTGAACACACTTTAATTATCTTGTCATTATGTGCTGGTTGGATTTATGGTTTCTTTGATAGTAATGTCTATTTTGAAGCTTATCTTGTAGCTCTAATATATTTATTATGGGAAGGAATTTTAGTAAGACTTATTAACCTTACTATGGAAAGAATAGATCGTTTATTAAATCCACCAACTACTGTTCATAAGTATATTGATAAAAATACTATTGAAGATGTCGATATAAATGATATTGATATTGATGATCAAATTATTGTTAGAGATGGAGAAAGGGTATTACTTGGTGGTAAAGTAATGGCTGGTAAAGCAAACCTTGATACATTTGCAATTGATGGTAATGAAATAAATGAACAATCAAAAAGATATCAAGATGTTAGCAGTGGAACTGTTGTTCTTGATGGAGAAATAAGATTGAAGGTTACTGCTAGTTATGAATCTTCAGCATTAAGTCAAGTCATCGAACTTGCTACTAACGCTCCTTTATCAAAGAGTAGAACTGCTCATTTAGTTGAACTAGTGTCAAAATATTATTCTATTGGATTAGCGATAGTTGCTTTAATTTGTGTAATTATCATTCCATTTCTAAATCCAATTGAAAATGGTAAATATATTTATTTAGGAGCTATTATGTTTGTAATGGCTGGTTCATTTGCCTATAAACAAGGTGCAGAATTTTCAATCTTATCTGCTTTAGCTAATGCTTTCTCTAGACATATAATTGTTAAGGAAAATAGTGGATTAGATGATATAAATGTCTGTAAGACAATTATCTATGATCGTTTTGATGGAATCGAAATGACTGAAGAAGAAACTGAATTATTTAAAAATATTCAAGGGTTACATCGTGACTTAATTATCTTTAATGATGGACCAACTGATTTAGAAAATGATGAATTTAAAATCTACAACAATTTAAATATTGAAGAAAAATTAGAAGTAATGGAAAAAGCTCAATTAGTTTCTCCTGTTGTTTATGTCGGAGATTGTGAAAAAGATGTTTCTCTTCTTCAAAAAGCTGATGTTGCTGTAGCTAGAGGTGGAGTTCATAATAAGAAAGTTCAAAATAATGCTGATATTTTAATTACTGATTCTAGTTTTGATACAGTTTTTGATTTATTTGTTTTATCAAAGAAACAAAAAGTTACAGCTATTGAAAATACTGTTGTTGGTATGACTGTTTCTTTAATTGTAGTCCTTATCGCTTTATCATTTGCGACTTCTTGGGCTGGAGCTTTTTGTGTGTATGTTTTAGAAGCAATCTTTGTATTGCTTAATACTCATCGAATAATTGATTATTAATAGTCAGGTTAAAACCTGACTATTTTATTGGAGGAAAATATGATTGTTAAAGAAGATAGTACACTAATGGAATATTTACTTAAATCTTATTCTAGAAAACATGTAAAAAACTATTTAAAATTTAAGGAAGTATCTGTAAATGGAGAAAATATATCGCAATTTGATTATCCTTTACACCAAGGAGATAAAGTTGAAATTACTAAGAATAATCTAAATACTAATTTAGATATAATTTATGAAGATGATGAAATCATCGTCATAAATAAACCACATGGATTATTATCAGTTGAAACTGATAATAGAAAAGATAAGACAGCATATAGTTATGTAAGTGACTATTTACATCGTAAGAATGAAAAAGCTTATACAATTCATCGATTAGATCGAGAAACTAGTGGAGTTTTATTGTTTGCTAAAACAAATAAAATGAAAGCTTTACTTCAAAATAATTGGAATGATATTGTTGTGGATAGAGAATACTTAGCCATTGTGGAAGGTATAATGCCTAAAAAACAAGATCGCATAATTAATTATTTAAAAGAAAATAAAGCTCAAAAAGTATATGTTAGTGATGAAGGTAAAAAGTGTATTACTAGTTATAAGGTCCTTAAACAAAATAAACATACTTCTTTGTTAGAAGTGAATATTGAAACAGGACGTAAAAATCAAATTAGAGCTACTCTTGCTGATTTAAAACATCCAATAGTTGGTGATAAGAAATATGGTTCTACTAATAATTCTTTAAAACGTTTAGGACTACATGCATCTAAACTAAGTTATAAACATCCAATTAATCATAAACTATATTCTTTTGAAGCAAAAGCTGAAAAAGAGTTTAAAATCAAGTGATAATAAATGATAAATATTGAGAAAATTCTTTTAACATGATAAACTTATTAGAGTTCATAGGGGGACGTTATAATGTATAAATATTTAGAACCATATTCAAAGATAGTTACATTTCTTGGAGAAGCGTTAGGAGAGAATTGTGAAATAGCATTACATGATTTAACCAGTAAAGATAAAGTTATTTGTGCAATTGCTAATAACCAAAACTCTGGAAGACAAGTTGGAGCTAAATTATCAAACTTATCTAAGCATTATTTAGACGAAAAACAATATTTAGGTCGTGATTATGTCATGAATTATAAAACCACAGGTGAAGATGGAAAATTAATGCGAGCAGCATCATACTTTATTAAAGAACCTGGTAAAGAAGAACCATGTGGTATGCTTTGTATCAATGTGAATATTTCTGATTTAGAATATCTTGAAACAACAATAAGAAGAATTCTTGGAATTAGAGAAGATAATACTGATATTGAATTTAGTATGGATTCCCCAGCTCAAATTCTAGCTTCTCCTTTAGATGAAATGATAGATCATTACATCAAAGAATGCTTAGAATCAATGGGATTCCCATCATACTTTTTAGCTGAAAGATTAAATGTTGATGAAAAAGTTAAAGTAGTTAACTACTTACAAACAAAAGGTACTTTTAAAGTTAAGGGAGCAATTAGTTTAGTAGCTGAAAAACTGGGAGTATCCGAACCAACAATTTATAGATATCTTAAAAAAATGGAGGGAAAATAAATGAAAGATACTGTTTATGTAAGTGGACATCGTAATCCAGATACTGACTCTATTTGTTCAGCAATTGGATATAGTTATTTGATGAATAAAATTAATAGATATAATGCAGTTCCTGTAAGACTTGGAGAAGTTAATAGAGAAACTGAATTTGTTTTAAAACAATTTAAAGTTGAAAGTCCGATTTTATTAAAAACTGTTCAACAAAAAGTAGAAGATTTAAATTATGATAAAGTAACTGTTTTTTCAAAAGAATTAACTCTTAAAACAGCTTGGTATTTACTTAAAGAACAAAACCTTAAATCTGCTCCGATTTTAGATGAGAGTGGACAATTACTAGGATTACTATCAACAAGTAATATCGTTGAAGGATATATGAATGAATGGGATAGTAATGCTTTAAAATTAGCTAGAACACCAGTTGAAAACGTAGTTGATACTCTTGAAGCTGATATTATCTATTTAGAAAAGGACTATCGTGAAATTGAAGGCGAAGTTCATATTGCAGCAATGCGTGGAGAAGAAGCTAAAAAGAGAATAAAAAAAGGTGATATAGTAATTGTTGGTGGTGATAGAGATGATGCTATTGATAGTTTAATAGAATCTAAACCAGCAATGATTATTCTTACTGGTTCATTAAATGTTGATGATAAATACTTAAAAGAAATTAAAGATAATCATATTTCTGTTATTTCAACTTCATATAACACTTATAAAACTTCTCAAGCAATTATCCAAGCATTACCTGTTGAAGCAATTATGCAAAAAGGAAATATTATCTCTTTTACAATTGATGATACTGTTGAACATATTAAAGAAGTAATGGCTGATACAAGATACAGAGGATATCCTGTTATGGATCTTTCTGGTCGTTGTGTTGGATCTATTTCTAGATTTGCTTTACTTAAAGGAATGAGAAAGAAAGTAATTCTTGTTGATCATAATGAAAGAGGACAATCTATTCCAGGAATAGAAGAAGCTGATATTTTAGAAGTCGTTGACCATCATAGAGTAGCTGATATTCAAACAGTTGGTCCATTATTATTTAGATCAGAACCTGTTGGATGTACAGCAACAATTGTTAATGAATGCTTTGAAGAACAAGATATCGAAATGCCTAGAGAAATAGCTGGTATCCTTTTAGGAGCAATAATCTCTGATACACTTCTATTTAAATCTCCAACATGTACTGATAAAGATCGTAAAGCCGCTAAAAAATTAGCTAAAATAGCTAATGTGGATATTGAAACATTTGGTATGGATATGTTTAAAGCAGGAACTTCATTAGTTGGTAAAACTGTTGAAGAAATCTTTAATCAAGATTTAAAGAAATTTAACTTTGGTGATGATGCAGTTGGTGTTGCCCAAGTAAATTCAATGGATATTGAAGGTTTTATTCCTTATAAGAAGGATATGCTTGAATATATGGACCAATTCTCAAAAGAAAATAATTTAGATTTTTCCTTACTTCTTCTTACGGATATCATAAATTCTAATTCTGAAATATTTGTTGCTGGTCCAAGACCAGAACTTGTTGAAAGAGCATTTGATGTTAAATTAAATGATTCTCAAGGAACGTTAAAAGGTGTTATCTCTCGTAAGAAACAAGTAGTTCCTGCAATTACTAATGTTATGAGTGCTTAGTATGCGTTTAGACAAATATTTAAAAGTATCACGAATAATTAAAAGAAGAACTTTATCTAAAGAAATATCTAGTAGTGATCGAGTTAAAGTTAATGGAAAGGTTGCCAAACCTTCTACTAAACTTAAAGTTGGTGACATTATTGAAATAAGTTTTGGAAGAACTACTTTAACAGTAAAAGTTACCATTTTAAAAGAACATGTTTTAAAAGATGAAAGTACAATGCTTTATGAAATAATTGATGAAAAAAGGAACAATGATTAATTGTTCCTTTTTAATAAAAATATTGACAAGACTATTTTATTTTTTATAATGTTGTTATATAAATAACTTGAAGATAAAGAAAGTAGAGTAGTTAGTAATTATAGCGAGTAAGTGTTGATGGAAGACTTACAGGATAACTATTTGAAACGTACTTTGGAGAGGATTAGTAAAAACTAATCAGTTTGTCGCTTTAAGACTAAAGGGGATATTAATTATCAACTAGAGTGGTACCGCGGATTATTTCGTCTCTTGGCTTAGCCAAGAGGCGTTTTCTTTTATCAAGTTATATTATGGGAGGAAAAGGAAATGAAAAAAATATTAAGTATTGTCGTTTGTACATTAATGGTTGTTGGATTAGTGGGATGTTCTTCATCTAGCTCATCAAAGGAAAAATTATATATTGGAATATCTCCAGACTATGCACCTTATGAATCATTAGATGATAATAATAAGATGGTTGGTTTTGATATTGATATGACAAAAGAATTATTTAAGATTATGAATAAAAATGGTGGAAATTATACTTATGAATTCTCAAAGATGAGTTTTGATAATATTGTATCTGCTGTTCAATCTGAACAAGTTGATCTTGGTATTTCTGGTTTTACATATGATAAGAAAAGAAAAGTTCTTTTCTCTTCTAATTATTATTTAAAAAGTGCCCAAGTAATTTTAGTTAATAAATCTTCAACAGCTACAACTAAAGATGATTTAAAAGGTAAAGCTATTGGGGCTCAACTTGGAGCTACTGGAGTTGATGCAGCTAAAGACATTGAAGGAGCTGAGGTAACAACTATGGCTGATGTTAAAGTTCTTGCTGAAACTCTAAAATCTGGTGGATTAGATGCTGTTGTTATTGATAGTGCAGTTGCTAAAAACTATGCTAAAAATGCTGATTTTAAAGTATTAGAAACACCTTTAGTTGAAGAAGAAAACTATGTTATTACTAAACAAGGTAATAAAGATTTAATGAAAAAGGTAGATAAAGCAATTAAAGAATTCACTCAATCTAAAAAGTATCAAACTTTAAAGACTAAATGGGGACTATAAAGTGTTAGAAACAATTACTCAAATCTTAACACCTGATAATCTTTTAAAACTACTTCAAGGAGCAGGAATATCTTTACTTCTTGCTCTTGGAGCATTAGTTTTTGGAGTTATTTTAGGAACTATCAATGCTGCATTTAAACGTTCTAAACATCGTCTTTTAAGATGGATTGCTACTATCTATGTTGAAATCTTTAGGGGAACTCCAATGCTTGTCCAAATTTTGTTCTTCTTTTTAGGGGTTCCAGTAATTTATCGTTCAATATTTGGGGGAGTACTTAGACTTGATCCTTATATTGTGGGACTTGTTGCTTTATCTTTTAATAGTGGAGCTTATCAAACTGAACTTATTAGAAGTGGAATTAACGGAGTAGATAAAGGACAATGGGAAGCAGCAACAACTCTAGGAATGAGTTATGTTGATACAATGCGTTATATTATTCTTCCCCAAGCGTTTAAAAGAATAATTCCTCCAATGGTTAGTGAATTTATTACACTAATTAAAGATTCTTCTTTAATTAGTACTATTGGGGCAGCCGAACTTCTTTATAGTGCTCAAACTATTGGTGCAAATTATTATAATTACTTAGTACCATTATGTGCAGCTAGTGTTATGTATCTAGTTATGACGATAACAGTCTCAGTAATTGCTAGAAAACTTGAGAGGAGGATGGCCTTAAGTGATTAAAGTAGAAAACATATCTAAAACTTTTAATGATTTAAAAGCAGTTGATAATGCTTCTTTGGAAGTGAAAAAAGGTGAAATTGTCTGTTTAATTGGGCCTTCTGGTTCAGGTAAATCAACACTTATTAGATGTATTAATGGGTTAGAAATACCTGAAGAAGGAAGTATATATCTTGAAGATCAATTATTAAATCCTGAGGATAAATTAAATTTTCCGATTCAACAAAGGAAAATGGGATTTGTTTTTCAACATTTTAATTTATTTGGTCATTTAAGTGTACTAGATAATCTAACTATTGCACCAATGAGAGTTCTTGGTAAATCACAAGAAGAAGCAACTCAGATTGCTTGTAAATATCTTGAAAGAGTTGGACTTATTGATAAGAAGAATGAATATCCATCTAAATTATCGGGTGGTCAAAAACAAAGAGTTGCCATCGCTAGAAGTTTATGTATGGAACCTGAAATTATGTTATTTGATGAACCAACTAGTGCGTTGGACCCTGAAATGGTACTCGAAGTATTAGATGTTATGAAAGAACTTGCTAGTGAAGGGATGACAATGATTGTCGTTACTCATGAAATGGGCTTTGCCAAAGAAGTAGCTAGTAAAGTTGTCTTTTTAGAAGAAGGAAAAATCATTGAACAAAACTCAGCTAAAGAGTTCTTTGAAAATCCTAAATCAGATCGTTTAAAGGATTTCTTATCAAAAGTTATGTATTAAAAAACTATTCATTTATTTGAATAGTTTTTTTATTTTATTTGCTACTATTATACTTGCGTTTGAAAGATTTTCTTTAGCTTGGTCTTTTATTTCTTGCTTAGTTAATTTTTTAGTAGTACAAGGTTGAATTTCTAAAAAATAATCATCTAATGATTCAGTATCGTCGCCTAAACACCCCACAATCGCAATTGTTTTTATCCCATATTTGCTAGCCTCTTTACTAACTCCAATTGGAACTTTTCCATTTAAAGACTGAATATCTAATCTTCCTTCGCCGGTAATTACTAAATCACAGTCTTTAACATGGTTATCAAAATCTGTAATATCCATAACTGTTTCAATTCCTGGCTTTAAAGAAGCTCCTACAAAACTTAAAAGACCGTAACCTAGTCCCCCAGCCGCTCCGGCTCCAGGAGTTAACTCTTGATTATTATTTATAACTTTTGCTAAGTGACTAAGTCCTTCATCTAATTCTTTAATATCTTTGTCACTTGCCCCTTTTTGCTTGGCGTATACGTAAGAAGCTCCATTTTTTCCTAGTAAAGGGTTATTGACATCACACATAACGATTATTTTTGTGTTTTTTATTTTGGAATTTAACCTTGAATAATCAATTGATTTTATTTTTTTTAGATTGATAGGAATAGGGGGAAGTTCATTATTATTAATATCTAAAAACTTAATTCCTAAGGCACTAGCCATTCCTATTCCACCATCATTAGTTGCAGAACCACCTATGGCAAGATATATTTCTTTATATCCTTTGTTTAAAGCATCTACAATTAACTGACCAGTCCCATAAGTATTATATGATTGAATATTTTTGTTATCGACTAAAGTAATCCCATTAATAGTTGCCATTTCTATAATAGCTCGGTCTTGATCAATATGCCCATAATAAGTATCTATTATAGTTCCATCTGAGTTTAAAGCTTTTAATTTAATTGTTTTAGTGGTTAAAGCTGCAATTGTTCCTTCGCCACCATCAGCCATACTGATGACATCATAAGTTGGATTATCTAATATTGTATTAAAACCTTCTTGGATGATTTTAGCTACTTCTAAAGAAGTTAGACTTCCTTTATAGGAATCACTAGCAATTAATATTTTCATAATTATTCCTTTCTTTAATTCTATTAATCATAAATATTATTAAACATCTATTATATTATATGCTATAATTCTTAAAGTGAGAAATGGTTTGTGTGAGTTTGTTTTTAAGCTTTTTATATTTTTTAGAAAAATAATTTTATAAATATACAAATATTACTAATATTTGATATAATAAAAGTGCGAGGTGATAGTGAGATGGGTAAAGCATTAAAAAAGACAGCTAAAGGTTTTATATTTATAATTGCTGGCTTAGTAATGATGTATGTTTTATTTGTAAATGTAATGAATGTTTTTAGTCAATCAGATGATATTAAAGAACTAAAAGCTCAACGAAATGAAATTGTTGCTGAAAAGAAAAGTATTAAAAATGAAATCTCATTACTTAATGACGATGACTATGTTACTAGATATGCTCGTGAAAACTATGTCTTTACTAAAGATGGAGAACAAGTAGCTATCATTCCTAACTATGATAGTGATTCTTCAACGGATACATCAAATTAACGCTTCTATTAGAAGCGTTTTTATATTATGAAAAAAAGGGCTGCGGGTCCTTTTTTATGGTATAGTTAATAACGAGGTGGATAATTATATGTATAAATTAATATTTAGTGATTTAGATGAAACATTATTAGTTAATCATCATGTGCCAGAAGTAAATCAAGAAGCTATTAAAAAAGCCCAAAGAAAAGGAGTGAAAGTAATTCCTTGTACTGGACGTGCTTTTAATATGATTCCTGAGATAATAAAAGAAATGAATACATATGAAAAAGAAAGTGAATATAGTGTTTGTTTTAATGGCGGATTAATTGTTGAAAATAAAAACTCTACTGTTTTAAGGTTTAAGGGGTTATCGTTTGAAGATACCAAAGAGGTATTTGAAACTGCTAGGGACTTAGATGTTTGTGTTTTAATATTTAGTGTTGATTGTTGTTATATATTTCATGCTGATCCTGATGAAGTTCAAAGAAAGACTGATCAAAAAGCACCGTTTAAAGTTATTGATGAATATAATATGGATGTTTTAAAAGATCAAAAAATCGCTAAGATATTAATGGAAACAAGAGATGCCAATTACCTTAAAAATGTTTATGAATTATTACCAGATCATTTTATGGATAAATATAATATTAGTTTTTCTAGTAATCGTTATATGGAATTTAATGCTAAAGGCGTTGATAAAGGGGAAGCGGTTATTTGGTTATCAAATTATTTAAATATTCCAGTTCAAGATACAATTGGAATAGGTGATAATTATAATGATGTTCAAATGATTGAAAAAGCTGGACTCGGATGTGCTGTGAAGTGTGCTGGCGATGATATCAAAAAAATTGCTGATTATGTTTGTGAAAAAGATTACTTCGAAGGGGCAGTTAGCGAAGTTATAGATAAGTTTGTAATGGAGGGAAATTAAAAGTGGGATATAAACTAATAGCTAGTGATTTAGATGAAACATTACTTAATGATGATCATTTAGTTCCGCAAATAAATATTGATTGGATTCAAAAAGCAGTAAATGAAAAAGATGTTAAATTTGTCTGTGCCACTGGACGCGGATATATGCAAATTCAACCTGAACTTACTCAACTAGGATTAAAGGATAAAGAAGGAGAATATACTTTATCTTTTAATGGTGGGGCTTTAACTGAAAATAAAGGAAATAGAGTGATTCAATGGAATGGTCTTGATTTTAATACAATGAAGGAAATATTTGAATTTGGATTAAAACAAGATGTTTGTTTACATGTTTATACCCAAGATACTTTATATGTTTATAATTTATCGGATTCAGAAGCTAAAAGAATTAAACATCAAAAATTAGAAGCAGTGTATCCTAAGGAAAATACAGTTGATTTTTTAAAGGATGAAAAAATAGCTAAGATTTTATATCAAAATGTTGATGTATCTTATCTTCAAACTTTAGAACCACAAATGGAACATATCACTAAAGGCAAATGTGCAGTTAGTTATTCTTCTAATAGGTATATGGAATTTAATGCTTTAGGTGTTGATAAAGGGGTAGCTTTAAAAGAGTTAGCTAATATTCTTAACATTGATATTAAGGATACTATTGCAGTAGGTGATAATTATAATGATTTAGCTATGCTTCATGCTGCTGGACTTTCTGTTTCAGCAAATAATGGGGTTGATGATGTAAAGGAAGCTTGTGATTATACAACTACCACAGATAATAATGAAGGAGTATTAGCAGAAGTAATAAGGAAGTTTATTTACAATGAAGACATTTAACGAAATAGTAAAAACCGAAAAGAGTAAAGACTACTATAATAGTCTTCACTCTTTTGTAGAAAATGAATATAATTCTAAGGTGATTTATCCACCTAAGAATGAAATCTTTAGAGCTCTTAATTTATGTTCTTTTGAAGATGTTAAAGTAGTTATTTTAGGACAAGATCCTTACCATGAAAAAGGACAAGCTAATGGGTTAGCTTTTAGTGTGACTAAAAACACCAAAATCCCACCAAGCCTAGTAAACATTTATAAAGAACTTCATGATGACTTAGGTATTAAAATCCCAAACAATGGAGATTTAACACCTTGGGCCAAGCAAGGAGTCCTTCTACTTAATAATGTTTTAACAGTTGAAGAGGGAAAAGCTAATTCTCATAAAGGTAAAGGTTGGGAAGAGTTTACCTTAAATATTGTTAAAGCCTTAAATGAGAGAGAAAAACCTTTAGTATTTATTCTTTGGGGTGCAAATGCAATTGCTAAAAAGCAATATATTTCATCAAGACATTTAGTATTAACTTCGGTCCATCCATCACCACTTTCAGCCTATCGGGGATTCTTTGGATCAAAACCTTTTTCTAAGACCAATGAGTTTTTAAAAAAGAATGGGATTAAAGAAATAGACTGGAGTATACAAGATGTTTAATAGTTTAAAAGAAGCAGTAGATTATATTGAAAATCAAAGAGTAAAAAGATCATTAGATGATTTTAAACAAACAATAAAAAAATATAATTATAAAACTGATTATCCAATTATTCATGTTGCTGGAACTAATGGTAAAGGCTCTACAGTTAAGTATATTGAAGAACTATTATTTACTAAGGGGTATAATGTTGCGACCTTTACAAGTCCATATATTATTAACCATAATGATCGAATTCAATATAATGGTAAAAGTATTAGTGATTTAGATTTGTTTATGATTATTAATCAGTTGCAAAAAATAATTGAAACTGAACATCTATCGATGTTTGAAATAGACATTTTAATCTTCTTAGAATTTATCAAAGATAAACATTTTGATTATTTGGTTATTGAATGTGGTATTGGTGGATTAAATGACAAAACTAATATTTTTGATTCTATTATTAGTGTTATTACTAATGTTGGCTATGATCACCAATTCATGCTGAGAGACACTTTAGAAGAAATAGCTTTTCAAAAAGTGGGTATCTTATCTAAGAACTCTATTTTAATTACTACTGAAACAAATAAAGAAATAATTAAGCTCTTTGCAAGAGAATGTGAAAAGAAACATTCCCTTTTAAAGAAAGTAAAGGCACCAACAATAACTAATTATCCATATACTTTTAATTATAATTCTCATAACTATAAACTAAACACTTTAGGTTCCTATCAAGTAAGCAATGCCTTGCTAGCAATTAGTGTTGTAAGCCATCTTACTAATTTGAATTCTATCGAGATTCAACAAGCTTTAGATAGTTTTAAAGAACCAGGTAGAATGGAACTTGTTGATGGTATTTATTTAGATGGGGCACATAATGTTAATGCTATTGAAGCATTAAAAAAATCCATTAATGATTTAAAAATGGATGATGTAGGTATTGTATTTAGTAGCCTTGTGGATAAGGATAAAGATAGTATGTTAAAATCACTTTCTAAGTATGATCTTATCGAAGCATCTTTTAATGATGATCGTAGTAAAATAAAAGCTATTGATTATAAAGATGCAATTCAAGAAATGAAAGTTAAACATAAAAATGTAATTGTGACTGGATCTTTACATTTTGTAAGTACAGTTAGAAAATATTTAATATCAAATAACGCCTAATAAATAGGCGTTATTTTTCATCTAGATAAAAAGAAATATAATCTACAGAATCATCAAACATTTTTGAGAATTGAGAGAATGTTTCACAATCATCATTTTCTCCTTCAAAATTGTTCGATAATTTAGATAAGAAACTATCTATTTCATCATCTTCTATTTGCATCGTAATATTAAAAATAATAAAATCTTTTCTTCCTTCATAATCAATATAAGGAGAAATAGATAAATCATTTTTAATACTTAATAATTTATTTTTTACTTCTTTATAATTATTATCATCATTATTATTTAAAACAATAGTCATTAATGCGTTCATAATTACCCCCCCATGTATTCTCAGTAATTTAATTATATTTATCTATTGTTTACATGCAATCTTTTTTTACTGGAAAAAATTAAAAATTTACTGTAAGGAATTTTGTAATTCAAGTCCTATACCTTTTATTTTATGTTATAATATAACTATATGAAGCGCTTACAGATTAGGAGGAAGTAATATGGGTAAAGAAATAGTGGCTATGATATTAGCCGGGGGTCGTGGAACACGATTAAAAGCATTAACTGCTAAAGTGGCAAAACCAGCTGTTCACTTTGGTGGTAAATATCGAATTATAGATTTTCCATTAAGTAATTGCGCTAATTCAGGAATTGATATAGTTGGAGTTTTGACTCAATATGAGTCAGTATTATTAGGTACATATGTTGGATCTGGAACTAAATGGGGACTTGATGGTGGTAAATCATTAGCAGCCAATTTACCAGCTCGTGAAAGAGGGGGAGCAGGTGCTACTTGGTATGCAGGTACTGCTGATGCAATCTATCAAAACATAAGTTTCTTAGATCAATATGATCCAGAATATGTTTTAATCCTTTCAGGAGATCATATTTATAAAATGGATTATGATGAAATGTTAAATGAGCATAAATCTCGTAAAGCAGATTTAACTGTTGCGGTATTAAATGTCTCTAAGAAGGAAGCAAGTAGATTTGGTATTATGAATACGAATCCTGATGGTTCTATTTATGAATTTGAAGAAAAACCTGAGAAACCAAAATCTACATTAGCATCAATGGGTATTTATATTTTCACTTACAAACAACTTAGAAAATATTTGATTGCCGATGCTAAGAAAAAAGATAGTAAACATGACTTTGGAATGAATATCATTCCTGATATGCTAGCTGATAATAAGAAGTTATTTGCATATACATTTAAAGGTTATTGGAAAGATGTTGGAACTGTAGATAGTCTTTGGGAAGCAAATATGGACTTACTACATGATAAGAGTCTAGATTTATATAATATTAAAAAGGACTGGAAAATATATACTGAAGATACTTTAGGTAAACCACAAATGATTGGAGAACATGCTGATGTTAAAGATTCTCTAATTACTCAAGGATGTGTTGTTCATGGAAAAGTCCATGGTTCAGTATTATTTAATAATGTAAATATAGGTGAAGGAGCTGAAATTATTGATTCAGTTTTAATGCCTGGGGTTCTTGTTGAAGAGGGCGCTAAAATTAAAAAAGCAATAATTGATGAAGGAGTCGTTGTTAAAGCAGGTTCAAAAGTAAATACTTCTGGCAAAGAAGTAGAACTTGTTAGTGACAACGAAGAATAGGGGGTAATTAAGATGGCAAAAGTTATAGGACTTATAGATTTACATTCAACTGTTAGTTATACCGGTCTTACTAGTAGAAGACCAGTAGCCTCTGTACCTTTCTTAGGACGTTATGGAATGATTGATTTTGTTCTTTCTAATATGTCTAATTCAGGAATTGAAAGAGTTGGGGTTTTAATCCAACAAAAACCAAGATCATTATTTAAACATTTAGGTAATGGTAATTCTTGGAATTTCAACTCTAAAACTGGAGGAGTTAGTTTATTATATAATGAAAAATATGCTAATAATCCTCAATACAATCATGATATAAACAATATGATTGAAAACATTGCGTTTTTAACTGCAGAAGATTTTGATTATGTTGTTATTGCTCCAGAATATATTGTTACTACTATGGATTATAGTGACTTAGTAGAAGCTCATGAAAAGAGCGGAGCTGAAATTACAGTTGCGTATAAAAAAATCAAAAATGCTGATGAAAGTTTTGTTGGTGATCAAACTGTAACTGTTGAAAAAGGACTAATCACTAAAATGGAACCAAACAAAGGTATCAGAAAGAATGCAGCTGTATGTCTAGAAACATATTGTATTAATAAAAAGACTTTATTAAATATTATTAATAAAGCTGCTAAAGTATCATCTTTCTTCTCACTTAGAGATTCAATGCAATATCTTTGTGATGAAATGAAAATTAATGCTTACGAATATCGTGGATATGCTAGATGTATTGATTCATTAGAAAAATACTTTAAACATTCTTTAGAATTCTTAGATGTTGATGTTTCTTCTGCTGTATTCAAATCAAATTGGCCTATCTATACTAATACTAACGATACTCCACCTACTAAATATTTATCTAACTCTAATGTTCATAAATCTTTCGTAGCTAATGGAGCAGTAATTGATGGTACAGTTGATAATTGTATTATTGGTAGAGAAGTTGAAATTGGAAAAGGAGCTAAATTAAAGAATTGTATTATATTTAGCGGTTCTAAGATTGCAGCTGGAAGTAATTTAGAGAATGTAATTATGGATAAAAGAGCTGTAGTTGAAAAGAAAAAGAATCTTAAAGGTAATGACACTACACCTTTATATATTAATGAAGAGGATGTTGTTTAATGAGAGTTATTTATGCAGCAAGTGAAGCAACCCCATTTATTAAATCTGGAGGACTTGCAGATGTTATAGGTTCATTACCAAAAGAAATGGTAAAAAAAGATGTTGAAAGTATTGTTATTATTCCTAAGTATCAAGAATTAAAGTGTCAAGATGAATTGGAGTATGTAACTAACTTCGATATCTTTATGGGATGGCGTAAATGTTATTGTGGTGTCTTTAAAGCAGTAGTTGATAATGTTACTTTCTATTTTATCGACAATGAACAATACTTTGGACGTCCTGGGTTATATGGTTATGATGATGATTATGAAAGATTTGCATTCTTTGACTTTGCAGTCTTAGAAGTTATTTCTCATTTAAATATTCGTCCAGATATTTTACATTTACATGATTGGCAAACTGCAATGATTGCAATGCTATATAAAGAAAGATATGCATATTATGATTTTTATCAAAATATTAAAATCATTTTTACAATTCATAATATTGCTTTTCAAGGGCAAGCTGACCCTAAATTGTTAAGTGAATTATATGCTTTAGATAATTATCTATACTATAATGGTAATTGTCGTAATGATGGATGCTTTAATATGATGAAAGCAGCTATCTATTATAGTGATATTATAACTACAGTATCACCAACCTATGCGCAAGAGATCTTAACTGATTTCTTTGGTGAAGGTCTTCAAGATATTCTTCAAATGCGACATAATGATTTATATGGAATTTTAAATGGTATTGATTATGATGTCGTAAACCCATGGAAGGATAAAAATCTTGCTAAAAGGTATTCTAAAAAGACTGTTAAAACTGGTAAAGCTGCCAATAAAGCAGCTCTTCAAAAAGAAGTTGGGTTACCAGTTGATCCTGATGTGGCCTTAATTGGAGTTGTTACTAGACTTACTAGACAAAAAGGATTGGATTTAATTATTAATCAATTTGAAGCAATGTGTCAAAGAAGAGTTCAAATTGTTATTTTAGGAGCTGGTGATCGTATTTATGAAGATGCATTATCTGGTGCCGCTTATAATCATCAAGACAAAGTTTCAATGAATTTAAAATATGACTTTGGTTTATCTTGTCGTATTTATGCTGGATGTGATTTGTTCTTGATGCCTTCATTATTTGAACCTTGTGGATTATCTCAAATGATGTCTCTTAGATATGGAACAATTCCTATTGTTAGAGAAACTGGTGGATTAAAAGATAGTGTTGAATCATATAATGAGTTTGAAGATACTGGAACTGGATTTAGTTTCTCTAACTATAATGCTCATGAAATGTTAGATACAATTGATTATTCACTAAGTGTTTATTATGATCATCCAGATCGTTTTGAAGAATTAGTTCAAAGAGCTATGTCAACAAAACTAGATTGGGATGCTAGTGCAATTGAGTATAAGAAATTGTATGAATCATTAATGTAAATTATTAGAAGGTTACTATTGTAACCTTCTTTTTTTTATCTTTGTTGAAATAATACTATAATTTTTGTAGAATGTTTACTATGAAAAGAACAATTCAAATCGTTCTCGTCTTTATTTTCTTAATTGGTTTTATTGGCTATAAATTTGCATATAGAACTGAAACGATAGAAAAAGATGGGACTAAATATAAAGTGAACTCAAATGTTTATTTTTACTATCCGAAAGATTTTAAGAAAACAACGCTTAAGAATAGAATAGAATTTTCTAATAAGAATAAAGAAAATTATTATTTTTTTAATATATTAGATAATGAAGATATGGATAGTAGTGAAAAGAGTGATCTTTATAAAGAACTATTACAATCGCAAGGCTGTTTGGGCGTAAAAGTTTTAAGTCCGTTAACCAGTAATAATTTAGTTATTTATGAATATACTGGACAAAAGGACAATAAGTCATTTAAAGAAGTTGTATACTTTGATACTAGTAAAACATATATTTATGGATATCAAAGTAATAATAAGACTTATAAAGCGAATATTAAGACTGTAAATAAATATTTGGAATCATTTAATTTAAATGAAGGAAAGAGTAGATAGAAAAATGAAATTATTCAATACACTAACAAATAAAAAAGAAGAATTTAAACCAATTAAAGAAAAAGAAGTTTCTATATATGTCTGTGGACCTACAGTTTATAACTATGTTCATATTGGTAATACTAGACCGATGATTATCTTTGATGTTTTAAGAAGAACATTTGAATATTTAGGATATAAAGTAACATTTGTATCAAACTTTACAGATGTTGATGATAAGATTATCAAGGCAGCTAAAGAACAAGGTGTTACTGAAAAAGAACTAACTACTAAATATATTAAGGCTTATGAGGATGTAAGAAGAGATTTAAATCTTGAATTTCCAACTTATGCTCCAAAAGTTACTGATACAATGGATGAAATCATTGCATTTATTGGTAAGCTTGTAGATTTGGGATATGCTTATGAAGTAGATGGTGATGTGTATTTTAGAGTATCTAAAATACATGAATATGGTATGCTTTCAGGAATTAATGTTGAAGATTTAAAAGCTGGGGCTAGTCAAAGAGTTGATGAAAACGATAAAAAGGAAGATCCTACAGATTTTGCCTTATGGAAAAAAACTGATGAAGGTATTCAATTTGATTCTCCTTGGTCTAAAGGAAGACCAGGATGGCATACAGAATGTGTAGTTATGATTAATGATATATTTCCAAAGGGATTAATTGATATTCATGGTGGAGGACAAGATTTAAAATTCCCTCATCACGAAAATGAAATAGCTCAATCAATGGCTTTAAACAAACATCCGATTGCACATACATGGATGCATAATCAAATGATTAATATTGATAATCAAAAGATGTCTAAATCTTTAGGTAATGTTATATGGGCAAAAGATTTAATTAAAGAACTAGGGGTTAATGTATACAAATGGTTTATGTTATCAAGTCATTATCGTAATCCACTAAATATGACCGAAGAAGTAATTGATGGATGTAAAAAAGAAGTTAATAAAGTAGAAAGTGTTGTTAAATCTGCTGGTTTAATGATTCAAGTAAATGGTGTTAAAACAGATGAATATAATAAAGATACTGTGGATAAAATGGTGAATGCTTTATGTGACGATTTAAATACTTCTTTAGCTCTTACAAATATTCTTGATGAAGTAAAAGTATTAAATCAAAAGTTAAGAAATAAAGAAAAAGATTATAAAGAAATTGCAGTTGAACTAAATACTTTACTAAAAATGGTAGATGTATTAGGATTTGTCTTTGATTATCAAACATTATCTAATGAGGATATTGCTTTATACAATTCATGGCAAGAAGCTAAAAATAAAAAAGATTTTGACACAGCTGATAAATTAAGAACTAAGCTAAATGAACGAGGAATAATCTAATGAATCCAGATTTTATTAATCCTTTAGTTTTAGCATACTTAGGAGATAGTGTGTTAGAACTACTAGTTAGAGAGTACTTGGTTAAAGATAGCGGATTGGCAAAAACTAAGGATATGCAAAAACTAGCAATTGATTATGTCTGTGCACCAAGTCATATGGCATTTATGATGTATGCATTAGAAAATAATCTATTAACACAAACAGAAATAGATACTTATAAAAGAGGTCGAAACACCAAGAATACGAAAACTGAAACAAAAGAACATCGTCATTCTACCGGCTTTGAGGCAATTATAGGGAGCTTATATCTATTGGATGATAAAAAGAGAATTAAAGAAATTTTTGCAGAATACCAAAAATTTATTAAAAGTGACACAAATATGGGGCGAAATTAAGGAACAATTATGAAACAATATATATATGGAAAGAATACAGTCATAGAATCATTAAAAGGGAATAAAGAAATATATACTGTATATTTATTACATAATGATAATGGAATTATTTCATTATGTAATAAAAGAAAAATAGCTACAAAGATTGTAGATAAAGAATATTTAAATAAACTTACTAAGGGAAAAAATCATCAAGGGATTGTTGCTGAAGTACCAGAATATAAATACTATTCTTTGGATGAAATAATAAACACTATTCCTTCTGATAAACAACCATTACTATTAATGTTAGATGGATTAGAAGATCCTCATAATTTAGGAGCTATTTTAAGAACGTGTGATGCTTTAAATGTAGATGGGGTAATTATCGGTAAGAATCGTAGTGTTTCTTTAAATGGAACAGTGGCTAAGGTCTCTACTGGGGCAATTGATTATGTTAAAGTTAGTCAAGTAACTAATTTATCTAGAACTTTAGATGATTTAAAAAAGAGAGGATTCTGGGTAGTTGGTTGTGAATTAGAGAATTCTAAAGATTATCGTACTGTTGACTATAATATGCCAATTGTTGTAGTTATTGGATCAGAAGGTTTTGGGATTAGTCGTTTAGTTAAAAATAATTGTGATATTAATGTATCAATCCCTATGAAAGGACATGTAAATTCTTTAAATGCATCTGTCGCTACGGCAGTAATTTTGTACCAGGTTTATAATTCTAGATTCCCAATGTAACGAAGGGACAAGAAAAATGAATGGTGAAAATGAATTGTTATATTTAAAAATGCAAGGTGATGAAATAGCTAATAGTAAACTGTGTGAAAACTATTATCATTATTCAACAACTTTAGCTTTGCATATATTTGGAAGTTCGAAACAAATTGAATTAAATGAATTCACTCAGGGATCAATGAAATTTTTTGAACAAGCTTTAAAATGTTATAGAACTGATCAAAAATGTAGTATTAAAACTTATATGGGTTCAGTAATTCGAAATGAAATGTTTTCTATTCTAAAAAGACATAAAAGAATTAAACCACCAAATGTAATATTCTATACTGATGCTAATAAAGAGGATAATTTTGCTTTAGATGAAATGGTTATGGATGACAATAATTTACCTTTTCAACCAAGTGATATTCTATTAGTTAAAGAAGATTTAGCAATTTATGATACTATCTTAAAAGCGGAATTATCAAAATATGAACGACAAGTTATTCAATATCGGATAGATGGTTACTCAATTAATGAAATAGAAAATAAGTTAAATTGTGATACTAAGAAAGTTTATAACGCTATTGGTCGCGTTAAGGATAAACTAAGGTACCAGTTTAAGAAGTAAAAAAGTGGAAGTATCCACTTTTTTATTATTGGGTCATATTGCTTTACGATATTTAATGGTTCATAATATGTTTGTTGACTGATTGACTTTAATGTGCTAAATTAGTATGGCGAGAAATGAGTTGATATTATGAAAGAAAAAGTGATTTTAGTATGCACTGAATGTTTATCACGTAATTATACTATTACTAAAAACAAACGTGTTAATACTGAAAGATTAGAACTTAGAAAATATTGTAAAAAATGTGGAAAACATACTCTTCATAAGGAGACTAAGTAGGAGGTTATTATGGCTGAAGAAAAAGAAATTGAAGTTAAAAAAGAAAAACCTAAAAAAGAAAAAAAGAAAAAAGCAACCAATAAAGAAGAAGTAAGATTTAGAGATTGGTTTAAAATCGATGGAATTAGAGAAGAAATTCAAAAGATAACTTGGTTAACTGGTAAAGACTTAGTTAAGAATTCTGCAGTTGTATTATTATTTTGCTTTGTTCTTGGATTATTCTTCTTTGGAAGTGATGCAGTAATAGCATTTATCTTACATGCATTGGGGATGGACTAGAATATGGCAGGAATGAATGACGAAGGTAGACAATGGTATGTAGTTAATACATACTCTGGTCACGAAAACAAGGTTAAAGATAACTTAACAAAAAGAGTTGAATCAATGGGTCTTCAAGACTGTTTGTTTCAAATTTTAATTCCAGAACATGTAGAAACTGAAATCAAAAATGGTAAAAAAGTAAATACTACAAAGAACATGTTCCCTGGATATGTCTTAGTTGAAATGATAATGACTGATGAAGCTTGGTATGTAGTTCGTAATACTCCAGGTGTTACAGGATTTATTGGATCTAGTGGTGGTGGAGCTAAACCTTTCCCACTTCAAAAAGATGAATTAAATCCTATCTTAAAGAAAATGGGACTTTCTACTGCTCAAATTGAAATTGATTTTGGAGTAGGAGATGAAGTAGATATCATTTCAGGTCCATTTGTTGGAAGATCTGGAAAAGTTGAATCTATTGATATGGAAAAAGAAAAAGCTAATGTTTTAATTGATTTCTTAGGTAACCTAACTCCTACAGAATTAGAATTAATTCAATTAGAAAAAGTTAAGATTTAATATAAAGAAACATAAATGTTAGCATTTATGTTTTTTAGTAGGAGAATAATATGAGTAAATATATATTTTTTGATATAGATGGAACACTTATTAATTGTAAAAACAATATCTATTCAATTCCAAAGACAACTAGAGAATCAATGGATAAATTAAAAGAAAAAGGACATCATGTTTTTTTAGCAACTGGTAGGTGTAAATGCTTTATAACACCAGGTGTATTTGATTATCCTTTTAGTGGGTATATTACATGTAATGGTGGAGCAGTAGAATATAATAATAAAAAGATTTCAAAAGATATAATTAGTAGTGAAGCTATTAAGGCTACTATTGATTTATCTGAACAATTAGATATGGATTATTATTTTGAAAATGATAATTATATTTATATTAGAGATAAAAAAGATCCTAAACATGTTGCCTTTGCTAATGAATGGGGAATGAAAGATGATACCCTTATTGATGAGTTTAATCCTGATGAGATTGAAACATACATAGGAATGATTGTTGTAAAACATTTAGAAGATATTCCTATCATGGAAGATAAACTAAGCAAATATTTTGATGTCCAAAGACATCAAAGTGATTATTCTTTTGATTTAACTCTTAAGGGAGTTTCAAAAGGTAGTGCTATATTAACTATGACAGACAAATTAAATATATCTATTAAAGATACTATCGCCTTTGGCGATGGAAGAAATGATATTGAAATGATTCAGACAGTTGGAATGGGTGTCGCAATGGGTAATGCAGTTAGTGAATTGAAAAATGAAACTAATTATATTACTAAAAGTGTTGATGAAGATGGAATTACTCAGTATTTAAAAAAAATCAATTTAATCTAATGATGGATATAAATCCATCATTTTTAATGAATTTAAGCATAAAAAATATCTAATGACAATTATAGTTATTGTGTTATAATGACTAAGTTAATAAAGGGGTGCAATTATGAATATAAGAAATATCGCGATTATTGCCCATGTAGACCACGGTAAAACTACATTGGTAGATCAACTTCTAAAACAATCTGGAACTTTAGAAGCACATGAACAAATAGATGAAAGAGCTATGGATAGCAATGCTATTGAAAAAGAAAGAGGAATTACTATCTTAGCTAAAAATACAGCTATAAATTATAAAGATTATCGTATAAATATTATGGATACACCAGGCCATGCTGACTTTGGTGGAGAAGTAGAAAGAATTATGAACATGGTTGATGGTGTTCTTTTAGTCGTTGATGCTTATGAAGGAACAATGCCTCAAACTCGTTTTGTTCTTAAAAAAGCTTTAGCAGCCAAAGTAAAACCTATCGTAGTAATTAATAAAGTAGATAGACCAGTAGTAAGAATTAATGAAGTTATGGATGAAGTATTAGAATTATTTATGGAACTTGGAGCTACTGATGAACAATTAGATTTCCAAACTATTTATACTTCAGCTTTAATGGGAACTGCAAGTTTAGATGCTGACATTGCTACTCAAAAGCCTAGCATGGATTGTTTATTTGATATGATTATCAAAGAAATACCTGAACCATTAGTAGATGAAGAAGGTCCTTTACAATTCCAACCAGCACTTTTAGACTATAATGATTATGTTGGACGTATTGGAATTGGTCGTATTCAAAGAGGAAAAATAAAAGTTAATGAATCTGTAACTTGTGTTCGTGCTGATGGATCTCATACGCCATTTAGAATACAAAAATTATATGGTTTCATTGGTTTACACCGTATTGAAATAGAAGAAGCTGATGCTGGAGATATCGTCGCAATTGCCGGTCTTGCTGACATCGGAGTTGGTGAAACAGTATGTACTTCTGGGCATGAAGATCCTTTACCATTACTTCATGTTGATGAACCTACAATTCAAATGGTATTTGGTACAAACACATCACCATTTGCAGGTCAAGAAGGTAAATTCGTTACTGCTAGACAAATAGAAGAAAGATTATTTAAAGAAACTAACCGTGATGTTTCATTAAAAATCGAAAGAGTAGATAATGCTGAAGAATGGATCGTTTCTGGTAGAGGAGAATTACACTTATCTATCTTAATTGAAAATATGAGACGTGAAGGATTTGAACTTCAAGTATCTCGTCCTAAAGTAATTATTAAAGAAATTGATGGTGTTAAATGTGAACCATATGAAGAAGTAAATATTGAAGCCCCTGATGATACAATTGGTTCAGTTATTGAATCACTAGGATACCGTAAAGGAATTCTTGAAAACATGCATTCTCAAGATGGACAAACAAGTGTTACATATACTATACCTTCAAGAGGTATGATTGGGTTTATGACAAACTTTTTAACTATGACTAAGGGATATGGTATTATTTCTCATTCATTCCTTGATTATCGTCCAGTTGAAGGTGACAATACTGTTGGTGAAAGAAACTTAGGTGTCCTTATCTCAATTGATTCTGGCCAAACAACTGCTTATTCACTTGGTTCTGTCGAATCTCGTGGAGTAATGTTCGTAGGTCCAGGTGTTGATGTCTATGAAGGTATGATCATTGGAGAACATGCTAAAGATAATGATTTAACTGTTAATGTAACAAAAGGTAAACAAATGACAAATACACGTAGTTCTACTAAAGATTCAACTGTAGTATTAAAGAAACCTCGTGTATTCAACCTAGAAGCTTGCTTAGACTATATTAATGATGATGAACTTGTGGAAGTAACTCCAGAAAATATTCGTCTAAGAAAAAGATATCTTACTGAACAAGCAAGAAAACAACAATATCGTAAAGGAAATAAGGCATAAGCCTTATTTTTTTCAAGTTTATGAAAACGATTACATTTTCCTTGCATCATTAAAAAACATATGATAGATTATAAGTAGATAGAGAGACAACTATAACGAGAAATAAAAGAAATAAACGATTCTAGATTAATAGACGTTAATTATCGTAATGATTAAGAAAGTTCGTTATAAGTTGGCTGCTATACGTACCGGGTTTAAAAGTACGTTTAGTCTCTACATACTATCCAAATATATCCAGAGAAAGATGAGAGAAATCTCATCTTTTCTCTTTCTAAAATAGTTCATTTGTAGGATATATAAGATATGTTATAATAGAACGCGGAGGTTATTATGAAAAAAATAATTATATGTTTAATGGCATGTATGTGTTTAGTTGGTTGTTCTTCAACTGAAACTAATTCATATATGGTAAATAAAACATCAAATAAATATATCTTGGTAGATTCTAGTGGTGATGCTTTAAATAAGTCTACTTATGATAAGTTTAAACTGGTAAATGATACTGCTTATTTAGTTACAACTAAAAAAGTAACTTCTTTGGTTGATCTAGAAGGAAAGGTACTTATTAAAGGTAATAAAACAACATCTTTAAAAGTGTTAGCGAATATGATTATTGCTACCGATAAAGATAAAAAAATAACTATTTACGATTTAGAAGGTAAAAAGTTATTTACAGAAAATAAAAACACCAGTATTAAATTTAATGAATTACCAATTGTTTATAATAAAAAGACAAAGAAATATTCTATTTTAAATACTAATGGTGAAGTAGTTAAAAAGGTTAAAGAAAAAGATGTTTATACATCTTATAATGGAAATTATATTGCTGTTGCTTATAAGAAAAGTGTTGATGTCTATTCTGTTACTAGTGATAAGCTAGTTGATACACTTAAACTTGGTGGTGAATATTCATTAAAATCTTATAAACCAACTAAGGGCTATTTATTCTTAAATGAATCTGAAGGTAAGTACGCTTATGCTAATAAGAATGGTAAAGTGGTTGATGAAAGAAAACTAAGTGTTGATAAAATTAAATTTAATGATAATTGTATCTTAGCAACGAATACTAAAGAAAATAAAAAATATTTAATTTCTACTAAGAAGAAAGAACCAATTGAAGTAAATTCTTATTATCAAAACTATGAAAACTATACTAAAAAATCAGAATTTGTATATACTCATAAATTTGTCTTTAATGGTAAAGAAAAAGAAGTTAACGATGTCCAACTAAATCCAGAAATAGTCTATACTGCAAAGGGACTATTCCCTGTGTTTAAAAAATCTAAAGGATATCAATTCTATGATTATCGAGGTAAACAAGAATTCAAAGGTACTTTTGATAGTGCAGAACCATTTGATGAGAATAATCGTAGTATTGTTTCTAAAGATGATAAGTACTATTTAATTAACACAAATGGTAAAAAGATTTCAAAAGAATATAAGGAAATTAAATATCTGTCTAATGGATATTATGCGGCGTTTGATTCTGCCAGTAAGTATGTCCTTATTGGTACTAACGGAAAGAAAGTGCTAGATGAATCATTTATGGGTGATGGCCAAGTATTTAAGGTTGATACAACAATTTATGCGCTTTTAAATAAAGCAGGTACTACTTATTTATATAACCTAACAGATGACAAAGAAATTAAAACTATTCAAGGGGAATATAAATATAACTCTAAATTAAAATATATTGTTAAAAAAGATAAGAAAGTATATTACGATCTTGATGGCGAATTAATATACAAGCGAGGATAATGATGGAATATTATATTTATTTAGTTGCTCTGTTTTTAGGATTACTAATTATTAGTAAGGTAATTTTTAGTGAAGTTGAAGGAAGAATGGCAACTAAAAACACTAATCTATTATGGGCTAGAAAATTTAAAAAGAAATTCGAATACAAAAGAACAAGTTCGTTAATATTTGTTTGTGTATTATGTTATATTATTACAACTAATGAAGCTATGCTTTCAATGATTTGGTTTTTACAATTAATTGGTTTTGTTGCGGTTGGGGTTATAGGTGATGGATTAAGCCAAGTTATTGGTTATTACTATATTCGCTTAAGATTTAAAAAATATATCAATGAATGTAGTCATTTAGAAGAAGAAATTAAAACTACATTGGAAACTGACTTAAATGATGAAGTTGAAGATGTTAATCTTAACTACGATGCTCAAACAATACTAAATAATTATGTTAATGAAGATACTCATTTAGCCATTGTTAGTAATGATGGAGGTAAATTTGTAAGTAAACTTACTAATTTGCCACCAATTACTTATGTAGTTGAAACAAAAAAAGAAGAAGCTAAAGAAAGACTTAATGAAGATATCAAAGTTACATCTTATACTCCAGAAGGTAAACTACCTTTTAAAGATGAAAAGTTAGATGTAATAATGAATGCTAGAGCTAACTATGATAAGTTTGAAATGTATCGCGTATTAAAACCTCATAGTTATGCAATAATTGATCAACTTGGAAGTGATAATTATTCTGAAATAATAAGTTTATTCATGCCTTTTAGAATTAAAGGTTCATGGGACAAGGATAATTGTATTAATACTTTAAAAGAAATAGGCTTTGATATAGTAGATTCATATGAAGATTTTGGTAAACTTCGTTTTAAATCACTAGGTAGTGTTTATAACTTTATTAATAAACTAGTACCTGCTGGTTCAGGAGTTAATCAAGAGGATACTTTTATTAATTTCTATGGTCGAGTTTTAAAAGCAATTAAAGAAAATGAATTCTTTGAATTATCAACTCATAATTTTTTAGTTGTAGCATATAAAAGAGATAATTAAAACGATTCCCAGGAATCGTTTTTGTCTTTAATTTAAGATATAATATAGAAGGTAAGATTATGGAAGAAAAAAGAATTCTATTAGATAATAAAGAAATAGTATATTATATTAATTATAAAGATATTAAATCCCTTAGAATGTATTTTAAGGAAGGAAAATTTATAATTAATTCTTCTAAAAGATATTCTAATAATGATATTGAAAAATTTATGCTTAAAAATAAGAAATTCATTTTTAAGCATTTAAATAGTTATGTGCCTAAAGCAAAGTATCAGGATAATGGATATATTTATATCTTTGGAAAAGTTTATAACATTGTGGTTAATGATCAAAAAAGTAAAATGGTCAAAGTTTTTGGTAATGATATTTTTGTTTTCAATAAACAAGTTGAAAAGACATTGGATAAATATTTAAAGAAAGAATTATATAATTACGCTTACGAAAGAATAGTGAGTTATGTTAATGATTATTTTGAGTGTAATATTCCTTCACTAGAAATAAAGAATTATAAATCTAGATGGGGAACTTATTATAAAGAAGAACATAAAATTTCTTTAAATAAAGCTTTGATCCATTTTAAACCAGAAATAATTGATTCGGTTATAATGCATGAACTTGTTCATACATTGCATATGAATCATTCTAAAGAGTTTTATGATGATTTGTTGGCAAGAATGCCTGATTATAAAAAAAGAGATAAAGTGTTAAAGGAGAAAGGAATATGATAACTTCAGTTTCTAATAAGACAATTAAAGATATTGAAAAACTAAAACATAAAAAATATCAAGATAAATACTATTTGGTTGAAGGGTTCCATCTTGTTGAAGAAGCTATAAATGCTGGTGTTATAAAAAAGATAATTACTACCCAAAAATATCAAAGTGACGTAGAAGTTATTGAAGTTTCTGAGGAAGTATTAAAAAAGTTGGCTTTTACCAAAACTCCTCAAGGAATTATGGGAATATGTGAAAAAAGAAATAATAAACTAAATCCTGAAGAAAAAAGAACTTTAATACTTGATAACTTACAAGACCCTGGAAATGTCGGAACCCTAATTAGAACAGCGTTGGCTTTAAACTTTAAACAAATAGTATTATCTAAAGATTGTGTAGATATTTACAATGATAAGGTTATAAGAGCTACACAAGGGGCTTTATATAAGACAAATATTATAATCGAAGATTTACCCCAAGTTATTAATCAACTAAAGGTAAATAATACTAAAATAATAGGTAGTGCTTTAGAAGGAGGAAGACCTTTAAAAGAGATTTCAACTTCTAAAAAGGTTGCCTTAATATTAGGAAATGAAGGCAATGGAATTAGAAAAGATATCTTAGATTTGTGTGATGAAATTGCTTTTATTGAAATAAATGATATTGAGTCCTTAAATGTTGGAATTGCTGGTGGAATTTTAATGTATTATTTCATGTAAGAAAGAGTATTTAGTATTTTATAATAGAAGGAACATGTGTTATAATGTTCCTAGTTTAAATATAAGGAGGAATACTTGTGGAAGACTTAAGTAAACGCGTTCAACAAGCTCGTTTGGATAAAAAAATGACTGTAGAAGAATTATCAAAGATTACTCTACTACCTACAAGTGTTATTAATGATATAGAATCAGGTGCATTTGATAAATATAAGGGTGATGAACCATATGTTAAAATGTATCTTAAAAAGCTAGGAGAAGAATTAAACCTAGATACAAATGAATTAACACAAGAATATATTTCTTTAACCCAACAAATAGATGCTAAACAAATAGAAGAAGAAAAAGCTAAACAAGAATTAGCTCATTCAAATAAAAATGAAGATACATTCATTGATAAAATGAGTGATCAAATTAAAGAAAGAAAAAATATAAAACCTATTCATCAAAAGAAATCTGTCTATCAAGATCATTACATCGCTAGATATGTAAAATACGCTATAGTGGGTGTTATAGTAATTGCTTTAATTGCAGTTATTTTCTACACTGTTTCTACTTTATCTAGTAGCAGTAATTCTAGTTCTAGTTCTAGTACGGATTCACAAGTAGAAGGAAATGTGGATTCAAATAGTAATAAAACTAAAAAAGAATCTTCATCTAAAAAAGATTCTACTGATAGTAGTAAAGATGACACAACTTCTAATAAACCAACTGTAACTAGAACGGCTCCTATGAATTATTCATTCTCATTAGCCGATAAATCTGAAACATTTGAGTTAAAGATTGAAATTGATGGTCCTACATGGACTACATTTACAGTTAATGGAGAAGCTTATGATCAACTTCCTAATGATGTTTATACTCTATCAAAAAATGGAACACTTACTGTAACTTTTAATAAAGCTGATTTTAATACGCTAACAATGAGACTTGCGAATAGTAAAGGACGTCGTATCTATATTAATGGGGAACAAATTAATTTAGAAGATACCGATTCAACTAGTTCACAAACATTAACTCTTACTTATCAAAAATAATGACATTACCTAACAAACTAACAATTATTAGAATTATCCTTGTTCCGATTTTACTTCTAATTTATGTGTTTCCTTATGCTAAATATGGAATCTATTTACCTACATATAGTGTATTAGGTAGTAATATTTCATTGTTAAATCTAATAACATTATTAATATTTGGAATAGCTTCTTTTACTGATTATTTAGATGGTCGAATTGCAAGAGAAAATAAACTAATTACTACTTTTGGTAAATTTGCAGATCCTATTGCTGATAAGTTACTTATCAATACAATATTGCTTTTATTAGCTGATCGTGGATATATAACAATTGTAATTCCAATTATTATGATTTGGAGAGATATGATTGTTGATGCAATTAGATTAGTAGCTGCAAATAAAAATAAAGTTATTGCAGCTAGTAAGTATGGAAAATTAAAAACCGCTTCTCAAATGCTAGGAGTAGTACTTTTATTACTTTCCAATTTTCCATTCTCATACCTTGGTATTAGAGTTGATTTAATAGTTATCGTTATTGCAACGATAGTTTCTTTAATAAGCGGATTTGAATATTTTTGGAAAAATAAAGATATAATATTGGAGTCAATATAATGAGTGATTTAGAAAAACTAACAAAATACTTAATTGAAAATGAAATAAGTATTTCATCTGTTGAATCTTTTACAGTTGGAACATTTGGAGCAATGCTAGGATCTATTCCTGGCATTTCTAAAGTTTATAAAGGAAGTTTGGTTACTTACCAAACTGAAACAAAGGAACGCCTATTGGATATTAGTCATGATATTATCAAAAAGTATGGAGTAGTATCAAAAGAAATAGCTTCCTTAATGTGCGTAACTGGAAAAAATATTTTAAACAGCGATATATGTGTTTCGTTTACTGGTAATGCTGGTCCAGATACAATGGAAGGAAAACCGGTAGGCTTAGTATACGTAGGTATTGCTTATGGTGATGCTAAGGTTTATCAACTAGAATTAAAAGGTGAAAGACATGAAATAGTCAAACAAGCTATTGATTTCACTTTAGAAAAATTGTTAGAAGAATTTAAAGTAAATTAATTAAGTAATTAGTATAAATGATAGGAGGGTGTTTATTATGGCAGATAAAAAAGTAGATAAAAAAGAACAAGCATTAGATGATGCAATTAAACAAATCGAAAAACAATTTGGTAAAGGTTCAGTTATGAAACTTGGAGATAGAGCATCAGTTAATGTTGATGTTATCCCAACAGGTTCTTTAACTCTCGATATGGCTTTAGGAATAGGTGGCTATCCTAAAGGACGTATCATTGAAATTTATGGTCCCGAATCAAGTGGTAAAACTACCCTTACTCTTCATGCAATTGCTGAAGTTCAAAAACAAGGTGGGAGAGCTGCTTTCATCGATGCAGAACATGCAATTGATCCTGTATATGCCCAAAACTTAGGTGTTAATATTGATGAATTAATTCTTTCTCAACCTGATTCTGGTGAACAAGGATTAGAAATAGCTGAAACATTAGTTCGCTCTGGAGCTATTGATTTAGTAGTAGTTGATTCAGTTGCGGCCTTAGTCCCTCAAGTTGAACTTGATGGAGAAATGGGTGACCAACAAATGGGACTTCAAGCTAGATTGATGTCTAAAGCTTTAAGAAAACTTTCAGGTGTTATGTCAAAAACTGATTGTACTATTATCTTTATTAACCAATTAAGAGAAAAGATTGGAATTATGTTTGGTAATCCGGAAACAACTACTGGTGGTAGAGCTTTAAAATTCTATTCTTCAGTTCGTATTGAAATTAGAAGAAGTGAAGCTATTAAAAATGGTACTGAAATAGTAGGTAATAAAGTTAATATTAAAGTTGTTAAAAATAAAGTTGCACCTCCATTTAAATCAACTCAAGTAGATATTATTTATGGTAAAGGTATTTCTCGTGATGGAGAAATAGTAGATCTTGCTGTAGATAAAGATATTATTGAAAAATCTGGTGCATGGTATGCATATAAAGGTGAAAAAATCGGACAAGGTAGAGAAAATGCTAAAGCGTTTTTAACTAATCATCCTGATGTAATGGAAGAAGTAACTCAAAAAATAAAAGAGGCTATGAAACCACCTGTCGAAGAGACAGAGGCTTAGGCCTCTTTTTTTATTTTCATTTTTCTTATTACTTCTTTTGTTTCACTATTAACTTTGTTTGATTCAATAATTTTTTGAAGAGATTTATTATATGTAACTATGTCTAAGTTATTATTTTTAAGGTATGACATAGTTTGTTTTGGATGATTTACAAAACAAGAACTAATTAACCAAGCTTTTCCCATCATAACATAGTAATATTCACTTGTAATATTATCTGTAACTTTAAATATATAATCTAAGTATTCTTCTTCTTTATAATAATTTAATAAAACGATTAATCCAAATCTAATTTCATATTCCTTATTAGATGATAAATACTTGTTTATATAATGTATCATTTCATTCTTATATTTTTTAATTATCTTTAACCCATTTACTGTTGAATCACATATAGCCCAGTTATTCATCTTAGGTATAAAGCTATCTAAATAGTTTGTTAGTTCTAAAAAAGAAATATTTTTTAAGCAACCAATTACGAGTCCTTCTAAAAAATATTCTTCATAATAATCTTGTTGAAGATTCTTGAAATAGTCTTCATAATTTTCACTTGCAATTTTCTTGGCAAGTACCCTTAAATCAGGAATTCTAACTCCAATAAAAAAATCGTTGTCTAAATTTGGAATCAGAGAACAATTGAATTCTTTATATTTTAAGTCACTATGTTCAAACAAGTATTTTTTGATTTCTTTATTATCCATATGAAGATTATAACACACTTCTTCAAAGAGGGCTTTTCATTGTAATAATGCGACTTTTACTTTATAATAAATGTATATGTGGTTACGCATATGAATTTAAATGAAGAAATAGGAGGAGTAATATGCCAGAAATGAACGCTATTACAATTTTATCCTATATTCTAGCTATAGTAATTGGTATTTTATTATATTTTGTATTTACCAAAGTAAAAGTTTCTAAAGCAAAGGCTGATGCAGCCTCAATACTTCAAGAAGCTAAGTTAAAAGCTGATAATGTTGTAAAAGAAGCTGTCCTTGATGGAAAAACTCAAGCCTATGAACTTAAGCTTGAAGCCGAAAAGGAAGTTAAAGAACAAAGAAATCAGATTACTGTACTTGAAAATAAGTTGGTAGACCGTGAAAAGTCTATAGAAAAAAGGGATATTACTGTTCAAGGTAAAGAAGAAGTCCTTGAACAAAGAACTAAACAACTGAATCAAAGAGAAGCTGGAATGGATAAACTTGAAGCTGAATTAAGGGAAAAAATCAACTCTAAAGTTGGTGAACTTGAAAAAGTTGCTGCTATGACAGCAAGTGAAGCTAAAGAAGAATTATTCAAACAGGTTGAAGCTGATACAGCTAGTGAAATGACAGCCTATATTAAAGAACAAGAAGAAGAAGCTAGATCAAAAGCTAGTATTACTGCTAGAGATATAATTGCAAATGCAATTAATAGATATTCTCAAGAAGAAGTAGTGGAAAGAACAGTTACTGTTGTTGCCCTTCCTTCGGAAGAAATGAAAGGTCGTATTATAGGTCGTGAAGGTAGAAATATCAAAGCTATCGAAAATGCTACTGGAGCTGATTTAATAATTGATGATACTCCAGAAGCTATTACCGTTTCTTGTTTTAATCCAATTAGAAGAGAGATTGCTAGACAATCACTTGAAACTCTAATTAAAGATGGTCGTATCCAACCTGGTAGAATTGAAGAAGTAGTAGAAAAAACTACTAAAGAATTAGATGAAACAATTCGTAAAACAGGAGAAGATGCTATCTTTGAACTTGGATTATCAAGAGTTGATAAACATATTGTTATGCAAATTGGTAAACTTAAGTATCGTACAAGTTATGGTCAAAATGCTCTTCAACATAGTTTGGAAGTTGCAAACTTCAGTGGAATGATGGCAGCAGAACTTGGTTTAAACCAACAACTTGCTCGTCGTGCTGGATTACTTCATGATATTGGTAAAGCAATGGATCATGAAATAGAAGGAACTCATGTTGAACTTGGAGCTAAATATGCTAAGAAATATGGTGAAAATGAAACAGTTGTTAATGCAATTGCATCTCACCATGGTGATGTGGCTACTACAAGTGTAATTTCAGTTCTTGTTGCTGCTGCGGATACTTTATCTGCTGCTAGACCAGGAACACGTAAAGAAACAATGGAAAACTATATTCAAAGACTTGAAAAGCTAGAAGAAATAGCTAAAGGATTTGATGGTGTTGAAACAGTTTTTGCAATTCAAGCTGGTCGTGAAGTAAGAATAATGGTTAACCCTACTAAGATTGATGACTTATCAAGTCATAAGATCGCTAGAGATATTAAGGATAAGATTGAAAATGAACTTACATATCCTGGTCATATTAAGGTTACTGTTATTAGAGAACTTAGAGCTAACGAAGTAGCTAAATAGAAATTAAGTGAATGAGAAATGAATCAATCCCTGTCAAGTAGACACGGAAAATAAATAAAATGTTTATGCTAAACCAAGCTGAATAATTTCAGTTTGGTTTTTTCTTTGTTTTATGTCATTCCAAAACTTCACAACTTGAGGATTTG
>JAQVWN010000001.1 GCA_028749475.1 Thomasclavelia sp.
TTATGTAGAATATTTTAATTATAAACGACCATCAGCAAAACTGCATTATAAAAGCCCTGCCCAATTTACAATTGAGCAAGGCTTCCATTGTGTTTTTTAAAGTGTCTACTTTCGTTTGACAACTTCATTTATTCTTGGCTTTTCTATTGAACAATATTAGTGTTTTTAGACAAAGACTAGTTAATTCTAGTCTTTTCCATTATTTCTATATCCTTATCCATATCTTTCACATAGTTTGTTATTAAATTTAAAGTAGATAGGTAAGGAGGAGATTAAAATGAAAAAGCCTATAAATAAAAGAGTAATCAAGAATATAGTATGTATCGCTATTATATGCCTTATGTGCGGTTCAATATTTCTAACAATGAATATAGCTAGAAATAGTAGTTCAAGTACCCCTCAAATGAGTGAAAGTGGTGGAACACCACCATCTAATAGCGGAGGTGGACCTGGACAAGATAGTAATTCTAGTAGTAATGGCCAATCATCAAATAGTAATGATGGCAGCACTAATTCAAATGATCAATCATCGAATAGTAGTGATGAAAGCAGTAATTCTAGTGATCAATCATCTAATACTCCACCGGATTTACCATCCAATAATAGTGGACAATCAAGTAATGCCCCTTCAATGAATAGTAAGGGTAGTAGTTCTTTAGGAGTTATTTATTACGTTGTATACGCTGTTGAAGGAGCGGTTATAAGTATTACAGCAGTATACTTAATATTATCTAAAGGTAATAAAAAAACCTTTAAAGAAACAATGTCTTCTACTAAAGGCTTATTAATTGGTGGATTATGTGTAGTAGTCGCTACGGCTGGGATCAGTTATCTTAGTGGAAAAATAACTAGTGATTATTTTATGAATAATAATGCTCCTAGTGGTGAAATTAAACAGGGTAATAATTCATCAAATACTAGTTCAGTTGATTATAGTGCAACTAAAGAAGTGACTGAAGATGATTCTTTAACAGGTCAAACGTATGATAATACTAGTAGTGATGAGAATACAGTCCTCGTTTCTGGTAAGATTGATGCTAATATATCTGATAGTACAATTACTAAAAGTGGTGATGCTAGTAGTGGAGATAATAGTAATTTTTATGGAAATAACTCAGCTATTATCAGTAAGGATGGAGCTAATTTAACTCTTAAAAATATAACTGTTAGTACTACAGCTAGTGGAGCTAATGGAGTGTTTAGTTATGGAGGCAGTGCTTCTACTAATAACTCATCATCTGATGGGACAACAGTTAATATTTCTGATTCGAAGATTACTACTACTGGTGATAATGCTGGTGGAATAATGACTACTGGCGGAGGAACTACCAAGGCTACAAACCTTACGGTCAATACATCTGGTACTTCTTCAGCAGCAATTAGAAGTGATCGTGGTGGTGGAACTGTTATTGTAAACAAAGGTACTTATACTACTACTGGTACAGGTTCACCAACAATATATTCTACAAGTAATACCAAAGTTAGTAACGCTACTTTAACAGCTAGTGCTTCTGAAGGAGTGGTAATTGAAGGCGCTAATAGTGTAACTTTAAACAATTGTAATCTTACTGATACTAATACTACTTTAAATGGTCAATCTACTACTTATAAGAATATCTTTTTATATCAATCTATGAGTGGTGATGCAAGTAATGGTAGTGCAAACTTCACAAGTAAAAATAGTACTATTACAACTAATAAAGGTGATACGTTCTATGTTACTAATACTTCTGCTAAAATCTCTCTTACTAATAATACAATTACTAATAATGATTCATCTGGAAACTTTTTAAGAGTTCAAAAAGATTCTTGGGGTAAAGAAGGATCTAATGGTGGTAAAGTAACTCTTAAAATGAACAATCAAAGTGCAACAGGTAATATTGTAGTTGATTCTATTTCTACTTTAAAAATGAAAATGAGTAATGGATCATACTATGAAGGTACTATCAATGGTGATAATAGTGCTAAAAAGATTACTTTAACTCTTGATAAAACTTCTAAAATAAAACTAACAGGTGATAGTTATGTAAGTAGTTTAACTGATAGTGTTAGTGATTATTCTAATATTGATTTTAATGGCTATACATTATATGTTAATGGTACAGCAATTAATAAATAATAAAAAACCTATTTTGTAGAATTCTACAAGATAGGTTTTCTTTTACCAAAGTCCCATTACTGATTGCATGAATAGTGATACGACAGTAATACCAACCCAACAACATGCTCCCATGATGATTGGTTTACCACCAGTTTTTATTAACTTAACAATGTTTGTATTCAAACCAATGGCAGCCATTGCTAAAACAATAAAGAACTTAGATAATTCTTTGATAGGATTAAAGAAACTAGCATCCACTCCACAATTAATTGCAACTGTAGTAATAATAGATGCACCAATGAAATAAAGAATAAAGAAAGGGAAGATTTGTTTTAAAGATACTTTCTTACCTTCTTTATCATCTTCATCTTTTTCTTTTCTTGTGCGCCAGAACGCTAAAGCTAAAGTAATAGGGATAATAGCTAATGTTCTAGTAAGTTTAACAGTAACAGCTTTATCTAAAGTAGCACTGCCAAGATGAAACATACTATCCCAAGTACTTGCCGCTGCCGTAACACTGCTAGTATCGTTTATGGCAGTACCTGCAAATATTCCAAATCCTTGTCCACTAGTTGTTGAAAATCCTAATGCTTGTCCAAGTAATGGAAATAAGATAGCAGCTAAAACATTGAAGAAAAAGATTACTGAAATAGCTTGAGCCACTTCTTCATCATCAGCATCAATAACTGGAGCAGTCGCAGCTATCGCTGATCCTCCACAAATAGATGAACCAACTCCTACTAAAGTACTAATCTTACTAGGTATATGCATTACTTTGCATAACACAAAAGATATAATTAAAGAAGTAGAAATAGTTGCACAAATAATTGGTAATGATTGTTGACCAGTAGTTAATATAACATTTAAGTTTAATCCAAAACCTAGTAATATTACGGCCCATTGTAATACTTTTTTACTGGTAAACTTAATACCTGTTTCTAGTTTACTCTTATCTTTAATAAATAAGGTTAGAATCATTCCAATGATAATAGCTATTACTGCTCCTCCAATAATTGGGAAGGCTTTTCCTAAAAACCAAGAGGGAATAGAAATAGCTAAACATAGTAAGATTCCTTGATAGTTTTTCTTTATAAATTCCATAGTCTCTCCTTTGACTCAAACAATATAACATAAATTACAATAATTCCTAAATGATATGTTTTAAATAATATATGTTATAATCGATTTAATGGAGGAATTATATGAGAGTATTAGATGAAAAAATTAAAATAAATAAATATTTTGAAGATATATGTCTTATTCCTCATGGCTCATACCATGAAGAAAAGATTTCTAAATATCTAGAAGATTTTGCAATTGAACATAACCTAGAATATGTTAGAGACAAATATAATAATGTCGTAATTTATAAAGAAGCATACAAAGGGTATGAAGATAGTGAACCAGTAATGCTTCAAGGACATATGGATATGGTTTGTGAAAAGGAAGAGGATTCCAATATAAACTTTGAAACTGATTCTTTAGAGTTATTGATTGAAGATGGATACGTTACAGCGAGTAAAACCACACTAGGAGCCGATGATGGTTATGGAGTGGCTTATATGCTAGGGATTTTAGATGATAAAAGTATAAAAGCCCCTAGACTAGTATGTGTCTTTACTGTTCAAGAAGAAGTTGGTTTATTTGGAGCTAAAGATATTGATCCTAAACTTTTAACTGCAAGTAGAATGATTGGTCTAGATAGTGACTGGGATGGAGTTACTTGTGTATCTTCTTCTGGTGGAAGAGAAGTAAACATTTATCGCACTCTAACTAAAGAAGATAATAATTCTAAAACCTACTCTATTAGTATAACTGGTCTACTTGGCGGTCATTCTGGTGACAAAATAAATGTTGAAAGAGGAAACGCTAATCGTTTAGTTGTAAGAACTATCAAAGAATTATTAGATAATGATATTGATTTAAATCTTATCTCATTTAATGGTGGTACCAAAGATAACGCTATTACGACTAGTTCAATTATTACTTTTAGTTCTAATAGTAATAAAGAAGATATCCAAGTGATTATCAATAAGATGATTGATGGTTTTAATGAAGAATTTGAATTATCTGATCCTAATATCCAAGTTGTTTTTAAAAAAATAGATCAGTCTTTATATCATTACAGTAAAAATGATACTAAAGATATTATTAGTTTATTATTTTTAGCTCCTAATGGTTTACTTAATCGTTCAATGGCTATAAAAGACTTACCAACGGTAAGTCTAAATCTAGGAATCGTAGAAACTAAGGAAGATAAATTAAGAGTAGTATACTCAATTAGATCACCAATGGAATCTAAAAAAGAAGAATTAACTAATATACTACTTACTCTTTGTAAGACCTTTAACTGTGCAGGAGAAAGCGTCAATGATTACCCAGGATGGAACTATGATCCTGATAGTAATCTTAGAAAACTACTTAAAGATGAATATCATCAATACTTTAGTAGAGAATTAAAAGAAGAAGCTACACATGGTGGGCTAGAAACTGGTATCTTTAAAGGATACAATGATAAACTAGATATTGTGACTTTCGGCCCAGAATGTTTGGATATTCATACTCCTCAGGAAAGAATGAATATTAAATCATTTAATGATAATTATAAATTTTTAGTAAAATTTCTTTCGAAGTTATAGGAGGTAGGATATATGCCAGTTGATATGAAACAACTAATTGCTCAGGCTACTAATGATCTACTTGTAAATAAACATGTTCATAAACTTACAGTCAAAGATATAGTTGATGAATGTCATATTACTAGACAAGCGTTTTATTATCACTTTGCTGATATACCTGAACTATTAAGTTGGACTTTAAAAAAAGAATCTAATGAATTAATGGCAGGACTAAAAGATCAACAAAGTGGTGAAGAAATGATTAAATATTTATTGATGGTAGCCATCAATGTTATTCCATATGTTCATTCAGGAATGGAAACCAATTATCGCCATGAAATAGAAGAACTAATTAATAATCAAATTTATTCATGCTGTAAATACATTGCTTTTAATAATCCTGAAACTACTCGATTCAATGATGAAGATATTGATTTTGTTATTAGGTATCATGAGCAAGCAGTCATTGGGTATCTAAAAGGCTGGAATGAAGAGGACAGTAAAAATGTTGATCATATTGCTCATTTGATTTATCGAATAATGAGTGGAAAGTAAAATTGTTTGTCAAAACAATCAGAGTGTAAAGTTTTTTTACACTCTTTTATTTTTGCCAATTGGAACACTTTAAAATACCTACTATCATAAAGTTGTAGGAGGTAATCAAATGGCTCAAGAAGTATTAAGCGTTAAGCTAAATGAGTTGGATCAACAATTAAGTGATATTCATTCCATAATTAGTCAATCTGATAAATTAAATAGTATAGATATTAAAGATTTAATTAAGGAATATGAAAACGAATGTAATGAAGATGAATTATCATTTCTTTTTAAATTAAATAGTTCAAAAGCAAAAGCTATTACTAAATTATCGACATCTTTTAATGATATTAAAGATTCATTATCTGTTTTTAGAACAACATTAGAAGAAATTGAAATGGATAAAGATGAAGAAGTTGATGAAAAGCTATTAATGGCTGAATATGAACTTGACTATGCAATTATGGTCTCCAAAAGATCACTTTTAAACTCACTTAAAGCGATAGAATTACAAAAAGAAAATGAAGGAGATAATTAAAATGGACGAAGGTAGAAAGTTAAAAATTATTAATATAATAGAAGGTATTTTATTGATAGTGTTAGGAATATATTCCTTAAGTAATCCCGTTAAGACTATCAAAGCTTTTACGGTTATTTATGGGATAGTGGCTATTATTATTGGAATAGTTGATATTTATATTTATTATAAAGCAGAAGGATTTGTGGGATTTGGACCTATTACTGCTTTAATAGGTGGTATTCTTTCAGTAGTTGCGGGGATAATTCTAATTAGTAATCCAAATGTTGGAACTTGGATATTTACTATTATATTCCCAATTTGGTTTATAGCTCATGCAGTTTCTAGTATGACTCATCTTAATTTAATAAAAGAAGTAATTGGGATGGGATATTATTGGTTTACTTTAGTAGTAGATATTTTAGGAATAGTTGTTGGTATTATGTTAGTCTTTAATCCTCAAGCATCATTCCTTACAATGAGTTTTTTAATTGGTTTCTATTTATTAATGCTTGGTATTAATCATGTATCATTAGCATTCTTTGATATTGGTGATCTTTGGTAGAAAGAATTTTTAGATGAGCGTAATGCTCATCTTTTTTTTGTTGACAAATATTAATGTTTCATATATAGTTAGTGCACAAACAATTAGGAGGCTAACTATGAAACCTAAAATAATCCATTTAATAAAAGTAGTTGATATAAAATTTAATTCGTTATTAAAGAATGATATTAATGTAAATATGTCTGGTTCACAAATAAGAATTCTTCATTATTTATCATCGAATATTGACAAAGAAGTTCATTCTACAGATTTAGAAAAAGAATTAGAAGTATCCAAAGCTACCATAAGTGGAATCCTTTCTAGGATGCAAGACAATAATCTTATTAGTATTGAGTCTAGTAGAGTAAATAAGCGATATAAAAAAGTTGTTATTACAAGAGAAGGTTTAAAGTTAAATAAATATTTAATAGACAACTTTGATCGAAAAGAAAAACTACTATATAAAGATATCAGTAAAAAAGATATTGAGGTTACAAGAAAAGTGTTAGAAAAAATGTTAGAGAATATGAAGGAGGAAATACGTAATGATTAAAACTTTAATCCATGAAGTTAAAGAATATAAAAAGAGTTCCATTAAAGCTCCATTATTTATGGTTGGTGAAGTATTACTAGAAATAATGTTGCCATTTTTAATGGGATTTATTATTGATAAAGGAGTTAGTAAGCATGATTTGAATACGGCTTTAATGTATGGAATAATAATGCTTATATGTGCTTTTGGTTCTTTATTTTGTGGAACTATGTCCGGTAAATATGCCGCTCATGCTTCAGCAGGATTTGTGAAGAACTTAAGAAAAGCGATGTTTAAAAAGATTCAAGCCTTTAGTTTTAAGAATGCCGATAAGTATTCAACTAGTGGTCTTGTTACAAGAATGATGACTGATGCAACTAATGTTCAAAATGCTTATCAAATGATTCTTAGAATGTGTGTAAGAGCGCCACTAACTCTTGTGTGTGCTATTTGTATGACATTTTATATTAGTGGCAGACTATCATTAATATTTGTCTTTGCCATCATATTTTTAGGAGTTGTCTTAGGCTTTGTAACTTATAAAGCTTACTTTGCATTTGAAGCGACTTTTAAAAAGTATGATGATTTAAATGCTTCAACCCAAGAAAATATTACTAATATGCGAGTAGTAAAAGCATATGTAAAAGAAGATGATGAAACAAAAAAATTCCATAAAGCTTCTTATAATTTATACAAGATGTTTAAAAAAGCTGAAAAGATTATTGTTATAAATAATCCAGCTATGCAGTTTACAATGTATGCTTGTATGCTTGCTCTATCATTCTTTGGAGCCAAGTTCATTGTGGCAGGTGATTTACTTCCTGGGCAACTGACAAGTATGTTTAACTACACTATGCAAATTCTTATGTCACTAATGATGCTTTCAATGGTCTTTGTAATGGTAACAATGTCTCTTGCTTCTGCTAAAAGAATTGCGGAAGTAATAAATGAAGAAGTAGATTTAGTTAATCCTAGTAATCCTGACTATGAATTAGTAGATGGATCTATTAGTTTTAAAAATGTTTCTTTTAAATACTTTGAAGATGCTGATTTCTATAATATTGAAAATATTAATATTGATATTAAATCAGGAGAAACAATTGGTATTATTGGAGGAACAGGAAGTGCGAAAAGTACTTTTGTTCAATTAATACCTAGACTATATGATGTCGATGAAGGAGCAGTTTTAGTTGGTGGTAAAGATGTTAGAGGTTATGACCTTAAAACTCTTAGAGATTCAGTAGCGATGGTTCTTCAAAAGAATGTTTTATTCTCTGGAACTATTAAAGAAAATCTTAGATGGGGTAATGAAAATGCTAGTGATGAAGAACTAATTAAAGCATGTAAATTAGCTCAAGCCGATGAGTTTATTCAAACATTCCCTGATAAATATGATACTTATATTGAACAAGGTGGTTCTAATGTCTCAGGTGGTCAAAAACAACGTTTATGTATTGCTAGAGCACTACTTAAAAATCCTAAAATCTTAATTTTAGATGATTCTACAAGTGCAGTCGATACTCATACTGATGCTTTAATTAGAGAAGCCTTTGCAACCCAAATTCCCAATACAACTAAATTAATTATTTCGCAAAGAATTTCTTCTATTGAAAGTGCTGATAGAATTATTGTCTTTGATGATGGTCATATTAATGGTTTAGGAACTCATGAAGAATTATTAAAGACTAATGATATTTATAGGGAAGTATACGAAACCCAAACGAAAGGAGATGACCTAGATGAAAAATAATAAAAAGAAAATTAATTGGAAAGTATTAGGTCGTCTATTTAAATATGTTTTAACTAATTATAAATTCTCATGTTTTGTGGTTCTTATTTGTATTATTATTGGAGCAATAGCTACTACAAGTGCAACTGTCTTTGTAAAGAGCTTAATTGATAATTATATTACACCAATGCTTTCACAAAATACTCCTGACTTTCAACCATTAATAATGGCATTAATGCAAATGGCTTGTATTTATTTAGTTGGAGTAATTTGTACATATGCTTATAACCGAATTCTAATCAATATTTCTCAAGGAACTCTAAAGAGAGTTCGTGATGACTTATTTGAACATATGGAAAAACTTCCAATTAAATATTTTGATACTCACTCTCATGGGGATATCATGTCAGTTTACACTAATGATACTGATACTCTAAGACAAGTTATCTCCCAAAGTATTCCTCAAGTTATTTCTATGTTTTGCAGTATTGTAGCTGTATTTTGTTCAATGGTAGTATTAGATATTCCACTAACTATATTAGCTTTAGTATTTATGTTCTTTATGTTAAAAGCAACTAATTATATATCTGGTAATAGTGGAAAATACTTTGCTATGCAACAAGACCGTTTAGGTAAAGAAAACGGCTATATTGAAGAATTAATGGAAGGTAGTAGAGTAGTAAAGGTATTTACTAGAGAAAAAGAAGTAAACGAAGATTTTAATAAAATTAATGAAGAATTATTTGAAGCTAGTTATCAAGCGAATAAATATTCTAATATTTTAATGCCAATAGTAGCTAATCTAGGAAACATCTCTTATGTTTGTACGGCATTAATAGGTGGTTTACTAGCTATTAGTGGGGTTAGTGGATCGATTACGATTGGAACTCTTTCATCATTTGTGCTATTAAATAAATCATTCAATCAACCAATATCTCAAATATCAATGCAAATAAATTCTGTCATTATGGCAATGGCCGGAGCTGAAAGAATATTTACTTTAATGGATGAAGAAGTAGAAATAGATGAAGGAAAAATAACACTAGTAAATGTTACATATGGAGCGAACAATCAAGCAGTTGAAAAAGACTTTAATACTGGACACTGGGCTTGGAAACATGTTCACGAAGATGGATCTGTTGATTATGTTCCCCTACTAGGAGAAGTTAAATTCAATGATGTAACATTTGGATATAGTGATGATAAAATGGTTTTACATGATATTAACTTATATGCCAACCCAGGACATAAACTAGCCTTTGTAGGAGCAACCGGAGCTGGTAAAACTACCATGACAAATCTGATAAATAGATTCTATGATGTCCAAGAAGGATCTATTACTTATGATGGTATTGACGTTAAACTAATTAAAAAAGATGATTTAAGAAGATCACTAGGAATAGTCCTTCAAGATACTCATTTATTTACTGGTACTATTATGGAAAACATTCGTTACAGTAAACCTGATGCTAGTGATGAAGAAGTTATTAAGGCAGCTAAACTAGCTAATGCTCATGGCTTCATTAAACACTTAGAACATGGTTATGATACTATTTTACATAATGATGGTAGTAATCTTTCTCAAGGACAAAGACAATTATTATCTATTGCTAGAGCAGCGATAGCTAATCCTCCAGTTCTTATTCTAGATGAAGCAACTTCATCTATTGACTCTAGAACTGAAAAGATCGTTCAAGAAGGAATGGATAAACTTATGGATGGACGAACTTCATTTGTTATTGCTCATCGACTTTCAACTATTAAAAATTCTAACGCTATTATGGTTATGGATCATGGTCGAATTATTGAACGGGGTAATCATCAAGATTTACTTAAAAGTAAAGGTGTATATTATCAACTATATACTGGAAAAATTGAAATGGATTAAGATAAGGGATTCTAGATATCTAGAATCCTTTTGTTTGTTTTATAAAGTCATGATAAACTAGTGGTATGATATCTTTAAAGCAAAACAAACCACTTAAAATAGTTCTATGTATTCTAATGATATTTATGATGGTATTAGTTTCAACTTTATTAAACGATAAAGAAATAATATTTCCTGAAATATCTGCTTTAGTCATTGGAGCTTGGTTTTCATCTAAACAACCATGGATGGTTAGTAAAACCAGATTCTTTTTAATTATGAGCATTGGATCATTCCTAGGAATATGTATTGTAAAATATCTTCCTTTTGATACTATCTATCAAATAATGATTGGACTGATATGTGCATTTAGTTTATTAATTGTATTTAAATGTAGCTTAGTACCAGTAATATCTTCCATTGTTTTACCAATTCTAATGCATAGTGAAAGTTTTATTTATACAATCTCAGTATCTATTATGTCTTTAATTATTGTCTTAGTTCAAAATATCATTCAAGAAGATAAAGAGTATATTCCAATCCAATATAATAAATTAGATTATATTGATTGGATTAAAAGATTTGTCATTCTAATAATATATAGTTTTATATTCTTGTTGTTAAAGATGCCTTATTTTATTGCTCCACCACTATTTGTTTTATTTGTGGAATTTAGTAATCAAAATAATAATTTGAAATCTAAACATAATCAAATACTAATAATAATGATGTTAGCTAGTTTTATTGGATTACTATCAATAAGTATGAATACTTATTTAAATATTCCACTATATATTTGTGGAATAGTATCAATCAGTTTAATACTACTAGTAGAATATTTATTTAAGATTCCTTTTCCACCTGCTGGAGCTATTGCTTTGTTACCATTAATACTAGGAGGAAATATAATATTTTATCCTTTAGAAGTAACAATTAGTTCTTTTATTTTAATTACTATTAGTAGTGTTGTTTTTAAAGATCGAACTAAAGCTGAAGATGATTTTATAGATATAAAGAATTAATCGAAGAAGAGTTGAAGTTATTCAACTCTTTTTTTGATTAATTGAATAATATTTAATAAGTGATAAAATTTAAGTATAGATATTTACAGGGAAAAAATAAAAGGAGAAATAAAATGAATAAACTAAAAAAAGTTTTTAGTCTATTTTTAGCAACCTTAATGGTAATGGGAATTATCATTCCAAGTGCTACTAAAGTAGATGCGATTGAAAAATATCCAATCGAGACAGCAGTTAATATGACCAGTTGTTCAGTAATACCAGTAGGGCCACAGGTTTCAACCACTCAAAACACAAATGGTGATTATGAATTAACTTATGATACAGCAGTTGATAAGTATAACCTTACTTATGATGCAGTTATGGATGTTACTCAAATGTGGGCTAAATATGACGAGTTAGTAAATCGAATGGGTGCATACTCTAATTATATTCAAATAGAAGGTGATTTTAATGGATCACTTTCATTTGACCCTAAACTTGATGTTGATGCATCAAAGTTTAGTGTTGAAGCTCTAAATCAAGCTTTTAAGTTAGCCAATCCAACAATGTGGCAAATGTATAATGTAACTAGTTGTAATTACGATAGTACTACTAGAACATTAGCCTTTACTGTTCATCTAAATGTTAGTAGTGTCGATTTTAAGACTTTAATTGATAGTGGTAAAAGAACAAACACGATGAGTGTTAGAATTCCTGAAGGGGCTTTAAGTCTTGCTAAAGAAGACATTACTGATGGAATGAACATTACAGTAACTGGATCTAACTTTGGTGGAGATATGACCTTAACGGCTACTGGTATTTATTCTAGTGTTGGTTTAGTGGCTAATATTAATGTAAAAAGCCCAATTGGAGTTAGTGATGTAGTTACAAAAGTAGATGTAGTAAATGTTCCTAATAGATATACAATTACTACTAATGTCACTAATGGTACTGTGGTAAGTAATAATAGTACTACTGATAAAAAAACAGTAGATGAAGGTAATAATTATATAGTTGAATATCAACCAAATGATGGTTATGTAATTGATACTATCAAAGTAGATGGAGTTGTTGTAGATCCTTCGACATATGAAAAATCATATTCATTTACTAACATTACTACTAACCATGTAGTAGATGTTGTTTATAAGAAAAAAGAAGTTGCAGTAACACCTACTAATAGTTCAACTACTAAAAAAACATCTTCTGTTAAAACCGGTGATAATACTCAATATATTTTATATATTATGCTTTTAGCTGGTTCTCTAGTATGTTTTGAATTAATGAATTATTCTAGGAAAAAACATAATAAATAATTATTAATATAATCTCATATTTATTAGACTTACTAGTCTAATTATGTGAGATTTTTTATTGTTGGTAATTTGGTTGAACCCCAAAATAAAAAATGTTAGACTATTATATGTAAATAGAGTGTGTGAGAGCTTATTTATAGGAACGGATGGAGAAAAGTGAACAAATTAAAAAAGATTTTAACAGTAGTTTTTGCTATGGCAATGGCTTTTGGACTAACAGTTCAACCAACTGCAAAAGTTCAAGCATATAGTCTTACTGATTTACTTCCAATGGATGCAGAGGTTAATATGACTTCTTGTACAGTTGTACCAGTAGGAGATAATATTTCTACTACTACAAATGCTGATGGAAATTATGAATTATCTTATGATACTAATATTGATAAGTATAATATTACTTACGATGCAGTTATGGATGTTACTCAAATGTGGGAACAATATGATTCTATGGTGTCATTGGCTGAGTTTTTTAAACCAACAAGTTCAAACTATATTAATATAGCTGGTGATTTTAATGCTTCAATTTCATTTGATTCGAATCTAGATATAGATTCATCAAAATTTAGTGTTGATACATTAAATGCTTCATTTAAAGCAGCTAATCCTACTATGTGGGAAATGTTTAATGTAACTACTTGTAATTATGATGATTCAACACGTACATTGTCATTTACTGTACATTTGGATGTTGCAAGTACTGATTTTAAACAATTAATTAACGATAATAAAAGAACAAACACAATGAGTGTTAGAATTCCTGAAGGAGCTTTAAGCATTGCTAAAGAAGATATTACTGATGGAATGAATATCACAGTAACTGGATCTAACTTTGGTGGAAATATGACCTTAACTGCTACTGGTAAATATGAATATTTAGGAACAATTGCTAATATTGATGTAAAAAGTCCAATTGGAGTTAGTGATGTAGTTACCAAAGTAGATGTAGTTAATGTCCCTAACAGATATACAATTACAACTAATGTCACTAATGGTACTGTTGTTAGTAATAATAGTACTACTGATAAAAAGACAGTAGATGAAGGTAATAATTATAAAATTGAATATCAACCAAATGATGGTTATGTAATTGATAGTGTAAAAGTAGATGGTGTTGAAGTTGATGCTTCAACTTATCAAAACTCATATTCCTTTACTAATATAACTGCTAACCATATAGTTGACGTCGTATATAAAAAGCCAGAAGCAGTTACACCAGTAACTCCTTCAACAAATGCATCTAACACTACTTCTAGTACTTCTTCAACAGCTAAAACTGGTGATAATACTCAAATTTTATCTTATGTAGTCTTAGGAGCTGCAGCACTAGTTTGTTTAGGATTGATGACTTACTCAAAGAAAAAACGTCATAATTAATTTCAAGATTATATTCTAGGAGTGTTTAAATAAATTAAACACTTCTTTTTTTTACACGGTAAACCCCTTGCAATCGTTTTCAAGTGATGTTATCATACAAGTATATAAATATTGCAAGTGTGTAATTGTAACAAAGTTTACAAGCATTAACTGGCAAAGAAGAAGAAATTCTTTTTTGGTACAGTTAATGCTTTTTTTATTACTTATGCACTGCTTGAAAGGGAGGAAGTTGTAAATGGTAGGAATTATCTTAGCTAGTCATGGTGAATTTGCTAAAGGGATATTTCAATCAGGTAAAATGATTTTTGGTGATCAAGAGAATGTTGCTGCTTGTACACTAATGCCTAGTGAAGGTCCTGATGACATCCGTAAAAAGATGGAAGATGCAATTGCATCATTTGATGATCAAGAAGAAATTCTATTCATGGTAGATTTATTTGGTGGAACTCCATTTAATCAAGCTAACACTTTGATACAAGGTCATGATAAATGGGCTATTGTTACTGGATTAAATTTACCAATGCTTATTGAATCTTATGCTTCTAGATTATCTAAAGATAAGGCTCAAGAAATCGCTTCTCATATTATTGAAGAAGCTAGAAAAGGGGTTAAAGGTATTCCAGAATCTATTGAACCTAAAATGGAAGGTGCTGCTAAAGAAGTTGCACCAACTCATAAAGGGGCAATACCAGAAGGTACTGTACTGGGAGATGGAAAGATTAAATATTGTTTAGCTCGTATTGATTCACGTTTATTACATGGACAAGTAGCTACTGCTTGGACTAAAACTGTTCAACCTAACAGAATTATTGTTGTTAGTGATGCAGTTTCAAAAGACAAAATGCGTAAAGAATTAATTGAACAAGCTGCGCCACCAGGTGTTAAAGCAAATGTTATACCTATTTCAAAAATGATTGAAGTTGCTAAAGATCCAAGATTTGGAGATACTAAAGCATTATTATTATTTGAAAAACCACAAGATGCTTTAAAAGCTATTGAAGGTGGAGTTGATATTAAAGAACTTAATATTGGTTCTATGGCTCATTCAGTCGGTAAAGTTGCCGTTAATAAAGTATTATCATTAGATAAAGATGATGTTGATACTTATGAAAAGCTTAAAGCTAAAGGAATTAAATTTGATGTAAGAAAGGTACCTTCTGATGGTAAAGAAGATATGGATGATATCTTAAATAAAGCTATCGAAGGACTTAAATAAAGGAGATAAAAAATGTCTATAATTTCAATTATACTAGTAATAATTGTGGCATTCTTAGCAGGGATGGAAGGAATTCTTGATGAATTTGAATTCCATCAACCTCTAGTTGCCTGTACTCTAATTGGTCTAGTGACTGGACAATTAGAAGCTGGTGTAATCTTAGGTGGATCTTTACAATTGATTGCCTTAGGTTGGGCCAACATTGGAGCCGCTGTTGCTCCTGATGCTGCTTTAGCATCTGTTGCTTCAGCAATTATCTTAGTTAAAGGTGGACAAGGAGCTGCTGGTGTTGATACAGCTATCGCTATTGCAATCCCACTAGCTGTTGCTGGTTTATTCTTAACTATGGTTGCTCGTACTTTCGCAGTACCTATGATTCATATGATGGATGCTGCTGCTGAAAAAGGAAATATTAGAGCTATTGAAGGATGGCATATTGCTGCAATTTGTATGCAAGGTTTACGTATTGCTATTCCTGCTGGAGCTTTATTATTTATCCCAGCTTCAACAGTTGCTTCTTTCTTAAACTCTATGCCAGCTTGGCTTACTGATGGTATGGCCATTGGTGGAGGAATGGTAGTTGCTGTAGGTTATGCAATGGTTATCAATATGATGGCTACTAAAGAAGTTTGGCCATTCTTTGCAATTGGATTTACACTTGCATGTATCAGTGATCTTACTTTAATTGGATTAGGTGCAATTGGTTTAGCTCTTGCCTTAATTTACTTAAAATTATCAGAATCATCTAGTAGTGATGGCGGTGGAAACACTGGTGATCCATTAGGTGATATCTTAAATGATTATTAATCTTGAAGGAGGAAAGAAAAATGGAAAATAAAGTATCATTAAATAAAAAAGACAGACTTGCTGTTTGTTGGCGTTCTACATTCCTTCAAGGATCATGGAACTATGAACGTATGCAAAATGGTGGTTGGTGTTTCGCTATCATTCCAGCAATTAAAAAATTATATCCTAAAAAGGATGATCAAGTTAAAGCATTAAAGAGACATCTAGAATTCTTTAATACTCACCCATATGTAGCTAGTCCTGTTATGGGTGTTACATTAGCACTTGAAGAAGATAAAGCTAATGGAGCTGTTGTAGAAGACAGTGCTATTCAAGGGGTTAAAGTTGGTATGATGGGACCTCTTGCCGGAGTTGGAGATCCAGTATTCTGGTACACAGTTAGACCAATTCTTGGAGCTCTTGGAGCATCACTTGCTCTTACAGGAAATATTCTAGGACCAATCATTTTCTTTGTTGCTTGGAATATTATTCGTTGGTTATTTATGTGGTATACTCAAGAATTCGGTTATAAAGTAGGAACTAAGATTACTGATGACCTTTCTGGAGGATTACTTCAAAAGATTACTAAAGGAGCTTCTATTCTAGGAATGTTCGTTCTTGGATCATTAGTTCAAAGATGGGTATCTATTAGTTTTACCCCAGTTGTTTCAACTGTTAAATTAAGTAAAGGTGCTTATATTGATTGGAGTAAAATAGCTGATGGAGCTAAAGGAATACAAGATGCTTTAACTCAATATGCTAGTGGACTTTCACTTACAGCTCAAAAAGTTACTACTTTACAAGATAACTTAGATAGCTTAATTCCAGGACTTGCTGGTTTACTTCTCACATTATTATGTATGTGGTTACTTAAGAAAAATGTATCACCAATTATTATAATTATTGGATTATTTATTGTCGGTATTGCCGGACATTTAATTGGTTTATTATAGTATTGGTAATTAGTTATTAAATAAGTTAAAATACCTAAGGAGTTTATAAGGAGATTATATGGTTCAATCATTAAATACAAAATCTGAATATGTAGTCGATGCTACTTCTTATCTTGGATTATATGAATACGGTCAAATTATGATCGGCGATAAAGGTTTTGAATTCTATAATAAAAGAGATACTTCAAAATTTATTCAAATCCCTTGGGAAGAAGTAGATTATGTAGTTGTTTCATTATTATTTAAGGGAAAATACATTCCTCGCTATGCTATTAGAACTAAAAATAATGGGACTTACTCTTTCTCTAGTAAAAAGCCTAAAGAATTACTGAGGGCAATTAATAAACACATTGATGATGACCATATTGTTCGCTCGCTTAGTTTCTTTCAAGTAATTAGACGAGGAATAAAAAACTTATTTATAAAGCAAAAAAACTAAACTCTGGTTTAGTTTTTTGCGTTTTAAATTATAGAAAGGAAATGCTATGAAAAATCGATTATTTGCTATAATTCAAAGACTTGGAAGAAGTTTAATGCTTCCAATTGCCATATTACCAATAGCTGGTTTACTTCTTGGAATTGGTTCTATTTTTACCAACGAGACAACCATCAATGCTTATCATTTACAAGCAATTTTAGGTGATGGAACTATTCTAAATAAATTACTTATTATCTTTGATAACATTGGTTCTGGAATCTTTGATAATTTACCAATCATCTTTGCAGCAGGTATTGCTCTTGGTATGGCTCGAAAAGAAAAAGGCGTTGCGGTCTTTTCTTCAATAATCGCTTTTCTAGCATTTCACTATACAATTAATTCATTATTAATTATTAATAATGTGGTATCGACAACTGGTAAAATAATAGGTAATGTACCTAGTGGAGCTATCACAACTGAAGTGGGAATTCAAACTTTAGAAATGGGAGTCTTTGGAGGACTGATAGTAGGACTGGGAGTTGCGTATCTGCATAATCGTTTCTATAAAATCAAACTACCTACGGCCATTAGTTTCTTTGGGGGAACTAACTTTGTTCCTATTATTTCTACTTTAGTATTTATCGTTGTTGGAATAGTAGCTTATTTTATCTGGCCAGTTATTCAATCATTTATCTATTCATTAGGAAATGTAGTTAATAATACAGGCTATCTAGGAACCTTTATCTTTGGTCTTATAAAAAGAGCTTTAGTTCCTTTTGGATTACATCATATTTTCTATTTACCATTCTGGCAAACTGCGCTAGAAGGCACAATGGAAGTTGGAGGAAAACTAATTGAAGGTGCTCAAAACATCTTCTTTGCCCAATTAAATGATCCTAATACTATTAAATATAGTGTGGACGCTACTAAATATTTTACTGGAGAATTTATCTTTATGATGTTTGGTCTTCCAGGAGCTGCTTTTGCAATGTATAAATGTGCTAAACCTGAAAGAAAAAAGATTGTTGCGGGTTTGATGATTTCAGCCAGTCTAACCAGTATTCTAACAGGTATTACAGAACCAATTGAGTTTGCGTTTTTACTTGCTTCACCTTTATTATTTGGTGTCCATTTAGTTCTTGCTGCTACGACTTATGTGGTCGCTCAGGTTTTAAATATCACCATTGGTTTAACGTTTTCAGCAGGCTTAATTGATTTTATATTCTTTGGGGTTTTGCAAGGAAATGCTAAAACTAACTGGATGTTAATAATTCCTTTAGGAATATTATACTTTGGTTTATATTATTTTAGTTTTAAGTATTTAATCTTAAAGTTTAATCTTAAAACTCCAGGAAGAGAAGATGAAGAAATAGTTGAAACAAATACTCAAGAATCAAAAGCTGAATTAATTATTAAAGGTTTAGGTGGAATTGATAACTTTAAAGATGTTGAAAACTGTGTTACTAGACTGCGAGTAAATATCCAAGATCCTAATTTAATTAATGAACCATTACTTAAACAATCGGGAGCAGCTGGGACAATGCTTAGAGGTGATAACCTCCAAATAATCTATGGACCTACTGCTTCCAATATTAAAACTGAATTAGAAGACTATATTATTCAAAATCCCAAAAGGGATTTAAAGAAACTAAAGGTTGATTTAGATAAACATTTAATGTTATATAGTTTAATGGATGGGATTGTATGTCCAATCGAAAAAGCTCAAGATGAAATGTTTTCGACAAAAACTATGGGCGATGGTTTTATGATTGAACCAGCAAGTAATAAAGTATACGCTCCGTGTGATGGAGTTATCACTATGATATTCCCAACTAAACATGCGATTGGAATAAAGACAAAAGATGATGTTGAATTATTACTTCATTTTGGGATAAATACAGTAGCTTTAAATGGCCAAGGTTTTGATGTCAAAATCGAAATGAATCAAGAAATTAAAAGGGGTCAATTATTATGGGAAGTAGATTTAGATTATATTAAAAAAGAAGCGACTAGTGAAAACTTAATTGTTGTAGTAACTAATATGCCTAGTGCTAATTTTAAGATAAATTATGGAAATAAAAAAACAGGTGATTTAGTGTTAGAAAGTTAGGAGGTGAAAGAGATGTACATAATAGAAAAAGTGTTAAATAATAATAGTTTAATAGTATTAGATAATAATGAAGAAGTTATTATTGTTGGTAAAGGAATTGGCTTTGGTAAAAAGCCCAAACAAAATTTTACTCCAACAACACCTATCAAAATATATACGATGGAGACTCAAAAGAAAGAAACTAAAAAGTCTAAAGAAATTATTGAACACATTAATCCTATCTATATTGAAATAGCTAGTGAAATAATTAATGAAGCTAAAGATAAGTTTAAAAAGGTAGATACAAGAATCTTACTCCCTTTAGCTGATCATATTGAGTTCGCTATTAAAAGAATGAATGATGAAATGTATGTCTCTAATCCTTTTACTACTGAAATATCACTTTTATATCCTGAAGAATACCAAATAGGTTTAAAGGGCAAAGATATAATTAAAAATAAAGTAAATGTTGATATAAGTGATGATGAAGTCGGTTATATTACTCTTCATATTCATTCAGCTATTACTAGTGAACATGTAACTGATTCTATTAAAACAATGGAAGTAATTCAAAATAGTATTAATGATTTAGAAAAATCATTAAAGATTACTATCAATATTAATTCTATTTCTTATCTAAAACTTATGAATCATATGAATGCTTTATTAATGAGAATTAGAACAAAAGAAAAACTTCAAATGGATATTAACGGTTTTACTAAAGATAAATTTCCTTTTGCGTATACAAAAGCAAACGATATTTGTGAAAAATTAAGTCATACTTTAGGAAAAGAAATACCAGAGTCAGAAGTAGGATATCTAGCATTACATTTAGAAAGAATTCTATCTTCCCAAATTAAATAAAGTTTCTTTGTATCTTAAGATATAAAGAAACTTTTTTATTTATAGTTAATGTATTTAAACTAAGTTAGTTATATAATTATATTACTAATAGGAGGATTATTTATGGGATTTAGAAAAGATTTTTTATGGGGTGGTGCTATAGCTGCCCATCAAGCAGAAGGAGCTTGGCAAGAAGGCGGTAAAGGAGTTAGTTGTACTGATGTTGAAACAGCTGGAGATGTTAAAACACCAAGACATTTAACTGACGGCGTTATTGAAGGAGAAGACTATCCTAATCATGTTGGAGTTGACTTCTATCATCATTATAAAGAAGATATTAAATTATTTAGTGAAATGGGATTTAAATCTTTTAGAACAAGTATTGCATGGACTAGAATCTTCCCAAGAGGAGATGAAAAAGAACCTAATGAAGCAGGTTTGAAATTCTATGATGATATGTTTGATGAATGTCATAAATATGGAATTGAACCAGTAATTACTTTATCTCACTTTGAAATGCCATGGGCATTAGCTAAAGAATATGGTGGTTTTAGAAATAGAGAAGCTATCGATATGTTTGTAAAGTTTGCTAAAGTATGTTTTGAAAGATATCAACATAAAGTTAAATATTGGATGACTTTCAACGAGATCAATAACCAAGCTGATGTAACTCAACATAATTTAATTCAAGAAGGAGCAGTTATTTTAAAAGATGGTGATGACGGAGAAGCATTAATGTATTTATCAGCTCATAATGAACTTGTTGCAAGTGCATTAGCTGTTAAAGCAGCTCATGATATTAATCCTGATTTAAAAGTTGGATGTATGATTGGGATGAATGGAGTATATCCAGCAAGTCCTAAACCTGAAGATGTAATGAATGCTTTAGGAGCAATGCATCAAAAATATTATTATGTTGAAGTTCAAGCTAGAGGACATTATCCAACTCACATGCTTAAGAAGTTTGAAAGAAAAGGATATAACTTTATTACTAAAGAAGATGAAAAGATTCTTTCAGAAGGTAAAGTGGATTATATTGGATTCTCTTACTATATGAGTTTTGCTACTGAATATCATGGTAATAATGAAAATACATTTGATTATTTACCAGAAGACTTTGTTAGAAATACTAACTTAAAAGCTTCTGATTGGGGATGGCAAATCGATCCAGTTGGACTTAGATGGTGTTTAAACTGGTTTAATGATCGATTTGAACTTCCAATGATGATTGTTGAAAATGGTTTTGGAGCTTATGATAAAAAAGAAGCTGATGGAACTGTTGATGATTCATATCGTATTGATTATTTAAAAGAACATATTAAAGCGATGAGAGATGCAGTTACCTATGATGGAGTAGATTTACTTGGTTATACAATGTGGTCTCCAATTGACATTGTTTCAGCATCTACTGGTGAATATGATAAACGTTATGGTTTCATTTATGTTAATTATAATAATAAACATGAAGGTGATTTTTCAAGAAGTAAAAAGAAATCATTCTATTGGTATAAACATGTAATTGAAACTAATGGTGAAGATTTAGGATAAGGAGTTTTTATGAATAAAGATACACTAATTCAAACAATTAAAGATTTAATGAATGAAGAACTTTGTTGTAAAGATTTAAAAGAATCTTGTAAAAGTTATCTTGAAAGTTTAAATACTCCTAGTCAAAAAGATGAAGCTAGTAAACTTATTAAAGAATTAAAAGAAGATATTATGGAAATAGATCCCTTAATAACCTTCTTAAGTTCTTCAAAAGCTAAAGAAATAATTGGTGATGAAGTAGAAGGATTACTTGCTCATGCTAAAGATATTAAAGTAACTGGTGGAAAGTATTGTGACTGTCCAGCTTGTAGTAAAGCTTTAATAATTTTAGAGAATCAAAATTTATTATAATAATAATTAGAAGTAGCCTCGCTACTTCTAATTTTATAAAGGAGATACTTATGCAAATATATTATTTTTCTAGAACTGGAAGAAGTGAAATGGTCGCTAAGGAGTTAGCTCAAAAACATAATGTAACAGCTAAAAAAATAGATGATCATATCGATTGGTCAGGTAAAGCTGGATACATTAAAGCTGGAGGAAAAGCTCTTTCTAATAAAAGCGTTCCAATTGATTATCCTAGTTTAGATGATGACAAAGATATTTATGTGGTCTTCCCTTTATGGGCTGGATCAACTCCCCCAGCTATCAATACTTTTATAAAAGAAATTGGTGCCGGGAAAATTGTTGCTATCGTTACTTCTAAGGGAAGCACTTTAAAAAATAAATATGGTTTTAAAGAAGTAATTGACTTAATTGGAGAAGATGCTCCTTTACCAGAAGAATTGTAATCAATATTTTATATTGATTACTTTTTTATTTAAACTGTTTCCTTTAGATATAAAAAAAGTCATGGTATAATTACTTTCGAGGACAAAATATGGCAACAGAAAAAATAACTATCAAAGATATCGCCAAAATGGCAGGAGTCAGTAAAAGTACTGTTTCTAGATATTTTAATGATGGATATGTAAAAGAAGACACAAAAGAAAAAATCAAAAAAATAATTGATGAATATAATTATCAACCTAATGCCTTTGCCCAAAGTTTAAAGGCTAAAAGGAGTAATTTAATTGGAGTTATTGCTCCAACATTAATATCAACTACTTCTTCAAGAATGTTGATGTCGATTGATAAGTATTTAAAAGATAAAGGGTATCGTACTATTTTTATAAATACTGATCATGACGAAAAAGAAGAACTTCGTTCAATGGAAAATCTTTGGCGGATGAAAGTTGATGGGATCATTTTACTAGCAACTAAAATTACCATGACTCATCAAACTCTTGTTGATAAAATGGATATTCCATTTCTTTTTGTTGCCCAAGAAGAAAAACTAGAACATTCAATAATCAATGATGACTATAATGCTGGTAAAGATATTGGTCGTTTAGTAGGTAGTAAAGGTCATAAAGATATTATGTATCTTGGCGTAAGTCGTCAAGACTATGCCGTAGGAGTCTTACGTAAAAAAGGAATTGTTGATGGCTTAAAAGAAACAGGAGTTAAAAAGATAACTAGTTTAGAAACTGATTTCTCGACTGAGACTACAAGAGAAGTTGCTAAAGATATGATTAAAAGATATAAATTTGATATGGTTATTTGTGCGACTGATACTATTGCTTTAGCTACTTATAAAGAATTAATAGATGCTGGGTATAAAATACCAGAAGAAGTATCTTTATGTGGATTTGGGGGATACGATGTATCGCAGTTAATTGATCCTAGTTTATGTACTATTCGTTTTGAAAACGAAAAGGCAGGGGAAGTAGCTGGTGAAACTATTATTAAACTGATAAATGAAGAAGAAGTTCCTCTTCTTCAGGTTATTGGATATAAATTAATAAACGGAGAAAGTATAAAAGAAATCAGCTGATTTCTTTTATTTTACATTTTATGGAACCGATTTCATAAAAAGTGTTGACATTAATATAAATCAATGATAAATTTAAGTTGTAAAGAGGGAACGGTCCCACAAAAATAAGGAGGGTAATTATGGACCACAAAAAAATAGCCAACGAAGTAATAGAAAATGTTGGCGGTAAAGAAAATATTATTGGATGTATGCACTGTGCAACTCGTCTAAGATTAACTTTAAAAGATGAAAGTCTAATTGATGATGATAAGGTTGCTTCAGTCGAAGGAGTCAAGGGAACTTTTAAAGCGAAAGGTCAATACCAAATAATCTTTGGTGCTGGACTTGTTAACATGATTTGTGATCAATGCTTAGACATTCTAGGTATGGCTGCTGATCAAAAACCAGAAGAAAGTAATCCTAAAAAAGAAGGAAACGTTATTCAAAGAGCAGTAAAAACATTATCTGATATCTTTGTCCCAATTATTCCTGCTATCGTAGCCGGTGGGTTACTTATGGGTATTAATAATATTCTAACTGCAACAGGACTTGTTTCTGCTCATAAGAGTATTATTGATCTTTATCCTCAATTTAAAGATCTTGCAACAGTTATCAATATATTTGCGAATGCACCATTTACATTCCTACCAGTATTGATAGGATTTAGTGCTACTAAGAAGTTTGGTGGTAATCCATTTCTAGGAGCCGCTATGGGGATGATCATGGTTCATCCTGATTTATTAAATGCTTATAGTTATGGTACTGGAGTTGAAATACCAACTTGGAAACTATTTGGTTTAACAGTTGAAGCTGTTGGATACCAAGGAACAGTATTACCAGTACTAGGAGTATCTTGGATTCTTGCCAATATTGAAAAGAGATTACATAAAGTAACTCCTACATGGTTAGATAACTTATCTACTCCATTAGTTTCAATTATCGTTACTGGATTACTTACATTTATTGTAGTAGGACCAGTTTTAAGAGAAGCAGGTACACTTCTAGCTGATGGTATTAGCTGGATGTATAATTCTTTAGGATTTGTCGGTGGAGGAATCTTTGGTTTATTCTATGCACCTATCGTTATTACCGGTATGCATCATAGTTTCATTGCTATTGAAACTCAACTTATTGCTGCTAGAAAAACAACAGGAGGGTCATTCATTTTCCCAACTGCTTCAATGAGTAATGTTGCTCAAGGTTCAGCAACTCTTGCAGTATTATTCTTAACAAAAGATCAAAAACTTAAATCATTATGTTCAGCATCAGGTGTTTCAGCTTTGCTTGGTATTACTGAACCAGCCATGTTTGGGGTAACTTTAAAACTTAAATATCCATTCTATGCAGCTTGTATTGGTTCATGTGTCGGTAGTGCATACCTAGCAGGAACTAAATGTTTAGCTCAAGCATTAGGATCAGCTGGTATTCCAGGTTTCCTTTCTATGCCTGCAAAATCATGGATGAACTTTGGAATAGGAATGATTTTAAGTATCGCAGTAGCGTTTGTTATGACAGTTATCTTATTTAAAAGAGGTCAAATGAAAAATAATAAAGAAGTAGTTGAAGAAGGCGGAAAGGTATTAGAAGTTGCTTCTAATACAGTATTACTTCCTATTCAAGGTGAAGTTAAATCAGTATCTAATTGTTCAGATTCAACATTTAAAGAAAAACTTATGGGTGATGGAGTAGTTATTAATCCAACTGATGGTCATATCTATGCTCCATTTAATGGAACAGTATCAATGGTATTCCCGACTAAACATGCGATTGGACTTAAAAGTAATGATGGAATAGAAGTATTAATTCATTGTGGAATTGATACAGTTAATTTAGAAGGTAAATGCTTTACAAGTCATGTAGCTCAAGGTGATAGTGTTAGTGTTGGAGAACTTTTAATGGATGTTGATTTAGAAGGAATTAAAAAGGCTGGTTATTCTACTGAAACTCCTGTTATAATTACTAATGGTAAGACAATTAAAAAAATGAATGAAGGAAGTTTAACTATTGGTGATACTATAATGGAGATAGAAGAAGATGGAAAAGCTTAAAAAAGAAATCGAAGAAGCATTAAAAAATATACCACAAGATGATAATCGTTTAGATTATCATCTTATGCCCCCAATCGGGTGGTTAAATGACCCTAATGGTCTATGTGAATATAAAGGAACATATCATATATATTATCAATATTCACCAACAGATCCTAAAGGGGCTGACAAAATGTGGGGACAATATACAACGAAAGACTTTATTCATTATCAAAGTCAACCAATCTTTGTTTATCCCGATAATGAATATGATAAAGATGGAGTGTATTCCGGAAGTGCTGTTGTCTTAGAAGATAAAATAAAGTATTTCTATACAGGTAATGTTAAACATCTTGGTAACTATGATTACATCTATGAAGGAAGAGGACATAATGTCTTAACTCTAGAATCTAAAGATGGAATTACTGTTGATAAAAAGGAATGTATCTTAGTTAACGATGATTATCCAAGTGACTTATCTTGTCATGTTAGAGACCCTAAAATAATTAAAATCGGGGATACTAACTATTTAGTATTAGGAGCTCGAACTAAAGATGATATCGGTTGCGTTCTTATTTTTAAATCAAAAGATCTAACAAACTTTAAATATGAAACTCGCATAAATTCTAAAACGCCATTTGGATTTATGTGGGAATGCCCTGATTTATTTAGAATTAATAATCAATATGTTTTAATGACTTGTCCACAAGGTGTTAAAAAAGATAAACCATATCAATATGAAAATGTCTATCAAAATGGATACTTCCTAGTAAATGATGATTTCTTAAATAATCCAGTAGTCGATAATTTTATTGAACTTGATTGTGGTTTTGACTTCTATGCTCCTCAAACATTCTTAGATGAAAAAGGAAGAAGAATATTAATTGGATGGTTTGGTCTTCCTGATATTCCATATACTAATCCAACAGTAAGTAAAGGTTGGCAACACTGTTTAACTCTTCCTAGAGAGTTAGGCTTTAGTAATGGTCACTTAACTCAAAAAGTGATAGATGAAATAAAAGATTTAAGAAAAGAAACAATTGATTTTAATAAACCTTTAAAAAATAATATCTTTGAAATGCATTTCAAATTCAATAGTGAATTTGAAATAGATTTAAGAAAAGATTGTAAACTTGTTTACCAAAATAAATTACTTACATTATCATTTAAAGATAGTGGTTATGGTCGAGATAGTCGCCATATCCAAATTGATAGCATTGATTCAATTAGTATCTATAGTGATACTTCAACCCTAGAAATATTTATTAATGATGGTTTTAAAAGTATGAGTACACGAATTTATGATCAAGATACTTCTTTTAAAGTCAAAGCTAATGACTTTAAAGTCGAAGGATATTATTTAGATAAATTTATAATAGACTAAAAACAAGCACTTAGGTGCTTGTTTTATTTAGCGGTGTTATTGACATATGTCAATAATGAAGTATAATTATTTCATGTCTAGGCCAACAAAGAAAAAGATAATAAATAAAATGCCTTCTTATACTAAATTTAAAACAATTAATGGTCAAAATAATATTCAAATATTAGATATTGAAGAATATGAAGTGATCCGACTAATTGATTATTTAGGATACAATCAAGAAGAATGTTCTAATTTAATGAATATTTCCAGAACAAGTGTAGTATCAATTTATAAAAATGCTCGGAAGAAGATAGCTAGATTTATTATAGAAGGTAATAACCTCCAAATTGATGGTGGAGAATATGAAATAAGTATAAATGAAAAAGGAGAAAATAAAATGAAATTAGCAGTAACTTGTGTAAATGATGAAGTGTTTCAACACTTTGGACATTGTCCTAGTTTTTTAATTTGTGATATTGAAGATGGAAAAATTATGGAAAGTAAAATGATGAGTACTAACGGTGCTGGATGTCAATCTATTGCTGGATTATTATCAAATGAAAATGTTGATACATTAATCTGTGGTGGTATTGGTGGTGGAGCCATTAACCATTTAAAATCATTTGGTATTAATGTAATGCCAGGGGCAAGTGGTAATGCTTTAAAACAAGTCGAAAGTTTTATTAATGGAAATCTTGATTACGATCCTAACGCTAAATGTGAACATCATGAACATGATGAAAATCATCAATGTCATTCTGGTGGAAATTGTCATAATTAAGCAGTAAACTATTAGTATGATATTAAACACAGGAAATAGAACAGATATACCAGCTTTTTATAGTGACTGGTTTTATAATCGAATTGAAGAAGGGATTGTGGGGGTAAGAAACCCCTACAATCCTACTTTAGTTACCACTTATAAATTAGATCCTCAATTAATTGATATCATTATATTTTGTACTAAAAACCCTTTACCAATGTTAGATCGTTTAGATAAGCTAAATGAATATAACCAGTATTGGTCTATTACTATAACTCCTTATGGTAAAGATGTAGAAGAAAATGTGGTTGATAAAAATAAAGTAATTAGAGGACTTAAAACATTATCTAAAAAGTTAGGTAAAAATCATGTCTGTTGGCGTTATGATCCCATTTTTATAAGTGATAAATATTCATTAGAGTATCATCTAGATATCTTTAATAAGATGGCTAAATCAATGAGTGGGTATGTTGATACTTGTGTAATTAGTTTTATTGATTTATATCAAAAAACAATTAAAAACTTTCCGGGAATTAAAGAAGTTACGCATGATGAAAAAATGATTATTGGGAAAGCGTTTAGTGAAATAGGTAAGAAATATAATATTAAAATAAAAACTTGTCTAGAAGGTCATGAATTAGAGAAGTTTGGTATCGATTCTTCAGGTTGTTTAAATAAAGAAGTAATTGAAAAAGCTTTAGAATATAAAATAGATATTACTAAAGGTATGTTACCTAGAGAAGGATGTAATTGTCTTTTAACTAATGATATTGGAATGTATAATACTTGTCTTCATTTTTGTCGGTATTGTTATGCCAATTATGATAAACAAACTGTCTTTAAAAATAATAAACTTCATGATCCAAATTCTATTTTATTAGTAGGTAATATTACCCCTCAAGATAAAATAAAAGAGTCAAAACAAACTCTTTTGAAACAAAAACAATTATCTTTAGATATATAAGTTCTCTTTCAAGTTTTGAAAATAGAACATATATATCTTTTTTTTGTTTATAATATTTTTAGTATATAAGGAGGAATTGTTATGAGTTTTCCAAAGAATTTTTACTGGGGTGGAGCTATTGCAGCCAACCAATATGAAGGTGCTTGGCTTACAGATGGTAAACAACCTAATGTAACAGATGTATTAGTAGGTATTATGTCTAAAGATCCTGGAATCAAATGGAATCCAGAAACTAAAAAATATGAAATGTGTTTAGATAAAAATAAAGCATATCTATCACATGAAGCTGTTGATGGTTACCATCGTTATAAAGATGATTTAAAACTAATGGCTGGAATGGATTTTAATAGTTTTAGAACAAGTATTGCTTGGGGAAGAATCTTCCCTAATGGTGATGAAAAAGAACCTAATGAAGAAGGACTTAAGTTCTACGATGATATGTTTGATGAAATGAATAAATTAGGAATGGATCCAGTTATTACTCTTTCTCACTATGAAACACCACTTCATTTAGTAACTGAATATGGTGGATGGTCTAATCCTAAAATGATTGATTTTTGGATGAACTATGTAAAAACTGTTTTTACTAGATATAAAGGTAAAGTAAAAATATGGTTAACATTTAATGAAGTAAATGCTTTATTTAGAATGCCATTAGTAGCTGGTGGGGTACTAACTATTAAAGATCCTAAAGATCCAAGTGATCCAATTGGTTCTACTACTCTTCAAGATCAATGGGATGCATATCATAATTTATTAGTGGCTAATGCTTTAACGGTTCAAGCATGTCATGAACTTGATCCAGATAGCCAAATTGGCTGCATGATGACGGCTTCTTCTACTGCTACTTATCCATATAACTGTGATCCTAAAAACGTTCTAGGAGCCCTAGATACTCAAAGAATGGGAATCTTCTTCTTTGCAGATCCTTTCTGTTTAGGAATTGTGCCAACATATTTAAAGAAAGTATGGAAAGAAGATAAAGTAACTGTAAACTTCACTGATGAAGAACTAAAACTAATTAAAGAACATACAGTTGATTTATTAACTTTCAGTTATTATCGTTCAACAACATTTGAAAAAGATAGTCATATTGCTGGAGATACAGGTGGACTTGTTTCAAAAGAAAATCCATATTTAAAAGATAAAGCACCTGAACCTTGGGGATGGGCAGTTGATCCTGAAGGACTTAGATATACTTTAAATGTTTTATATGATCGTTATCATCTTCCATTATTAATTGTGGAAAATGGAGTAGGTTTGGATGAAAACCTAAACGAAAAAGGAACAATTGATGATGACTTTAGAATTCACTATATGGAAGAACATTTAAAGAATGTTCATGCTGCCATTGAAGATGGTGTTGATTGTAGAGGATATATGTATTGGGGACCAATAGATGTTGTATCTGCAGGAACTGGTGAAATGAAAAAGAGATATGGTTTTGTATATGTAGATCGTTTCAATGATGGTCATGGTACATTAGAAAGAAAACTAAAAAAATCATATTATTGGTATAAAGAAGTAATTGATAGCAATGGTGAAAACTTATTAAAATAATATCTTAATATAAAAAACCTCTTAAGTTGAGTAACTCAACTAAGAGGTTTTATTTATTAATTTTAATTTCTTTTTTTATTAAAACAAGTTACTGTTATAAAAGTAATAAGAGATAAACATAACATTGCCATTAATGGTAATAGGTTTGTATTATCACCAGTTTCTACAACAGAAGTTGCAGCTTTATTACTAGTAGAATTTGTTGTTGTAACTACTTCTGTTGAAGGTGTTACAACTACTGGAGTCTCAGGCTCTTCAGGAGTACTGGAGTCTCAGGTTCTTCAGGAGTAACTGGAGTCTCAGGTTCTTCAGGAGTAACTGGAGTTTCAGTTTTACCAATTCCTGTATAATGCCATTCACCACCTGGATTAGTAAAGCTATTACAAATAACTTGTCCAGAGCTTGTTCCACTTACTGTTACATTAGCTTTAGGAGCAATAATAATTCCCATTGCTTCAGAAATGTTAATGTCTCCATCATAATCTCCAAAATTGAAGACTACTTGAGCAGAATATTTGTTGACGTTATCATTTTGATGAGACGCACAAATTGTTTGTCCATTAACTTTAATATTGAATCTTGTTAGATTCATTTTAGAAATATTAGTTGTATCGACATTTATAATAACTAATTGGTTTTTATTCATGATGATATTTGTTTGACCAATTTGTTGAGATAAATTACCTGTAGCACCATTACTAGTTGTTGCGGATTGCACATATCCGTAATTATTAGTGTATGGTACAAGTGTTGTAGATACTACATCTGAATTGATGCTTGCGCAATCAATTTTTTCATTATTTTGATCAGTACGATCGATTGTAACTTGTGATTCTATTTGTTGTAATTCTTTAGCATATCCGCTTACATTACTTAAGATAGTTTCAACAGTAGGATTAATTTCTCCTTGTGAAACAGAAATTTTCTTTGCATCATAATTTAAAGAATTTATATTTACTTTCTCACCGAATTTAATACTAGTTTTTCCATGTGATTGGAAAGAAGTGACATCACTAGTAATATTGTTAATAATATTTTCTTTACCTTTTTGTCCAGCATATTTAGCACTGCTTCCAATGGTTTGTCCACCACTATATAAATCAGTTCTAAGGTTGCTTTCGAAATCAGCTGCGATATTTGTAGTTTTTGAAACTACACCATAGTCTCCTACAGTATTTTGAATATTTGTTAATGATGTGTTAGACCCAGTAGTGTTTTCTGCTTCGACTACAGAAATTGTTCCCAAACTCATCATTAGTGCCAAACCAATGGCAAAAAACGACTTTTTCATTTAGTTGTATAACTCCTTACGTTATTCACAACCATAAACAACTTCAACAATTTACCATATTTACTATAGATGATGCAAGCATTTTTTGTTGAAAAAATCAACAAAAAAAAGCGATAATGTTGAGGTGTCAACATGTAATCGCTTTAATATTAAATATAATCTTATTTTTAAAAAAGATCAGAGGAGTAAATTGAATTATGTGAAATTATGTTATAAAGCATCTGTTAATGATTTTACATAATCATATAAAGGTTTATCTGCTTCATTTCCGTATTCTTTGATAATATTTACAATTGCACTACCAACAATTACTCCATCACCAAATTTAGAAAAATGTTTAACTTGCTCAGGAGTATTAATACCAAATCCGATAGCTACTGGAGTGTCAGTAACTTTTTTAATTTCACCAACTATTTCTTCTAAATTGTTAGAAAAGCTAGATCTAGTTCCAGTAACTCCCATTGAAGATACTAAGTAAATAAATCCTTTAGCTTCTTTGGCAATCATCTTAACTCGATCTTTACTAGTAGGTGCAATCATACTAATTAATTGAACATTATATTTATCACTAACTTCTAAAACTTCATTTTTTTCTTCATAAGGTAAATCTGGAAGTATAATTCCATCAATTCCAATTTCTTCACATTTAGAAAAGAATTTATCATATCCATAATGGAAACAAACATTAAGATAAGTCATAAAACATAATGGAATGTTTGATACTTTTCTAATTTCTTTAACCAATTCAAAGATTTGATCAGTATCAATCTTATTAGCTAAAGCTCTAATGTTGGCTTCTTGAATAGTTGGACCTTCAGCAATTGGATCACTAAAAGGAATTCCAATTTCAATTAAACTAGCTCCCGCTTTTTCAAGTTGTAAAACATAATCAATAGTCTTTTCTTTAACTGGATCACCAGCAGTAAGAAAACCAATAAAAGCTTTTTTATTTTTAAATGTATCATCTATTCTAGTCATGAATATCAACTCCTCTATATCTAGCAATTGCAGCCACGTCTTTATCACCACGACCACTTAAACAACAAATTATAATATCATCTTTACTCATTGTAGGTGCAATCTTCATAAGATGAGCAACGGCATGAGCAGATTCAATAGCACAAATAATACCTTCTTCTTTCGCTATAAATTCAAAAGCATCAACTGCTTCATCATCAGTTACTGGGACATAACTAGCTCTTCCAGTATCATGAAGATAAGCATGTTCAGGACCAATACCAGGATAATCAAGCCCAGCACTAATTGAATAAACAGGAGCTATTTGTCCATATTTATCTTGGCAAAAGTAAGATTTCATACCATGGAATACTCCTTCACTACCAGTTGCAATAGTGGCAGCAGTAAAGGCTGTATCAACACCTTTACCAGCAGCTTCACAACCAATAAGTTTAACATCTTTATCTTCAATAAAGTTATAAAACATTCCCATGGCATTACTTCCACCACCAACACAGGCCATGACAACATTTGGTAATTTACCTTCTTTTTCTAGAATTTGAGCTCTAGCTTCTTTAGAAATAACACTTTGGAAATCTCTTACCATCATTGGAAAAGGATGAGGTCCCATGACAGAACCTAAGACATATAGAGTATCATCTACTCTTTTAGTCCATTCTCGCATTGTTTCATTAACGGCATCTTTTAAAGTCATGGTCCCAGAAGTAACTGGATGAACTTTAGCTCCTAATAGTTCCATTCGGTAAACGTTTAAAGCTTGACGATCAGTATCTTCTTTTCCCATAAATATTTCACATTCTAAATCTAGAAGGGCAGCAGCGGTAGCTGTTGCAACACCATGTTGACCAGCTCCAGTTTCTGCAATGATTCTAGTTTTACCCATTCTTTTAGCAAGTAATGCTTGTCCTAAAACATTGTTTATTTTATGAGAACCGGTATGATTTAAATCTTCTCTTTTAAAGTAAATCTTAGCTCCACCAAGATCTCTAGTCATTTTTTTGGCAAAATATAATCTAGAAGGTCTACCAGCATATTCATTTAATAAATCTTGTAATTCTTTATTGAAATCAGGATCATTTTTATATTTATCATATGCCTTTTCTACATTATGAATCTCATTCATTAATGTTTCAGGAATATATTGACCCCCATGAATCCCATAACGTCCTTTACTCATTTTTACTCTCCTTATAATCTCTTCTACTTTTCTTTCATCTTTAAAACCATTTGTTTCAACACCACTAGATACATCAATTCCTATACAATTAACTTTCATCGCTTCATCAATATTATTAGTATTAATACCCCCAGCTAGAAAGAAAGGTTTATTGATGGATTTAATCTTAGTCCAGTCAAAACTATTTCCACTACCAGGTTGATTATTATCTAATAAGTAATAATCAACATCATATTCTTTAAGATTATCGATATGCATTGCTTTAATGATTTTTACATTCAAAGGTTTTAACCTTTGAATATATTCATCATCTTCATCACCATGAAGTTGAATAATATCAATAATATGATTATTTACTAGTTTACTAATAAAACTAATATCTTCATTAATAAATACTCCAACTACTAAAATATCATTATTTAAGTTTTGTTTTAAAGTATAGGCTAAGTCATAGTTAATCTTTCTTTTAGTACCAGCAAATACAAAACCAACATAATCTGGCTGATATTTATTTACTATATCGATATCTTCAAGTCTTTTAAGCCCACATATCTTAATCTTCATTTAATAACCTCTAAGATCCTTTAAGACCTTTTCTTTATCATCGGCTTTGACAATACTCTCACCAATTAATACAGCATCTACATGATTATCTTCTAATACTTTAATATCATCATGAGTTTTAATTCCACTTTCACTAATAAAGATCGTATCATCATCAACCATATCTTTATATCTTATAGAATTATGAACATCAACACTAAAATCTTTTAAATTTCGATTATTAACTCCAATAATTCTTGCTCCAATTCTTTTGGCCATTAATACTTCATCTTTATCATGGGCTTCAACGACACAAGATAGCCCTAAACTATTTCCTAAATCAAAGAATCTTTTTAAAGTCTTTTCATCTAAGATAGCACAAATTAATAGGATAGCTTTTGCACCTAATAACTTAGCTTCATAAATCATATACTCATCAATAATAAAATCTTTTCTAAGAGTTGGAATAGAAACTACATTATTAATTTCTTTTAAGTAATTATCATTTCCTAAAAAGAAATCGGGTTCTGTTAAAACTGAAATACAACTAGCACCTATTCTTTCATATTCTCTAGCAATATCTAAATACTTAAAATCTTTTACAATTAATCCTTTAGAAGGACTTGCTTTTTTAACTTCTAAGATAAAAGATATTTTATCTTTCTTTAAAGCTTTTTCAAAAGGATAATCAAAAGTAATATCTAAATTATTAACTTCTTTAATTAATTCATCTAAAGGTTTATCCTCATATTTTCTTTTAACCCTTATTTTAGTTTTAGCAACTATATCATCTAAAATCATTCAGCATTACTTGCTTTAATAAAAGCTTGAAGCTTTTGATAAGCTTTTCCTTCATCAATAAGTTTAGCAGCTAAATCAATACCTTCTTTAATAGTATCTACTTTACCAGCCACATATAAACCAGCACCAGCATTCATTAGAACTGCATCTCTTTGAGGACCTTTTTTACCTTTTAGTATTTCAGTAGTAATATGAGCATTTTGTTGAGGAGTTCCTCCGACAAGATCTTCTTTTTTACAACGTTTAATACCGAAATCTTCTGGTTTGATTACATACTTATCATATTTACCATTCTTAACTTCACAAACAGTAGTAGGAGCACTACAAGATATTTCATCTAAACCATCTTGACCATAAACTACAACTGCACTTTTAACCCCTAAGTTATTTAATACTCTAGCTAATGGTTCAACTAATGATTCATCATAAACACCCATTACTTGCATTTTAGCACCAGCTGGATTAGTTAGAGGCCCTAGAATATTAAAGATAGTTCTAATACCTAATGCTCTTCTAATTGGAGCTACATACTTCATCGCTATATGATAGTTTTGAGCAAATAAGAAACAAATATCTTCTTCATTTAAAATCTTTTTAGATACTTTTGGATCTACCAAGATATTAACTCCAAGAGCTTCCAAACAATCAGCAGCTCCTGATTTAGATGAAGCAGCTCTATTACCATGCTTAGCAACCTTAACCCCAGCTGAGGCAATTACGATTGAACTAGTAGTTGAAATATTGAAAGAGTTACTTCCATCACCACCAGTACCAACTATTTCTAAAACATCTTCTTCATTTAAGAACTTAAGACAATGAGCCCGCATAGCGGCAGCACTTCCCGTTATTTCATCAATAGTTTCTCCTTTTATAGATAAAGCGGTAAGGTATGAAGCCATTTGAACATCACTAGCCTGTCCGGACATAATTTCATCGATACAATCATAAGCCTCTTTTTCAGTTAAATCTTCCTTCTTTGATAATTTAATAATCGCTTCTTTAATCATTATTTTTTCCCCCTAAGAAATTATTCATTATTTTAAATCCTTCATCAGTTAGTATTGATTCCGGATGAAACTGTAAACCATAAACTTCATAATCATCTAACTTAACCGCCATAACTTCATTATCATCACTTCTAGCAATTACTTTTAAATTACTAGGTAAAGTACTTTCATCTACTGCTAAGGAATGATAACGAGCTACCTTAGTATGTTTAGATACACCTTCAAATATTTTATCATCATTAATACTAATAATAGATGATTTACCATGCATTATCACTTTAGCATAAGTTATCTTAGCTCCCAAAGCTTCACAAATAGCTTGATGGCCTAAACAAACACCAAGAATTGGTTTTTTATCATAGAAGTATTTAACAACTTCTTCAATAATACCGGCTTCACTAGGTTTACCAGGACCTGGTGAAATAATAATATAATCAGGATCTAAATCCTTAATCTCTTCAATCGTTAATTCATCATTTCTAATAACTTTAATATCTTCATTAATTGAACCAATTAATTGATATAAGTTATAAGCAAAACTATCGTAGTTATCAATTAGTAATATCATTATAAATCACCTGCCTGATTAACAGCATTCACTACTGCCGCTGCTTTATTAATAGATTCTTGATATTCGTTTTCTGGAATTGAGTCGTAGACAATTCCACCACCAGAACGAACATAGACTTTATCGTTTTGTTTGGATGCAAATCTAATACCAATACACATATCTAAATTTCCATTAAAGGCAATATAACCAATAGCTCCGCCATAATTACCTCGTTTATTATCTTCTAGTTCATTGATGATTTGACAGGCCCTGATTTTTGGCGCACCACTTAGAGTACCGGCTGGAAGAACGGCATCAATAGCATCTAGAGCATCTTTACCATCTTGGATTTCACTTTTTACTGTCGATCCAATATGCATAATATGAGAAAACTTCAAGATATCATGAAACTTTTCAACTTTAACACTATTGAATTTAGAAATCCGACCTAGATCATTTCTTCCTAAGTCTACTAACATATTATGTTCAGCTAATTCTTTTTCATCTTTAAGTAATCCCTCAATTAATTCTTGATCTTCTTGATCATTTTTTCCTCTTGGCCTTGAGCCAGCAAGAGGGAAGGTATATAAAGTTTTATCAGTTAACTTCACTAAAGTCTCTGGTGAAGCTCCTGCCATTTCAATGGTATTAGATGAAAAGTAAAACATATAAGGAGAAGGATTAGTAGTCCTTAGAATTCGATAAGTATCAAATAAGGATCCAGTTGCTTTAGCTTCAAAGCGGTTAGAAAGAACTACTTGGAAGATATCTCCTTCCTTAATATAATGTTTACCTTTTTCAACCATCTGACAAAACTCTTCTTTATTAAATAAAGGAGTAAATTTTTCTTTGATATGTAAAGGTTCAATAATTGCTTTATCATCACTTTTAACGATTGCTTCTAATTTATCTAATTCTTTTAGACCTTCTTGATAGTTTAACTCTAAGTTATCAGTTTTAATATTTACTATTAAGATAATCTTTTGTTTGTAGTTATCAAAACAAACAATCTTATCAAAAAACATTAAATCTAAATCATTAAAAGCATCTTTATTAGCAGCATCTAATTTTAATTTTGGTTCAGAATACTTGTAATAATCAAACCCAAAGTAACCAACTAAACCACCTGTAAAAGGAGGAAGTCCTTCTATTTTGGGAGAAGTATTATTTTTAAGTAATTCTCTTAAATAATCTTTAGGATGATCAATGTATTGTTCCTTACCATTTATTTTTAAAACATTATTTAAACAAGTTATTTCAAGTTTTGGATCAAAACCAATAAATGAATAACGGCCCCAATTAGTAGCATCCTCATTAGATTCTAATAAAAAAGTATGAGAAGAAACTTTTTTAAGAACTCTAACTAATTCAACAGGAGTTGTAATATCACTCATTATTTCTTTAGTTATGGGAATTAAATCATAATTACTATACTGTTTTAAGTCTTCAATATTCATCTTTATTCTCCTTTTAAATAATAAAAAACCGTCCGACAGAAAATATCTGTCAAGGACGGTTGTATCCGCGGTGCCACCTTGTTTCATGATTATATAATCATGCACTTATCAGATGCTATCACATCTTTAGCTACTGACGTAAGCTTAACGTTAAGGAATACTCAACTTTTCTTCCTTACCCTCAGTGGTCCATTTAATATTTTGGGTTCTGCTTGTTTCCACCAGCCAAGCTCTCTATTAGGCCATCAATATTTTTATCTCCACCTCAACGGTTTATTTATAGGTTTATATTATTCTTATTCAATTTTCATGTCAATAGAAAATTGGTAATTAGCTTAAAAAGAAAACTATAAGTAAAGAACTTTACTTATAGCCTATTAATCTTTTAGTTATCTTTTTTTATACTTTTAACTGTAAGCCCTAAAACTAATAATGAAAGACTTCCTGAAATAATTAATAATTGAATATTAGTATTATCACCAGTTTGAACTTGATTATCTACTGTAGCTTTGTTAGAACCATTAGATGATTCTGGTGTAGATACGATTGTGATTTCTTCAGTATCTTTAGGTTCGTCTTTAGGTTCATCTTTAGGCTCATCTTTAGGTTCATCCTTAGGATCGTCTGTAGGTTTTTCGACAGGCTTATTTCCACTAGGTTCATTTGGTTTCTTATTATTGATGATATCGATATTATCGTTATTATCAATTGTTAGTGAATAATTAATAGTTGTTGTAAATGAATCTAATTCACTATTATATATTTCTTTTGTTGTTTCATTTTTGATAGTTAAAGCATAAACTTTATCAGAAATTAAATATCCATTAGGAGCAGTAATTTCTTTTAAGTATAACGTACAACTATTATTCGTAGTTGGTAAATATGCTGTTAATTTATCATTAGCAGTTGAAAGAGTATATTTACCACCAGTAATAGTTGTAACAACATCTTCATCACAACTTTCAGTTGAATAAATACCAAATGTAGCTCCTTCAATAGTTGTACCTTCAGCATTTACTTTATTGATGACAACATTATCATGATTAATTATAGTATTAGTTTTTTTAGTATTAGTAACATCTAAATTTTCTTCACCTTCAATTGTAATTGAATATTGAATTTCCTTATCACCAGTAGCACTAATAACAACAGGATAAGTATTATCAGTTTTACTATATCCATTTGGCGCCTTAGTCTCTTTTAAATATAAAGTATTTTCTTTACCAGTTGCTGGTAAATAGTTAGCTAACGCTTCATCACTAGTACTAATATTAAATGATTGAGTAGAATAATTACTAACAACATTATTTGCACTATCATATAATGTAAAACTAGCACCATATAAAGCATTACCTAATTGATCAACTTTATTAACTGTTACTGTGTCATGAAGGTAAGATGTAGTTCCACCAATTTTGTTTCCTTTATAAGGCCACATATGTCCTTCAGAATTAGTTACAACAGACTTAGCAATAATACAACCATTGTAATTACCACCTGTAATTTCACAATCAGCATTAGGAGCTACTAAGTGTCCAGTATAAGCAACATTAGTTTTTACTGATGTAGCATTTGGAAGAGCGTAAACAATTCCAGCCCCTGTTTCACTACTTTCAATTGAACCAATTTCTGAAGTTACTAATTGCTTATTAATTTCTTTTGTTTCAAATGTTCTTGGAATTGTAAATGAAGAAGCATTTGAATAAAGGATTACATCATTAACTAAACCACCATAAACATTTAATTCTTTAATGCCATTTATATTTGATATATCAAAAGTATTTCCAGCATGAACCTTTAAAACACCAGTAGAACTATCATATTCATAACCATCATTTTCTAAAGTAGTTGATTTAGAAGCATCAATAGTTATTTTAGTTGGATCATTTCCTAAAGAAGCAGCTTCTTTAGTTAAATCATTCATCTTATTAAAATCAACAAAATTATCGGTATATTTAACTCCATCTTCACGAGAAACAACAGTTTCGCCAGTTAAATAATACTTATTATTAATGTTATTAGTACCAGTATAATAATAAAGATCATCATTATAGACACTAATCGTATTTCCTTTTAATTTATTTCCTCCAACATATGAAGAATATTGATGGAGATAACCATTAATTGGACTAGGGGCAGAAAGACCACCTAAGTTTACAGCACAATCACCACCAGTAATAATTGGCCCAACAACGTGACTACCAGTATAAGAATTAGAAACAAATACATTGTAGTTTGATAAAATGTATCTTAAATTATATTCTCCATTATGCTCTTTACCAGCAGCATCTTTGTAAGAAGTAAAAGTATCAGCAGTGATATTACTATCATCTGCTTTAACACGCTCACTTCCACTTACCATTGTTAAGAAACATACAAAAACAACTAGCGATAATACAAAAGTCTTTTTTAATAATGCTTTTAAATTTACTATCATTTTTTCTCCTCGTTAGACCTTCCCACAATCATAACCAATAAGAAACTAACATACTTGTATATACAAGTCAAGAGAAACTTGACTATACAAGTAAAAAAGACTAGTTTTTGATTCTTTTATTTGAAATAACATTGAAAAAATGGGTAAAAATGATAGAGTATTAGTAAGGGTGATTGTGTGAAAAAAGAAAGGACGAAATATGAAAAAAAATATTTTTGGTGTGTCAAAAAAACTATTATCTTTGATGGTTTGCTTGGCACTTGGTTTTAGTCTATGCCTTGGGGTTTCATTTACCAAAGTATCAGCTTCATCTTCAACCCAAGAATTTGTAACTAATATGAATTCTCTTGAACAAATAGCTGATACATATACTGGTAAAGTTTCTGGTAGTTATACAGGGGCTAATAAATACCAATGGCTATGCTTTATGTTTATAAGACAATTTAATGGAAGTTATACTTCTAGTAATTGGGAAATTGCTGGAGGGAAAGTAAACACCGGATTTGTAAGTTATGTAAAGAGTCAAAACCCTACACTTTATACTTACTTTCAAAATCTTAGTTCAGTTGAAAATGCTGATGTAAAACACATGGCAGCAACAGTAACTGCAAATATGCATAAAAACACTGGGTCATACATTCTAGCAATGCGGGGCTATCAATGGAACGATTTATCTGGTTGGGCAGGAGATCTTCAAACATTTACAATGTTTATGAAAAACTCAACACCTGCTGGTCAAAGTGCTGATTATTATGCATCTCAAACAAAAACTTATATGGGACAAGCAGTATCAACTTATGGATTAGATGACTTATATGCTGATGTTGATGCAGTAAATATTGCTAACATGATTGCATCAGGACAAAGTCTATCAACAGCTCTTACAAATTATTATACAAATAGAGGTGTTGATAAGAGAATTACTACTTTTATTAATGGTAAAAACAGAGATGGTTTAATCGCAATGGCTAAACCATATACAACTCTTAAATATCGTACTCCAATTGGTTTTAAAACTAAATGGACTCTATATAAGAATATTAGTAGTATTGAAACAAATTTAACAAATGGAATTGCTTCTGGATATGCTGATTATCTATTATCTTTAGCAGCTCATGAATAAATACACAATCACTAAAAATAAAGCCTCATAACTATGAGGCTTTATTAATATTATGAGGAAGAATAAATATATTTGTGATATCATAATATAGCAAAAAAAGGAGTAACCATGGAAAATAGTATAGTAGAGAGTATTGCTAAAGAATTAAACATAAGTAATAACCAAATTAATAACACATTATCTTTAATAGAAGAAGGATCAACAATTCCTTTTATAGCTAGATATCGTAAAGAAAAAACTGGTAATTTAGATGAAGAACAAATCAAAACCATCTTTGATACCTATAATTACCAATTAACATTAAGTAAAAGAAAAGAAGATGTTATGCGTTTAATTGAAACGCAAGGAAAACTTACTGATGATATAGTAAAAGAAATAAACGCTTGTTTAAAACTATCAGAAGTTGAGGATGTTTATCGTCCTTATAAACAAAAAAAGAAAACTAGAGCGACTGATGCCATAGCCAAAGGTTTACAACCATTAGCGGATTTTTTATTAGCTTGTCCTCGAAAAGGCGATGTCAGTAAAGAAGCTAATAAGTATTTAAGTGATGATGTTAAAACTATAGAGGAAGCTATTCAAGGCGCTAAAGATATTATTGCTGAAGTAGTATCCGATAAAGCTAAACTTCGTTGGAAAGTTAAAGAATCAATCTTAAAATATGGAAAACTAGTCACTAAGGAAAAGAAAAATAATCCTGATGAACAAAAAGTATATAAGATGTATTATGATCGAACAGAGAAAATATCGTATATTGCCTCTCATCGAATCATGGCTATTGATCGAGCAGAAAAAGAAAAAGTAATAACGGTATCATTTGATTATGATAAAGGATATTACGAAAAATATGCGCTTAGAGGAATCACCAGAGATAGAGAAACAACAGTTCTACCTTACTTAGAAGACGCTGTCAAAGATGGCTTTAAAAGATTATTGTTTCCAAGTGTTGAAAGAGAAATTAGAAGTGAATTAACGGATAAAGCTCAAGCTCAATCGATCGAAGTCTTTTCCATGAATGTTGAAAAATTATTGATGCAACCACCACTACTAGGAAAAATGGTATTAGGGTTTGATCCAGCATTTAGAACAGGATGTAAACTAGCTGTTATTGATGAAACTGGTAAGATGTTAAAGATTGCTGTTATTTATCCTCATCAACCAGTAAATAAAAAAGCTGAGGCTACCAAGATATTATTAGATTTATTTAAACAATATCCAATTAAAATAGTCGCTATTGGTAATGGGACTGCTTCTAGAGAATCAGAATCATTTGTGGCTGAGGTTATTAAAAACAACAATCTCGATATTGAATATACCCTTGTATCAGAAGCCGGAGCTTCAGTTTACAGTGCATCTAAAAATGCTCGAGATGAATTCCCTGATTTAACAGTTGAAAAAAGATCAGCTATTTCTATTGCTCGAAGAGTAATTGACCCCTTAGCTGAGTTAATAAAAATTGATCCTCAATCAATAGGAGTAGGACAATACCAACATGATTTAAAAGAAAAAGAACTAGCTGAAAGATTAGACTTTGTGGTTTTAAAAGCTGTTAACCAAGTAGGTGTAGATGTAAATACTGCTAGTAAAGAATTACTATCCCATGTTTCTGGTCTTACTAAATCAACTGCTCAAGCAATTGTTGATTTAAGAAATGAAAAAGGAATATATACTAATCGTAAAGAAATACTAAAAGCTAAAAAACTCGGTGCTAAAGGATATACCCAAGCTGTTGGATTCCTTCGCGTAACTGATGGAAGTGAACCATTAGACCAAACTTCTATCCATCCCGAAAGTTATGACATTGCTAAACAATTTATGAAAGAAGTTGGAATTGATAAACTTGGTGAAAAGATTGATAAAGATCTTAATTTAGAAGCAATGGCTTCTAAACTTAATACAGATGTTTATACTCTTCAGGATATTAAAGATGCAATAGAAACACCTTTAAGAGATGTTAGAGATAAATATGATGGTCCACTTCTAAGAAGCGACATTGTCGAAATAGAAGATTTACATGAAGGAGATCAACTTCAAGGAGTAGTAAGAAATGTAGTAGATTTTGGTGCCTTTGTTGATATAGGATTACATGAAGATGGTTTAGTTCATATTTCTAAACTTGGTAAAAGAGTAAACCATCCTAGTGAAATACTATCAGTAGGGGATATTGTGGAAGTTGGAATATATAAAATAGATAATGAAAGAAATAAAGTTCAATTAGAACTTGTTTCAAAATAATCTTTTAAAATGTGGCTAATTGTAATATTATATATTAGTCATATATGGGAGGTTCTTCTAGTGGTTAGGAAATATGTTTCTCAGACATGGAACACGGGTTCGATTCCCGTACCTCCTACCATATAGGCAACTAACCCAACTATTAAAGTTGGGTTTTAACATATTATTACATAATGTGGATGAATTGTTGCCATAATCTTGATAGATAATGGCATTGTAGAAAGGAAGAATAAACATGGAACCAAATAACAATTTTAATAATAATTATAACAATAATTATCAAGGTTATAACAACAACCCTAATCAATTTAATAACGGAGGATTTAATCAACAAATGCCTCCTCAAAAACCAAAGAAAGAATTACCAAAGTTCTTTAAAACAAAATTATTTCAAAAAGTATTATATTTAGTAATCGTTGCTTTAGTTGCTTTAGGAGGAGCTTTTGCAGGAGTTGCTTTAGGTAATAGTAATAGTATAGTAGTTAACCAAAGTACCTCTACCAATGCTAAGACAACTTCTAAAACTAGTACCTTAACAAGTAGTGAACTTGCTAAAAAAGTTACTCCTTCAGTTGTAGCTATTACTACTGAAAATGTTACTACTAATAATTATTGGTATGGTAACCAAGTTGAAAGTGGAGCTGGTTCAGGAGTGGTTATTTCTGAAGATGGATATATTATTACATGTGCTCATGTAGTTAGCTCAGCTAATTCAATTAAAGTAGAAACTAGTGATGGAAAAGAATATACAGCCAAACTTGTTGGTAGTGATACTAGTCAAGACATTGCTGTAATCAAGATTGAAGCATCAGGTTTAACTGCTGCAACTATCGCTGATTCTGATAAAGTAATTCAAGGTGAAGAATCATTTGCAGTAGGTAACCCAGAAGGTAACTTCAGTGGTTCTATTACTTCTGGTATTGTCTCAGCTTTAAATAGAAGTATTACAGTTTCACTAGATGATGATAGTGACTCTCAACAAAGTAATCCATATTCATCATATCAATCATCATCTAATACAGTTACTTTAACTGTTCTTCAAACAGATGCTGCTGTATCTCCAGGTAACTCTGGTGGTGGATTATTTAATGCTGATGGTGAATTAATTGGAATCGTTAACGCTAAATCTTCTGATACTGATTCAGAAGGACTTGGATTTGCAATCCCAAGTAATACAGCAATTAAAATTGCTAAAGAAATTATGCAAAAATAAAATCCCTTCGGGGATTTTTTATTGTCGATAAATAATAAAAGGAATAGAATGTAGTTATGCCGGCATAGCTCCAACTGGTAGAGCAGTTCACTCGTAATGATCAGGTTGCAGGTTCAAGTCCTGTTGTCGGCACCATTTTAGTTCTTCAATGAAGAACTTTTTTATTTAATTATTATTGACAAATATAAGTCCGTAATTATAATAGTAAATGAATAGGACTAATAAGGAGCGACTATGAATATTCAAAATAAGATCGAATTATTTAATAGTGGTTGGAGAAATTTAGAATCAATATATGAAGACTATGCAAAAGAGGTAGGAATGAATTATACTTCTCTTCATATCTTAAATCTTATTGCCGTAGTAGATGAGTGTACGCAATCTATCTTATGTGAAAGAACATTTCTTCCTAAACAAACTGTTAATGTTATAGTAACTAATTTCTATAAAAAAGGTTGGATAGAACTTATTGAAGTTCCTACAGATCGAAGAAATAAAACTATTCATTTAACTCAAAAAGGACATGAAGTAACTGATACGCTTATAAAACACATTCAAGAAGCTGAAAAGAAAGCAATGGAAACGATGACTTCTAGTCAAAGCGAAGAATTAATTAAAAGCATCAATAGTTATGGTGATGTCTTTAGAAAAGAATTATTAAAAAAATAAAATGACAGTTAAAACTGTCATATATTTTTAAGATATTAGTCCGAAATATTTACTAATATCAAAGGAGAATAATTATGAACAAAGTAGCATTAGTAACAGGATCAAGTAGAGGTATTGGAAAAGCAACAATTATTGAATTTGCTAAAAAAGGATATGATGTAATTATTAATTATGTCAATAGTGCTAAAGCCGCCAGTGAACTAAAAGATGAAGTTGAAAGTAAATATAAAATTAAGGCTTTGACAGTTAAAGCTGATTTATCTAAAGAAGAAGATGTAAGAGAAATGGTTAGAAAATCTTTAGCTGAATTTAAAAAAGTTGATGTCCTTGTAAACAACGCAGGTATTGCTTTATATGATGAAGTAGCTAATAAAACAATGAGTGATTGGCATCAATCACTTCAAACCAATTTACTAGCTCCATTTCTTTTATCTCAATTATTAGGTAAAGAAATGGTGGAGAATAAATATGGAAAGATTATCAATATATCATCAATTGATGCAATCTATACCTATAACGCTCAAAGTATGGAATATGATGCATCAAAAGCAGCGCTTATCAATATGACATATAATTATGCCTTAGAACTACAGCCCTATGTTAATGTCAATTGTGTAGCTCCAGGATGGGTAGATACCGACATGAATAAAGACTTACCTCAAGAAATGATTGAGTATCAAAAAGATAAAATATGTAAACACAGATTTGCCAAACCAGAAGAAGTAGCTAAGTTAATAACATTTCTAGCTAGTGATGATGCAGAGTTTATTAATAGTGAAATTATTAAAATTGATGGTGGATACAAACTAGGATAAGGAGACAATATTATATGTTAAAGAAAAAAGAAACAGCCGGAAGAGATTATTTAGGAGCTTTTGCTCCTAAGTTTGCTCAGTTAAATGATGATGTTTTATTTGGCGAAGTATGGAGCAGAGAAGAATTATCAAGTAGAGATAGAAGCTTAATAACTATTTCGGCTTTGATGGGTAGTGGAATCCTTGATCAATCAATGGAAGGACATCTAAAAAAAGCTAAAGAAAATGGAATAACTAAAAAAGAAATAGTGGAAGTAATTACTCAACTAGCTTTCTATACTGGTTGGCCAAAAGCTTGGAGTATGTTTGCTATGGCTATGGAAATATATAAAGATGATTCTAAGGAAACTTTGCAACCATTACTTGGTTTAGGAGAAAAAATAGATGATCCTAAACACTTTAGTGGAACTGTGTATGTCAAAAAAATATGGGGCTTTGATAAACCATTATTAATCGACAATGTAACATTTGAACCAGGATGTGTTAATAACTGGCACGTTCATCAGGTGGGACAAACATTATTTGTGACTGATGGAGTTGGATATTATCAAGAAGAAGGTAAAGAGCGTCAAGTAATTACTAAAGGGGATATCATTGAAATCCCAGCTGGTGTTAAACATTTCCATGGAGCAACTAAAGATAGCTTTATGTCCCATATAGCTTTAGAAGATTATTCAAAAGGTGCTCCTACGTGGTATGGTAAAGTAGAACTTTAAATAGTTCATTTATAACTAAATCTCTTATTAAACTATAAAACGCACTTATTATTTATTAATAATAAAAGTGCGTTTTATTTATTATTCAATTGGAATATACACTTCAATATACCGGCAAAACTTTTCTTCATCATATACTCGAGTTAAAAGATTACCATAGATATCTCCACAAATAGTGTAGTTATGTTTATTAATATACTTTATAGCATTATCAAATAACTTATAAGAAAAGTTCCATCTTTCTCCAGCATCAATAATTGTATATAAGCATTTATGTCCAGGTAATAAATACATATTTTTAGTACTAGTAGATACATATGGTACAAATGTACTAGCAATAGAATTTCCCCATAAGAATATTCCATTATTGGCTTTATAATCATCAAGTTTTATAAGAACTGTATTATCATAAAATGAATATTCTTTTAAAGTATCATGAAAGGAATCTAGGATTTTATCATCTAATTTATATTCAAATTTTTCTCGATTTGGAATGATGTATCGATTATTGGTATCCACAATTGAAAATTGGTTTAAGTTAGTTTCAATGCTTTTTAATTTACCTATATATTGATCATTATACTTTACAAGTAGTTCATAAAAACGGAGCTTATTTGTAAAGTCTTTTTGTTTTGATTGAGTTAGATTAATCATTTCTTCTAAAGTACCATCTTTAAATATTTTAGTTATTTCTTTAATTGTGAATCCTAAAGATTGATACTTTTTACACTCTCCTAAATAGTTAATATCCCAATCATCATAATAACGATAATTATTGGTTTTATCTATTTCTGGATGAATGATTCCAACTTTTTCATAATATCTTAAAGTATCCCTTGTTATATCATATATTTTACAAACATCTTTAGTCGTATATTTCATTTTTATCACCTAATTAATTATATCAATTAAGTATATATAATTAAATGAAATCTTATTTAGATATTGACTAGGGGCTAAGCCCCTACTTTAAAATTTAAGTAAATTTACAGGAGGATTATTATGAAATTAGATTATTTATTTAGCCCTATGAAAATAGGAAACTGTGAAATCAAAAACAGACTAGTAGTTCCTGCAATGGTTACACAAACATGTGGTTATGATGGTATTATTAGTGACCGATATATTAAATATCATGAAGAAAAAGCTAAAGGTGGTTGGGGTTTAATTATCACTGAAGATTATGGAGTTTTAGAAGTTGGTAGAGGGTATGATCAAATTCCTGGTTTCTGGAATGATGAACAAATTGAAAAGAATAAAGAATTAACTAAGACTATCCATGAATATGGATCTAAAATATTTTGCCAACTATATTATGCTGGTAAACAAAAGATGCCTAATGTACCAGGTGAGGTATTAGCCCCTTCAGCAATCAAAGATCCTGCGGCTATGTCTAAGCCAAGAGAAATGACTATTGAAGAAATAAAAGAGGTAGTAGAGGCTTTTGGTAGTGCAGCAAAAAGAGCTAAAGAAGCTGGCTTTGATGGAGTAGAAATCCACGCAGCTCATGGTTATTTAATTGCTGAGTTCTTATCTACATTTATCAATAAGAGAACAGATGAATATGGTGGATGTTTTGATAACCGAGTAAGAATCTTAGATGAAATTTATGCATCAGTTAGAAAAAATGTTGGTGATGATTTCCCAGTCATTTGCCGTATTTCGGTAAATGAATACGTTACTGGTGGAAGAACTGAAGCAGAATCATATGAACTTGCTAGACACTTAGATGATTTAGGAGTCGATGCTATAAATGTGTCTAATGGAGCTTATGCTTCCGATCCAAATCATCATGTTATATCTTCAATGTTCGCTGACCATGCATTTAATATGGATACAGCTAAACAAATAAAAGAATTAGTATCTTGTCCAATTATGTTAGTAAATAGAATCAATGATCCTAAAATGGCTGACACTTTGATAAAGATGAATAAAACTGATTTTATTGATATGGGAAGAGGTTCAATAGCTGATCCTTACTTACCAAAAAAAGCGATGGAAGGTAAATTCGAAGAGATAAACTATTGTATTGGATGTTTACAAGGATGTGAATTTGGTTTATTCACTCCAGCTGGTGTTACTTGTTTAGTTAACCCACGAGTTACTCAAGAATATGTTGATGATTTATCAAAAGTAGAAAATTCTAAAAACGTTATGATTATTGGAACTGGTCCTGCTGGAATGATGGCAGCCAGAACAGCTGCTAAAAAAGGTCATAAAGTAACTGTCTATGATAAAGATACTCATTTTGGAGGAGCTTTCCGTTCAGCTGCTTATCCAATGGGAAAAGGTGAACTTTCAACCGTTATCTCATCTTATCGAAAACAATGTTTAGATTTAGGCGTTGAATTTAAAATGGGTGTTGAAGTAAATGAAGAAGTAATTAAAGATGCTAAACCTGAAGCTATTATTGTAGCTACTGGTTCAATTCCATTTACACCAAACATTCTTGGAAGTAAAGGAGTTAACGTTGTAAATGCTGAAGATGTATTATATGGTAATGTCCAAATTCCTCAAGGACCAGTAGTAGTATGTGGTGGAGGAGAAGTAGGCTGTGAAACAGCTGAATTCATTTCTCAAACAAATAGAGATGTATCAGTTTTAGAAATGCAACCTCAAGTATTAACTGACATGGTTCCACCTAATATGGTAGTTTTACTAGGTAGAATGATAGCTCAACAAATAAAGATAGTTACTGACGCTACTGTAAGTAATATATCTGAAAATTCAGTATCATATCAAACCAAAGATGGAAATGAAGTTACTATTCCAGCAACAACAGTTGTTTCAGCCTTTGGTTATAAAGCTTATAATCCTTTAGAAGAAATTGCTAAAGCAAATTGTAAAGAAGTATATGTAGTTGGTAGTGCAGTTAAAGCTGGTAATGCGATGACTGCTACTAATGAAGGTTATAACGCTGCTTTAAAACTATAATTATTTAACCTTTCTAAATAATACAACTAGTCTAAATAGACAGTTGTATTATTTTTTATTTATAAAATATTTAGAAAATCTTAATAAACTTGTCCAAATATATTAATTTCTTTTCGATATAGTGTATATCGAAAGGGAAAACATCTGATTTTAATCATTAGTATTAAAATCAAAATTTATTAATTGTTTAATATAGGTAATAATTATGTGTGGCTTTACAGGCTTTATAGGAACTAGTTTAAAAAAAGAAAATGATTTAAATAATATGATGAATACTATTATTCATCGTGGACCTGACAGTGAAGGAAAATATGTTGATGAAGATGCAGCCTTAGGATTTAGAAGGTTAAGTATTATTGATTTAACACATGAGGGTGATCAACCAATATATAATGAAAATCAAACACTGGTCTTAGTATTCAATGGGGAAATCTATAATTATAAAGAATTAAAAGAGGAACTAATTAAAGAAGGTCATGTATTTAAATCTAATACTGACTCTGAAACCATTATTCATGGATATGAACAATGGCAAGAAGGATTAGTTCAAAGACTAAGAGGAATGTTTGCATTTGTAATATGGGATAAAAATAAAAAAGAGTTATTTGGGGCTAGAGATATGTTTGGAATCAAACCATTCTATTATGCTAACATGAATGAAACTTTATTTTTTGGTTCCGAGATTAAATCATTTTTACCTCATCCATTATTTAAAAAAGAATTCAATGAAGAACAATTAGGTAATTATTTATCATTTCAATTTGTTCCATCAAATGAAACCTTCTTTAAAGGGGTGTTTTGTTTAGAACCAGGTCATTATTTTAAATATAAAAATAAAGAATTACATATTAAACAATACTATGAACCAAAATTTGAATGTAATAGTCAAAAAGAACTTGATGAAGTAATTACTGATGTAGAAGATTTATTAGAAGAATCGGTGGAAATGCATAAAAATAGTGATGTAGAAGTAGCGTCTTATTTATCAGGGGGAATAGATTCTAGTTACCTAGCTTATTTAGGTAATGTTGAACATACTTATACAGTTGGTTTTAAACAACAAAAATATTCGGAAATAGATCTAGCTAAAGAATTTGCTAAGGAACATCATATGAAAAATTCTGCCAAAGTAATTGAAGCTGATGAATATTGGAATAAAATATCCGATATCATGTATTACATGGATGAACCCGTTGCAGATCCAGCAGCTATTGCTTTATATTTTTTAAGTAAAGAAGCTAGTAAAGATGTTAAATGTGTTCTTTCAGGAGAAGGCGCTGATGAAGTGTTTGGTGGTTATAATATCTATTGTGAACCGCTTGAAAACAATTGGTATAACATAGTACCAAGTCCTATTAGAAAAGTATTAGGAAAGTTTGCAGAAAATGTTTTACCTAATGGTTTAAAAGGCCGTGGTTTTTTAATGCGTAAAGGAAAGAAATTGGAAGATAGATATTTTTCTAATGCTACCAATGTTTTTACTTCCAAAGAAGCAAGTAAATTACTTAAAAGTCAAACTAAAGTTAATATCAAAAGCATTACTGCTCCTATCTATGAACGAGTAAAAGATAAGGATGATGTTACAAAAATGCAATATCTCGATTTCCATTTATGGTTAGTACATGATATTTTAATGAAAGGCGATAAGATGGGAATGGCAAACTCAGTTGAAGTACGAGTTCCATTCTTAGATAAGAAAGTATTTAGGTATGCTTCTTCTTTACCACTAAACTATAAAGTTCAACCTCCTCATACAAAACTAGCTTTGCGTTTAGCAGCTCATAAATCCCTCCAAAAGAAAAACACTGAACGAAAGAAACTAGGGTTTCCTGTTCCAATTAGAGTCTGGTTAAAAGAAGACAAATATTATAACTTAGTAAAAAAACAGTTCTTATCAAAAACAGCTCAAAAGTTCTTTAATACAGATATTTTAATTAAGATGTTAGATGAACATAAAAACGGTAAAAACAAAAATGAAAAAACTGATCATAGTCGACGTATTTGGACAGTATATGTATTTATTATTTGGTATAACCGTTTCTTTCAAGAATTACCAACTTCTAGAGCGTAAAAGTAATATTTTATCTCTATATAATTGAATATCTAAAAAGCGATTGTGTTATAATAATTAAAGAAATAACAAAGCCAAAAACTAGAAAATTATTTCCAGAATATTATTCATGGTGAAATAACTAGATATGAAATCCATTCAATCCCAGCTCGAAATTTTATCATGATGATATTAAAGTAAGACTTTGCTTGAAATGGAGGTTTCAAATGATTAAAAGTATCGTTATTGCAGGAGCAGGAACAATGGGTTATTCAATGGCCCAAATTTTTGCTAAATTTGGTTACAAAGTATGTGTTTATGATTTAAAAAGTGAGGCTTTAGACAATGCTAAAAGTAGAATTAAAGAAAACATTGATATTCTATTAGAAGAAAAAGAATTAACATCATCTTCAGCTCAAACTATTCAAGACAATTTGTCTTATTCAATAGACATGGATGTCTTTAAAGATTGTGATTTAGTAGTGGAATGTATTATCGAAGATGTAAATATTAAAAAACAATTCTTCTCACAAATATCTAAATTAGTTAGAGATGATACAATCATCGCATCTAACACTTCTGGTATATCTATTAACATTTTATCTTCAGCAGTAGATAAACCAGAAAGATTTATTGGAATGCATTGGTTTAATCCACCACACTTAATCCCTTTAATTGAAATAATAAAAGGCGATAATACAAAACAAGAAATTGCTCAAACTATTTATGATTTAAGTTTATCAATTGATAAAAAACCAGTAATTGTTAAAAAAGATGTGGTGGGATTTGCGGCTAATCGTCTTCAACTTGCAGTCCTTAGAGAAGCACTTTATCTTGTAGAAAATGATGTTATCTCTAAAGAAGGAATAGATGATGTTATGAAGTATGGCCTTGGATTTAGATATGCTTGTCTTGGACCTTTAGAAGTAGTTGATTTAGGAGGACTAGATGTTTTCTATCATGTCAGTGAGTACTTGATGCAAGACTTATGTGATAGTCATGATGTTCCTAAACTTCTTAAAGAAGCATATGATGAAGGACATTACGGAGTTAAAACTAAGGAAGGCTTCTATGACTACCATGATGGTAAAGATCATCAAATTATAGAAAAAAGAGATGATTTATTACTAAAATTATATGATGCATTTTATAAATAAATAATTTCATGAAGAGGATAATATATTATCCTCTTCATTTGATATTTAAACCAAATATGTTCATAATAGTTTTAAACTATTATGCTCAAATGGTGGAACTGGTAGACACGTTAGCTTCAGGAGCTAATGGATAATTTCCATGCGGGTTCGAGTCCCGTTTTGAGCACCAATTAAATTAAAGTAAAAGATGATTACTTATTGTAATCATCTTTTTCAATGTTTGTGATACTTGATTTTGTTTTAAGAGTGATGAATTTTTGAAATTCCTCGTCTTTTTGTTCATCAAATACTGTTCTAAAGACAAATGTAAAATGATTGTTTACTTCTAATACATAAAAATCTTTAGTAGAGTAGATAGCTTTAATTAAATTATACTTAGCAGATTCCTTATAATAGTTAGTTTCAATATTAATACCCTCTTTATCAAAAGAAGTCGAAAGTGCAAAGAAATCAATACCATGAAGTTCTTTAATTAACTTCATATTCTTTCTAACGTTGTCTTCCTTTATAACTTTGACAGATAAATGAAAAGGAATCATTAGGATTAAAGGAATAACAGATTCTTCGAGATAATTATTAAAAAATAAAACACCACTCATTATAAATAATAAAATATAAATAAAGTATACAAAGTGGAGCTGTCTTCTAGTTAAAAGTTTACCAATAGTTTTTTCTAAATCTTTTTTTCTAATTATACCTTGGGTTCTATACAATTTTCATTTCCTCACTTTTCACAAGGTCATAATAATAAAAAAAATGTTCAAAATCAACACTACTAGAGTATAATTATTACGTAGGGAGGAATTTATATGGAAAATATTAAAAAATGCGTTGCCGAATTTATCGGAACCGCTGTACTAGTATTATTTGGTTGTGGAGCTGCAGTTACTGCTAATACTTTATTAGCGAAGACTGGAAATCCAATACCTCTTAGTGCTTCTACATTATTAATTGCTTTTGCCTTTGGTTTAAGCATTGTAGCTATGGCTTATTCAATTGGAAATATATCTGGATGTCATATTAACCCAGCAGTTTCTTTTGGAATGTATGTAGCTGGAAGAATGAGTTTAAAAGAATGTTTAATGTATTGGGTATCTCAATTTTTAGGAGGTATTGCTGGAGCTGGAATCCTTTATGGAATTCTTGGAACAAACGCTTCAGGATTAGGATCAAATAACTTTGGTCGTGGAATAAGTGCTATGAACACTGAAATGGGAGGAGCTATCATTGTTGAAGTAATCCTTACTTTTGTCTTTGTTTTAGTAGTATTAGGAGTAACTTCTAAAAAAGAATATGCACCTGTTGCAGGATTAGTAATAGGTCTAAGTTTAACTCTTATTCATATTCTAGGTATTCCATTTACTGGAACATCTGTAAACCCTGCAAGAAGCTTTGGACCTGCATTACTTGCTGGTGGAACAGCTTTAACTAATGTTTGGGTATTTATCCTTGCTCCACTTGTTGGTGGAGGATTAGCAGCCTTAGTATATCGTTTCTTTGAAAAAGAAAAGAAAGATTAATATTTAAAGTCTTGTATGATACAAGACTTTTTTTGTTATATAATAGAAGAGGTGATTAGATGATAAAAGGAATATATGACATTTATTTAGGTAGTTATGATTTTGGTAGTATAGTTGATAAAATAATTGTTACTTTAGATAGTAAAGTAAACATTGAGAAAAAAGACTTAACTATTTTAGAAACTAAACAAGTTTGTAATACAGATTTAGATATCATTACAACAACTACTAAAAGAGAAATAACTAAACTAACTATTAAAGATAATAAACTAATAATTGAACTACATGTTGATCCAACAATTAGTTCAATTATTAAGTACTCATTTAAAGATCAAGTTAATTCTTATTCAAATCCGTATTACTTTCAAATAGAATCTAATTTAATAGATATTGATAAAGAATATAAAAATCTTTACTCGAAAGCAGATAAATTCAACTACTATCAAAATAAAGACTATAAATACGGTTTTTATAATGCTCATAGCGATGTTATGCTAGTGTGGCTTCATGGACTAGGAGAAGGTGGAACAAGCAATACTAATCCTAAAATTAGTATTTTAGCTAACAAGGTCACAGCCTTAACTAATGCTGGTTTTCAAGACCAAGTTAAAGCTAGTATCCTAGTTCCTCAATGTCCAACTTATTGGCTAGATGAGACAGGCAAACATACAGACTTTAATGATTGTTTAAATGAAGAATCTAGTTCATCTTATTACTTAGATTCTTTACATAGTTTAATAAATGAAGTTAAAGAAAAAGAAGGAATAAAAAAGATTATTATTGCTGGTTGTTCCAATGGTGGTTTTATGAGCATGTTACTAGCAAAGACCTATAAAGATGAATATGATGCTTATATTCCTATTTGTGAAGCAATGTTAGATAGCAAACTTACTGATAGTGATATTGAAGCATTATCTAAATTAAATATGTTCTTTATTTATAGTAAAGATGATCCAACAGTAATTCCAGACTTATATGAAATACCAACCATTAATAGAATAAATAAATATCATCCATCAAACATTCAGGTATTTACTTCAAATCAAGTAATAGATACATCAGGTAAATTCTTAAATGAAGAAGGTAAACCTTATAAGTATCCAGGACATTGGTCATGGGTTTATTTCTTTAATAATGAAGCTAAAGATAATAAAAATAATTTAGATATCTTTACTTGGATAAAAACAGTTACTGATAAAGGAAAGTAAATATTAAATACTTTCCTTTTAATTGGTTAAAAAGGTATTGACTGAACTTAAAGTATCGTGGTAATATGTTAAAGCAGTCGAATAATGGGCCTGTAGCTCAGCTGGTTAGAGCGCACCCCTGATAAGGGTGAGGTCGTTGGTTCAAGTCCATTCAGGCCCACCATTATTTTACTTGCAATATACCAATAATATGGGCCTGTAGCTCAGCTGGTTAGAGCGCACCCCTGATAAGGGTGAGGTCGTTGGTTCAAGTCCATTCAGGCCCACCATATTATTTCTTTTATTGGGGCCTTAGCTCAGCTGGGAGAGCACCTGCCTTGCACGCAGGGGGTCAGCGGTTCGATCCCGCTAGGCTCCACCAATAAATAAATTAATCTACGAAAGTAGATTTTTTTTTATTTTAAATTGTGCTATTATGTCGTTAATATATTACTTAGGGGGAAAGTAAATGAAGCCAAAAAATATTGGTAACTATGTAGTAAAGTCATTAAATGGAATGGCTTATGGATTTTTTTGTAGTTTAATTATCGGGACAATTCTTAAGCAATTAGGAATATTCTTAAACATTGAATATTTAACTAATTGGGGAAGTGTCGCAACATTTTTAATGGGGCCAGCTATTGGGGTAGGAATGGCCTATACATTAGATGCTAAAGGATTAAATCTTATTGCAGCGGTAATTGCTGGTACTCTAGGAGCAGGAACTTTTACAGGGAATGTTGCTAGTGTTGGTAATCCAATTGCTGCCTATGTGGCAGTTATTGCAGCTGTAGAGATTACAAAACTTGTTCAAGGTAAGACACCGATTGATATTATCTTAGTTCCATTTGTATCAGTTTGTGTAGCGGGATTAATTGCAACATTTATTGGTCCTTATCTAACTGATTTAATCAGATGGATTGGAGACTTAATTAATCAAGGTGTTACTTTACAACCAATCTTAATGTCAATCGTTGTTGGAACTTTAATGGGACTTGCTTTAACAGCTCCAATTAGTTCAGCAGCTATTGGATTAATGCTGGGATTAAATGGTTTAGCTGCTGGAGCAGCGTTAGCTGGATGTTGTTGTCAAATGATTGGATTTGCTATCATGAGTTATGAAGATAATGACATTGGAGATGTTGTAGCTATTGGGATAGGTACTAGTATGTTACAATTTAAAAACATCGTTACTCATCCATTAATATGGTTACCACCAACACTTGCTAGTGTTATCGTGGCACCTATTTCAACAGTGCTATTTTCAATTAAATGTACGGCAGTAGGTTCAGGAATGGGTACTGCTGGCCTAGTAGGTATCTTAGAAGCTGTTAATACAATGGGTTCTAATTATGCTGTTATTATTGTGGCTGTTGATATAGTTCTTGCTGGTATCATTACTTTTGTAATTTATAAAGGAATGAGAAAGCTTAATTATATTAAAAAAGGCGATTTAAAATTAGAAAAATTATAAGATAAAAAAACGTTCCATTAGGAACGTTTTATTGTTTGAATAAATCAATAATATCAGAGTTAGACATACTAGATATATTAATATCATTGTTTTCAACAAAGATATTTGATAAATCTTGTTTTTTAGCTTGTAAGTCTTGGATTCGTTCTTCAATAGAATTAGACATTATTAGTTTATAGACTTGAACATTATTTGTTTGTCCAATTCGATATGCACGGTCAGTAGCTTGATTTTGACTACTTAGATTCCACCAAGGATCAAAATGAATAACAACACTAGCACTTGTTAAGTTAAGACCAGTACCACCAGCTTTTAAACTAATTAAGAAAACTGTAGTATCATCTTTTTGGAAGGCATTAACTAATTGATGCCTTTTTATTTTATTAGTTGAACCAGTTAATACATAATAAGATATATCTTCTTTACGTAGTTGTTTTTCAAGTAAATCTAAGGTTGTAGTAAAGGAACTAAATAATAATACTTTTTGATTATTAATCGCTGCTTTTTTAATAATATCCATACATACATTCATTTTACTAGATGGTTTAATAATACCAGGATAAAGAATTCTTTGATCACAACAAAGTTGTCTAAGTTTAGTCATCATTGCTAGAATCTCAATCTTATCAATCTTACTAGAAATATTAAGTTGTTTTTGAAGATCATTATTAATGACTGCTAGGTTAGAAATATAATTCTTTTCTTCTTCTTCATTAAATGAAATCTTAATAGTATCTTCAATCTTTTCAGGAAGTTCACTAAGAACTTCTTTTTTAGTTCTTCTAAGAATAAATGGTTCCACCATTTGTCTTAGTTTTTCTTGTTTATATTCATCTAAATCAATAACAATTGGTTTTTCATAATAATCTCTAAAATAACTATATGAATATAAATAGTTAGGCATTAGAAAATCAAAGATAGACCAAAGCTCAGCTAAACTATTTTCAATTGGGGTTCCAGTTAATGCAAAACGATGTTTAGCTTTAATTCTTTTAACAGCTTTAGCATTTTTAGTGGCATGATTTTTAATATATTGTGCTTCATCAATTATAAACGTATCAAATTCAATATCTTTATATAATTCGAAATCTTTACGAATATAGTCATAAGAAGTAATGACAACATCATAGTCTTTAATACTGTTAATGGCTTCTTCTCGTTTAGAAACAGGCCCCATAATAGTTAATACTTTTAAATCTTTAGAAAATTTATTAATTTCATCACGCCAGTTAAGAATTAATGTGGCTGGAGTAATAACTAGGTTTGTATCACCTAAGTTAGATTCAAAGTACGCAATAGTTTGAAGAGTTTTTCCAAGTCCCATATCATCAGCTAGAATTCCACCAAAGTTAAAATCAGCCATCGATTTTAACCATTTAAATCCAGTTACTTGATAATCTCTTAAGATCTTTTTATATGGTGTAGGTACTTTATAATCTTTTCTAGATACATTTGTGACATTAGCTATTAAATCAGTAAAACTATTATCTTCTTCAAAGTTTAAAGTTTTATTATTATCAATTAATTCATTAACATATAAAGCGTTAGCTTTATCTAAATAGAATGTTCCTTCTTCTAATTGACTTTGTTTAATATGAAGTTCATCAATTAAATAAGTCATATCTTTAAGAGTTTCATCGTTTAAGTTAATAAATTGACCATCTTTTAAACGATGAAAGGCTTTATTAGATTGATAAGCTTTAATTATACTTCTAATTTCTTCCTTAGATACATTAACGCTGTTTAAATCGATTTCTAATAGATTATTCTTTAATGATACTTTTAAAGAGAAGTCTAAATCAGTTGGACGATTCATTGCTTTAATATTTTCAGAAATATATACTTCACAATCATGATTTATTAAAGGTAAAGTGGTAAAGATAAAATCATAAATCTCATCTTCATCATTTAAATAATACATTTTTTCATCTTCATCATATTCTAATTTATCATCTAAAATAGACAATATTCGATCTAGTTTTAATGATAAGATGTAATCTTCAATATTATTGATGGTCATACCATCAGTATCTTTGAATTCAGTCTCAACAATTAATTGATTCAATTCATTGAATTTCGTATATACTTCTAAAGAAACATCCATTGGTAAATATTCATCAATAGAATCTCCTTCAATTGAAACATAAGGCATAATTGTATCAAAGATATATTTAGAAAAATAACTTAAATCATCATTAGAAATAATGATATCTTCATATTCTAACTTGGTTAGAATTGGTCCCACAGTTTTAGAAAAATCTTTGGAATAACGATTTAAAACACTATTTTCATAGTAATAAATATACTTATTTCCATAAAATAAAGCTCCAGGTAAACTATTTAAAGATAAAGTTGTATAATCTTCATCTTTATTTAGATTTAAAGTAATATTCTTAAGATCAATTGTTGTAAAGTTAAGATTGATATTTAAACAACGTAAATGAGATAAAAAGAATTCATCAATATTACTTCGATCAATCTTAATTGATTTATTATCAAATAAATTATGAACATTCTTTTCAATAAAAGTAATAATAGCTTTAGAACTACTATCAAAACATTCTTTGTCATGATTAGTATTTAAGTTTTTACCATAAGATACTATTTCACCAGTTTTTAAATTATCGACAAAAGTATATAGATTTTTAATAACATATCCTTTTTCATGCCCGATTTTATATGAGACAAATAATTGATCAAAGGCAGTATCAATAACAGGAGTAATATGAATATTATCATCAACTTTTAAATTCTCTTCAATTGATTGAAAACGATAGTTATCAATCAATTCTTTAGATTCAATAATTTTTTGATTAATTTCTTTTTCTTTAGAACGTTTAGTAATTTCTTTTAATTTAGATAAATAATTATTTTCTAAATTATAGTTATAAGGAATATCTTTAGCTTCTAAGCCATAGAATCTAAGAAGTAAGACTCCAATATGTTCACAAGCTAATTCGTTTTTCTTGCAATTACTACAGTCACAATCAAAACTAACCATATTACCACCACCATCAATATGAATATTGGCAGTATGATTAGAATTATTATCACTTATGGTACCAACAATAACGTAAGTATTGTTTTCTTTAATAACACTAACAGCTTGAATTGCTTGGGCATTATAAAGCTCATGGGATTTTTTCCAGTTATTGGCATTAAAGTATTTATTTATTTCTTCTTGTTTAATATACATTGATTTGTCTCCTAGCACTTAATTATAGCATCTTTTAAGTGATAAAAAAATATGTTACTAGCAGTCTTTTTAAGAATGCTAGTAACATATTATTATTTTTTGACTAATTTTATTTTAATGGCTTCAATTCTCAAACCTTGCCCGGTAGTTCCAGCTGTCTCACCGTTGGATTTCCAACCCTGTTTCCATCCAGTATTTTGAATATGAACACAATACTCTACATCATATTTTTCAGCCATTTGACCAGTAAGAACAATTTCAATAGCTTCAAGCCTTAAACCTTTGCCTGTGGCACCAGCTGTTTGACCAGCAGATTTCCATCCTTGGTTCCATCCAGTATTTTGAATATGAACTCGATATTTGATATTCCCAGAAAGTGAACTATCCCCATAAATCTTTGGACAATTGATGGTAATTGCTTCAAGTCTTAACCCTTTACCTGTTGTACCAGAAAGTACTCCATCATTGACACTAGACTGCCAGCCAACACTTTGAATATGAGTCTTATAAGTAACTCCTGGCTCGTGGTAAGTGGTAGTTGTGTTTGAAGGCGGAGTATCATCTTTAGCTACTAGTATTACCTGCATCGCTTCAAGACGATAACTATAACCCATCGTTCCAGCAACTTCACCATTCTTAGCCCAATCTAACCAACCATAACTTTGAGCATGAACGCGATAGTAGATATCATATTTTTCTTTTAAAGAATCACATATATCAATTTTAATAGCTTCGACTCTTAGACTTTGACCAGTTGTACCAGCTTGATTATCATTATTTTTAGTTCCTTGCCACCCTTTATTTTGAATATAAGCTGAATAAGTTATCGGATTTTCTTCAGTTACACCACTTAGTTTAATTTTAAAAGCTTCCATTCTTAAACCTTTGCCAGTTGTACCAGAAGTACTACCCGCATTTACATAACTTTGCCATCCAAAATTTTGAATATGGGATGAGTAGGTAATAGTTGGAATTACAACATTTACAGTGCAAGTAGCGGTTTTTCCATTTGTTGTTGTGACAGTAATAGTCACAGTCCCATTAGATAAAGCAGTTATCTTACCACTACTATCTACGCTACAAACATCCGGATTACTAGAAGTATATTTTACATTTTTAGATTTAGTTGTATTAGTCGGAGTGATACTAGCGGTTAAAGTTTGAGTTTCACCTTTAGTTGAAAGAGTTAGATTATTCTTATCTAAACTAACGCCTGTTATATCAACACTATTATCAGTGTTTTGAGTAATCATATTAATTCGATTAGCCCAGTTATCCGTGTTCATGTCTCGATAAGAATCATTAATACTGAAGTAACATTCATTAGGATCAGTATCAACTGTTGAGCCAATCCATGAATAATTTGTTGTGGTGTCATAAGGAATTAAGATGTCATCACCATTTGTTGAAGTCAAGGTAATTACAACACTGATTTTATCTCCCTTGGAAACAGTGTATTCTTCAGGCACATCAATATAATAGTATCCTGCTTCCTCAGTAGATCCAGTAATAGGAGTAGAAAGAAGCTTTACACCATCACTAGGATTACTATTAGAACTATTTTGATATAGTTGAATTGAATAATTGATTTTAGTGCTTTCTAAAGCAAAACCAATTTGTTTAATTATTTCATTAGTGTTATTAATTGTATAAATATTGGCAATACTTTGACCACTACTGATTTCATAGTCCTCAATGGATATTCCTGAAGAGTATGAATAATTATTATCTAAACCATCTTTTGATTGCATTTGATAACTTTCAATATAATCTAATGATTTATCTTCATATGACAAATAGTAGTAACCGTCATCATTTATTTCACTATCAGATCCATGAGAGTTTTTGACAATCCAAGCACCATCACCAATATTATCGTCGCCAAACAATTCACCAGGGACATTATCATCATATCCAACAATAGTAACAGCGTGATTAATCCCGGAGATATTTGAATATGCAAAATGATATGTATTTCCCTTATAAGTACCTTCTTTAATATTATTACTGCTGTATCTAACATGGCAGGCAATAGCACCATTACTCATTAGTTCATTTTTTATACATTCTTTATCGTAACTAAAAGTAACACTAGTAGGATCATAATTAAATTTCTTAGCAGATTTTAATACTAATTCATCTTCGTATGCTTTTGATGATTCAACGGGATAGTTTGCATTACTAACATTATCGGGTACAGTTGAAGAGTTAGCTACTCCAACCCAGTTAGCTAATTCATATTGAGTAATATAGTTATTCCCACCGGCTTGAAGGTAAGTACTTCCTATTGAATAAGTAGTATCTCCAGTAGTGAGTCCAAGGCCATTATCTTCGTGGTGATACGTAAAATATGTTAGATGACGCTCTGACATATCAATATTATTTGAGTAACCATTAATATTTTTAATAGCACTTGTTTCAGCATTAGCTACAGCGGTATAGGCCCAACAGTTGCCATTAGAACCTTGATTTTTAACGCTAGTTACATAGCCACTATCTACGCTATTATAACTTGTTGGAATGGAAGCTCTTGATAATCTACTTTTATTACTACTAGAAGTATAAGTGCTTTGAGTAGTATGTGGTATATCATGGGCACCATAGTTTTCACTCTCAACCGCATAGATACCTGTAATAGGAACAACCATTGTAATAGTAATAAGGGATATTAGAATATATTTTATTAATTTTTTCATATTGAAACTCCTTTATTTAATTATAAACATTTATGATATAAAAATATAGATTTACAATTATTTTTACTTATAATGTATTTAGAGATGATTAAATGAAAACATATATTCAACCATTATTTACAGCGGGACTAGTATTTCCCTTTATAGCATTATTAATTACTATTCCTTACATGATTCATAACTATCGTAAGTATGGATCTATTTTATTTACTAGAACAGTAATTATCTATTCCTTTATTTTTTATTTATTGTGTGTATATTTTTTGGTAGTGTTGCCACTACCTAAAAATGATATTCAACATTATTCAAATCCGATGCAGTTAATTCCTTTTAATTTCATTAATGATTTTAAGAATTATGGTTACACTTTTACTGGGCTTAGAAGTATTATTACTTTCTTTAAAAATCCGGTTGTATATCAATTAATATTTAATCTAATGATGACCTTACCTTTTGGGGTTTACTTTAGATACTATTTTAAAAGGAATTGGATTCAATGTTTAATAGGAACCTTTATTCTATCATTATCTTTTGAATTACTTCAACTGACCGGTATTCTGGGATTATATAAGTATCCATATCGTTTATTTGATGTTGATGATTTAATGGTTAATACTTGTGGAGGAATGATAGGTTATTTCTTAACTCCTTATTTAACCAAGTATTTACCATCGATGGATAAATTAGATGAAGTTTCTTATAAAAAAGGTCAAACAGTATCTTTCTTTAGAAGACTGGTGGCTTATTTTATTGATCAAATAATAATCATTTTGATGACAATAATTATTTCATCTGTATTTCCAACCCATAATACCTATTATCTCTTTATCCTTTTATATTTAGTTGGAGTCTTACTGTATTATGGATTAATAGGATACTTGCTAAAAGGAAGAACACTAGGTAATCGAGTAGTTAAGATTGGTTTAGTATGTAAAGACAATACCCCAATCAAACCATTAAATATCATTATTAGATACGCTTTAGTAATGATGTTTGATAAATTAATTCCGGTTACAATCTTTGAATTAATGGTTATTAGTACCGATAATAGTTCATTAAATAATTTCTTGTTAGTACTATCTTTAATTCTTTTAGTCATTTATACTATCTTTATATTAAGAGTAATAATTGTCTGTATTATTAAAAAGGATGAATTATTATATGAAGAATTATCTAATACAACTAATATATCTTTAATAGATAAAGAATAATACATTATGAATAAAAAAACTTAGAGAAGATTGAATGTTAATAAACATAATGAGTGCCAAGAGAGGGTAATACTTACTTCTATAAAATAATAAAAAAATAAATTTGTGAATAATTCTATTTTAAATAATCGTATCATTTGTATAAATGTTTAATATTTTAACGATGGTGTAGTGTGTAGAATAATGGACACATCCATTGAATAATATTAAATATTTTTATCTTTTTGACCCCAGGTGGTTTATATACGAAATATCTATAATTAATATGTAGTTAAAAATATGTACAAAAATATTGACATAATAATATATATGTTCATAATATTAACTATAGGAGGCGCTGATAATATGGATTTATATTTTAAATTAATAAAACAACCAGTTTTTAATATAAATGATGTTTTTAAGTATTATTCTAATAAAAATACAGCCAAATCTGCCCTTAGAAAATTAATAAATAAAGAAATGGTCGTTAAGATTAAAAATGGTATGTATACTTGCATAAGTGGAGAAACAGGGTTACCTGTAGCTACTCGTTATCAAATAGCCGCTAAAATTACTAGTGACTCTTATATATCACATCATACAGCAATGGAATATTACGGATATACTGATCAGGTTTATTATGAAGTTTATGTTTCATCTAAGACTAGATTTAGATCTTTTCAGTTTAATGGATATTTTTATAAATGGATTAAATCTAGATATGATGATGGTGTTGAAGAAGTGCAATATAGTGGTGGTGTTAGAGTAACAAATATTGAAAGAACTGTCATTGATTGTATCAATGATATGAATTTAATATCAGGGTTAGAAGAAGTGGTTTCAAATATAAATAGTATCCATTCGTTGAATGAATACAAGTTAATGGATTATTTGAATATTTATCAAAAGACAGTCCTTTACCAAAAAGTTGGATTTATTCTAAGTGAAAATAATAGATTTAATATATCATCTAAATTTTATGAAGAATGTAAAAGCCATATTGGAAATAGTAAATGTTATTTAACAAATGATCATACAATTAGCACATTGGATAAAACATGGAATGTGATGGTCCCTAGAAATTACAGTAAAATGCAAAATGGAGAATAAGCCTATGATTGAATACAATAGAGTAGAATTAGGAAAGGTAGCTAATAAGTATGGCTTTGTAAGAGATACCTTTGAAAAAGTGTTAAGATTAAAAGAAATTTTAAAATTTATTAACGTTGATGAATATTTATGTCAGCATCTTATCCTAAAAGGTGGCACAGCTATTAATCTTACTATTTTTAATTTACCTCGATTGTCTGTTGATATAGATTTAGATTTTGTCCCTAATTGCTCACGTGAGCAAATGCAAGAAGCACGAAATAAGATAACGAAAATTCTTAATAACTATATGGAAGAAGAGCACTATGCTTTATCAGATTCTTCTAGATATAGTTTTTCTTTAGATGCTCTTCATTATCGATATCAAAATTCAGGAGGAAATCAAGATAATATTAAAATAGAAATCAACTACTCTTTACGCTCACATATTTTTAATCCTATAAAAGTTAAAATACTACCGGAAGTATTTGATGATGGTTTTGAAGTGTTAACTTTGCAACCAATGGAAATCTTTGCGGCTAAGACAAATGCACTGATGAGTAGAGCAGCCTCAAGAGATTTATATGATTTTAACAACATGGAAGAATTTGGATTGTTTAAACCTAGTGATATAGATTTATTTAGAAAATGTGTTATTTTTTATAATACTATTTCACAAGAAAGTGTTGATTCATCCTTTGATACATCAGCAATAAATCATATAACATATCAAAAAATTAAAAGAGAATTATTCCCAGTAATTAAAAATAAAGAGAAATTTGATGTTGAAGGAAGAAAACAGATGGCACAAAAATATATTCAGAGTTTGATGGTATTAACACCAGAAGAAAAAGAATATATGAAATTGTTTAGTAAAAAAGAGTATAGACCAGAACTATTATTTGATGATGAAGAAATAATTAAAAGGATAAAAAACCATCCTATGGTTAGTTGGAAGATGTCAAATAAATAAGATATTGGTATATAAAATGAGTAAGATAAAAAATAAATGAAGTAGGCCTTTTTATCTCTACACATTTAGTTCATAATTCTTAATTATAATAGACGCTCTAGGAGGAAGTTTATGGAAATAGAAGAATATGTCAAAAAACAAATAAAAAACTCAAAGGCTTTACAAGCAGTTGATGAAAAAGTCTTTAAAGATAATGGTGTAAAAATTGGACTTCGAGATAATAATGGCCAAGGAGTCCTTGTTGGTCTTACAAATATTTCAAAAGTTGAAGGATTTGAAATGGTTGATGGAGTTAAAAAACCATGTGAAGGAAGACTATATTATCGAGGATACAACATTAATGATTTAATGCAGGGCTTTGGTCATAAAAGATTTGGCTTTGAAGAATGTGCTTATCTTTTATTATTTGGAGAATTACCTAATAAAGATGAGTTAAAAGAGTTTACTGATTTAATTGCTTCATGTCGGATGTTACCAACTAACTTTACTAGAGATGTAATTATGAAAGCTCCTAGTAAAGATATTATGAATTCTATTACCAAGAGTGTATTAACTTTATCATCATATGATGATAAAGCTAGTGATACTAGTTTAGAAAATGTTTTAAGTCAGTCGATACGACTTATTGCTGAACTGCCAATGCTAGGAGTATATGGTTACCAGGCCCATAATCATTATGATTGTGATGACTCACTATATTTACATCGTCCTGATCCAACAAAATCGACAGCTGAAAATATCCTAATGATGCTTCGCCCTGATAAAAAGTACACTGAACTTGAAGCTAGAGTATTAGATGCTGCTTTAGTTTTACATATGGAACATGGGGGAGGAAACAACTCAACTTTTACTACCCGTGTAGTTACTTCAACCGGTAGTGATACTTACGCAACTTTTGCGGCATCACTTTCATCACTTAAAGGTCCTAAACATGGTGGGGCTAATATTAAAGTAATGGAAATGATTGATGATATTAAAAAGAATGTTAAAGATTTAAATGATGAGGAAGAGTTAAAAGAGTATTTAAATAAAATTCTTTTAGGACAAACATTTGATCATAAAGGACTTATTTATGGAATGGGACATGCAGTCTATTCATTATCTGATCCAAGAGCTCAAATCTTTAAGACTTTTGTTCATGATTTAGCTAGTGAAAAACATCATGAAGATGATTATCAACTATACGCTAGTATTGAAAAAATAGCTCCGCAAGTAATATCTAATAATCGAACAATCTTTAAAGGAGTATGTGCTAATGTTGATTTCTATTCTGGGTTTGTCTATAGCATGTTAAATATCCCAGTAGAAATGTATACCCCTGTCTTTGCGTTTGCTAGAATTGTTGGATGGTCAGCTCATCGGTTAGAACAACTAGCTAACCAAGGTAAGATTATGAGACCAGCTTATAAAAGCTTGGTAAAACCTCGAGATTATATTGATTTAGAAAATCGTAAATAATATTACAATAAAGAAATGATTTTATTTTAAGATTGCATGGGTTATTAATATGTGCTATATTTGTTTCAAGTTAGATAGAGGCGCAGTAATTAAGAACTTATCTTTAAGGAATGCAATCTAAGATAAGAAAGGAATTATTGCCGAAGAACTATATCATTGCATTGATGTAGATTCTGGGGGTATGGATAATATCTATATCACTGTCATTACTTAGGTAATGGTGAGCTATCATTGTAATCCTGTTTATTAGTTGCAATGATATTTCATTGCAACTTTTTATTTATATATAAAGATGCAATAGTTTAACTAAAAGAATATAATGAAAAAGGAGGAAAAACTCATATGAACAGCGTAATAAAAGCATTAAGTTATGATGAAAATATAATTCAATTAAGACTTCACAACATTCCTAAACATCCACTTTCAGTTAGTAAGATTTTTAAAATCTTAAATGATGATGGTATTAATGTGGATATGATTTCTCAAGTAGTTAGTGAAGATGCCGTTATCTTAGATTTAACAGTTGACCAATCAGCTCAAAAAGAAGTTAATAAAGCAATTGAAGAGTTAACTGATGAATTTGAAGGAATTGAAATATATCAATCACGTAAATTTTCTAAAGTAGCTTTAGGTGGTTCCTTGATGGAACAAACTCCTGGAGTAGCTTATAAGGTATTTGATATGTTAGGAAAAAATAATATTCATTTCTATCAAGTAACTACATCTAAAAGAACTATTTCTTTTGTAATAAAAAAAGAAGATTTAGATAAAACATTAAAATTAGTACATGGAACATATGATATTCAGGAGGAAAAATAATGGCATTATTTGAAGGAAGTGCAGTAGCACTTGTATTACCAATGAATGAAGATTATAGCATCGATTATGATGGTTTTAAAAGACAAGTTCAAAGAATGATCGATGGGGGATTAAAAGCTTTACTAGTTAATGGAACTACTGGTGAACCCGCTACTATCTCTATTGAAGAAGAAGAAAAATTATTAAAAATTACTTTAGATCTTACTAAAGGAACTGGAGTTAAAGTTATTTGTGGAGCAGGTTCTAATGATACAATGACTGCTTTAAAGAAAGCTAAATATGCTAAAGAACATGGGGCCGATGCAATTTTGGTAGTTACTCCATATTATAATAAAACAAGTCAAGAAGGACTTATCAAACACTATACAACAATTGCCGATAGTGTTGATCTTCCTTTAATTATGTATAACGTTCCAGGAAGAACTGGAATGAACATCAGTGTAGATACTGTAGTAGAGTTAGCTAAACATAAAAATATTGTCGCTATGAAAGATGCAGCTGATAATATTGCTTATGCAATGGAAGTGTTAGCTAAAACTGAAGGAGAAGATTTTGATTTATATTCTGGATGCGATGATAATGTTTTACCGTTTATCGCTGCTGGTGGAAAAGGGGTTATATCTGTAACTAGTAATCTATATCCATCTCAAATGGAAAAACTTACTCAATTAGCTCTTAAAGGAGATTTACCAAAAGCTCAAGAACTTGCTTATGCTTTAGATCCTGTAAGTCGTAATTTATTTATTGATGTAAATCCAATTTTACCAAAAGCTGCTCTTAAAAAATTAGGAGTATGTGATGATCAAGTAAGACTTCCTCTTATTAGATCAACTAAAGAAAAAAAGGAAAAGTTATTCGAAGCAATGGATAATTTTGAAAAGTTGGGGTATTAGAATGAAAGTTATTTTACAAGGTTATGGTTTAATGGGTAAGAAAGTAGCTAAACTTTTAAGAGAAGATGAAAAAGTTGAAATAGTAGCTATTGTCTCTTATCAATTTGATGAAGAAGTACAAGAAAAAACTTATAAATCAATGGATGAAGTTAGTGAAGACTGTGATGTCGTAATTGATTTCTCTCATCCAAATAATTTAGATTCTTTACTTACTTATAGTTTAAAACATCATAATAACTTAGTTATTGCAACTACTGGTTTTAATGATGAACAATTAAATAAAATAAAAGAAGCTAGTAGTAAACTAGCTATCTTCCAATCATTTAATACATCATTTGGAATCCAAATGATGACTAAGATTTTAAAACAAGTTTCTAAAGAATTATATGATGCTGGTTTTGATATCGAAATAGAAGAAAGACATCATCATAAAAAGATTGATGCTCCAAGTGGAACAGCTAAATTATTAGCTGATGTTATTCATGATGAAATACCAGAAACTTATGATGTTTTAGATCGTAGTGCTATTCATGAAAAAAGAAAACATGAAGAAGTAGGTATTCAATCTCTTAGAGGTGGAACTATCTTTGGTGAACATGAAATTATGTTTGCTGGGGAAGATGAAATCATCTCTATTAAACACACGGCATTAAGTAAAGACGTTTTTGCTAGAGGGGCTTTTGAAGCTGCTAAAGCTTTAAGAGATAAAGAAAATGGTCTTTATGATTTAAAAAATATATATTAGGGAGAAATATAATGGTTTTACAAACGAAGTTTGCAGATATTAGAGGTAATGATTTATATATCGATGATATTAAAGCGACTGATTTAATAAAAGAATATGGTTCACCATTATATGTAATGAGTGAAGGACATATTCGTCATCAAATGAATGAACTAAAAACAAAGTTTTTAGATAAGTATGAAAATGTCTTACCTTTATTTGCATCTAAATCATTTTCATGTCTAGCTATCTATAAACTAGCTAGTGAATATGGAATTGGAATTGATTGTGTAAGTGCAGGAGAAATATCAATAGCTTTAAAGGCTGGTTTTGATCCTGATAAAATATATTTCCATGGAAATAATAAACTTCCAAGTGAAATAGAATATGCTTTAAAAAACAATGTTACCCATTTTGTAATTGATAATTTTTATGAAATCGAGTTATGTGAAAAGATTGCTGGTGAGTTAAATAAAACTGTTAAAGCAACCCTTAGAGTTGTACCAGGAATCAAGGCTGGAGGACATAATTATATCCAAACTGGCCATAAAGATACTAAGTTTGGATTTAGTTCTCATTATGGAATCTATTTAAAAGCTGTTAAACAAGTATTAGATTCTAAGAATATTGAATTTGAAGGTATTCATGCTCATATTGGATCACAAGTATTTGATATGTATGCTTATGTAAATGCCATGCAAAGATTTATCCAATTCGTATATGAAATATACGATAACTTTGGAATAATAGTTTCCAAAATCAATGCTGGTGGAGGTTATGGTATTGCCTACAACAAACAAGATGAACCTTTAGAGTTTGAAGAAATAACATCTCAAATTATGCAAGTAATTGAAGATGGTTATAAAGCTAAAGGTTGGAAACGTCCAATGGTTTTAGTAGAACCAGGAAGATATGTAGTTGGTAATGCAGGTATTACTTTATACACAGTTGGAACAATTAAAGAAATACCTGATGTTCGAACATATGTATCTATTGATGGAGGTATGTCTGACAATATTAGGACTCCATTATATGATGCTGAATATGATGGAATAGTAGCTAATAAAGCAGGTGAAACCAAAACAAAAGATGTTAGAGTCGTTGGTAAAATCTGTGAAAGCGCTGATGTCATCATCAATAATATCAAAGTTACTGGTAATATTGAACCAGGTGATACTTTTGCAGTATTTTCAACTGGAGCGTATAACTACACAATGTCATCTAACTATAACCAAATACCTAAACCACCAGTAATCTTTACTTATAAAGGTGAAAGTAGAGAAGTAATTAGAAGACAAACATTTGATGATTTAACTATGTTTGATGTTGAATAGAAAAAACATTACCACATTGTGGTAATGTTTTTTTATCGAATGTAAATAAGGAGATACAAGTGGATAAGTTTGCATCTTATCTATAGCAATAAGAATGCTTGCTTTAAAATATAAAAAAGATTAGTTAATTTGAATAAGATGAAAATATTATTGACTTCTTTTTATTACGGAATCTTACTTTGATAAACAATATAAAATGATTTATTTTGTTGTATTTATGGCTTTAAGTAGTTATACTGCAAATGATTGTTTCAACTTTTATTCAATCATAATTTTTTAATGAAAGTCTATTATTTGAATGCTTAAGGAATAATTGTATCCTTTAATATAATGGCTGTATTTGATATAATGGAATAGAAATTGTGGAGGACAATAGTAAATGAAAAAAGTTCTAATAATAATACCTGCTTACAATGAGTCAAGAAATATAGAAAAGACTGTAGAAGATATTAAGAACAATGCACCCGAAGTGGATTATATGGTCATTAATGATGGATCAAAAGATGACACCATTGAAGTGGTAAAGAAACTTCATTATAACTATATTGATGGTTTTTGTAATTTAGGTTTGTTTGGTGCTGTCCAAACAGGGTTTCAATATGCCCTTGAAAATGATTATGATATTGCTATTCAGTTTGATGGTGATGGTCAACATAGTGCCAAGTATATATCTACTTTAGTCAAGGAAATAGAAAATGGATCTGATATTGTTATAGGATCTAGATTTGTTACAGAGAAAAAACCTGTTACTGCTAGAATGCTAGGGAGCAGGTTAATATCATTTTTAATAAAATTAACGACAGGACAAACTATCAAGGATCCAACTAGTGGATTTAGAGCATATGATAGAGATTGTATTAAAGAATATGCTAGAAGTATTAATAATCCGCCTGAACCAGATACTTTAGTTTTTATGATAAAAAAAGGAAAAAAAATCACTGAAGTTCAAGTTGAAATGAACGATCGAGAATTCGGTGAATCATATTTAAACCTTATAAATACTATCAAATATATGGGAAGAATGGTTATTTCAATATTATTTATTCAACCATTTAGAAAGAGAGGAAAAAAATAGTGGGGATGCAATTAGGATTAAGAATACTATTCTTAGTAGTTAGTTTGGCAACGTTATTCTTTATTCTTTCACGTATTAGAAAACATAGTTTAAATATTGATGATGCAATTATTTGGATTTTGTGGGGGTTACTGTTATTATTGTTTAGTATTTTCCCAGGATTTGTTGTATGGGCTGGATCATTATTAGGATTTATGTCTACAAGTAATTTTGTTTTATGTATTTTTGTCTTTTTCTTGTATCTTATTCTTTTCTTACAAACAATTAAAATATCTAGTTTGAGAGAAAAAAATAAAGAGCTTATTCAAAAGATGAGTTTACTTACTCATCAAAGAAGAATTGATGAAGAAAATAGACAAAAAAAACAAGATAAGAAATAGGAGATTAATATGCAATATTTAGTAGGAGTATTATTTATAATACTCTTTATATCATATTTATATACATTGGGGAGTGCTATTAGCATCCATCATGAAAGTTTTGCTCATAGATTTATCGTTGGTTACGTTATCTATAGCTTTTTTGTGGCTATTGGTGGAATACCTATGCGATTATTAAATGCTTCATGGATGACATTTGTTTATTATATGATATTTTTAATTATTCTTTTATTTATAATATCGATTAGATTAATTAAAAAATATAAAGTGCAACTATTTCCAGAAGGACCATTAATGATTTTAAAAAACCACTGGTTTGTACTTTTGGTTGCAACAGTTTGTATACTAGTTTCACTAACTGGGTTATCATATATCCTTGGTAGTAACTGCGGGGATGATGGCTATTATTTAAGTGCGATAGGTTCTTTTCCATACCGAGCCAACCCTTTTTGGACGACACCATCGACTGGGCTATCTGCCCAAAAATTTATTTTTAACTCATACATGTTAAATACCTTTGAAATGGAAGCGGCCTTCTTTTCATCTGTTTTAAAAATAGATCCTGTAATATATTGCAGATTATTCTTAGCTTGGTTTAATTATTTCCTTTATGGAATTTCCATTATTGCTATAGCTGAAAAAATATTTGTTGAAAAGCTTCATAATCCTCATATGTTACAATATGTAACCTTTATTATTGTTTTATTTGGTTTTGGAGAAAGTTTTTTAGTAGAACATAATATTTTTAATGTTTATGATATATGGCAATATCAAACAGCAATGTATTATGGGTCAACATTAGTTAGAACATCAGGCGTGTTTATGCTGATGTTACCATTGTTTGATAATGAGAGAATTAGATTTAAAGACTTCATATTTTATGGCTTGATTAGCGTAACACTGCTATCAAAATCAACTGTTGTGGTACCATTAAGCATAGTAGTATTTGGATATGGTTTTTGCATAAAACTACTATTACAAGAAAAAAGGGACAAAATAATAGGAGGAATGTTATTAATTGCCTTTATAATTGTCCAAATGGTATTCCCTGAAAATTCTTTATTTCAAGAACTTACTATAAAAACATTATCAAGTAACTTGCATCAACCTTTATTATTATGGGCAATGATTGTTATTGCAATCGTTACAATAGTAGCGTTTTTTAAGAAAAATCACAGTGTCATTTTACTTAATGGAATAATGCTTTGTTTAGTTACAACTATTTTAATAAATCCACTAAATAATATGTTCGAGAGTTTATCTTTTTATCAATTTGTTGAGCAAAGAGCGGCCACTGGATTTATTTATGCAATAATAGTGATATCAATTTTTGAAATAGTATATTTAATTTATAAATATATTAAAAAAGAAAAAATTATTATTAGATTATGCTTAAGTTGCTTTGCAATTTTTCTACTTTTATTCGTTGGTGTAAATAATGGTTCAATCACAAGTGCGTTTTCGTATTATCAAGATAATCCAAATATCACTCCTCAATCAACTATTGAATTAGCTAAATCTTTAACTCAACTTAAAGTTAAAGAAAACAAAACAATTAATGCTTTAATTCCTGACAGTGTTACAATTGGTAATTACTCACATTCATTAACATTACTAATTAGGACTTATGCCCCTGATATAAATGTTCCATCTTCAATAGCCAGATTTGGTACCCAACAAGGTAGTGTTTTTTCAAACTATTCTGGAACTGATTGTCAGAATTATTTGAATTTTATAAAAACCCCCGTAAATAGACAGAATACTAAAACGTTTTCAACACAATTAAATGATTATCCAATTAACTGTATAGTATCAACGGCTAATGATAAAACAACTATTCTTGCTAAATTAGGATTTGATCTAGTTGATACAATTGATATTCCTACCGATGATGTGCATAATTATTATGTTTATTACAATTCAACTGTTGATCCAGATGTTAAAGTTCCAGAGGATTATGGAAAGAACACTGATGATGGTTGGGAAAACAATCAGGATGATTCAACTAAAACAGATTCGCCAACAAGTGGTCTTTATGATTCAGGCTCTTATAAATCAAATGGTACAAAGTATTATTATGAAAAATATTATAGTTATGCCGAAGCAAGTAAGAAGAATAAAGAACTTAAAGCTGGAGGAGAGTACACTACTTTAGGAATTAGTAAATCAACTGATAATAACGGTAATACAGTTTATGTGATTACATGGTACGAAACTCCAACTAATACGCCTGAAGAACCAGAAACTCAAGAACCAAGTACACCAACAAGTGGTCTAGCTGATTCAGGAACGTATATTGAAGGTTCTAACACAGTTACTTATCAGAGCTATTATAGTAAATCTGAAGCTGATGCACTTTATGCCACTAAAGTATCTGACACTTCTTTAACTGTCAACTCTGTGACAACTAGAACATATAATGGTGCTACAGTTTATGTTGTATCTTGGTACACAACACCCGTTACACCAGCAACAAATTCTCCTTTAGGAGAATGATATCTTTAAACATTGGAGAAAGAAATGGAAAAAGTTGATATTTTACTATCAGTATTTAACCCAAATATAGATTTTTTAATAAAACAACTTCAGTCATTAAACAATCAAACATATCATAATATTGAATTATTCATTTTTGATGACTGTATTGATAAAAGAGTTGATAGACAATTAATAAAGCGTTATTTTAATAGGTTCCCTATTACTTTCGTTCCTAATCTTAATAATAATATAGGGTTCTTTAGGGCCTTTGAATATTTGTTGAAGCAATCAAATGGAAAATATATTGCACTTTGTGACCAAGATGATGTTTGGCATAATGATAAAATAGAAAAAAGTATAAAGGTTCTTAAAGATGATAACTCTTTGTTGGTCGCATCGGATCATAGGATTATTAATCAAAACGATGAAGTGGTAAGTGAAAGTGCTAGAAAAAATGACATTGCTAAGAATTATAATAGATGGAAAACTGGTGATGATATTGCAAAATATAACTTGTTTGTAACATATGCTATTGGAAATTGTCTGGTTGCTGATGGTGATTTTGCAAGAAGCACAATCCCTTTTGGAGCAGCTCAAGATAAATGGTTGATTAATTGTGCGGCAATAGAAGGAATTGTCTCTTTTATTGATGAGCCACTTGTTGATTACAGGCGTCATGGGAATAATGTGAGTGGATTTTTAGCTGGGGTTAATACAAAAAAGGAGTATTATGATTATAGAATAATTGTTCATGAAAATATATATAAAGAAGTATTAAAAAAGTACCCAAAGTGGAAAGACAGGGATGAAGTGGGGCGTTTTATTAATGCTAGAAAAACTCATAATAGAAAACAACTTCGACGTTATTCTTACTTAGCACCAGATATTGTGAAATTTGAACTGCTCATCTCATATATGCCAAGTTCTATTTTTAAATTAATGCTAAAGATAATAAGACTAAAAAAATAAAAAAATTGAACTGTAAAAAAGTGGAGGTGATAACTCCCCTTTTTTGATTGATATGAATTATTGAGAGATATCTTTAAATGTGTTAGACTTAACGGGAATATGGATAGGAGATTATGATGACTAATGTATCTGTAATTATGGCTACTTATAAGGAGCCAATAGAACAATTAAAACAATCTATTGAATCAATTCTAAATCAATCTTATAAAGATATAGAATTTATCATTATCTTGGATAATCCATCAAATCAAATTCATATTGATTTGATAAATGAGTATAAAAAAAATGATAATCGTATAGTATTTGAAATAAATGATAAAAACCAGGGCCTAACTTATAGTCTTAATAAAGGACTTAAATTAGCAAAAGGTAAGTACATTGCTAGAATGGATGCTGATGATATATCACTTCCAACTAGGTTACAATTGCAATTAGATTATCTGGAAAAAAATAATTGTGATCTCATCGGGGGATTATCATCGATGGTAGCTGATAATGGAGAAATAATCTACGCTATTCAAAAAGTACCAACTGATAAAGAAAAGATAAAAAAACTATTAAAATATAATCAAGTCATTTCTCACCCGACTTGGTTTGGAAAAAAAGAAGTGTTTGATAAACTTAATGGTTACCGAGAAATGCCATTATGTGAAGACTATGATTTTACGTTAAGAGCAGTTTTAGATGGATATGTTATTTCTAACATAAATGAGTGTGTTTTATATTATCGAATGAGCGCAGATAGTTTATCAAGATCTAATTTGTATGAACAATTCTTATATTGTAAGTATATAACTCATGAGTATTCAAAGGGTAATATTAGCAATATACAAGATGCTAAAAAATATGTGAGCGAACATTATAATGAAAAGAAGGCTAAAAAATATTCTTTAGCTAATGTTAGATTCAATAAAACTTTAAATGATATACAAAAAAAACACTATCTTAAATTTATTAAAGATGGTTTTCAATTAACCTTTACATCTAAAGCCTATTTAAATAAGATATATAGATTTGCAAAATTATTAATTAATAGTTAGGAGCTTCTATGAAAAAAGTACAATCAAATGAAATTCAAGGATTAGAACTTGCAGCATTAAAAGAATTTGATAAATTTGCAAGAAAGAATGATGTCCGATATTTTTTATGTGGTGGGACTCTACTAGGGGCTATTAGACATAACGGATTTATTCCTTGGGATGATGATATTGATATATGTTTGTTAAGAAAAGACTTTGATAGACTTAGAGACTTAGTTAAAGACAAACGAGATTGCTTAGATGATGATTCTCGTTATCAATTTGCAATCCCATATGACAAAGACTATCCATATCCTTTTATGAAGATAATTGATACTAATACAATTGTTTATGAAAAGGATATCAAGAAAAAGTTTTGTTTAGGTATTTGGGTAGATATTTTTTGTTTAGACACTTGGCCAAATGACAAAGACGAAATAAAAAGAATATTAAAAGAGAATAACAAGGCAAGATTTTTTAATAAGATCTATGTCGCAGGTAACTTAACTTCATTTAAGAAGAAGGTTTTAGGATTCTTTGGAAAGCTAGCATATAATATTTTATATCATGGTAAAGATAGCAGTTATTGGGTAAAGAAAATTTTAGATAATGCAAAGATAAAAGATGGTAATAATATTGGAAATATGGTTTGGACTGTTGATGATAAAGAGTTCTTTGATAAATCATGGTTCTCTGATGTTACTTATCATCAATTTGAAGATGGTAAATTTCCTATTCCTATAGGTTATGATAAGTATCTTACTGTCATGTATGGAGATTATATGCAACTACCAAAAGAAGAAGATCGAGTCTTTCATGGATTTGAAGCATATTATATTGATAAAAACAATGATAGGAGAAATGTATGAGTAAAGTTGATGTTACAGTTATTATCCCTGTTTATAATTCGGAAAAATATCTTTCTACTGCAATTGATTCTATCTTGAATCAAAACTATGAGAGCATGGAAATTCTTCTTATTGATGATGGATCATCTGATGGAAGTTCAACTATATGTGACGATTATTCTAAAAAGGATAACAGAATTAAAACAATTCACAAAGAGAATGAAGGCATGTGCGCTTCTAGAAATCTAGGATTATCAATTGCTAAGGGAGAATATATTTTATTTTGTGATAATGATGATGTGTTCTTGCCTAATCTTATTAAAGATAATATAGATTATGCTAAAAAATATGATGCGGATATTGTAAAATTTGCACGAAAAAGAATTAATTATATAGATGATAAAGTAATAGAAGAAGCATATAGTTACAAATTTGATTTTAAAATTGTTGAAGAAAAAGATATTTTAAAATATTACAATATTCAACGTAATATTTCTTCAGGGGTTTGGTGTAATCTATACAAGAAATCAGTAATTCAAGAAAACAATGTAAGATTTCCTGAAAGTTTTAGATTTGGATGTGAAGATTATTATTTTAATATCGAATACTACAAGTATGTCAAAACTATGGTTATGAATCCAAAAGCTTATTATCAATGGAATTTAAGAATGAGCCATAGTACTACTAGAAAGTATTCTGATAATTTAATTGAATCATTACAAATATGTTTGGATCTAGAGTATAAATATATTTTGGAAAAAGACCTGACAAAACTTTATCCTGGTAATTGGGAAGATATCCTCACAAATTATTATGTATTTGGATATTATTTAGCATTGCAAAATAAAGCATGTCCTTACTCAAAGAAAAAGAAAAAATCGATGGTAAGAGAATTTGCTAAAAACAAATGTTTTACAAACATTGATAAGAATTCTTTAAAACATTTAAAGAGTTTAAATTTTAAACGATATGTCATTTTAAAACTATTTTTATATGGTTTTCATGGATTAAATTTTAGAATTATTAATTTCTACTCAAAAAAAGTTTCAAAAATTGCTTAATTAACATGGAGGTTAGGTAGTATGCAAGTATCTGCACTAATATTTGCCGGTGGATCTGGCAAAAGAATGACATTAACTAGTAAACCAAAACAATTCTTAGAGTACAAAAATAAACCTATTATTATCTATACTTTAGAATTATTTGAACAAAATGATAATGTCGATAATATTGTTGTTGTATGTATTAAAGATTGGATTGATTATTTAAAAGAGTTGCTAGTAAAATTTAATATTACCAAAGTAGTCAAAATAGTTCCTGGCGGAGAAACTGGCCAAGGCTCTATTTTTAATGGATTAAAAGAAGTATATACTCTTTCACCTAATCCAAAGGAAGATATTGTTTTGATTCATGATGGTGTTAGGCCATTAATTAACCAAGATATAATTAACGACAACATTTTTACTACGAAAGATTTTGGTGATGCTATTACGGTTAGTCCTGCAATAGAAACAATTATCAATACAAATGATGATAATGTTGTTACTAATATAATTGATAGATCAAAATGTATGCTAGCAAGAGCTCCACAAACTTTTAGAGTTAATGATATATACTCATCTCATTTAAAAGCTAATAAAGAAAATCGGCAAGATTTTATTGATTCAGCAACTATGATGAGATATTACGGGTATGATTTAAAAACTGTTATGGGACCTGCGGAAAACATTAAAATAACTACACCATCTGATTTTTATGTTTTCAAAGCTTGGGTAGAGGATTGTGAAGGTGAAGAAGATGAATAATCCAATTGAAAAAGAGGATTTAATTGATATTGCTAATAGTATTAATAAACAATTTTATAATTCTTCTATATTTGTCACTGGAGCAACTGGTTTAGTTGGTTCTACATTAATAAAAGGTTTATTAATGTGCAACGAACTGAATAATTCAAATATTAAAATTATAGCTCTAATTAGAAGTGAAAAAAAAGCAAAAATGATTTTTGGAAATAGTGATATTGAATATGTAGTAGAAGATATTACAAAGAAATTAGAATGTGTTTTGAATATTGATTATATAATTCATGGAGCTAGTGCAACTGCTTCAAAGTTTTTCATCACTAAACCAGTAGATACTATTAAAACTTCTATTGATGGAACCATGAATATTCTTGAATTAGCAAAAGAAAAGGCTGTAAAAAAAGTAGTTTACTTATCATCAATGGAGATGTATGGTATTCCTTATGAAGGAAAAGAATATTGTGATGAGAGTATCTTAGGATATATTAATCCGCTTCAAGTAAGAAGTTGTTACTCAGAAGGAAAAAGGATGTGTGAAAACATCTGTGCTAGCTATGCATCTCAATATGGAGTAAATGTTGTTATCGCAAGGCTGTCACAAACTTTTGGATCAAGTGTAAATTGGAATGAAAATAGAATATTTGCAAGTATCGCAAAAAGTGTAATCAACAAAGAAGATGTTATTTTGCATTCAAAAGGTGAATCAGTAGGGAACTATTGTTACACTTCCGATGTTATAAATGCTTTGTTTATCCTATTAGAAAAAGGAAATAATGCAGAGGCTTATAATATCAGTAATGAAGCAACAAATATATCCATTAAAAATATGGCTAGTATGGTTTGCAAAGAGTTCTCAAATGGAAATAGTAAAGTGGTTATTGATTTGCCTAAAGGTGATCAAATTTTCGGATATGCTCCTGATGTTAAGTTAAAACTTAACAATCATAAAATGATGGAATTAGGTTGGAGACCTAAATACGATTTAAGAGAAATGTATGAGAGATTAATAAATAGTTTAAAATATCAAATGGAGAAATAGAATGAGTAAAGTTAAGGTCAGCATTATTATGCCAGTATATAATTCAGAAGAGTATCTTAGTGTTGCAGTTGAATCTGTTCTGAAGCAAACTTTTGAAGAATTCGAATTGTTGTTGATAGATGATGGCTCATCTGATAATAGCCCTCAAATCTGTGATGAGTTTCAAAAAAAAGATTCAAGGGTGAAAGCTATACATAGGAAAAATTCTGGTGTTTGTGCAACTAGGAACTATGGCATGTCTATTGCACAAGGGGAGTATATTGGATTTTGTGATAATGATGATACGATGGAACCTGACTCACTCATGGATAATTATACATTAGCAAAAGAAAATAATGCTGATGTAATTCGCTTTGCTTATGAAAGACAACTTATTGAAAATGATAAGGTCGTAAGTAAAGCAACTATTTTAAGTGATTTTGATGGTGTTATTAAAGGTCGCTCTAATATTATGAAAAAGTATTATGAAATCCGAACTATAATAGGAACAGCATGGGATCATTTATATAGAACAGATTTTATTAAAGAGCATAATATTGTCTTTGACGAGTCATTTCATGGTGGAGGAGAAGATATATTATTTAATTTAGATGTAATGAAGAGTATTGAAAATTTAGTCATTAACAACAAAAAACCCTACTATAATTGGTTAAGAAGAATAGAACATAGTACAAGCAAAAAAACCAATTTGAGTATGGTTACTAATATCAATAAGTTATTAGTTGCTGAAAATCGAATAGTAAGGGAAAATAATATTATTGATCCAGTAAAATGGGGAGCAATTTTAAGTGTCCGTTATATAAATTATATGATAAATAGTATTTTAACGGGGAACAAAAAAGTCAGCAGAAAACAATTCTGTGAAATAATGACTGAGTTTAGAAAAAACCCAGGATTTGATTTTTTGATAACTAAACAACAGATTAAAGAAATTAAAGGAATAGGATTTAAAGAATATGTTAATTTTAAATGCTTTTACAAAAAACGATTTTTAAAACTATATTATGTTCATTCGTTTTTTTATAAAATTGTAAAAAGGTAATTTGATGGAGGAAATAATGATGAAGATTAGTGTGGTTATAGTTACTTTTAATAGATTAGAACTGTTAAAAGAGTGCCTTGGAAATGTATTCAATCAATCAAAACAATTTAATGAGATTATTGTAGTTAATAATGCCAGTACAGATGGTACTGAAGTGTATTTGGAAACTATAAAAGATGAATTAACAGTCATTGATTTAGAAGATAATCTTGGGGGATCTGGAGGGTTCTATTATGGATTAAAAAAAAGTGTTGAAAATGAGAATGATTGGACTCTTTTAATTGATGATGATGCGATGATTTCAACAAACTATAATGAGATTATTTCGAAGTGTATTTCTAATGAAAAAATTGCTGAAAATGTTAGTGGATTTTCTGGTACGGTTGTTTGCAATGGAAATGTTGACTTTGGACATAGATCATATGCAAAAAGTAATAAATCCTTCACAGTAAGCCATTCTACCCAAGCTGATTACATTCAAAATTACTTTGATTATGATTTTACAACTTTTTGTGGTGTCTATATCTCATCAAAAGCTGTCAAAAAAATAGGCTACCCAATAAAGGAATATTTTATTTGGCATGACGATTCTGAGTATTCAATTAGACTTAGAACTCAAGGAATAATAAGAAATATTAATGAAGCTAAACTTAATCATAAAACGTTAATTAATTCTAGCCAGGTGAAAGTTAGTTGGAAAAATTATTATGGAATGCGCAATTCAATAGATATAAGAAAAAAGTATTATGGAGTTTTTGACAATCTAAAAACTATTTTAAAAATAAGGATGGCAATAGTATACAGAACAGTTTTTAAGAATAAAAACAAACAGGATAAATATATTATTCAACTCTATAAAGATGCATTAAGAGATGGAAGAAAAAACAATTTAGGTAAAAACCCTAATTATTTACCTTAAGGAAAGAGGAAATATGGAAAAATACGATTATTTAGTAGTTGGTTCAGGACTGTTTGGATCAATATTTGCTTATGAAGCTAATAAAAGAGGAAAGAAATGTTTAGTAATTGATAAAAGAGATCATATTGCTGGGAACATTTATACGAAAGAAGTTGAAGGAATAAATGTTCATCAATATGGTGCTCATATCTTTCATACATCTAATAAAGATATCTGGGATTATATTAATCAGTTTGCTGAATTTAATAGATATACTAATTCACCTGTAGCCTTCTATAAGAATGAAGTATATAATTTGCCGTTCAATATGAATACTTTTTCTAAGTTATGGAATATCAAAACACCTGCTCAAGCAAAAGAAATTATTGAAAAGCAAAGAAAAGAATCAGGTATTACTGATCCTAAAAATCTTGAAGAACAAGCTATATCATTAGTAGGTAAAGATATCTATGAAAAATTAATAAAAGGTTATACTCAAAAACAATGGGGTAAACCATGTAATGAATTACCTTCATTTATTATTAAGAGATTGCCTGTAAGATTTACATATGATAATAACTATTTCAATGATTTGTATCAAGGTATTCCTAATGGCGGTTATACCCAAATCATTGAAAAGATGCTAGATGGTATCGATGTAAAACTTAACTATGATTTTTTTGAACATAGAGAAGAATTGGAGTCTATGGCTGATAAAGTATTATTTACTGGAATGATAGATCAATACTATAACTACAAATTCGGTGAACTTGAATATCGTAGTTTAAGATTTGAAACTGAAGTTTTAAATCAAGAAAATTATCAAGGGAATGCAGTAATTAACTATACAGATTATGAAGTCCCATATACTAGAATTATTGAACATAAACATTTTGAATATGGAACACAACCTAAAACAGTAATTACTAAAGAATACTCATCTACATGGGAAAAAGGTGATGAACCTTATTATCCTATGAATGATGATAAAAACAATTCTTTATACCAAAAGTATAAAGAATTGGCTGATCAAGAAAACAAGGTTATTTTTGGTGGAAGACTTGGTCAATATAAATATTATGATATGCATAATGTCATCGATGAAGCATTAAAATGTGTAAAGAAAGAACTTGATTAGATGAATAAAGTTGCTAAAAACTACTTATACAATTTGAGTTATCAAATTCTATTGATTATTGTTCCTTTAATAACAACTCCTTATATCGCTCGAGTTATTGGAGCTAAAGGAGTTGGTACTTATGGATATACTAACTCAATTGTTCAATATTTTATTTTGTTTGGTTGTATTGGGCTTAATTTATACTCACAACGAGAAATAGCTTATTACCAACAAGATAAGAATAAGAGAGATAAGATATTTTTTGAACTTGTTATTTTACGAATTATAACGGTAAGTATTAGCTTAGTTATATATTTCTTTACTCTTGCATCTCATGGTCAATATTCAACTATTTTTATGATTATGAGCCTAGATATAATTTCATCAATGTTTGATATATCATGGTTCTTCCAAGGAATAGAGGATTTCCAAAAAATAGTTTTGAGAAATGCGATTGTTAAGATTGCTGGAGTAATTTTAATATTTACATTTGTAAAGAGTCAATCAGATTTATATCTATACATTTTATGTCAATCTTCTGTTTTGTTATTAGGTGTTTTATCAATGTGGCTTTATATGCCAAAGTTTGTTTCTTTATCAAATTGTCATAATTTGGAGCTAAAAAGGCATATAAAACCTACAATTGTATTATTCCTGCCTCAAATCGCTGTATCAATTTATACAACTTTAGATAAAACCATGATAGGTGCTTTGACTAATGACAATGCAGAGGTAGCGTACTATCAACAATCACAGACAATTGTTAGAATCGTATTGACATTAGTTACATCTTTGGGAACTGTTATGTTACCTAGAGTAGCCAACCTGTTTAAACAAAATGAAATGGAGAAAGTCAAAGAGTATTTGGGCGTTTCTCTAAAGTTTACTTTTTTCCTATCGTTCCCGATGATGTTTGGGCTTATCGCAGTTAGTTCAAATATAGTACCTTGGTTTTTGGGAAGTGGTTATGATAAAGTGGTTCCAAACATGATGTTGATATCTCCAATACTTGTATTTATTGCTTTTAGTAATGTTATGGGGACACAGTTTTTATTACCGATTGGAAGGCAAAGGGAATACACCCTTTCTGTTGTTCTTGGAACATGTATAAATGTGTTTTTTAATTTTATATTAATACCACATTTCTTATCTTTAGGTGCTGCAGTTGCTACTGTTATAGCCGAAATGTGCGTTACTGGGGCTCAATTGTATTTTGTTAGGAAAGATTTTAATCTATTGCAAATATTAAAAGATAATTATAAATATATACTTTCTAGTATCATAATGTTTGTTGTAGTAATGTTTATTTCCTTGAAATTAACTCCTTCAATTATTCATACGTTGATGATTGCTATTTGTGGAACTTGTATTTACTTTATTTGTTTAATACTAATGAAAGACAAATTGATAAATGACTTATCTATAAAAATTAAAGAAAAAATAAAAAGCCTTTAGTATGCTATTGAACTTGAGGCTTTTTGTTAGTTGGGCTTAAGGATATCTATTACGTATTTAAACTGGAATAAAAGCTGGCTTGTTTGCTTTTAAAACTAAAAAAAGAATTATTTTGCGAATTATTTAGATTTAATATGCAACTTTTGATAATATATGATTTAGTAATTAGATATGCTATAATAAGTAAGATTTTAAAGGTGGTATTATGGAAAATAAAAACAACTCAATTGAAGTTAGACACATGAGTAAAGATTTTAAAATGGTCTTTGATAAACCTCAAACACTTAAAGAGAGATTAGTGTTTTGGAAAAAAGAAAAGCCACAATTACATCATGTATTAAAAGATATAAATATTGATATTCCTAAAGGGGATACTGTTGCTTTAGTTGGAACTAATGGTAGTGGTAAATCAACATTACTTAAGTTAATGACTAAAATTCTTTATCCAACTAAAGGAACATTAGAGTGTAATGGCAAATTAACTTCGCTATTAGAACTAGGAGCTGGTTTTCATCCAGACTTTACAGGTAGAGAAAATATATATTTTAATGCTTCAATTTTTGGCTTAACTCGTGCTGAAATTGAAAATAGAATAGATGATATTATTGCGTTTTCTGAACTTGGAGAATTTATTGATAATCCTGTTAGAACATATTCATCAGGAATGTATATGAGACTTGCCTTTTCAGTTGCGATTAATGTAGATGCTGATATCTTATTGATTGATGAAATTTTAGCAGTAGGGGATCAATATTTCCAAGATAAATGTTTTGCTAAACTTCAAGAACTTAAAGAAAGTGATAAAACTATTGTTATCGTTTCTCATAGTTTAGATATGATAAGAAAGATTTGTACTAGAGCTATTTGGATTTATAATGGTGAAGTTAAAATGGATGGTAAGCCTGAAGAAGTAATAGATTGTTACTTAAATCAAGTTATTCAAGACCATGCACAAACAGTTCAAAATTATAATCCAAATAATCTTGAATGTGTCCTAACAGTTGAAAAACCAGATGTTAATACGTTTAATAGTGGTGATGTTGAAGTAAAAGGTTGGGAAGTAAGTAATGTCAATGATAGTATTGTTGAAGTATATCTTGATGGTCAATTATATGAAGTACCAAAACGTTATAGTCGAAAAGATGTTTTAATGCACTATCAAGAAGCTTGTGGTGGAGCTAGTTTGAATGCCAAAGCTGGCTTTACAACAATAATAAAAGAAAAAGATATACCTAGTGGTTTACATACAGTAATTGTTCGTGTTTTACATGAAGGCAAAGAAATAGCTACTAAAACTTTAAGTTTTAGTATTACAGATAAAGAGTAGGAATAAATATGAAATTAATAGAAGATCTATATCAATATCGAGAATTATTAAAATCAAATGTTAAAAAAGAAATAAGAGGGAAATATAAAGGATCATTCTTAGGTGTACTATGGTCATTTGTTTCACCACTATTATCAGTAGCAGTATATGCTATTGTATTCCCATATTTATTTAGAAATACTGTAGATAATTACTTACAATTCTTAGTAGTAGGTATTATTCCATGGACATTCTTTACTACTTCAATCAATCAAGGAATTAGTACTATTAGAGTAAATGAAGGAATAATCAAGAAGGTATATTTTCCAAGAGAAATATTACCTATTTCAGTTGTTACTAGTGGATTAATTAACTTCTTTATTTCAGCTATCATCATGTTACTATTTTGTGTAATGGGTGGCTTAGGTATTTCATGGCATATAATTTTGTTTCCATTTTTTGCAATGGTCCAATATATTTTAACTTTAGGATTAGTCCTTGGACTAAGTGCTATAAATGTCTATATTAAAGATACTGAATACATCATTGCATTTTTAATAAACTTATTATTCTATGGTACTCCAATTTTATATGACTTAAGTACATTTCAAGGAATACCACATGCAGTATTATTTATCATAAATTTAAATCCATTTAGACACTTTATGGATATATATAGAGATATATTTATGTATCATCAAGTACCACCTACATATAGCATGGTATTTGTTGTAGTATGCGCAATTGTAGTGTTCATATTAGGATTACTAATATTTAGAAAACTTGAAAAAGGATTCGCAGAGGAGATTTAACATGGAACTATCACAAATTAAATTGACTCCTAATAATGTCTATAAGATTAATCATATAAACGTTAAAGGGTGCAGACAAATGAGTATTAGTGTGATAGTTACAGACTTATTAGTACCTGAATCTTTTTTTGCGTTCAGCGATAATAAACAAATCGATTTTACTTTTAAACTTTTAGCAAAAAACAAATTAGAAATAGAAATACCCGTACCAAATAAATCTAAAAAAATAACATTAGCATATCTTAATGAAGGTAAATATTATAAACTTTATCAAAAGAAAATTAATTGGTTATTGAAATTTTATCAATTTTTACATTCTATTATATCTAAAGTTGGGCGTTTATGTTTACTCTTTTCTAGAGGAATTAGATTCTTATGGAGAGAGCATCATTTTCTTATACCTCTTAGTCTTTGGAAAGACTATCTTAAGAGATTTACTGGTAGAGTAAATAGTAAAGGGGAAGTATTACTTAACCCTTATATTCAATCTGACTATTTAAAATGGATTGAAGTATTTGAGACGAAAGATACAATAGAAAAGCAACAATATGAGCCATTATTGTCTATCATAATACCAGTGTATAATGTTGATGGATCTCTTTTGAGTGAATGTTTAGACTCGGTTTTAAATCAATCTTATCAAAATTTTGAAGTATGTATTGTGGATGACTGCTCAAGTAAAGAAGAAACACTTGAAACGTTAAAAAAATATGAAATGATAGATTCAAGGATAAAGATAAAACATCGAACTAGCAATGGGCATATTTCTAAGGCCTCAAATGATGCAATCGCAATGGCACAAGGGGAATTTATATGTTTATTAGATAATGATGATACTTTAGCTATTGATGCATTATACGAAAATGTATTGGCATTAAATCATAACAACAAATTAGATTTAATATATAGTGATGAAGATAAACTAGATTTAAAGGGGAATCGTTGTGACCCTCATTTTAAACCAAATTTTTCTCCAGATACTTTATTAGGTTTAAATTATATTACTCATTTTACAGTTATTAGAAAAACATTAGTTGAAAAGGTTGGCGCTTTTGAAGTTGGACTAGAAGGTGTTCAAGATCATGATTTGTTTTTAAAAATCACAGAAAGTACTAATAATATATATCACATTCCTAAAATTCTATATCATTGGCGAATGATTGAAGGATCAACTTCTTTAAACATTGATAGTAAAGGCTATGCTATAGAAAAAGGAATTAAAGCAGTCAACAATGCTTTAGCAAGAAGAAACGCTACTGCAAGAGTAGATAGTGCTAATAAATCAACTGTTTATAAGGTGGAATACACATATTCTAAGGAACCATCTGTTTCTATTATAATTCCAGTGAAAGATAACGCAGATGTTACCCGTAAGTGTTTAGAATCTATCTATGATAAGACTGATTATAGTAATTATGAGATAATTATAGTAGATAATAGAAGCTGCGATGAAGATACCTTTACCTTGCTTAAGCAATATGAAAACAAAGGAAACTTTAGAGTTATTAAAGCAGACTTTGAATTTAATTATTCAGCAATTAATAATTTAGCTGTTAAAGAGTCAAATAGTGATGTCATTTTATTATTAAATAATGATACGAAAATCATATCATCAAATTGGTTATCTGTTATGGTTGGTTATGCAATGCAACCGCATATTGGTGCAGTTGGACCAAAACTGTTATATCCAGATAATACCATTCAACATGGTGGAATCATATTAGGCCTTTTCGATTCAATTGCATATCATGCTTTTTTAACTAAACCAAGGGAAGATGTAGGCATTGTCGGTAGATTACTTATTCCATATGATTTTGCGGCTGTTACAGGGGCATGTTTAGCTGTTGAAAGAAAAAAATATGAAAAGGTTCAAGGATTAGACGAAAGTTTAGCTGTTGCCTATAATGATGTAGATTTCTGTTGTAAACTACTAGATGCTGGTTATTACAATGTTCTTGTTCCTCAAATAGAGTTATATCATTATGAATCCAAATCACGAGGACTAGATACAAAGGGAGAAAAATATAAGAAATTTATTACTGCTAACAACTATATGCATAAAAAGTGGGATAAATATATTTTAAATGATCCGTATTATAATCCTAATTTTAGTAAAAACGGAGCTTTTATGTTAGAAAGAGAAAGGAGTGTATAACATGCGATATAGAATAGATGAATGTGTTATTGGTGGTATTCACAATCCGACTCTTTTTATAAATGGATGGGTTGAAAATGATGCTGATAAATTAATAGTTAAAAATGGTAATCAAGTAATAGCCACCCAAGAAATAATAAAATATCGTTCAAAGCTAACTACTTTTAACTATACCATTAAGATACCAAAAGAAGTAACTAAGCTAGATGTGTACTTTTGTAATGATTTAAAAGAAATGAAGATATCTGAAATTCATACTAGTTCCTTTAAAAGAATTGGGCATAAGATGATACATAAATACAAAATCTTTCAAGGAATAATTTTTACAAAGATGAGAAGACAAAAAAAAGAAAGAAAAGCCTTCTACAAAAATGCCATAAATATGAAAGATGATGATGCATACAATGAATGGCTTAAAAAACATGAAGTCTTTGAGCCAATCAAAGATTATGAATATAGTCCTAAAATTTCTATTATTATGCCAGTTTATAATGTACCAGGAAAGTATTTAGGATATTGCTTGGATTCCATTCTTAATCAAACTTATCAAAACTTTGAAATATGCATTGCTGATGATTGTTCTACAAATAATGATACTGTTGAAACGTTACGTAAATATATGAAACAAGATAAAAGAATTAAAGTTGTATTTCGAAAAGAAAACGGACATATCTCAAGAGCTACTAATTCAGCTTTAGAATTAGCGACTGGTGAATATATTGGTTTAATGGATAACGATGACAAATTGGATATTCATGCATTAAATGAAGTAGTCAAAGTTCTTAATGACGATAGAACAATTGATTTTATTTATACTGATGAAGACAAAGTTGACATGGAAGGAAACCAAAGTGATCCCCAATTTAAACCAGATTTTGCTTTAGATACTCTATATGGAGGAAATTATATTTGTCACTTCAGTGTCATTAGAAAAACGTTAATAGACTCTATTGGAGGATTTAGAAGAGGATATGAAGGAGCACAAGATTTTGATTTATTCCTTAGATTAACTAATGTAACTAAGAAGATACATCATATATCAAAGATTCTATACCATTGGCGGATGATCCCTGGGTCAACAGCAGTTGGTGGCGATGGTGCAAAGAATTATGCGGCTGATGCTGGTAAAAAAGCATTAGAAGATTATTTTAAGCAAAAGAATATAAAGGTAAATATAGATAATGTTATTAGTACACAATATTTTGTGGAATATTTAGATGATTCTAATCCTGAAACAATGATTTTAATTATATCTGATGAAGATGTTGAAGCAACTAAAAAATGTATTGAATCAATTAAACACGAAACATTATATCAAAACTATAAAGTAACAATTATTTCAAAGCATAAAATGCATGTAACAAATGATAGTATCAATGTTATTCATACTGATAACCTAGTTACAGGAATTAAAGAAGCTGTTAATAACTGTGAATGCCAAAAATATGTAATTATGAATAATCATAGTAAAATAATTACTGTAGATTGGCTAGATGAAGGTATAGGATATTTAAGCAAACCAAATGTAGGAATAGTTGGATGTAAAATTATTAATCATCAACAAGTTGTTGGTAGTGGTATAATATTCAATTCAACTTTGGTTAATGCTTTTGCCCCATCACATTATTGGGACTATGGTGCTTATGGATCATTACTAGTTCCTTATAATTATAGCATTATGGAACCATTAGTATGTTTTATAAACAAAGATTTATTGAATAAAATCAACGATAATTATTCTTTAGATTACGCTTTATATGATTTATGTCTTCAAAGTGAATTAGAAGGTAATCATAATATATTTGTTCCTCAAATTATTATTGAAAACAATATGAGAATTAAATTTAATGAAAATGAGAATAAAACTTTAAATAATAAGTATTGTAACTATAAAGATATTTATTATAATTCAAATTTGTCATTAGAGAAACCATATACTCTAACAAAGCAATCAATTGAATAAGACAGATAAAAATGCTAGTATTAAACTAGCTTTTTTTATGAGGAGAATTTATGAAAACTTCATTAGTAATGACTACCTATAATGGCGAAAAATATTTAGTTAAACAACTAGATTCTATTAGAAACCAAACAAAGAAATTAGATGAAGTATATATCTTAGATGATTGTTCTTTAGATAACACTCAACAAATACTCACTAAGTATGTTAATGATAATAAATTAAACTGGCAATTGTTTTTTAATAAATCTAATGTTGGTTTTGTTGATAATTTTAAAAATGGATTAAAGTTAGTGACTGGGGATATTGTTTTTTTAGCTGATCAAGATGATATATGGCATAAAGATAAAGTTGAAACAATGTGTAAATATATGAATGATAGAATTCTATCATTAGCATCTAGTTTTAACTTTATTGATCAAAACGACACACAATTTACTATTAAAAGTTTAAAAAACAAATCAAATAATAATTTATTAGCAAAACCAGTAGAAGGGTTACTTACTGTAGTAACTTTAGAAGATTTATTACATCAAAATTTTGCACAAGGTTGTTGTATGGCTATTAAAAAAGAAATAGTAGACATATATCTCCAAGTTTCAAATGGACTTCTTCCTCATGATTGGGAATTAAATATCATTGCAGCCAGTAAACAAGGATGTTGTTTTTTAAATGAATCGTTAATCGATTATCGTATTCATAATGATAATACAATTGGACTTGATGAAGTAATTAATACTAATGTTGTAACTCAAAAAGGGAAAAGAATTAACGAAAGATTGAAGCAGGAATTAGATCAAATTAAAAACGCTGACTTTGCTTTATCTTTAGATTTATCAAATACCGATAAACAACTAGTTACTGAATTTAAAACTTATCAAATAAAAAGAACTAATAATATGAAAAATCATAAAGCATGGCCGATATTTATTTCAAAATTTAAAGGCCTATATCATAAATTTGGGACAACTAAAACTTGGATTGGTGATTTGATTTCAATTTATAAAAAATAGGGAGGGAATATTATGTGGATAGATTATCTTAAAACTATTGTGTTTTTTCTTTTGTTTACGCTGTTTTGTTATTCATTTGGACTAGCGATAACAAAAGAAAATAAAAAACAAGAATCAAAATATCTATTAATTGGCTATTTTTTGTATTTGTTTCCGATTTCCATCTATGGTGTTATAGTTCAACTATTAGATGCTAGTTATATGATGTTTTTTATTCCATTAGTTCTTTATATAGTTTGTTTATGTATTTTTATCATTTATCGATTTAAAAAATATAATATTATCTTATTTAAAGATGGAGTGTTAGATTTTCTAAAAAGGTATTGGTTCTTTTTGTTCATTATCGGATTTTTTATTGTTTGTATGTTATGTAATGTTGGGAAATTCTGGATTGATAATCTAACAGATGATGCCTACTATCTAGTTAAAGTAGGGTCACTTCCTTATTCTAGTCATCCATTTGTTACAGATCCGTCAACTGGGCAAATTATTAATGTTAGTTTTTCATATCTATTTAATAGTTGGGAAATTGAAGCATCTGCATATGCATTTATTTCGACAGCATTACCAACAATATTTATAAGGTTTGGTTTAAGTGCTTTTACAATGCTTATGATTTGCTCTGCAGTTCATAATTTTATTTCTATTTTGCTTTCAAAACTAGGAAAAATAAAGGTGAAGGCAGAGACAATTCAATATTTAACGGTCATAATATGTGTTATGTTTTGTACTCTTGATTTTATTCAAAGTACTGGAATTAAAATAATTCTAGAGGATAATTGGAAAAACACTAATGCTTTATATTTTGGGTCCTCTTTTCTAAGATTGATTTCTCCATTTATAATAGGTAGTTTTTTCCTTACCTATGAAAAACTTGGTTTTAAAGAAATATTAATATATTTGATTCTAGGGATGGATTTCTTGTCGAAATCATCTTCGGCTATTCCATTATTTGTTTTATGCGGATTTGTTTATTTATTGTATTATTTATTTGATAAAAAACATTATATTCTACTTTTTATAATAATATTTGTTTTTATTGGAACTAATTTATTATTACCTAATAGTGATGCAATAAATGGATATATGTGGAACAATATTATGATAATGAATTGTTCTTCAATTTTGTTTTATGTAGGCTATTTATTATTAATAATTTATACATTTATAAAAAAGAATACTTTTTTAACTAAACTTACAATTCTTATTATTAGTTTATCAGTCCTTATGTGCGTTCCTTATCTTAATAATATTAACAATTTATTATCAGGAGGATATTTCTTCCCTGTGGCTCGTAATTATTCGACAGTCTTTTATTTACTGGTCGTAGTTGGATTTGTTTTAATTAGTACAACAATTATTAAATATATAAAGCATAAAACACCTTTATTTATTGCTTTTTGTATAGCAATGAGTTCAATTTCAATTTATACTCAATCTAAGAATATAATAGGATCAGTCCCTAATGTTGATCTTATTAGATCAATTAGAACCATTTATCATAATCCACAACTTACTCCTGATAGTACTGTAGAAGTAGGTAGGCATATTAATATCATATCAAAAGATTTAGATGTTCCTTTAAAAGTAGTTACTTTATTTGGTATGACTTTAATAGATGGATATTACACATACCCAGCATTAACGTATCGAATATATGCTCCTAATATAATTAATTATACTGCTGCATTTAGAATACATACTGATATAAAAATCATGGGATATAGTTATGAAGACCAACAAGTCTTAACGGATTTTTCTCTTAATCCAAATATGGAAAAGTATAAAAAAGTAAAAAATATATTAGATAATAATAAGATGGATTGTATAGTTACAATGTCAAATACAGCCAAAAAGTATTTTAAAAAACTGGATTATCACCTCTATTCATATATTATTGATAATAATAAATCTGATAAATTTTACATCTATGTAAAAAACGATATAATAACTAAAAAATAAGGAGATACAAAATGAAATTATTAGTAACAGGATATAAAGGACAACTTGGATATGATGTTGTCAATGAAGCAAAATCAAGAAACATCGAAGCTATTGGAGTTGATATTGATGAAATGGATATCACTGATAAGGCTTCTGTAAATAAAGTAATAAAAGAAGGGCACTACGATGCTGTAGTTCATTGTGCAGCCTATACAGCTGTAGATAAAGCTGAAGATGACATAGATACTTGTCGTAAAGTAAATGCTGATGGAACTAAAAATATCGTAGAAGTATGTAAAGAACTTAATATTCCAATTATGTATTTTAGTACTGATTATGTTTTCGATGGAGAAGGAACTTCTCCATGGAAAGAATATGATAAAAGAAATCCTTTAAATGTATATGGAGTAACTAAAGCTGAAGGTGAAGAATATGTTGAAGCATATCCAAAACACTTCATTATTAGAATTGCTTGGGTCTTTGGTAAAAATGGGAATAATTTTATAAAGACAATGCTTCGACTTGGAAAAGAAAGAGGAGCTGTAAGTGTAGTTAATGATCAAATAGGTAATCCAACATATACTTATGATTTAGCTAAGTTAGTAGTAGATATGATTCAAACTGATAAATATGGAAAATATCATGCAACTAATTCTGGAGACTTCATTAGTTGGTATGATTTTGCATGTGAAATATTCAAACAAGCAGGACTTGATGTGGAAGTCACTCCTGTTGATAGCAATACTTTCCCAGCTAAAGCAAAAAGACCACATAATTCAAGAATGAATCAAACTAAGTTAGATGATAATGGGTTTAAACGTCTTCCTTCATGGCAAGATGCTTTAAGTAGATATTTGAAAGAATTATAATCTTAGTTTTTATGGAGGGGTATAATGACTCAGGGAATAGAAAAAAGGAAAATAATAGAAAACTCTATAATTATGCTATTGTTTGTTTTTCTCTCAGCATTTTTATGGAAGTTTTATTCAAAAAGTGTATTAATTATAGTTGCTTTAATTTTAGTTATGCTAATGCTTGTAATTGATGTTATAAAGAAGGACTTTATCAATAATTTATTAACTAATGTAATAAAATATCGATATTTGATTGCATTAATTTCATTTATCTTATTAGTTACTTTTAATGTTAATGGATCTAGTAATAATGAATACATAAATTATTTAGGACTAGATGATTCATATGGTGATACAATGGTTTTAGGTGAGGCAAGAGCGCTTAGAAGTGATGAATATAAAGTACAATTGCCTTACTATTTTTCACAATATTATAACAATTATAATCAAATTAGTAATCAAATGAGTATGTCAGGTCAAGATATGATTATTGGATATAATGCACCAGTAAAAGATATCACGATGTTGGCTAAACCTTTTACAATTGGTTATGTAATATTTGGAAATTCAATAGGATTATCATGGTATTGGTGTTCGAAAGTCATACTGATGTTACTAGTATCATTTGAACTATGTAAAATTATCACCAAAAATGACAAACTATCATTAGTTGGTATGTTATTACTTACCTTTGCTCCAGCTATGCAGTGGTGGTTTTCTCCTCACATGTATGATGTGTTTTTCTGGTGTACTACGCTTATTGTAGTAGGATATCACTTTTTTGTTCAAACCAAGAAAAAGTATAAAATACTTTTTACAATACTAGCGATACTTTCTTTAACAGGATTTGTCCTAGCCTTGTTCCCATCTTTACAAATTGGTGTTGGACTTGTTTCTATAGGTATTTTAGTTTCATTATTATATAGAGACAGAGATAAAATTGAGTTTAATAAATGGATTATAATAAGAATACTACTTGTTATCTTAGGAATAGGTATCATGTTTATCCCATTTATTTTAAATGGAGGTCTTGATGCAGTAAAACTACTAAATAATACTGCCTACCCAGGACATAGAGTTTCCTTAGGTGGGGATTTCTCTTTTAATATATTATTTACAGATATCACGAATTTTCTAACACCTTATAAAGAATTAACATATATGAATAATTGTGAAATGAGTTCTTTTATTCATTTTGGCGTGTTTTTCCTTTTATATTATCCTTATATTTACTATAAGAATAAAAAAATACATAATAGTGAAAGTCTTGCACTTGGGAACTTTTTATTTGTGTCTCTAATCATTGAAATAATATTTATGCTAGTTGGATTCCCTGAGTTCCTTTCAAAGATCACTTTGTTTTCCTACATTAATCGAATGAATTTAGTATATGGCTTTACGGCCTTTATTTCATCGATTTATTTAGTCAATTTATTAATAAGGAATAAAGACTTCATTAATCTAAAATACGGATTATGTGCAACTATCATATTTGGTGGTTTATATTATGTTAGTATTGATAACAATCAAATATCATATTTCCAAAGCGTTGTAGATACTTTTGTTTCCAGTAATTCTACTTTTGCTACAATAATTGCGATTGGATTAATTTCAATATTTATTTTAATGCTGGTTTCAGTATTATTAAATAAGCACAAGTACTTTTATGTTTTGTGTGTTCTATCCATTATTGTTTCTGGATTTACAATCAATCCTATTGTCATAGGGAATAATGCGGTAGATAATACAGAACTTGCAAAGGAAGTACAAAAGATATCAACAAAAAATAATGGACTATGGATTGCAGCTACAAATGATACTTTTTCAGGTAACTATTTACTAGCTAATGGTGCAAAAGTGTTTGGAGCAACTAATTTTTATCCAGATTATGGAAAATGGAAAATTATTGATAAAGATAAAAAATATGATGATTGTTATAATAGATATGCAAATATGAAAGTGGCTCTTGTCGATGAAAAAACAAATATGAATAATCCACATTCAGATGTAGTTAATGTAAATTTAAATTATAATGATTTGAAATCTCTAAATATTTCTTATATTTATATTAATAGGGATATTTCTAGTGACCTTATTAAATATGATATTAAATCAAAGATTATTTATAATAATTCTCAAAATAGTACTTATATTATAGAACTTAAATATTAAAGGAGAACAAAATGGATGATAAGAAAGTAGTTTTTATAATTCCTTGTTACAACGAAGGACAAACAATAGAAAAAGTAATTAAAGATTGTAAAAAAGCGATACCAACTGCCGATGTTTATGTATATGATAATAATTCTACGGACGGAACATCTGAAATTGCAAAAAAGAATGGCGCAATTGTCAGACACGAATACCAACAAGGTAAAGGTAACGTAATAAGAAGAATGTTTAGAGAAATTGATGCAGATTGTTACGTGATGTTAGATGGGGATGATACTAATCCTCCTGAATTTGCTCCAGAAATGGTTAAACTAGTCTTAGAGAAAAACGTTGATATGGTAGTTGGAGATAGACTATCTTCTACTTACTTTGAAGAAAACAAAAGACCTTTTCATAATATAGGAAATACTATTGTAAAAGGATCTATTAATACATTATTTAAAAGTAACATCAAGGATATTATGACAGGATATCGTGCCTTTAGCTTTGAATTTGTTAAAACATTCCCTGTAATTTCAAAAGGATTTGAAATTGAAACAGAGATGACCATTCATTCTGTTGATAAAAACTTGTATGTCGAAAACGTTGTAACTGATTATCGAGATAGACCAGATGGTAGTGAATCAAAACTAAATACATACTCTGATGGGTTTAAAGTATTAAAAACTATTTTTAGACTATTTAAAAACTATCGACCATTATTATTCTTTAGTATTCTGGCATTTATATTGATGGTAATTGGATTATTCATGTTTATTCCTGTTCTTAATTCTTTCTTCAAAACTGGAATTGTTGAAAAAATACCTACATTAATAGTAAGTGGCTTTATCATGATTGCAGGATTACAAGCCTTTTTTACAGGTTTAATGCTTGATGTTCAAGCTCAAAAGAATAGACAAGATTTTGAGTATAGACTTCAAGAAGTTAGATTTCAAAAAGAAAGGATAAAACATGAAAAAACTAATTAATCAAATTCTAAAATTTGGCTTAATTGGAGGAATTGCTTTCTTAATAGATTATTCTCTTTTATACATTTGTACTGAATGGTTTGGAATATATTATTTTATTTCTTCTATTATTTCATTCAGTGTCTCAGTTATTTTTAATTATATTTTTAGTATTGTATGGGTATTTGATGTAGATAAAGAAAAAGATCAAAAAAAGAACTTTGTTATATTTATTCTTTTAAGTGTTGTTGGACTTGGAATAAACCAATTACTAATGTGGCTAGGTGTAGAGCAAATGAATTTATATTATATGCTTGTAAAACTATTTGCGACAGCTGTTGTAATGGTATTTAATTTTATTACTCGAAAGATGTTCTTGGAATAATGAGATGAAAATAAAAAGCGCCAAAAATTCAGTTAAAGAATTTTTACTAAAGTTAGCTAAAAGACCTGAAACGTATATTATACTTGTGGGAATTATACTTAGATTTATACTAGCGTATAAAGTGGGATTCCATTATTATTCAGCACAGGGCTATGATGATAATCTTTTGGCTTCGTATGCTTTTCCTTCACATTGGACAAATCCTTCAATTAATTCTTTGCTTAAGACTATGTCATTCCCATTACTATTGGATCTGGCTTATGTCTTACATATAGATTACGCATCATTATTATGTATTATTTGGGTTATTACAGCTTTAACTGTATATAAGACATGTTCCTATATTTCTAATAAGAGAGTTCTAAGCATATTTGCATTTTTATATACTTTGTATTTTCCAACCGCGTTTGAAAGTTGGATGGGTACTAGACTATATAGAAATGCAATAATTGCTCCATTTACCATTATTCTTATTAGTATATTACTATTAATATTCTTTAAAATTAAGAGAAATGAATATTCAAATAAAGGATTAATATGCAATGGTTTATTATTGGGATGTGTATTTTCTTTCTCTTATTATATAAAAGAAGATGGGTTATGGATGTTAGCTGTATTATTATTTTTTATTGTGTGTTACTTAGGTTACTTAACATTTAATTTTTTTAAAAAAGAAAAAAATCGTAGAAAATTTATAATTTTTACTATTTCTATATTTATACCATTAATGTTTTTTGGTACTACTACTATTGCGTATAAACAAGTTAACAAACATTTCTTTGGAGTCGCCGAAGTTGAAACAAGAAATGGTGGCGAATTAGGAAAATATGTTGCCAATGTTTATAAAATAGAATCAAATAATCGAGACTATAAACATTGGGCACCAAAGGATGCAATTATAAAGTCTTTTAAAGCATCCAAGACACTTAGTAAATACCCAAAGTTATTGAATAGTATTCTCCACTCTAGTTGGTACAATGGTAATATTGAAAAAAATCCAATTGAAGGGGACTTTTATACTTGGGTTTTAAGATCATCGCTATCAGAAACTAAAATATGGAAATCAGAAAAACAAATTAATGATTTGTTTAAGAAAGTAAACTCAGAGTTAAGTGAAGCTTTCAAATCAGGGGAACTAAAAAAAGATAATAAAATTCAATTGTTTTCTTCTGCAGGTGGAAGAACAATGAAAGAGATATATACATTATTCCCTATAGTTCGAGATTCTTTCGAGGAGGCTATTGCATTGGATTCTTATGCTCCTGGTTCAATTGTAGGAGAATCATTAGATAAAGAAAATACTGAAGCAACTATGAGGCTTACAAGGACTAATTATTTAATGGATTATAATTATGATGGTACTTTAGTTAATAGTGAACAAGCAAATAAAGTGATTACTTATATATTTGATATATATAGTGTTTTAAATCCAATATTATTTTTTTTAGCTATTATAATGGCGATTTATCAAGTACTACGATTACTAGTGAATTTTAAAAATGTTAAAAGCAATATTTCTAAATGGAGCGATAGCATTATAAAAATGCTTATGATATGTGTTTTATTTGGAGTTGGGATAGCTTATGCTTTTTCAATTAGTTGGTTTGATCAATTTTTATTAAATGGAACTAGGCAAAACAATTTTTATATTCAAAATTTTTATACAATTGCCCTTCCTGGTATTTTGTTAGTAATATATATGTTAGGACTTGATCTACTGTTTGAAAATGTTAAAAACATTTTTTCAAAATTTCGTAATAACGAGAACAAAACTAAATCTATAGAATAATTGTAAGAAGGTATTGTTGAAAACAATACCTTCTTATTATGTTATAATTCTTTTATGAACAATAATTACTACACATCAGGTAAGTTTGCCAAAATGGCAAATGTAACAATTAGAACAATTAGATATTACGATAAAATAGGTTTGTTAAAACCTAGTTTTATCGGAGAAAATAAGTATCGAATGTATACTAATAATGATTTAATTAAACTTCAAAGAATTATTTTCTTAAAACAATTAGGGTTTTCTTTAGAAGAAATATTTCCAATGGTGATAAATAATGATAATAAAGACTTTGAATATAATATTAATATGCAGATTAATCTTATCAATCAACAAATAGAACATCTTCAAACAATTAAAGAAAGTTTGCAAAGTGCTAGTGAACTAGCTGTTGCCGGAGAAGTTAATTTAGATGAAATGATTAAACTAGTTAAAGTAACTAATATGGCTAGTGATCTTGTTCAACAATACCGTAACTCTAATAACTTAAATGTTAGAATGTCTTTACATGATAAGTATTCAAAATCAAAAATATCTTGGTTTGATTGGATTTATAATACAATTGATATTAAAGATAAAGATGTTTTAGATGTGGGTTGTGGAAATGGTAGATTATGGTTTAATCGTGATATCAAAACTAAAAGATTAGTATTAACTGATAAATCTAAAGGAATGATTAGTGATGCTAAAAAGGTATTAGGCGATAAATATGAGTATAATGTTTGTGACTTACAGTCATTACCATATGATGACAATAGCTATGACGTTGTCATAGCTAATCATATGTTGTTTTATATGAAGGATATCGATAAGGCTTTAGAGGAAATAAAAAGAGTTTTAAAGCCTAAAGGAATACTATATTGTAGTACGTATGGTAAAGATCATATGAAAGAGATTACGGAAATGGTTAAAGAATTCGATCCTCGAATTACTCTCGCCAACATATCTTTATATGATATATTTGGTTTAGATAATGGGAAGGAAATTCTTTTAAAACATTTTTCTAATGTTAAAAAAGTAATTCATGATGATTATTTAATAGTTGATAATTATCAACCTATTGTAGATTATATTATTAGTTGTCACGGAAACCAAAATGAAATCATTGGTAATAGAGTTGTTGAATTTAATAAATTTATAGAAAGTAAATTTAATAAAGGAACAATTAGAATAACTAAAGATGCTGGGATGTTTATTGTAAAAAATGATAAATAAATATAATTATTGCTTGACAGTGACCTAAGGTCACTGTTTATTATATAGATGTATACTAAAAGGAGGTACTAATAATGAAAGGTATCGTATTAGCTGGAGGATCAGGAACTAGATTATATCCTCTAACACAAGTAACAAGTAAACAATTACTACCAATTTATGACAAACCAATGATTTATTATCCACTAAGTATTTTAATGGAAGCAGGTATTAAAGATATTCTTATTATCTCTACACCTGATGATACACCAAGATTTGAAGAATTACTTGGCGATGGCCATCAATATGGAATCAATCTTCAATATAAAGTGCAACCAAGTCCGGATGGACTTGCTCAAGCTTTCTTAATTGGAGAAGAATTCATCGATGGTGAAGCCTGTGCTATGATTTTAGGAGATAACATCTTCCATGGTCATGGATTAGAAAAGAGATTAAGACAAGCTGCAGGTAAAGAAGATGGTGCTACTGTCTTTGGTTATTATGTAGATGATCCAGAAAGATTTGGAATTGTTGAATTCGATGAAAATGGCAAAGCCATTTCAATCGAAGAAAAACCAGAACATCCAAAATCTAATTATTGTGTAACAGGTTTATATTTCTATGATAAACATGTTGTAGAATATGCTAAACAAATTAAGCCTTCACCTCGTGGGGAATTAGAAATTACTGATTTAAATAAAATCTATTTAGAAAAAGGTAATTTAAATGTTGAATTATTAGGACAAGGATTCACATGGTTAGATACAGGAACTCATGAAAGTTTAGTTGATGCAACTAACTTTGTAAAAACTGTAGAAACTCATCAAAATAGAAAGATAGCTTGTCTAGAAGAAATAGCTTATAACAATAAGTGGATTTCTAAAGAGCAATTAACTAAAGCTTATGAGTTGTATAAAAAGAATCAATATGGTAAATATTTAAAAGATGTTTTAGATGGTAAATTTATAGATAAATAAAGGAGTTAAAATGAAAGCAATTAAAACAAAAATACCAGGAGTATTAATTATTGAAACAGATGTATTTGGAGATAACCGTGGTTATTTCACTCAAACATATTGTAAACCACAATATGAAGAAATAGGAGTAACAGTAGACTTTGTTCAAGATAACATGAGTTTTTCAGCTCAAGAAGGAACACTTAGAGGATTACATTGGCAAAATCCGCCATATGCTCAAAGTAAACTAGTATCTTGTACTAAAGGAAAGGTAATTGATGTTGCCGTTGATATAAGAAAAGGTTCACCAACTTTTGGTGAATGGGTTTCAGTAGAATTAAGTGCTGAAAATCATCGTCAATTCTTTATCCCTCAAGGATTCGCTCATGGATTCTTAACTCTTACACCAGATGTAGAGTTTAGATATAAAGTGGATAATGTTTATAACAAAGAATCTGAAGGTGGAATGCGTTATGATGATCCAACTGCAAATGTTGATTGGGGATCATTACTTAATGGTATTGAACCAGTATTAAGTGAAAAAGATAAAGTAGGACCTACTTTAGAAAATTCTAAGAATAATTTTGTATATGAAGGAGATAAATAATGAAAATTTTAGTAACAGGTGGTGCCGGATTTATAGGTGGAAACTTTGTTCACTATATGGTGAACAAGTATCCAGAAGATATGATTGTTAACTTAGATAAGTTAACATATGCTGGTAACTTAGAAACATGTAAACCAGTAGAAGATAAACCAAATTATAAATTTGTTAAAGGAGATATCGCTGATCGTGATTTCATCTTTGATTTATTTGAAAAAGAAAAATTTGATATTGTAGTAAACTTTGCTGCAGAAAGTCATGTTGATAGAAGTATTGAAGAACCTGAAATATTTGTTAAAACAAATGTTATGGGTACTACTACTTTACTTGATGCTTGTAATAAATATGGTATTAAAAGATATCATCAAGTATCTACTGATGAAGTATATGGTGATTTACCATTAGATCGTCCAGATTTATTCTTTACAGAAGAAACTCCACTTCATACAAGTAGCCCATATTCTTCTGCTAAAGCTAGCGCTGATTTATTTGTATTAGCTTATCATCGTACATATGGTTTACCAGTTACAATTTCTAGATGTTCAAATAACTATGGACCATATCATTTCCCAGAAAAATTAATTCCATTAATTATTTCTAGAGCATTAAATGATGAAACAATTCCAGTATATGGAACTGGTGAAAATGTTAGAGACTGGTTACATGTATATGATCACTGTGTTGCTATTGATTTAATCATTAGAAAAGGACGCGTTGGTGAAGTATATAATGTAGGTGGACATAACGAAAGAACAAACCTAGAAGTAGTAAAAACAGTTTTACATACTTTAGGTAAATCTGAAGACTTAATCACTTATGTAAGTGATCGTAAAGGTCATGATATGCGTTATGCAATCGATCCTCATAAATTAGAAACTGAACTTGGATGGAAACCTAAATATAACTTTGATACTGGTATTGCTCAAACTATTCAATGGTATCTTGATAATAAAGAATGGTGGGAAAACATCATTTCTGGTGAATATCAAAACTACTTTGAAAAAATGTATGTTGAAAAAGGTAGAGCAAAAGAATAAAACATTAATCTTCATAGCAAACTGTGCTATGAAGATTTTTATTTGAAATAATCGCTAGGTCATATATAATAATTACATCTAGGGGAATGACATGGGAAATAAAAAAGAATTATTTTTGTTTGGAATATCGGAATTGATTACCAATACATTAAATACAATTATATATTTTGTTTTGCTTGTTAGTACTTTTTTAGGATCATTTATATCTAATTGTATTGCAGGATTAGCTTCAGCTAGCTTAGCTTATATCTTTAGCCGCTTTGTCGTATTTGAAAGTAACAGTGAAAACGTTGCAAGAGAGGCGACGACATTTATGATTGTAAGAATATCTCTTGGTTTATTAGATATTGTTTTAATGGGAGTATTAGTTGATCTTCACTTAATGGTTCCATTAGCATCAAAAATATTAGTAAATATATTTATTATTTATTTAAATTATTTGGCTAGTAAAAAATATGTATTTTAAATAATGAAATAAGAAACTTAATTAATAATTAAGTTTTTTTATTTTTCACACATTTAGGAAAAATAGACAATTTCATAATATTGTGTTGGAAAATGGGAAAACTATGGTTATAATATATTTGTGGAGGTTTCATCATGAAAAAAATCATTTCACTTACAGTTGCATTGTTAATGATATTTTCAATGACAACTTATATAAATGCTACTGAAGATGATTCTTCAGGTGATACTAACGTATCTAATTTAGAGACAACTACTAATAGTAATGGGGAAACTGTAGTTGAAGTTCCTTTCTACGACGATAATGGAAATCTATACTATGAAGAAGTAGGAGATGGATCAGTAGATGAAGGTATCGCTAGTGCGAGAAGTGATGCTTTTAGTAGTGGAAGTATACTAGTGAATTTTAATTACAATATTTCTTCTAGTATTACTACGTCTTATACTAATACAGTTTCAGGAGCGTCTGGATATTTACATGGCCAAGCAAATGCTGATGCTGTTTATCTTGGAACTGAAAATGGAAAAGTTAAATTTATGCAATCAGGAGTAATTGGACTTGTAGATGCATCTAAAGTTCAACTTGTTTCTGCATTGAAATATTATGAAAGCTATTATATTTACGAAGGTAGTGGTTTTTACCATTATATTTGTACTGATGTAAATAATGCACCTGCTAGTAAAATACTGATAAGTAATAGTAAACCTGCTTATATAACTGCAGGTACTAAATACTATAGTTATGATGGTCACTATTTCTATACTAATTATGATACGATGACTACAAACTATAAGAGTAATAATCGTAATAATGCAGTAAATAAAAGTAGTCCTTTTTATAACTACTTCCAATATCTTTCAATGAGAAGTACAACTAGTTATTCTGCTTCTCAACTTAATTCATATATTACTAAAGTTAAGGGAACTACAACTCAAATGTCTAACTCTGGTAGTAGTTTTATCAACTATCAAAATAAATATGGTGTTAATGCCTTATTATCTTTTGCAGTAGCTTGCAATGAAAGTGCCTATGGAACAAGCAACATTTCTAAAACTAAAAACAATCTATTTGGACTTAGTGTCTACGATAGTAACACTGGAGCAGGTACTACCTATAATAGTGTTGATTCCTGTATTAAAGACTTTATGGAAAGATGGATGTCAACAGGATATTTAGATACAAGTGATTGGCGTTACAACGGAGCTAACCTTGGAGATAAAGGTGGAGGTTGTAATGTTCAATATGCTAGTGGATCTACTTGGGGAGAAACAGCTGCTAGTATCGCCCTTAGAATAGATAACTATCTAGGCGGAAATGAAAAAAGTAAATATACGATTGCTATCAGTGATACCTTAAATAGTGGATATAGTAATGTCTCCATTACTTCTTCACCTGGAGGAAGTAATCTTTATAGTCAGGGTAAACATCCTAACTATCCAGTAATAGTGATAGGATCTTCAGGTAATTACTATAAAATTCAAAGTGATAGTGTATTAAATTCTGCAGGTACTGCTATCGATAAAACAGGAACCAGTTATAATTACAGTAAAGATGTTGGTTATGTAAGTAAAAACACCTTTACCATTGCCTATTCAGGTACTTATACAGAATCTACTACTCCAACTCTTACATATCAAGGATATACTGCTGGTAGCTGGTTAACATCAGTACAAGCAGGAGAAATTGCTGGAACAACCGGGCAATCTAAAAAATTAGAGGCCTTTAAAATTAATTTAGATACTGGCTCATATGGTGGAGGAATTAATTATCAAGCGCATGTATCAAATGTCGGTTGGCAGACTGCTAGGAGCAGCGGCCAAACAGCTGGTATTGAAGGTTCTAATCAAATAGAAGCAATTAAAATAAGTTTAACAGGTAATATATCTAATTATTATGATATATATTATCGAGTTCATACTTCAAAAATTGGATGGCTAGGTTGGACCAAGAATGGAGCATCAGCAGGGACTACAAGTTTTGGATTGTCTGCTGAAGCGATAGAAGTAAAACTAGTGTCCAAAGGTGCTAGTGCACCTGGAAGTACTGATAATTCTTATTATTCAAATGATATCAATTATTCAACGCATGTTTCGGGCATTGGTTGGCAATCCAATGTTAGTAATGGAACAACAGCTGGAACAACAGGTCAATCAAAAGCAGTTGAAGCATTTAAAGTATCGATGAATAGTTACTACAAAGGCAATGTTGTGTATAAAGCCCATGTTCAAAATGTTGGTTGGCAAAGTGAAACTTCGAATGGAAATGTAGCCGGAACAACAGGAAAGTCTCTTAGAGTAGAAGCTTTTACCATTAATTTAACAGATGAATTAGAAGAGAATTACGATGTTTACTATCGAGCATATGTTCAAAACTATGGATGGCTTGATTGGTCTTCTAATGGCGCTAAAGCCGGAACAGTTGGATATGGTTACCGAGTTGAAGCAATGCAAGTTAAGATAGTAAATAAAGGAGCAGCGGCACCTGGTGCTACAACTAATCCATTCAAAGTAAGTAAAATAACATACTCAACTCACGTTCAAACTATTGGTTGGCAAAGCAGTGCTGTAGAAGGACAAACTTCAGGTACTACTGGTAAAAGTTATAGGCTTGAAGGTATAAAAATTAACTTAAGTAATCTTTCAGAAATAAATGAAGCAGGTGGAATATCTTATTCAACTCATGTTCAAAATTATGGTTGGCAAAATTATGTTAGTAATGGAGCCCTTTCTGGAACTACTGGTAAGTCTTTAAGGCTTGAAGCTATAAAAATCAAACTTACTGGTGACATTGCAAATGACTATGATGTTTATTATCGTGTTCATGCTCAAAACTATGGATGGATGGGCTGGACTAAAAATAATGAAATGGCTGGAACTAGTGGCTATGGGTATCGTTTAGAAGCTATTGAAATTCAAGTTGTTAAAAAAGGTGAAACATCACCAGGAAATACAAGTAATTCATATAAAATTAAATAATTACTACACAAAAAGAGGTGCTTTATGAACGCACCTCTTTATGTTACTATGTATAAGTAAAAAATGTGAGGAAAGTATAATATGGATAACCCATTAATTAGCATTATTATACCTGTGTATAATGATGAAAAATATCTAAAGAATACAATAGTGAGTATCACAAATCAAACGTATGCAAATATAGAAATAATAGTAATTGATGATGGATCTATAGATAATAGCTTGCAGTTATTGAGAGAATTAGCTAATAAAGATCAAAGAATTAAAATAATTCATCAAGAAAATAAAGGTGTATCAGCAGCAAGAAACATTGGGATTAAAGAATCTCAAGGGAAATATATAATGTTTGTTGATGGCGATGATATTCTTGATAAGAAGATAGTGAGTCTGTTATTCCAAACACTAATTGAAAGTAATGCTGATATTGCTATGTGCGATATTCTTCACATATTTAATACCGATGAATTTCAGTTTGAGTATACTGGTCATCGAGAAATATATACTGGATTTGAATTTACTGAAAACATGTGGTATCAAAATAAGTTCATTCCATCTGTATGTGCCAAAATCTATAAAAAAAATCTATTTAATAATTGTCTGTTTGATGAAAGTACAATCTATGAGGATGTTGATATACTATATCGTGTTTTTAAACAGATAAATAAAGCAGTATATTTAGATGACAAACTATATGGTTATGTTCACCATGAAAAAAGTATTACAACTAATAAGTTTTCAACAAAAGACACGCAAATATTAAATGTTTGTAAAAAGTTATATAACTTTGCATTGGAAAACAAAGAACTTCTTCCAGCTGCAAAGTCATACTATGTAGCATGTGCTTTAAGAGTTTATCTAAATGCACCAACTAAAGGCTATGAAAAGGCTGTGGAAGAAGCGCAATTAATAATTAATACTTTTGGAAAAGAAGTTTTACACGATAATAAAGTAAGGAAAAAGAATAGATACTCAATTAGACTATATTTTATATCTAAGACTTTATTGAGAATAGTATATAAGAGGATAAATAGATGGAAATAGATATTTCTATAATAGTACCATTTTATAATGGTAACAAATATATTAATAAACTAATAAAATCAGTTAATGACAGTGTTAAAATCACCTCATATAAATGTGAACTTATAATAGTCAAAGATTCTATGGATGATGAAGTGGAATATAATAAAGATAATTATTCGATGGATATTAAAATAATAAAGAATAAGACTAACTTAGGAATTCATCATTCAAGAGTTGTCGGAATAGAAAATGCTTTAGGAAAGTATGTTATGATGTTAGATCAAGATGATTTGATAGCTGAACAATGTATTGAATCTCAGATGAATTCAATCGGTACTAACGATATGGTAATCGGAAATGGATTTGATGAATCAAGGCAAGAATTAATCTATAGTTCTTTATCGCAACAAAAACTAGCTTTAAATGAAAAATACTATTATTACATTGGCTGTATGATTACTTCTCCAGGACAATGCTTAATAAAAAAAGATGCAATACCAAGTATATGGACTAAAAAATTTATAAAAAACAATGGGTCAGATGATTTATTATTATGGTTGTTAATGTTTAATCATAGAAAAAAAATGGTGATTAATAATCATATTTGTTATACTCATGTAGCTACTGGAGAAAACATTTCTGATAGTTTTAGTACATTATATACATCTTGTCAGGAAGTGTTAAAATATTTAGAAAAATATGACTCAGTAAATAGGCATTATAAACGTATTCTTGAAAATAGATTAGAAATGCGTAGAATGTATGAAGGGAAGTTTAAGATTTTTAAGATACTCGCTATGATTGTTCACCCAAAGATTACATTAGCGTTAATCATAAAAAAAGCTAAAGGGAGATTTTGATGAAAAATATATTTATTGTTGGTTCAAAAGGAATACCTGCCAATTATGGAGGATTTGAAACCTTCGTTGAAAAACTAACTGAAAAAAAGAAAAATAAAGATATTAAATATCACGTAGCTTGTCTAAGTGATAATGAAGATGAAGTTGAATATAATGGAGCAAGATGTTTCAATGTTAACGTTAAAAACATTGGACCAGCAAAAGCAATATACTATGATGTATATGCTTTAAAAGCAGTATTAAAGTACGTAGAAGAGAATAATATCAATGATGGTATTGTTTACATCTTAGCTTGTCGTATTGGCCCATTTATTAAAAAATATGTAAAACTATTTCACGAAAAGAATATTAAAGTATATGTCAATCCTGATGGCCATGAATTCAAAAGATCTAAATGGTCATGGCCAGTTAGAAAGTATTGGAAACATTCTGAAAGAGGAATGGTAAAGAGCTCTGATTTATTAATTTGTGATTCAAAAAACATTGAGTCTTATATTCAAGAGGAATATAAGAAATATAAACCTAATACTACTTATATTTCATATGGAGCAGATGTCAAAAGTGTTAGAAAAACAAAAGACTATGAAGCATGGTGTGAAGAACACAATATAACACCTGGTAATTATTATTTAATTGTTGGAAGATTTGTACCTGAAAACAATTATGAAGCAATGATTAGAGAATTCAAAGCTTCTGATACTAAAAGAGATTTAGTGATAATTACTAATTATGAAAACAGTTCATTATATAAAAAATTAGAAGACAAATTTCATATGTCTTTGGATGAAAGAATTAAATTTGTTGGTACTGTCTATAATCAAAAGTTGCTTGAAAGAATTAGGACTTTTGCTTATGGATATTTACATGGTCATGAAGTTGGAGGAACAAATCCTTCTTTATTAGAAGCTTTAGCAACAACTAAATTAAATTTATTAATTAATGCTTCATTTAATGAAGAAGTTGGAGAACAAAGTTGTGTATATTGGTCAAAAGAAAAAGGCAGTCTTAAAGAAATAATAAATACTGTTGATGTATTTTCACCAGAATATATAAATGATTTAGGTATTATGGCAAAACAAAGAATTAAAGATCATTATTCATGGGATTATATAATTGATGAATATGAAAAACTATTTATGGGAGAATAACTAGGATGAAAAAAGGAAAAATCATATCAATGATAATCGAAATAGTTTTCCTTTTTTTAGGTTGTCTAATCTTCTTTTCAGTTCTATGGGCATTAAATAATTTTGGTGAGGTATCTGTAAATGCAATGGTTTATACACTTACCACTTCCACTGATGGGACTGATACAAGTGTTTATCTTGACTATGTTATTTCAGCATTACTACCAAGTCTAGCAATTGTAGTGCTTGTAAATACGCTATATTATTATTTGTTACCAAAGTTTTTAGGCGGTGGTAAAAATAAAGTAATTAATGTCATTAATCATTTAACTTGGGCCCTAGGAGTGTTTATTCTTGTTGGGGCGTTAGTGTTTGCTAATGGAAAATATGATGTCTTAGGCTACTTACAGGCGCAAAATCAAAGCACTAATGTTTTCAAGGAAACAAAAAAGAAACCAGTTGTTTCTGAAGGTGATCAAAATATTGTTTATGCTGAAGCCAATGATGTAAAAGTTACTGGTTCTGATACAAGGAACTTAATATATATTTATATGGAATCCATGGAAAACTCTTATATGGATGTAGCTAATGGTGGATATAAAACTACAAATCATATGCCTGAATTAACGCAGCTAGAAAAAGAAAACACTTCTTTTTCTTACAATGGTAAGTGTGAAGGGCCAATTGATTTTGAAGGAACAAGTTGGACAATTGCTTCAATGGTTTCTCAACAAACTGGATTACCTTTAAAAACATCACTAGGAAATGATATGAATAAGCAAACTTATTTCATGCCTGGTGCTAGAGGTATTGGAGATATACTAGAAGAGAACAATTATAAACAAGTTTTCTTTTCTGGAACAAATGGCACTTTTGCTGGAACTGATAAATTTTATAAAGAACATGGCAATATTGAAGTGATTGATGAGAATGTTATTAAAAGCAAATATAATATCTCATCTAGTGATTACCAAAGTTGGGGAATTAAAGATTATAAACTTTTGGAGTGTGCAAAAACTGAACTTACTAATTTATCTAGTTCTAATCAAAAGTTTAGTTTTAATATGGCAACTATTGATCCGCATACTCCTAATGGATATCCATGTAAGTATTGCCCTAAGGAGTATTCTACTCAATATGAAAATGTAGTTGCCTGTCAATCAAAACTGGTAAGTGAATTTGTTGAATGGTGTAAACAACAACCTTGGTATGCCAATACCACAATAGTATTATGTGGCGATCACAATTCAATGGCTTCATCACATTTTAATGATTGCCCTGCTGAATACACAAGAACTACATATAACTGTATTATTAATTCAAAAATTACAGCTTCTAAACAAACAAATAGGGTATATACAAGATTTGATATGTTTCCTACCACTCTAGCGGCAATGGGATTCACTATTGAAGGAAATAAACTTGGACTTGGGACAAATCTATTTAGTAGCTTAAAAACTAATGTTGAAGTTTATGGGGTTGATTATATAAAAACAGAAATATCGAAGCAATCAGATTACTTAGACAAACAAATATATAAATTCAATTAATGTAATGAAATAAGGCATTTACTTGAATTATATATTCTAACATAGTAAAATTTATCTTGTTAATAGTTTAGGGAATTTAAAGGAGAACATAATGTTAAAAAAAATAACTAGCTTATTATTAGCTTTATTAATGGTAATAGGATTAACTGCATGTAGTAGTGGTACAAGTAAATCAAAAAAGACTGGTAAGACTGATAATGGAATTACCATTAAAGGTGTTAAAGACTTTCAAGAATCAACTGGTCAAATTAAGTATTTTACAATTGAAGGTAAGAAGTTTGCAATTCCAGAAACTGTTGGAGAATATGCTAACTATCTTGAACAATTAGGAACTGTTACTTTAGGTAGTGATGATAAAGACATTCATTCTGATACAGTTAAAGCTGGTGGACTTTCATCATTAACAGAATATTTTACTGTTAAAATAGGTGATAATGATGTTAGGTTCTGGGTATCATATAAAAATAATACAAAGAAAGAACTTACAATAGCTGAATGTTCAATCACTCAATTACAATTCAAATATGATGTTTATGCTGAACAAGATTATGAAAAAGCCTGCAAGTCAGTTGTGTTTTATGCAACTAGTACAGATGGGGATACAGTTGAAGTCCCTATGGATGGTAAAATAGGTTACGTTAAGGTGCTTAAAATGTTAGGAGACGCTTCTCAAGTAACTGATGGACGAATAACTTATAAAGATAGTTTAGGATATACAAATATCTGGGATTGCTGTAATGAAAATAGAACAGGGATCTTTAGAGGGGTTACAATTAAATATCCATCTAAATAGATTGATAGACAGAGATTATTCTCTGTCTTTTTTATTTCTTATTCATTGTTGCTCCATCAACGTTATGTTTTTAATTGAATATTATTGAAAAATATATGAAAATTTTCCAAAAACATGTATCCGCTTACATATGTTGATAATGCTTACTATTTTCATATTTATGAAAATAGTTGACAAGTCAACTATAAGGGTAAATAATGAAGATGTAGAAGAGAAGTAAAGAAGTTACAAGATAATAGCCAAAATTATCGAAAGATAATGACGGAAAGCTATAGGGCCTGTAAAATGGCAGCCAGTTGCATATAATTGTATGGGGCACTGGGGGTGTCCTTATTTTTATGTTCATTCGAAGTTCGAACTATTATCGCAACTATCAAAAGGAGCGATAATTATGAAAACATCCCTAAGAAAAGTACTCAGTGCAGTACTAGTATCAATGATGATACTTTCAATTAGCACTATTGGTGTCAACGCTGAGGGCGATGACACAACATCTGAAGATTATATCAAAGGTCATGAATTGACTGAAGAAGAAATCAAAGAACAACAAAAAAATGAACCTCAAAACTTACCTACTGTATCAGTTCCTGATGAGAAAACTGTTCAATCATCAAGAAGCAGTGATACATATGTACCAAGTAGTACGTATGCATCAAGTTATGATGCAAGAAACTATGGTTTAGTTACTTCTGTAAAAAACCAAGGTAGTTCAGGTACATGTTGGGCATATGCTACAACTGCAGCTATGGAAACAGCTGCTGTTAAAGCTGGCCTTTCAAACAATGGTATTAATCTTTCAGAACAACATTTAGCCTATTTCTATTACAACAGAGTTGATAATGGATTAGGTAATACAAATAGTGATTACAATTCAGTTCAAAGTGGTAAGAACTATTTAAGCAATGGTGGAAACACTAGAATGGTATTAAATGCATTAAGTGGTCATCAAGGTATGGCTAATGAATCAACTGCATCAACTACTAATTCATACAAAACATATTCATCAAGTCTTTGTTACAAAGATCAAGTTCAAATGACTAATGGATATAATGTATGTCCTGGTTATGTAAAAGATAATATTGATTCAGTAAAATCTGCAATATCAAAATATGGTAGTGCAGCAGCTATGTTTACATGGAATTCAAGTTATATGAATTACTCAACTGCTGCCTATAGTTATCCTAGTACTTCAACTAACCATGCAATCCAAATTATTGGTTGGAATGATAACTATAGTAAATCAAACTTCAATAGTAATTCAGGAGTAACAAGCAATGGTGCTTGGATTTGTAAAAACTCATGGGGAACTAGTTGGGGAAAAAGTGGATATTTCTATATTTCATATCAAGATAAATCATTATCAAATGTTGTATCTTACCAAGCAGGTAATGCTAATGCATATGACTATGAATATTATTATGATGGAACTGGTTATTTAGGTACACAATATATTCAAGCTGGTAAATCAGCTGCTAATATTTATACAGTCAATGGAAATTCAACTGGTGAAACATTAAAAGCTGTTAACGTTGGATTCGCTAGTTCAAATGTTCAATATAGTATTCAAGCTTATGCTAATATTACAAATGTTTCTGATCCTACAAGTGGAACACCAATGTTTAGTACACCAGTTACAGGAACTACAACATTCTCAGGATTTTATAACATTGCAGTAAACACAAATGCCATAATGCAAAAAGGAACTAAATATTCTATTGTAGTTACAGTAGAAGAAGGAACTAGTTTCTATTCAGATAAATCATACAGTTATTCATGGACATCAGGAAACAATGCAACTGCATACAATCAAAGTTTCTTCCAAAATGGCAATGGTTGGTATGATTATAAAACATACAATGATTGTAGTTTAAGAATTAAAGCCTACACAAATAAAAACTCATTTACTATTCCTAGTTCAGCAGTTCAAATTGGTTCTAATAATACTGCTGATCATAAATTAGGAACTAACGTTGCAGTTAATATTGATTCAAGCAAAGTTCAATCTGGATCAACATTTAAAGTAAATGTATCTAAAGGTTCTTCAAAAGTCCTTACTAATAATACTTATTCATCAAATACAAGTTATACTTTTACTACTCCATCAACTGGTACTTATGATGTTAGTGTAAGTGCAGCTGATACCTATGGTAATACAGCTAATACAAACAGCACTTACCAAATTACTTCAAATGGATATGTTCCAACAATATCTTATCGTGGACATGTTCAAAATATTGGTTGGCAAGCATATGTTTCAAATGGAGCAACTGCTGGTACAATGGGAAAATCTTTAAGAGTAGAAGCCTTCAATATGAATATATCTAATACTGGATATGCTGGAAATCTTGAATATTGTTCTCATGTTCAAAACATTGGATGGCAAAGTTATGTAAGTAATGGTGCAATGTCCGGAACAAGTGGTAAATCATTTAGAGTTGAAGCTATGAAGATAAGACTTACTGGTGAAGTGGCTAATCATTATGATGTATACTATAGAGTCTATGCTCAAAACATCGGTTGGATGGGATGGGCTAAAGATGGTGAACAAGCAGGTACTGCTGGTTATAGTTACCGTCTTGAAGCTATCCAAGTAAAACTTGTTGAAAAGAATGATACAGTAGCTCTTGCAAATTGTGCAACAACTACTGAAGCATTTAAACAAAGTCATCTTGCATATCAAACACATGTTCAAAATGTTGGTTGGCAAGGAAAAGTAAAAGAAGGTTTAATGTCAGGAACAAGTGGCAAATCACTTAGACTTGAAGGAATAAAAATTAATCTAGAAAATGTTTCAGAAGAAGGAAATATTGAGTATTCAACTCATGTTCAAAACATCGGTTGGCAAGGATATGCAAAAAATGGTGGAATGTCAGGAACTAGCGGTAAGTCACTTAGACTTGAGGCTATAAAGATTCGTTTGACAGGGGAAATGGCAAATACTTATGACATCTACTATTGTGTCCATGCTCAAAACTTTGGTTGGATGGGATGGGCAAAAAATGGTGCTTCTGCAGGTACTGCTGGTTATGGTTACCGTTTAGAGGCTATCAAGATTGTCCTAGTTAAGAAAGGAGAAGCTGCTCCCGGTTCAACTATTAATTCCTTTAAACAAAAATAATATTTTGTTTGTAGAGGTGCATGAATAATGCATCTCTATTTTTATTTTTTCTTGTTTAAGCAAATAGTTATCTATAATTAAATGATTATGATAATATAGGTTTATGAAAGATTTAGCAATCATCTTTGATTTAGATGGAACATTATTAAATACAAATAAGTTAATTATTGAAACCTTTAGACATACATTTAAAAAGTACAAACCAGGTTATACATTAAGTGATGAAGAACTACTTACATTTCTTGGACCATCACTTAATGAAACCTTTAGTAAATACTTTTTAAAAGAAGATATAAATGAAATAATTGATTATTACCGAGACTTTAACCATTCACATCATGAAGATTATGTTACGGTCTATCCAACAGTGTTGGATACTATTGATTATTTATATGAGGAAGGCTATCCGTTAGGGATTGTTACTACGAAGTTAAAGGAAGCCGCTTATATTGGTCTTGACATGTATGATTTAAGGAAATACTTTAAAGTTATTATTGGTGGTGAAGATGTTAGTAAATCCAAACCTGATCCAGAAGGGATTAATAGTGCTTTATCTAAACTAAATACAAGTAAAGCTGTGTATGTTGGTGACAATGTGACAGATATCTTAGCTGGTAAGAATGCAAATGTATATACAATAGGAGTAGGTTGGTCTCCTAAAGGAAGTCAAGATTTAATCGATTTAAAACCAAGCAAAATGTTAAATCAAATGGAAGATATAATTGAATTTATAAAGGAGGTAGATTAAATGGAAGATTTAGTAATTATTGGAGCAGGGCCAGCTGGGCTTAGTGCTGCTTTGTACGCTTCAAGGGCAGGAGCTAAAGTGTTAATTTTAGATGGAGGAGCACCAGGAGGAAAAATGAATCTTACTGCCAAGATTGAAAACTATCCTGGAGTTATTATGCAAGGACCTCAACTAGCTTATCAAATGTTTGAACAAGCAACTTCATTTGGGGCTAAACTAGAATATAAAATGGTAACCGACATTAAAGATGAAGGTGAAATAAAAAAAGTCTATTGTGATGATGAAGTTATTGAAACAAAATATGTCTTTATTGCTTCTGGTACTAAAGAAAGAAGTATGGGTTTACCTGATGAAGAAAAACTAACTGGTAGAGGAATATCATATTGTGCAGTATGTGATGGACCTTTCTTTAAAGATGAAATCATTGCAGTTATTGGTGGTGGCAACTCGGCTTTAACCGAAGCTTTATATCTGGCTGATATTGCTAGAGAAGTACATGTTATTGTTAGAAGAGATGTCTTTAGAGCCGATAAGATACTTGTTGATAGAGTAAATGAAACTAGTAATATTACTATTCATTTCAATAAGAAACCACATGCTATTAAATCACAAGATGATAAAGTAGTAGGGTTAGAAATAATAGATTCTAAAACAGATGAATTAGAAACAATTAATCTAAGAGGAATCTTTCCATTTATTGGTTTAGATCCAATTACTGATTTTGTTAAAGATTTAAAAATAACAAATGATAAGGGGTATATTGAAGTAAACTATAATCTTGAAACAAAAGTAAAAGGAATCTATGCTGGTGGTGATGTTATTGTCAAAGAGTTAAGACAAGTTGTTACTGCTACAAGAGATGGAGCTATTGTTGGTCAAAAAGTGGCTGATCTAATTAGAAATAAATGATAACTAGATAATTTATTACTTTTTAAGAGTTCCAATTCAGGAACTCTTTTTTAATAAAACAATTTCACATAAATAAACAGTACACTTATGGTGTGATTTTTGGTAGAATAGTAATGGTGAAGGGAGTGATACTATGAAACAAAATAGAATAATCATGGTTACAGGAATGTCAGGGGCTGGTAAATCAACGGCTATGGCAAACTTTGAAAATATGAATTATCGCTGTATTGATAACTATCCAGTTGACCTACTGACTGAGTTTGCGGAACTAGCTAAAGGTAATGCGACTTATTCAAGAGTAGCTATGGCTATTAACTTAACAGAAGCTAGTCGAGCTATTAGATTACTTAGTAATATTGATTGGTTAGACTTGAAAGTAGTATTTCTAGATTGTGATGATGAAGTCATTTTAAAAAGATATAAAGAAACTAGAAGATCTCATCCTTTACTTATTTCAAATAAAGCATCCACTTTACTTGAAGCTATTGATTTTGAAAGAAGAATCTTTGATAAAGTATCACCAATGGCTAATGCCATTATTGATACTACTCATTTAAAAGCTAGTAAGTTTCAAACATTATTAGAAAATAAATTCAATATTGAATCAACAGAACCATTTAGAATCTCATTTGTATCCTTTGGATACAAATATGGAATTCCTAAAGATGCTGATTTATTATTTGATGTTCGTTTCTTACCAAATCCTTTCTACATTGAAGAATTAAGAAATAAAACTGGAAACGATAAAGAAGTAAAAGACTATGTTCTAGAAAAAGATGAAACAAAAATCTTTATTAAAAAAATGGAAGATTTATTAGATTATTTATTAAACGAATACTCTAAAGAAGGAAAGATGCAATTAATAATTGGAATAGGTTGTACTGGTGGACAACATCGTAGTGTAACTCTAACAAATTATTTTGCTGATCATTATAGCAGCGTTTATCCAGTAACTAGATTCCATCGGGACGCTAATCACTAATGGTATCATTTGCACGATTAGTTAAAGAAGAAATAGTCTTTAATGATTTTGATGATTGTTGTAAAAAAGCAATGCTTAGTGCCATCATCAAAATAAATGGTAATCTTTCTTTATCAAATGAAGGACTTTCGATTACAATTCGAACAGAAAATGCCAAAATTGCATCAAAAGTTCATAAAATGTTAAAAGAGTTGTATCATCCTAGTATTGAGTTTCTTGTATCAAGAAAAATGAAACTCAATAAAAACAACGTTTACGTTGTAAAAGTAAATAAAGCTAAAGAAATACTAGCTGACTTACATGTCCAAGCCATAAGTACTAGTGAAGACTTAACTAAAACTTTGTTAAAGAAAGAATGCTGTAAAAGAGCCTACCTAGCGGGAGCCTTTCTTTCTAGTGGTAGTGTTAATAATCCAGAAACTAGTAATTATCATTTAGAGATAAGTGTTTTTGATGAAATAGAAGCTAATCTACTATTATCAATTATGAATAACTTTGAATTACATGCTAAGATGATCAAACGAAGAAATAAATATGTTATCTATTTAAAGTCAGCTGAAAAGATTGGAGACTTTCTAAGAGCTGTAGGAGCTAGTAAGTCAGTAATGGATTTTGAAAGTACTAGAATAGATCGTTCAATGTCTAATACAGTTAATCGTTGGAATAACTGCGACATCGCTAATGAAGTTAAATCTATGACTACTGCCAACAAACAAATCAATAATATTAATGTTATTGAAATGTTTAAAGGTCTTGAAATGTTAGATGAAAAAACTCAAAGTGTAGCTAGAGTAAGATTAAAACATCCTGAATCATCACTTTCAGAACTGGTATCTTACTACTATGATGAAACTGGAGAAACGATATCTAAATCTGGATTACATCATCGCTTTAAAAAGATTAGTGATGAAGCTGAGAAATTACTTAAAATGACGGAGCGTGATTAAAATGACAATAGAAGAAAAATTTGGAAATAAAGTTCGTGAGCTACGCTTAAAACAAGATATTTCTCAAGAAGAATTAGCTTTTAGATCAGGCTTATCTAAAAACTATATTTCAGATACTGAAAGAGGTAAAAGAAATATATCTTTAAAAGCTATTGAAAAAATAGCCCATGGATTTAATGTTTCAGAAAAAGAATTATTTGCATTCAATTATAGAGGAGAATAGAAAATGGAATTTGTATATTTATTATTAGTAATACTTGTAATATGGGTCGTGTTATCTATATTCTTAGGGCTACTTTCTAGTCCAGTCTTTTGGATAGTTATAGCAGTAATATTTATTGTGTCAGCTATAAGAAGATATTTATACGCTAAACAAATGGATGAGTATAATAAAGAATGGGAAGCTAAAAACGAACAAAAGAAAAAAGCTTATAAAGCCCAAGAAGATTATCGAAATAATACAGGTGATGTTATCGATGCCGATTATAAAGAATTCGATGATGATGATAAATAGAAAGACAAGGTGTTAATATGAAATGTGAAAAGTGTGGACGAGAAATAGCTGATGATATGAGGTTTTGTCCAGAGTGCGGAACACCAGTTCCAGTTAAATCTTATTGCCCCAAATGTGGTAATGAAATAAAACCAGGCGATCAGTTTTGTGAAAAATGCGGAACGTATGTTGGAGGACAACAAAATTTTCAAAACCAAAATCCAACCCCAAATCAAAATCAAAACTACAATCAACAACCATATAATAATTATGGAAATTATTCTAATAGTTATAATCAATATGGCTCTAACCCTTATGGAAGTAATCAATACGGTTCTAACCAATATGGAAATAATCAATATGGTCCTAATCCCTACGGACCAGTAAATAGCTATAATAACCAAAATATGTATCAACCACCAATTAAAAAGGTTGATCCTAAATTAAACCATGAAGCAATCAAAAATGATAAGTATAAAGGATATTGGCGTAAGCCAATAATTTGGATTATTTCTGGTTGTATTTTAGCTTTAAGTTTCTTTGCTTATTCTTTTATGGCTAGTAATCCAATTACTCATGAAAATGCCACATTAAATATTACTAGTAGTGAAACTACTCAAGCAGTCCAATCAAATATAAATAATAGTGGATTATCTTTTATTAAAGGAAATAGTATTTATTATGTTACTAATGCAACTTTATATAAAGCTGATAATATTGATAAAGGCTTTAATGGCGAAGGAGTAACTAAATTAGCTAAAAATGTAACTGGTTATTTATATGCTGATGATAATTATGTCTATTATACTGATTCATCTAATAACTATATTCAACAAGATTTAAAGACTAAAAGTATTAATACTATTTTAAAAGATGTGTTTTATGTTCAAAGAATCGATAACAAAATATATTATCAATTAGATTCTGATGATGAATCATTACATGTTTATGATTTAGATAGTAAAGAAGATAAAGCTCTAAATAAAGAACATACTTATCAAACATATATCGATAAAGATAACTCTAAAATATATTATATTAAAGGAAATACCGAAACTGAGAAAGATGATTTATGTGTTATTAATACTGATGGTAGTGAACATAAAGTACTAGTAAGTAATGTTAAAGCTACAGCTCTATTTGTAAATGAAAATAAATTATACTTTGCAAACAGTAAAGGAGTATGTACTTTAGATACAACTAATCTAACAGAAAATATGGAATCAACAGTTGTAACTAAAGAAGAAAATATCTATTCAATAAATCAATATAAAGATGGTTATGTATTTAGTTCAGCAAGTAATTTTGGTGTTCAATATAAATCATATGATAATAAAGATAAAGATACTTTCTTTAGTAGTGAATATGTATCATCTGTTGAAGTATTAGGAGATGCTTTATATATTAATACTGCAACTAGTGATTCAACAGGTAATTTATATTTTGTAAAAGGTAGTAAATATTGTGAAGTGGGATCAAATGAAACATCAAGTTATAGTTATGATGAAGATGAATAATGGGAGAAAAGAATGCTAGTTAAAGATGTATTAGAAGCTACTGGTGGAAAACTACTTAGTGGTGATATCAATGATAATATTGAAGAGTTTACGCAAGACTCAAGAAAAGTAACTAAAGAATCAATGTATATTCCTTTAAAAGGTGACCGCTTTGATGGTCATGACTTTATTGATAGTGCTTTTAAAGAAGGTGCTAAAGCTACTATCACTTCTAAAGATATTGAATATCAAGATAAAATAGTTATTAAGGTTGATGATACTCATCAAGCCTTAATAGATATGGCATCTTATATTAGAAATAATAATGATTTTAAAGTTGTCGGAGTTACTGGTAGTGTTGGTAAAACTAGTACTAGGGATTTAGTTTATAGCGTTATAAAGCAACAATATACATGTTATAAGACGGAAGGTAATTATAATAATAATATTGGTTTACCTTTAACCCTTCTAAGATACAAAGGTGAAGAAGTAGTTGTTTTAGAAATGGGAATGAATCATTTAGGTGAATTAGATGTTTTATCTAAAATAGCTAAACCTGATATTGCGGTTATTACTAATGTAGGAACTGCTCATATTGGTGAACTTGGTTCAAGAGAAAATATTCTAAAAGCTAAACTAGAGATTACAAATGGAATGGATCATGGAACATTAATTATTAATGGAGACAATGATTTACTTTCTACTGTTTCCCTAGATAACTTAGAAGTACTAAAAGTTGGTACTAATAGTAATTGTGACTTTCATGCAGTAAATATTGTCTCTGATACTAGTGGTAGTCATTTTGATGTTGGTAATGATTACTTAAAAGAAAATTTCTATATTCCTATTATGGGTGAACATTTTATTATTAACGCTCTCCTTGGTATTGGAGTTGGAGTTAAACTAGGAATTGATTCTAGTTTAATTGTAAAAGGAATTAAAGAATTTAGTCTTACTAAAAATAGAATGGATATTATAAAACTATCCCATGATATAACTATCATCGATGGTTCTTATAATGCTAGTGAAGACTCAATGAAATCATCAATTGATGTTCTAGCAAAATATAAGGGCAGAAAGATTGCTGTTCTAGCTGATATGTTAGAACTTGGTGATTTTTCTAAAGAGTTACATTCTAATGTTGGAAAGTACGTAGCTAAAAAAGATATTGATATCTTAGTTTGTATTGGTGAAGAAGCTAAATATATAGCTAAATCAGCATTAAAAGAAATGTATGATGTTTATCACTTTGATACTAATAAAGAGGCTCTTTCTTTCTTGTTAGAAGAAATAGAAGCTAAAGATACTATCTTAGTTAAAGGTAGTAACTCAATGAATTTAAAAGAAATAGTAAAATCATTAACTAAACGATATTAGAAAGGAATAACTATGGCTAAAAAAAGAAAATTAAAAATATCTGTCAAAATAACTATCATTGTTTTAGCTGTAGTTATGGTTGGAGCTTTCTATGCTTTAATTAGCAGAATGCTAAGTGAAGATCCTAGTTTAATAAATGATAGTGTGGCTAGTTATAAGACAACAATTAATACTTATGCAACTAGACAAGGGATCGGTGAATATACGGAGCTTTTAGAAGCTATCATGATGCAAGAATCAAGTGGTCAAGGAAGTGATCCAATGCAATCATCAGAATGTGAATTCAATGAACAGTATCCTAAAAAGCATAATGCAATAACAAGCAGTGATTATTCTATTGAAGTTGGGGTTAAATACTTTGCTAAGTGTTTAAAACAAGCTAATGTAACTAATATTAATGAACATAGTAAGTTATATTTAGCTCTTCAAGCCTATAATTATGGAGTAGGTTATATTGATTACGCTAATGATAATGGAGGCTATTCATATGAAAATGCGGTGGCATTTTCAAATAAATGTAAACAGGAACAAAACCTATCTGTCTATGGTGATTCTAAATATGTTTATCATGTTTTAAGATATTATCCTAATCAAACTATTGTAGAAGAATGGTTAAATACATATCACTAAGTAACTTCGGTTACTTTTTATTTTTTAAGATTGTATACAAAATATCTTGCAAGTTAAAACTTAGATAGTATAATGGTTTCAAAGGTGGAAGAGATGAGAAAATTATTAATTATTTGTGGTGGTAAATCAACTGAACATGAAGTATCAAGAATGTCTTGTACAAGTGTTTTAAATAACATTCATAAAGAACTATATGAAATTAGTTTAGTCGGTATTGATAAAGATGGATGCTGGTATAAATTAGATACTAATACACCTCTTACAAAAGATACTTGGTTAGATAAAGCATCTAAAGTAGATGATATCTATCATTACTTACAAGAATTTGATGTTATCTTACCTATTCTTCATGGTAGATATGGAGAAGATGGAACAATCCAAGGATTATTTGAAATGGCTAATGTTCCATATGTTGGATGTCAGGTCATGACATCAAGTGTATGTATGGATAAAATCTTTACTAAAAAGATCTTAACTCAAGCAGGTATTCCTCAAGTTAAGAGTATCTATGTTAAGAAAAGATTTGATAATAAATTAGTCGCTGTCTTAGATAATATGGATGAAGTAGAAGATATTAAAAAAGAAGTTGCTAAAGAACTTGGTTATCCTTGTTTTATCAAGGCTAGTCGTTCAGGATCATCAGTTGGCTGTTACCGCTGTGATGATGAAAGTAAACTAATAGAACTTTTACAAGAAGCTAGTAAATATGATAATCATATTTTAATCGAAGAAAATATTGATTGTATTGAACTTGAAACAGCAGTCATTGGAAACGATGACATTAAGGTGAGTCGAGTCGGACAAATAATGCCCCATGGTGAGTTCTATACATATGAGTCAAAATATGAAGATGCAGAAAGTAAAACTTGTATCCCTGCTTTAGTTGATAACGCTATTCAAGAAAAGATTCAAGAATATGCTTTAAAAGCTTTTAAAGCTGTGGATGGACATGGTTTAAGTAGAATTGATTTCTTCTTAGATAAAAAAACAAACAATGTTTATCTAAATGAAATAAATACTTTTCCAGGCTTTACCAACATTTCTATGTATCCTCAATTAATGGCTGATATTGGACTAGAATATGGTGACTTATTAGACGAACTAATTTATTTAGCATTCAAATAAAATATTAGAATTTGATATTGAAAGGTTGACTTTAAGCTTGAAAATGGCTATCATATGTAGTAATCAAGATAAATACTTTGATAGGAATTAGTAGATATTACGTAACTTGTAGAGAGGTTCTGGTAGGTGAAAAGAACTAGTTAAAAGATATTGAACTCATCCTTGAGTGGAGCGCTGAACAAAGTAGGTGGCTACGGTAGCATCCGTTATAATGCAAAAGTATGTACTTTATAAGCGTACTTTATGAGACTGGTAAGGTGACTTATCAGTGAACTAAGGTGGAACCACGTGATTTACTCTCGTCCTTTTAATGATTATTCATTTTAAGCATGAGAGTTTTTTATTTATCTACAAAAAGGAGGAAGAAGAAATGGAAAACTATAAGAATTATAAAAGATTTGAACCAATCAAATTACCTAATCGTACTTGGCCAGACAAAGTAATAACTAAAGCACCTATTTGGGTCTCAGTAGACTTAAGAGATGGTAACCAAGCTTTAATTACCCCAATGGACATCGAAGAAAAAGTAGAGTTCTTTAAACTCTTAGTAGATATGGGATTTAAAGAAATAGAAGTGGGATTCCCTTCAGCTTCTCAAATAGAATATGATTTTTTAAGAAGACTAATTGATGATGATTTAATCCCTGAAGATGTAACTGTTCAAGTATTAACTCAAGCTCGTGAACACTTAATTAAAAGAACATTTGAAGCATTAAAAGGACTTAATAAAGCAATCGTCCATGTCTATAATTCAACATCAGTACTTCAAAGAGATGTTGTCTTCCATAAAAATAAAGAAGACATCAAACAAATCGCTATTGATGGTGTCCAATTAGTAAAAGACTTATGTAAAGAATTTGATGGAGAAGTAATCCTTGAATACTCACCTGAATCATTTACAGGAACTGAACTTCCATATGCAATGGAAGTATGTGAAGCTGTAATGGATACTTGGGGAGCTTCAAAAGATAAAAAAGTAATTATCAATCTTCCATCAACAGTCGAAATGGCAACACCAAATGTCTACGCTGATCAAATTGAATGGATGGATACTCATTTTAAAGATCGTGATCGAGTAATTCTATCATTACATACTCATAATGATCGTGGTGAAGGAGTAGCCGCTACAGAACTAGCTTTAATGGCTGGAGCTGATCGAGTGGAAGGTACTTTATTTGGTAATGGTGAAAGAACAGGGAATGTTGATATAGTCAATGTAGCCTTAAATATGTTTACACAAGGTGTTGATCCAGAATTAGACTTTACAAATATTAACGCAATTAAAGCAGCATATGAAAGATGTACAAAGATGGAAGTTCCACCTCGTCAACCATATGCTGGTAAATTAGTATTTACAGCCTTTAGTGGATCTCATCAAGATGCCATTAATAAAGGTGCACATGCAATGGAAGAAAGAGATGATGATACATGGGCAGTTCCATATCTTCCAATTAATCCGGCTGATGTTGGTCGTCAATATGAACCAATAGTTAGAATTAATTCTCAATCTGGAAAAGGTGGAGTAGCTTACGTACTTGAAAGTATGTATGGTTTCCATTTACCTAAAGAACTTCAAGGTGACCTTGCAAAAGTAATCCAAAGTATTAGTGAAACAGAAGGAGAAGTATCACCAGAAAGAGTTTATGATACTTTCATTACTCAATATGTTGATAATGAACAACCAATTAAATTCATTAAACAAAAACTTATTGATATTTCAGAAGAACCTCAATCAGAATATGAAAGAAGAGCTGAAATAACAATTGAAGAAAAAGGTGAATTAAAAACAATTGTAGGTTATGGTAATGGGCCAATTGAAGCTGCTAAACATGCCTTTGATGCTAATGGATATCTTAAAACAGATTTAATTGATTATTCTGAACACGCTCTTACTAGTGGATCTAGTTCAAAAGCTGCTGCTTATGTTTATTTAAAATATAACGGTAAAAAAGAATATGGAGTAGGTATTCATCCTAATATCTCAACAGCTACTATTAAAGCAATTGTCTCTGCTTTAAATAGATTATATAAAGACTTAGAGGAGGAATAAGTATGAATCGATTAGTATTATCATTATTAGTTGAAAACAATCCTGGAGTCTTAAGTAGAGTCGCTGGTTTGTTCTCAAGAAGAGGATATAGTATTGAAAGTTTATCGGTTGGTAAAACAATGGAAAAAGGAATCTCAAGAATGACGGTTGTAGCCATTGGAGATGAACAAATCCTAAACCAAATTGAAAAACAACTGGGAAAACTAATTGAAGTAATAGAGATCTTCCCACTAGAACCTGAACAATCAGTATATCGGGAACTAGTATTAATTAAGGTTGAAGCTAACGATGAACAAAGAAATGATATTGTTGCAATAGCTGACTTATTTAGAGCAAGAATTATAGATGTTGCACCAACATCATTAATTATTGAAACTACTGGTGATCAGTCAAAGACTGATGCACTAATAGAAATGTTAAGAGGTTTCAATATAGTTGAACTTGTCCGTACTGGACTTTCTGGTATGGGTCGAGGAATTGACTAGTTGATATAAATTGGTTTTGAAGTGAGCCAAAACAAAAGTCGAAAGACCCATATATGAAAATATATGAACTTCAAAAAATCATAAAAAAATATTGGGGGTAAGAAAGAAATGGCTAAAATTTTTTATGAATCAGATTGTGATTTATCTTTATTAGAAGGAAAGAAAATCGCTATTATTGGGTATGGTTCTCAAGGACATGCTCATGCATTAAATTTAAAAGAATCTGGATGTGACGTTATTGTTGGATTATATGAAGGTTCTAAATCTTGGAAGAGAGCAGAAGATCAAGGATTCAAAGTTTATACTTCAGCTGAAGCTGCTAAACAAGCAGATATTATCATGATTTTAATCAATGATGAATTACAAGCTAAATTATACAAAGAATCAATTGAACCAAATCTAGAAGAAGGAAACATGTTAATGTTTGCTCATGGATTTAATATTCACTTCAATCAAATCGTTCCACCTAAGAACGTAGATGTAACTATGATTGCACCAAAAGCACCAGGACATACTGTAAGATCTGAATACCAAGCTGGTAAAGGAACTCCATGTCTTATCGCTGTAGAACAAGATGCAACAGGTAAAGCTCAAGATTTAGCTTTAGCTTATGCAGCTGGTATTGGAGGAGCAAGAGCAGGTGTTCTTGAAACTACATTTAGAGTAGAAACTGAAACTGACTTATTTGGTGAACAAGCAGTACTTTGTGGTGGTGTTTGTGCATTAATGCAAGCTGGTTTTGAAACTTTAACAGAAGCTGGATATGATCCAAGAAATGCATATTTCGAATGTATTCATGAAATGAAATTAATCGTTGATTTAATCTATCAATCAGGATTTGAAGGAATGAGATATTCTATTTCTAATACTGCTGAATATGGTGATTATATTACTGGACCTAAATTAATTACTGAAGACACTAAGAAAGAAATGAAGAAGATTTTAAGTGATATCCAAGATGGTACATTCGCTAAAGAATTCTTACTTGATATGTCTGAAGCTGGTGGTCAAGCTCACTTTAAAGCTATGAGAAAATTACACGCTGAACATCCAAGTGAAAAAGTTGGTAAACAAATTCGTGAAATGTATTCATGGTCTGACCAAGATAAATTAGTTAACAACTAATATAAAACAACACACATTAGTGTGTTGTAATAAGGGAATAGAGATATTCCTTTATTACAACCTACTAAGGTTAAAGGAGAATTCAATTATGGCAATGACAATGACACAAAAGATTTTAGCTAAACATGCTGGTTTAGATGAAGTTAAACCAGGGCAATTGATTGAAGCTAAATTAGATGTAGTAATGGCTAATGATATTACTGGGCCAATGGCACTACCTATTTTCAATCAAATGGCAGATAAAGTCTTCGATAAGGATAAAGTATTACTTGTACCAGATCACTTTACTCCTAATAAAGATATAAAATCAGCAGAGAATTCAAAAGCAATTTTAGATTTCTCAAATGAACAAGGATTAACTAATAAAATGGTACAAGGTAAATGTGGAATTGAACATGCCATCTTACCTGAAAAAGGATTAGTAGTTGCTGGAGAAGCAATTATTGGAGCTGATTCTCACACTTGTACATACGGAGCTCTTGGAGCTTTTTCAACAGGTGTTGGAACTACTGATATTGCAACTGGGATGGCAACTGGTGAACTTTGGTTTAAAGTCCCTAGCGCTATTAAATTTGAACTTACTGGTAAACCATCTAAACATGTTACTGGTAAAGATTTAATTTTACATATTATTAATTTAATTGGTGTTGATGGAGCTTTATATAAATCAATGGAATTTACTGGGGAAGGCGTCAAACATTTATCTATGGATGATCGTTTTACTGTTTGTAATATGGCTATTGAAGCGGGAGCTAAAAATGGAATCTTCCCAGTTGATGAAAAAACTAAAAAATATTTAGATAAACACTCTAAAAAGGAATATGAAATTTTTGAAGCAGATAAAGATGCTGAGTATGAAAGAGTAGTAAATATTGATCTTGCAAAGGTAAGACCAATGGTTGCTTTCCCTCATCTTCCAGGTAATGGACATACAGTCGATGAAATAGAAGATATGGAAAAGATTTATATTGATCAAGTAGTTATTGGATCATGTACTAATGGTCGTCTTTCTGACCTTAAAAAAGCAGCTAAAATCCTAGAAGGAAAAAAAGTTGCTGATGATGTGAGAGTAATGGTTATTCCAGCTACTCAAAAGATTTACCTTCAATGTATTGCTAAAGGATATGCTCAGATTTTTGTAGAAGCCGGATGTGCTTTTAATACTCCATCATGTGGACCATGTATGGGAGGACATATGGGTGTTCTTGCAAAAGGAGAAAAATGTGTCTCAACTACTAACCGTAACTTCGTAGGAAGAATGGGAGATACTGAAGCTTTAGTTTATCTAGCATCACCTGAAACAGCTGCTGCTAGTGCAATCAAAGGATATATTGCAAATCCTGAAAAGGTAGGTAACTAAAATGAAAATATATAAATATGAAGATAATGTAAATACTGATGTAATCATACCTGCTCGTTATTTAAATTCATTTGATGCTAAAGAACTTGCATCTCATGCGATGGTTGATATTGATCCCGATTTTGCTAAAACAGTAGAGCCAGGTGATATTATCGTCGCTGGTAAAAACTTTGGTTGCGGTTCATCAAGAGAACATGCTCCTTTATGTCTTAAGACATGTGGAGTAAAATGTATTATTGCTAAAAGTTATGCTCGTATTTTCTACCGTAACTCTATTAATATCGGTTTCCCAATTATGGAATGTGAGGAAGCTGCTGATAAGATTGAACCAGGTGATGAAGTTGAAGTAGATTTTACTACGGGAGTAATCACAAACAAAACTAAAAACGAAACTTATCAATCACAAGCTTTTCCTGAATTCTTACAAAAGATGATTGCTTGTGATGGATTAGTAAATTATGTTAAATCAAAATAGAGGTTAATATGGAAAAAAATATTGCAGTAATAAAAGGTGATGGAATAGGACCTGAAATAGTAACTGAAGCTATGAAAGTCTTAGACGCTATTGCTAAAAAATATAATCATAAATTTAATTATACAGAAATTCTAATGGGCGGATGTTCTATTGATGCTTGTGGGGTTCCATTAAGTGATGAAGCTTTAGAAATCGCTAAAAAAAGTGATTCAGTTCTTCTTGGATCAATTGGAGGAGATACTACAACATCTCCATGGTATAAACTAGAACCTAGTTTAAGACCAGAAGCTGGATTATTAAAAATTAGAAAAGAACTTGGTTTATTTGCTAATTTAAGACCAGCGTACTTATATGAAGAACTTAAAGGTGCTTGTCCTTTGAAAGAAGAATTAACTGCCGGTGGATTTGATATGATGATCATGCGTGAGTTAACTGGTGGTTTATACTTTGGTCAAAGATATACCGAAAATGAAAATGGACAAGAAGTAGCTCATGATTCAATGAGTTATTCTGAAGAAGAAATAAAAAGAATCGCAAAAAGAGGATTTGATATTGCGATGAAAAGAAATAAGAAAGTTACTTTAGTAGATAAAGCCAATGTATTAGATACTTCAAGACTATGGCGTAAAGTAGTTGCTAAAGTAAGTAAAGATTATCCAGAAGTAACATTGGAAAACATGCTTGTTGATAACTGTGCAATGCAACTAGTAAGAGATCCTAAACAATTTGATGTAATTCTTACAGAAAATATGTTTGGAGATATTCTTTCTGATGAAGCTAGTATGGTTACTGGAAGTATTGGAATGCTTTCAAGTGCTTCACTTAGAGAAGATAAATTTGGAATGTATGAACCATCTCATGGTTCAGCACCTGATATTGCTGGTACTAATAAAGCTAATCCGATAGCTACGATTTTATCAGCAGCAATGATGCTTCGTTATTCTTTTGATTTAGATAATGAAGCCAAAGATATCGAAGATGCAATTAATAAAGTTTTAAAACAAGGGTATCGTACTACTGATATCATGTCTGAAAATAAACAACTAGTCTCAACAACTCAAATGGGAGATTTAATTGTTCAAAACTTATAGGAGGAAATAAGATGAAAAGTGATAATGTAAAAAAAGGTTTGCAACAAGCACCCCATCGTTCATTATTTAATGCTTTAGGGATGACAGAAGAAGAAATGGATAAACCTCTAATTGGGATTGTTAGTTCATATAATGAAATAGTTCCAGGCCATATGAATCTTGATAAGATTGTTGAAGCCGTTAAAATGGGCGTTGCTATGGCTGGAGGAGTTCCAAGAGAATTTCCTGCAATAGCTGTCTGTGATGGAATAGCTATGGGTCATGTTGGAATGAAATACTCATTGGTTACTAGAGACTTAATAGCTGATAGTACAGAATGTATGGCTCTTGCTCATCAATTTGATGCATTAGTAATGGTTCCAAACTGTGATAAAAATGTTCCAGGATTATTAATGGCTGCAGCTAGAATAAATGTTCCAACTGTTTTTGTATCAGGTGGACCTATGCTAGCTGGTCATGTTCATGGTAAAAAATCAAGTTTATCATCAATGTTTGAAGCAGTAGGAAAATATAGTGCTGGAAAGATTGATGATAAAGAATTAAGTTATTATGAAAAACACGTATGTCCTACATGTGGATCATGTTCAGGAATGTATACTGCTAACTCAATGAACTGTTTAACTGAAGTTTTAGGAATGGGTCTTGAAGGTAATGGAACTATTCCTGCAGTATATTCAGAAAGAATTAAACTTGCTAAACATGCCGGAATGCAAGTAATGGAATTATTTAAAAAAGATATTCGTCCTCGTGATATCATTACTAAAGAATCAATGATGAATGCTTTAACAATGGATATGGCACTTGGATGTTCAACTAATAGTATGTTACATTTACCTGCTATTGCTCATGAAATTGGATTTGATTTCAATATAAAATTCGCTAATGGAATTAGTGAAAAAACACCTAACTTATGTCATTTAGCTCCTGCTGGGCCTACATATATGGAAGACTTATATGAAGCTGGTGGAATCTATGCGGTAATGAAAGAAGTTAGTAAACTTGGTTTATTAAACCTTGATTGTATGACAGCAACTGGTAAAACAGTTGGTGAAAACATTAAAGATGCTGTTAACTTCAATCCAGAAGTTATTCATCCAGCTGATAATCCTTATAGTAAAACTGGAGGACTTGCTGTCCTTTCAGGAAACTTAGCACCTGATGGTTCAGTTGTTAAAAGAAGTGCTGTCGTTCCAGAAATGATGGAACATAAAGGACCAGCTAGAGTATTCGACTCTGAAGATGATGCTATCAAAGCTATCCTTGGTGGAAAGATTAAAGAAGGCGACGTAGTCGTTATAAGATATGAAGGACCTAAAGGAGGTCCAGGAATGCGTGAAATGCTTAACCCAACATCAGCAATTGCTGGGATGGGACTAGGAAGCAGCGTAGCCCTTATTACTGATGGACGTTTCTCAGGAGCTAGTAGAGGAGCATCTATTGGACATGTATCTCCAGAAGCTGCAGTTGGTGGACCAATTGCTTTAGTTGAAGAAGGAGATATGATTGAAATAAACATTCCTGAATACAAGATTAATCTTGATATCAGTGATGAAGAAATGGCTGCTAGAAAAGCTAAATGGCAACCAAGAGAACCAAAAGTTAATACTGGTTACTTAGCAAGATATGCTGCAATGGTTACTTCAGGTGATCGTGGAGCAATTCTAGAAATACCAAAAAAGAAATAATAAACAAAGGAGGAAATTACATATGATGTTAACAGGTTCAGATATCGTAGCAGAATGTCTTATTGAACAAGGCGTAGATACAGTATTTGGTTACCCAGGAGGAACTATTCTTAACGTCTATGATGCCCTTTACAAATACTCAGATAAGATTACTCATATTCTTACAAGTCATGAACAAGGTGCTTGTCACGCTGCTGATGGTTATGCAAGAGCTACGGGGAAAGTTGGAGTATGTATGGCAACATCAGGACCAGGAGCTACTAATCTAGTCACTGGAATTGCAACAGCTTATATGGACAGTGTTCCAATTGTTGCAATTACAGCTAACGTATCAGTAGACTTATTAGGAAGAGATTCTTTCCAAGAAATAGATATTACTGGTGTGACAATGCCAATTACTAAACATAACTATATTGTTAAAGATATCAAAGATTTGGCCCCAACAATTCGTAAAGCTTTTCAAATTGCTAAAGAAGGAAGACCAGGTCCAGTCTTAGTCGATATTACTAAAGATGTAACAGCTGCCAAAGGAAACTTTACACCTGTCGTACCAGATGTAATTGCTCCTCGTGGTTATACATTTACTGATAAAGATATCGATAAAGCAGTATCAATGATTGAAAAATCATCAAAACCTTTTATCTTTGTAGGAGGAGGAGCTATTGCTTCTGGTGCTAACGAAGAATTAAAAGAATTTGCTGAAAAAATAGATGCACCAGTTACTGACTCTTTAATGGGTAAAGGAGCATATGATACTACTAGACCTAGATATACTGGAATGCTTGGAATGCACGGTACTAAAGCTAGTAACTTTGGAGTTAGTAAATGTGATTTATTAATTGTTATCGGAGCTAGATTCTCTGATCGAGTAACTGGTAACGCTAAAACATTTGCTAAAAAGGCTAAGATTATCCATATTGATATCGACGCTGCTGAAGTAAATAAAAATATAATTGTAAATCATTCAATTATCGGTGATGCTAAGGTAATTCTTCAAGCATTAAATAAAGCAATTACTAGACAAAATCATCCTCAATGGTTAAAAGAAATTAGAGAATTAAAAGAAAAATATCCAATGACGTATGATCATTCTAAATTAACTGCTCCATATTTCATTGAACAAGTAGATTTCTTAACAAACTCTGATGCTATTATGGTTACTGATGTTGGACAACACCAAATGTGGACTGCTCAATATTATCATTTTAGAAAACCTCGTCAATTAATTACATCAGGTGGAGCTGGAACAATGGGTTATGGACTTGGAGCTGCTATCGGTGCTAAGTTTGGTCAACCTAATACTCCAGTATTCAATATTGCTGGAGATGGATGCTTTAGAATGAATATGAATGAGTTAGCTACAGCATCTAGATATAATGTTCCAATCATCGAAGTTGTTATTAACAATAAAGTGCTTGGAATGGTAAGACAATGGCAAACTTTATTCTATGGAGAAAGATATTCAGCTACTGTCTTAGATGATAAGGTAGACTTTTGTAAAGTTGCAGAAGGTTTAGGAGTTAAAGCAGTAAGAGTAACTACTAAAGAAGAAGCCGATCAAGCAATTAAAGAAGCTTTAGAATATCAAGGACCATACTTTATTGAAGTAATGGTTGATAAAGATGATAAAGTATTCCCAATGGTACCAGCTGGTAAACCAATTCAAGATGCTTTTGATGAATCAGATTTAAATAAAGAACAATAACGTAATACGTTATTGTTCTTTTTATTTTTTGTGCTAAAATTTATGTTAAAGGGGAAATATATGAAGAAAATATTAAGTGTGTGCGTAGTATTTTTTCTAGCTTTTACATGTTTTTCTAGTGTTAGTGTGAAGGCAGAAGATAGTAGTGGGGCTTCACTACTAGACAAAAGTAAAAAAGCCGAGTGGACTGATTATGATAAGGGGATTGCTAAAGTAAATCTTTCAGTTCCATCTGAATCAAAAAAGAATGAAGTAGATGTAGTTCTAGTTATCGATAAATCAATGGGTAGTGCTAATTCTGGATTCCCAGAAAAAGCAGCAACTATGCTTGATGAATTAGCTAAAAGAACAGATATGGATTGTAGAGTAGGAGTAGTAAGTTTTGATTCTACAGCATATGATATGTATAACTTAGCTACTAAAAAACAAGTTGGTTATACAGGTTTAGTTACTCTTGATGATACAAACAAAGCTGGTTTAAAAGCAGCTTGTAATTATAATCTTAAAGATTCTACAACTAATCCAGAAACTCCTTATTTAGGCGGAAGTAACCTTTCATCTGCTTTAAAGATGGCTAATAAAATGCTTGGAGAAGGAACTGCTAATAGTTCAAATAAAATGATGGTAGTGTTATCAGATTTAGCTACTTATAGTTATGATGATGATGTTACTGTTAATGGTAAAACTTATAAAGATGTACCAAGTTCATTAAATATTCAAGGATATGGTACATACTTAGAAGTAAATAGTTATTTCAGTACTTGGAAAGCAGATAATAAATATTATAAATCGTTCCAAGAATTAAAAGAGGCTTATGATTCTGGAACAATGCAAGCTAATCCTTCATGGAATAATAATATTCCATATCGTTATGATAATCCTACTAAATATAACAGTTTATATGCTCCGGATTTAAATGCAGCTGATGTTACTGCTTCAGTACAAGCTGGAGGAAGTAATTGTTGTCCAGTTTCTAATGGATATGTTGATGGTTTCTCAAAGGCCATTGCTTATTCATATGAAGAATTTAAAAAAGCATATGATAATGATTACTCAATTAATATAATTGGTAATGTTCGTGATATTGCTAACTTATATAATGTATATGCAGGACCTATTTTAAATACTTTCCTTGATTATTTAATAGATGACTTAGATGCTAATTATTATAATTCTAAACTTGATTCAAGTGCTTCTCAAACAATAGTTGATAAGATTGAAGTTCAAATTGTCAATGTTATGGATAAATCATTAATAACAGATTATATTGGAAAGAAATTTGATCTTTATAATCTAAATAATGAAATATCATCATCTCCATTCGAACTTACAGTTGGTGATGTAGCTGTTCCTGGAGTATGGGATGCAAGTACTAAGACTATGACATTTGCAAATGGCGATTATGTCTTAAAATATGATCCTGATGATCCTAATGGAGAAATGTACACTCTTCAAATAAATGTTCCAATTGCTAAAAGTGCTGCTGTAAAATTATCTTATTATCTTCTATTAGATCAGTCACTAATAGAAACTTATGATGTGGAAGATCTTCCTACAAATGTAAGTGCAGATATTATTTATTGGTCTTCACTTGATGATAGTAGCGATCCTGATGCAGCTACAACTTCTCAGTTTGAAGTACCAATTTTACAATGGCAAAAGAAGAAGAAAGATGAACCTACACCTACACCTGTACCACCTACTGAAAACAAAATAAATAATCCAACAAGTAGTACAGTAGTAAATACAGGTGATAGTAATAGTAATAGAATTAATGGATACTTTGTTTCATTATTACTAGCTGGAGGAGTAATCATCTTAAATCAAATTAGAAGAATCAAAAAAATATAAACTAAAATAGAGCATATTATATGCTCTATTTTTTTGCTATAATATGTGTACTTGGAGGAATAAATATGATTGAAGTTACATTAGGTAAAACAGGAATAACAGTTCCTAAGAATAGTTTTGGAGCTTTGCCAATTCAAAGAGTAGATAAAGAAGAAGCTAAAAGAATTTTAAGAAAAGCCTATGATAATGGTGTTAGATTCTTTGATACTGCTAGATGGTATAGTGATAGTGAAGAAAAGATTGGATATGCTTTAAGTGATGTAAGAAAAGATATTATTATTGCGACTAAAACAGGAGCAACAAATCCTGAAGATTTCTTTAAGGATTTAGAAACAAGTCTTAAAAATCTTAAAACAGATTATATTGATATCTATCAATTTCATAATCCTTCATTTTGTCCTAAACCTGGAGATGGGACAGGTCTATATGAAGCAATGTTAGAAGCTAAAAGACAAGGAAAGATAAAACATATTGGAATTACTAATCATCGTTTAGCAGTTGCCCATGAAGCCATAGAATCAGGCCTATATGAAACTTTACAATTTCCATTTAGCTATCTAGCTGATAAAAAAGATGAAGAACTTGTTAAATTATGCAAAGAAAAAAATATTGGTTATATTTGTATGAAAGCTTTATCTGGTGGTTTAATTAACCGAAGTGATGCGGCATATGCTTTTATTGCTCAATATGATAATGCTTTACCTATTTGGGGGATTCAAAAAGAATCAGAATTAGATGAATTCTTATCATACTTTTCTAATCCACCTCAAATGACTGATGAGATAAAAGAAATAATCAAACATGATCGTGATGAATTAGTTGGGGAATTTTGTCGAGGATGTGGTTATTGCATGCCTTGTCCAATGGGAATTCAAATCAATCAATGTGCTAGAATGTCACTAATGATTAGAAGAGCACCAACTAAAGAATGGATTAATGATTATTGGCAAGAAGAAATGAAAAAGATTGAAACATGTCTAGAATGTGGAAAATGTAAATCAAAATGTCCATATGGATTAGATACACCAACCTTATTAAAAAAGAATTACGAAGATTATAAAACATTTATAAAGTAAGAAAAAGAAGGATTATTTATATTAATCCTTCTTTTTCTAAGAAATCTTTAGCTACTTGACTAGCTTTTTTACCTTTACAATCAACTTGATAATTTAAGTCAATCATAACTTTTTCATTTAAATATTTTTGAAGTTTATCCATAAGTTTTTGAACTTTTGGATATTTTTTATATACATTACTATTAATTACTGGGATAGCATCATAAGGAGGGAATGAATTTTTATCATCTTCTAAGACAACTAAATCATATCTCTTTAACAAACCATCAGTAGAATAAGCATCAATTATTTGGGAATTACCATTCATTAATGCTGTATATCTAGGTGAACCATCAATTCCAGTGATTGCTTTGAAGTTAATTCCATAAGTAGATTGTAGTGATTTTAAGCAATCATTTCTTTCCATAAAAGTAAGAGTAGGAGTAAATGTTAATTCACCTGATACTCTAGATAAATCAGTAATAGTTTTAAGATTATATTTACTAGCTGTTTCCTGAGTAACAGCTAGAGTATATGTATTATTAAAACCAAGTTTATCTAAAACATATAGATTATATTTCTTTTTCATTTGTTCCTTACAAACTTTATAAACCTTATTAGTATCACTAATAGTCTTTTTACCTAAAACACTTCCATAAATAGTTCCAGTATAATCAATATACATATCAATACTACCTTCATTAATAGCATCTAATACAACACCACTAGATCCTAAGGATAGTTTTTGATTAACTGTAATATCACTATTGTCTTCAACTAAGTACTTTGTCATATAAGATAAAATCTCTTGTTCAGTAAAGTCCATTGAACCAATTGTAATACTATTACTACTAGATGTTTTGGTGATATATGTGTAACCAAGACTAGCAACTAAAGCCACACAAGTAAGAGCAATTACAATCTTATCTAAAACTGGTTTATAGGCTTTTTGTTTGATATTAAGTTGGAAAGACTTTGGTGTAACAATTGTCTCTAAGATTCCAAAGACATAATCAATTAGTAAAGCTAATATACATGCTGGAATAGCACCGGCAAGTATCTCAGCTGTATTTACAGTTCTGATACCAGCATAAACTAAGTATCCTAAACCACCAGCTCCAATAAATGCTGCTAGCGTCATAGTACCAACTGATGTAACAGCGGATATTCTAACTCCGGCCATAATTACTGGTAAAGCTAGAGGAAGCTGTACTTTATATAGAATTTGAAACTTTGTAAGACCAATTCCTTTTGCCGCTTCTAAGGTATCGGGATTAACATTTTGAAGTCCCGCGTAAGTATTCTTTATTATTGGTAACAAAGAATAAAGGATAACCATTACAATAGCTGGCTTTGTTCCAATTCCTAAAAGCGGAATCATAAATCCAAGTAAAGCCATTGATGGAATTGCTTGGATAAGATTAGCAAATCCCATAATTGGAGTTCGTGCTTTTTTAACATAACTAATTAGAATACCAACCGGAACTCCAATTAGAATCGATAAAGCAATCGCAAATAAAGTTAATTGAACATGTTCAATTGTTAGATCTAATATTTGTTGCCAGTTATTTATAAAATAATTTATTATTGTACTCATAAGCCTACACCTTCACTTTCATCATACTTTCGACTTAAAGTAGTTACTAAAGTTGATTTTGTGATTAGACCCACAAGTTTAGAATTACTATCAACTACTGGCATTAAATAGATATTTTTTTCATTGGCAATATTTAATATATCAACGATACTATCATCAGGTTTTACTATTGGATGATGAAGGTCCATTATATCTGTCACCCATTTATCTTTATTTTCAGGATCAGCAGCTTTTTTAGCTGAAGCTACTCCTAAGTATTCATGATTAGTATTTGTAACGATAACGCTGTCAACATTATGATTAAACATAATATTTAAAGCTTTTAAAGCTCTTAAGTTCTCATTGCAAGTAATAGGGTTAGTAACCATGACATCTGATACTCTAATGAGTTCAGGGGAATCCCAAATTCGCTTTTTACCAACAAAGTTTAATACAAAATCATTTGCTGGATGTTTAAGAATATTTTCAGGAGTATCAAATTGTTGAATTTTACCTTCATGAACAATACAAATTTTATCAGCTAGTTTAATAGCTTCAGCCATATCATGAGTTACGAATATAATAGTCTTCTTTACTTTATACTGTAAAGATATTAATTCATCTTGAAGGTGAACTCTAGTGATGGGATCTAAAGCACTAAATGGTTCATCCATTAGGATAATGGATGGATCAGATGAAAATGCTCTAGCAACTCCCACTCTTTGTTGTTGCCCTCCAGAAAGTTGGACTGGGTATTGATCTTTATAAGATTCATCTAAGCCAACCATCTTTAATAAATCATCCACCTTTTGATTAATTGTTGGATCTTTTTTATTTTTTAGTTTGGGAATTAATTCAATATTTTGTTTAATAGTCATATGAGGAAATAAACCAGTTTGTTGGATAACATAACCAATATTCCTTCTAAGTTCTATTTCATCAATTTTACTAGTATCTTTACCATCAATTAGTATTTTTCCACTAGTAGGGTTAATTAGTCTGTTTATCATTTTTAATATTGTGGTTTTTCCGCACCCAGAGGGACCGATAATACAGACAAATTCGCCGTCATTAACACTAAAAGAAATATTATCGATAATGGTTCGATTTTTATATCGTTTAGTGATATTTTGAAGTTCTATCATCTTTCTCACACCTTTCTTATCCTTAATTATAGCACAGAAAAAATAAAAAAAAGGCCTTCTTATCAACTAATTTGAAGTAGATAAGTTATATTCAACACTATGATAGATAGTGTTGAATAACTAATGGATTTAGCCTTAAAATTCTAATAATTTATTAAATAAAAAATGACTTATTGGTTTTTTAATAAAAGTGCTGTCCCATAATTGAAAAGGAATAAGTGTAATGGTATAATTCAAGCACGGAGGATTTAAAAGAATGGATAAAAAAACTATTAAAGACATTGATGTCAAAGGTAAAACAGTCCTAGTACGTGTAGACTTCAACGTACCTAGAGATAAAGAAACTGGAGCTATCACAAATGATAATCGTATTGTGGCAGCTTTACCAACAATTAACTATTTAATTGAACATGAACCAAAAGCTATTGTTTTATTCTCACATCTTGGAAAAATCAAGACTGAAGAAGACAAAGCTAAAAATGATTTAAGTGTAGTAGCACCTGCTCTTTCTAAATTACTTGGAAAAGATGTAAAATTTGTTAACTGCACTAAAGGAGCTGAACTTGAAGAAGCTGTTAAAAATGCAACTGATTCACAAGTTATCTTAGTTCAAAACACTCGTTATGAAGCTGGAGAAACTAAGAATGATCCTGAACTTGGAAAATACTGGGCTAGTCTTGGTGATGTATTTGTTGAAGATGCATTCGGATCAGTTCATAGAGCACATGCTTCAACTGCTGGAATTCCTGCTTACTTACCATCAGCTGCTGGATTCCTTGTTGAAAAAGAAATCGCTTATATTGGAAAAGCTGTAAATGATCCTGAAAGACCTATGGTTGCTATCTTAGGTGGAGCTAAAGTATCTGATAAGATCTTAGTAATTGAAAACTTATTAAAGATTGCTGATAAAGTAATCGTTGGTGGAGGTATGACATATACTTTCATGAAAGCTATGGGACATACTATTGGTAATTCATTAGTTGAAGATGATCGTATTGATGTAGCTAAAGAAATTATTAAAAAAGGTGGAGACAAACTTCTATTACCTGTTGATTCAGTAATCAATACTGCATTTGCAGAAACAGGAGATATCAAAACTTGTGGTGAAGATGTACCTGATGGATACATGGGACTTGATATTGGACCTAAATCTATCGAAAACATTCAAAATGCTTTAGCTGGTGCTAAAACAGTTGTTTGGAATGGCCCTATGGGTGTATTCGAAATGAAACCTTTCGCAAAAGGAACAGTTGCTGTATGTGAAGCTTTAGCTAATTTAGATGGAGCTAAAACAATTATCGGTGGTGGAGATTCTGCTGCTGCTGTAATGCAACTTGGTTATGCTGATAAAGTTTCTCACATCTCAACTGGTGGTGGAGCTTCATTAGAATACATGGAAGGAAAAACTCTTCCAGGTATCGCTGCCATTGATGATAAATAATAGAGGAGAAATAAAATGAGAAAACCAATTATCGTAGGAAACTGGAAAATGAATAAAACTATTGCTGAAACAAAAGCTTTTGTTGAAGCAGTAGATGCAAATGTATCAAACACAGCTGATTGGGGTATTGCTACTCCATACTTATCTTTACAAACAGCTAAAGCTGGAACTAAAAACTTAATCGTTGCTGCTGAAAACTGTCACTTTAAAGATAGTGGAGCTTACACTGGTGAAGTTAGTGTTGAAATGTTAAAAGAAATCGGAGTTGAATGGGTAATCCTTGGACACTCTGAAAGAAGACAATATTTTGGTGAAACTGATGAAACAGTTAACGCTAAAATGTTACAAGTATTACATAATGATATGACTCCAATCGTTTGTGTTGGTGAATCATTAGAACAATACGAAGCTGGAAAAACTAAAGATGTTGTTAAAGCACAAGTTGTTGCAGCTTATAAAGATGTATGTGAAAAATGTGCACCTCGTACTGTAATTGCTTATGAACCAATCTGGGCTATTGGAACTGGTAAAACAGCTACTAATGAAATTGCTCAAGATGTTTGTGGTTATATTAGATCTGTAGTTAAAGATTTATATGGTGACGATGTAGCTAGCAAGGTTAGAATCCAATATGGTGGATCAGTAAAACCTGAAGGAGTTAAAACTTTATTAGAACAACCTGATATCGATGGTGCTTTAGTAGGTGGAGCTTCATTACAAGCTGATTCATTCCTTGCAATGGTTAAAAACTTAGGATAATAATTAAGTGGACTTAGTCCACTTTTTTATTACTTTAATATTTATCAAATGAAATATGTATTAGTTGTAAATGAAACTATCTTGTGATATTCTCAAATTAGAAAAGGAATCACTATGAACAAAAGACATTCTAAAATATTAGATTTATTAAATGAAAATAAAAAGATGGAAGTTACTAAACTTTCACAGATGCTTAATGTCTCTCAAGTTACAATTCGTAAAGATTTAGATATCTTAGAAAGTAATGGTCTTATCATAAGAGAACATGGGTTTGCGACTTTAAATGACTCTGATGATATTAATCATCGTTTAGCTAATCATTACGATACAAAGTTACAAATTGCTAGAAAAGCTGTAGCTTCTATTTCCAATGGTGAAACAGTTATGATTGAATCGGGATCATGTTGTGCCCTGGTAGCCCTAGAGATTGCTCGAACAAAAAAGGATATCACTATCATTACTAATTCAGCATTCATTGCTGATTATATTCGTAAAGAAGGATTAGTAAAAATAATCCTGTTAGGTGGGGAGTACCAAAGCGAGTCCCAAGTAATGGTCGGACCAATTACTCGTACATGCGCTAAGTCTTTTTATGTTGATAAACTATTTATTGGTATTGATGGTTTCACAAAAGAAACTGGATTTACTGGTAATGATTATAATCGTTGCGAAACGGTAAGAGATATGGCTAAACAAGCATCTAATATAATAGTTGTTAGTGATTCATCTAAATTTAATCATAAAGGTATCGTTAACTTAATAGATGTTGATGAAGTAAATACTATTTATACAGATAAAGATATTCCTAGTGATATTGAAAAATACCTAGTATCAAATAACATTGAAATAATTAAATAAAAAAAGGAACTGACGTTCCTAGAAAAAACAATCAATTCCTTGATCTAAGAAGACTTGTTGATATTCAATAAGTTCTTCTTGATGAAGGGCTTTTTTGTTTTTTAATGAATATTCTTTTCCCAGTAATTCATATTTCTTTTCACCAAATTGATGAAAGGGTAAAAGTTGTACTCTTGAGGCTCCAACCTCTTTTAAAAGTTCACTAAGCCCTCTAGCATCTTCTAAGGAATCATTAAAACCAGGAATTACCGGAATTCGAGGTAAAACCTCGATTCCTTTTTCTAAAGCATACTTAAGATTTTCAATTATTAATTCATTTCTAACACCAGTGCCTTCTAGATGCTTATCACTGTCATAGTGTTTAACATCGTATAAAAGTAAATCGAATTTACTTGCTAAGTTGTTAAATACTTCTTTACTAACATAACCAGTAGTTTCAATAGCGACATGAATATGATGTTCTTTTAAAGAATCTACCAATGTCTCAACAAACTCTGGTTGAAACATTCCTTCGCCTCCAGAGATAGTTACTCCACCATTAGAATCTTCATAAAAATCTTTATCTTGTAAACATATTCTAACAATCTCATCAACAGTTTGATATTCACCTTCAAAACTTAAGGCTTTACCTGGACAAGAATGAACACAACTTAAACAACCGACACATTTATTACTATCAATGGTGATTTTATTATCATTCATAGTAACTGCTTTATTATTACAAACTTTGACACATGTCCCACAATGAAGACATTTAGATTGATCGTATAGAATTTGAACATTAGTTAGTTGCGATTCAGGATTTGAACACCACTTGCATCTTAAAGGACATCCCTTTAAAAAGACTGTTGTTCTAACACCTGGTCCATCATGAATACTAAATTTTTGAATATTAAAGATTATTCCTTTGTCCATAACTTACTCCTTTATCATAAATATCGTATCATATAGGTATTTATATTTCAAATGAAACTAAAAAAGATATTTAATGAAATATATATTGACTAAAAATAGAGATATTATATAATTTAGTTGAGATTTGAAACTTTATAAACTTACGAATGAAAGATAAGGAGATATAAATATGAAGAATACGGAATTATTTGGTGATTTAACACCAAGAATGAATAAGTTTAGAGAAGAAGTGTTAGATAAAAAACCTTATATCGATGCTACTAGAGCACTGCTTGTGACAGAGACTTATAAGAAACATCAAAATCAACCACCAGTAATGAAAAGAGCATTGATGCTTAAAAACATTTTAGAAAATATGCCTATTTATATTGAAGATGAAACTCTAATTGTTGGGAACCAAGCTTCATCTAATAAAGATGCGCCCATCTTTCCAGAATATACATTAGAGTTTGTGATTAATGAATTAGATCTCTTTGAAAAAAGAGATGGTGATGTCTTCTACATCACTGAAAAGACTAAAGAGCAACTTCGTTCAATAGCTCCTTTTTGGGAAAATAATAATCTAAGAGCTAAAGGAGAAGCTTTGCTTCCAGAAGAAACTAAAGTATTTATGGAAACTGGTTTTTTTGGAATGGAAGGTAAATTGAATTCTGGTGATGCGCACTTAGCTGTAGACTATGAAACATTATTAAAAACTGGTTTAGAAGGTTATGAACAAAGAGTTAAAGAATATAAAGATAATTTAGATTTATGTCAGGTTGAAAGTATTGATAAATTAGTATTTTATAAGGCAGTATTAATTGTTATCGAAGCTGTTAAAACTTTCGCTACTAGATTTTCTAAACTAGCTAAAGAATTATCTAAAGATGCTAATGAATCTAGAAAAAAAGAATTACAAGAAATAAGTGATATCTGTTCAAAAGTACCTTATAAACCAGCTACTTCTTTTAAAGAAGCTATTCAATCAGTATGGTTTATTCAATTAATTCTTCAAATTGAATCTAATGGTCACTCTTTATCTTATGGTCGTTTTGATCAATATATGTATCCTTATTTAAAAGCAGACTTAGATCAAGGAATTATTGATGAAGAGGAAGTTGTTGAACTACTTGATAACTTATGGATTAAAACACTAACAATTAATAAAGTTAGAAGCCAAGCTCATACTTTTTCATCAGCTGGCAGTCCAATGTATCAAAATGTTACTATTGGTGGACAAACACCTGATAAAAAAGATGCAGTTAATAAATTATCATTCTTAGTGCTTCAATCTGTCGCCCAAACAAGACTTCCCCAACCCAATTTAACAGTTAGATATTATAATGGTTTGAATCAGGAATTCTTTGATAGAGCCATTGAAGTAATGAAACTTGGAACTGGAATGCCTGCCTTCAATAATGATGAAATCATTATTCCATCATTTATTAATTTAGGAGTCAAAGAAGAAGATGCATACAACTATTCAGCTATTGGTTGTGTTGAAACAGCTGTTCCTGGAAAATGGGGATATCGTTGTACCGGAATGTCTTATCAAAACTTCCCAAGAATTCTTCTAGCAGTTATGAATGATGGAGTTGATTTAACATCTGGCAAAAGATTTGTTAAAGGATATGGTTATTTTAAAGACATGACTTCCTTTGAACAACTCCAAGATGCTTGGGATAAGTCAATAAGAGAAATAACAAGACTTTCAGTTATAACTGAAAATGCTGTTGATTTAGCATCTGAAAGAGACGTCCCAGATATTCTATGTTCTACTCTTACTCAAGATTGTATTGGTAGAGGAAAAACAATTAAAGAAGGGGGAGCTATTTATGACTTTATTTCTGCCCTTCAAATCGGAATTGCTAATACGGCTGATAGTTTAGCCGCAATAAAAAAACTAGTCTTTGAAGAAAAGAAAATCACGCCAGTTCAACTTTGGAATGCAATGCAAGATAACTACGAATCTCCTGAAAGTAAAAAGATTCAAGATATGGTTATCAATGATGCTCCTAAATATGGTAATGACAATGATTATGTTGATATGTTGGTGGTTGATGCTTATAACAGTTATATTGATGAAATTAAAAAATATCCAAACACGAGACATGGAAGAGGGCCTATCGGCGGAGCTAGGTATGCCGGTACTTCATCAATCTCAGCTAATGTTGGTCAAGGTAAAGGAACAATGGCAACTCCTGATGGACGTAAAGCCTACACTCCTCTTGCTGAAGGTTGTTCTCCAGCCCATTCAATGGATAAAAATGGACCAACGGCTGTCTTTAAATCAGTTTCTAAATTACCAACTAGTAAGATAACAGGTGGGGTATTATTAAATCAAAAGGTAACTCCTCAAATGTTATCAACTGCTGAAAACAAACAAAAACTAGAAATGATTATTAAAACATTCTTTAATAGATTAAAAGGATATCATGTTCAATACAATGTAGTATCTAAAGATACATTAATTGATGCCCAAAAGCATCCGGAAAAACATAAAGATTTAATTGTAAGAGTAGCTGGTTACTCAGCATTCTTCAATGTTTTATCTAAACAAACTCAAGATGATATTATCGGTAGAACCGAACAAACACTATAGGAGAAAAGATATGGAATTTATAATTGATACAATTGATTTAGAAGAAATAAAAGAAGCAGTAGAGTATATGCCAATTGCTGGGGTTACTTCTAACCCTTCAATTGTTAAAAAGACAGCACCTAAAGATTTTTATAAACATATGAACGAAATAAGAAGTATTATCGGTAAAGAAAGATCTTTACATGTGCAAGTTGTTGCTACAACTTGTGATGAAATAGTAGAAGAAGCTCATCATATTTTAAAAAATATTGATGATCAGGTCTATATTAAAGTACCTGTATCTTATGAAGGGGTTAAAGCTATCAAACAATTAAAAAAAGAAGGCGTTAACGTAACTGCAACTGCTGTCTATGATTTAATGCAAGCCTATATGGCACTTAGTGCTGGGGCAGATTATATTGCTCCTTATGTTAATAGAATAGGTAATCTTGGATGTGATCCAATGGACTTAATATCTAATCTACAAACCAGAATCGAAGTAGATGGTTATGATTGTAAGATTCTTGCAGCTTCATTTAAAGGTGTTTTACAAATTAGAGATGCGTTCAACTCTGGGGCCGAAAGTATTACAGCTCCAGTCGCAATCCTAAAAACAATCTTTAATAATCCTAATATTGATAAAGCGGTCACTGATTTTAATAATGATTGGTATAGTGTTTATGGTGCTGGTAAAGGAATCAAAGATGTATAAAGGGCTAATAGCCCTTTTTTATTAATAATTATATTTGTTTAGTTTTATTATTTATAATACAATTCAGTTATGAACATAAAACTAATTGCAACAGATATGGATGGAACACTCCTAAATAATGAACATCAATTTGATGAAGAATTCATTGAAGTATTCTTTAAACTAAAAGAAAAAAATATAAGATTTGTAGTAGCCTCTGGTAATCAATACTATCGTTTATATCAATTATTTCTACCAATGTCGAAAGATATTATCTTCATTGCTGAAAATGGAAGTATGATTGTTGACGGAGAAAAACTACTTTGTACTAATCCCTTATTTAAAAAAGATGTTAATACAACTATTGATATCTTAAAAAGATTTGATAATTTAAGAGTTGTTATGTGTGGGGAACAAAGTGCTTATGCCCTAAAGAAAGAAGAAGACTTTGAAGAGATAGTAAAAAGACACTATTGTAACTATAAAATGGTTAATTCTTTAAAAGAGATAGATGATTCAATAATCAAGTTTTCTATAAATGATCCTCAAAATCAAATTAAAAAATACTTAAAAGATATTGAAGAAAACCTTCCTGAAGGTTTAAGAATTGTTACATCCGGTAATGAATGGATGGATATTCAATGTAGTGATACTAATAAAGGTGAAGGAATGAAGGTAGTTCAAAAGTTGTTAAATGTTTCGAAAGATGAATGCATGGTCTTTGGTGATCAAATGAATGACTTTGAAATGTTTAAAGAAGCTAAGTATTCTTACGCTATGAAAAATGCAGTCCAAGATTTAAAAAATATTGCTTATGATATATGTGATAGTAATGATGAAAAAGGTGTTATTAAAACAATTGAAAAGAAAGTGTTATAAAAAGAAACTAATGATTAATCATTAGTTTCTTATTTTATTTTAATATTAAGAAACTTTTATTCTCTATAAACGTCTAAATGATGTAAAGGACGGAAATAATTATGAAGAAAATTAAAGGAGTTTTACTATCGTTAGGAATATCATTATCAATGATTTGTAGCTTTTCAAGTTTTATCTATGCAGCTGGAGATGTAGAGTTGAATTCTACTAACTTCCCAGACCCTATATTTTTAACTTATGTTACTCAATTTGATCTAGATAGTGATGGAAACTTAAGCCAAACTGAGTTAGATAATGTTACACAAATTGAGTTAAGTCGAAAAAATGTATCTGATTTGAAAGGAATCGAACACTTTTCTAAACTAGTTAACTTGTACTGCGACAATAATTTGCTTACAAGTTTAGATTTAAGCCACAATACAGAATTAAAAGTTTTAGTTTGTAATGCGAACAAATTATCAGCATTAGATGTAAGTAATTGTTCAAAACTAACGTTAATAGAATGTTCTAACAACAATATATCAGCTTTAGATGTAAGTAATTGTTTAAACATAACTACTATAGTGTGTTTTCATAATAATCTTTCAAAACTAGATGTTAGTAAAAACACTTCATTAAAATACTTAGATTGTGGTTTAAATAAAATATCTAATATTGATCTTACAAATAATACAGAATTAATTACATGTAATTTAGGATCTAATAATATTGATTCAATTGATGTGACAAAGAACATGAAACTAATAGAATTAAATCTTAGATATAATAGTTTAAAAGATATCAATCTTACAAATAATGCAGAATTAACTAAATGTAATTTACTTGATAATAATATTAATTCAATTGATGTGACAAAGAACATGAAACTAAAAGAATTAGATCTTTCTAATAATAATTTAAAAGATATTAATCTTTCAAATAACACAGTATTGTACAGTTTTGATGTTTCAGAGAATAAGTTAACCAATTTAGACGTAAGCAACAATATAGAATTAGAAAAGTTGCTTTGCTCTAATAATGATATCAAAAATTTAGATTTGAGCAAAAATAGTAAATTAGAATTGTTAGTATGTTTTGATAATGATATCAAAAGTTTAGATTTGAGCAAAAATAGTAAATTAAATTTCCTTATGTGTCATTACAATGGACTTACTAGTCTAGATTTAGGTTCAAATACTAAACTTGGTTTTGCTTCTTATGATAGACAACAAACATCATGTTTTATGATTAAAAAACTAAATGGTAAATTTGTCGTTGATATGAAAGAAGTAGTCGAATCATCAGGTGGAGATTTATCAAATGTAACGATGAGTGATGGATCAACATTAAATAAAGATGGGACTATTACTTATGCTAGTTTACCATCTACTATTAAGTATGATTATAATACAAAATGTAAAAATCCAATTGTAACAAGTCTAATGGAGGTAATAATTACACCAAAATTAAAATATCAGGTTGTATTTGAAGATGGTGATGGTAATACACTTAGTGATCAAACAATAGAAGAAGGGAAAAATGCACTAGCACCTAAAAATCCCACAAAAGAAGGTTATGAGTTTAATGGTTGGGATAAAGACTATTCAAGTGTTAAAGATACTATAGTAATTACTCCTAAATGGAAAAAAATAACACCAGCAAGCAATAAGTCTTCACCAAAAACATCAAAGATAGTTTCTAGTAGTGTCTCTACTGGAGATAACAACCAAGGTATAGAATATATCTCATTAGCTTTATTAGCTATAGTAGGAATTTGTATTACAAGAAAACTAAAACATAATTAGTAATTAAAGTATGCGAAAGCATACTTTTTTTTATTTTAAAAAAAAATAAAAATAAATGGAACCTAAACGAAAAAACTCATTTCTTATACGTAAAGGGGAAATCACTATTAATCCAGAGTTTATATTATAGTTTATAAATTCTACATTAACTTTCGAAGTAATTGAGGATACAGATATAAGGTTATTAATTTATATTTAGTATTCAGCGAATTTAATCAATTAAAAAATAAGTAAGGAGGGATACTTGTAGGTACGAAGTGTAAATATTCAATTATAAATTTAGTTAAGTTTTATGAGAAAGTTTTGTTAATAGTTGAATGAATGAGGAGGAACTGAAAATGAGTTTAAAAATAAGATTTAGAAAAATAGTTAGCACTATAGTAACTGTTTTCATGATTGTATCACTAGTTTCAATTTCATCTTTTGTTAAAGTAGATGCAGAAGGAAATGAATCTCGTACATGTAATGAGGCAGTAGGATACAATGGATACGATGGGCCAGGACCAGAAAATCAACGACCACCATGTCAGTATTATGGGGTTACTTATAAATATGAAGCAGAATCTGGAACATTACCTGGCGATCTTACAACAAGTAGCGCAGCATATGGAGTTTCAGATAATGCTAAATATAAAAGGGGAGACATAGTTTATCGTAAAAACCCGACAAATACTGTTTATTATGTAAAAGACCAAGGTATAGTAACTGGTAAATGGGAGTTGAAAAAATGGAATCCAACAAATAATTCTGTTGTAATGGGCGACAAAGGTTTAACATTTACCGGAATATGGACATATTCAGAAGCAAAAAGATACTCAGTTAAGTATGAATATGTATCAGATTCAACAAGTGTAGCATTACCATCTGAAATCTCAACAATAAATGGTGATTATGCAATTTCAGATCCAAATACATATTTTGAAGGTGCCGTAGTTAATCCGGTAGCTGGTCCTAGCCAAACACCTTACAAAGAAAAAGATAAGGATGGTCGTGTAATAAGAATATGGACCTTTAAAAAGTGGAGCCAAACATCTCCTACAATGACTACTAATGGAGTAACAATTACTGGTACATGGACATGCAAGAAAGCAGCTACATATCCAGTTAAGTATGAATATAAATCAGGTTCACCAAATGTAGCATTACCATCTGAGATCTCAACAATAAATGGTGATTATGCAATTTCAGATCCAAATACATATTTTGAAGGTGCCACAGTTAGTCCTGTAGCTGATTTTAGCAAAAGAACTTACAAAGAAAAAGATAGAAATGGTCGTGTAATAAGAATATGGACCTTTAAAGATTGGAGCCAAACATCTCCTACAATGACTACTAGTGGAGTAACAATAACTGGTACATGGACATGTCAAAATGCAGCTACATATCCAGTTAAGTATGAATATAAATCAGGTTCACCAAATGTAGCATTACCATCTGAAATCTCAACAATAAATGGTGATTATGCAATTTCAGATCCAAATACATATTTTGAAGGTGCCAAAGTTAGTCCTATAGCTGATTTTAGCAAAAGAACTTATAAAGAAAAAGATAGATATGGTCGTGTAATAAGAATATGGACCTTTAAAGGTTGGAGCCAAACATCTCCTACAATGACTACTAGTGGAGTAACAATTACGGGTATATGGACATGCAAGAAAGCAGATACATATCCAGTTAAGTATGAATATAAATCAGATTCAAAGAAAGTAGCACTACCACGAGCAATCTCAACTACAAAAGGTGAGTATGCAATTTCAGATAACAGAACATATTTAGAAGGTGACATAGTTTATCGTGTAAAGGGACCTAGAAAAACAACTTACAAAGAAAAAGATAAACATGGTCGTGTAATAAGAATATGGACTTTAACAAAATGGAATAAAGACAGAATTAAAATGACCGATCAAGGAATAACATTTGTTGGTACATGGACATGTAAGAAAGCAGATACATATTCAGTTAAGTATGAATATAAATCAGGTTCAACAAATGTAGCATTACCATCTGAAATCTCAACATTAACAGGTGAGTATGCAATTTCAGATTCAAAGACATATTTAGAAGGTACCAAAGTTAACCGTGTAGAAGGACCTAATAAAACGACTTACAAAGAAAAAGATGATAATGGTCGTGTAATAAGAGTATGGACTTTAACAAAATGGAATAAAGACAAAATTGAAATGACCGATCAAGGAATAACATTTGTTGGAACATGGACATATCAAGACGCAGCTAAATATTCAGTTACTTATGAATATAAAGCAGCATCTGGAACATTGCCACCTGAAATCTCAACATTAACAGGTGATTATGCAATTTCAGATTCAGATACATATTTTGAAGGTGAGAAAGTTAATCGTGTAAATGGACCTGCAAAAACCACTTTCGATGTAAAGAAAAATGGTGTAATAGTAGGAACATGGACTTTGACAAAATGGAACGAAGAACAAAACACAATGACTCCAGATGGATTAACATTTGTTGGTACATGGACATATAAAGAAAATGTAATACAAGTAAATACAACTGATAAGAAAGTTGAAACTCAAAGCGTAAAAACTTCAAGTTCAAGCGCTGTTAAAACTGGTGACGAAAGTAATTATTTAAATTGCATGTTACTAGCAGGAATTTCATTTGTCGGTATTATATTAAATAGAAAAAGAAGTAAAGAATAATTAATAAAAAGCGACGAAAGTCGCTTTTTTGAGAAACACTATTAATAATTATTATTTTAGATTATGCATATCCTGATTTATAAGGAAACACCTGATAATAAAGGGATTAATATCAAGAAATAAACGTATTAATATAACATGAAATATATAAAGCATGAAAAATAGTTTTCTAGTTATGCAACAAATTTAATCTTTTTGGAAAAATCACTACATGGATTTATGACTGTTGATTATTCTTTAAATAATTAGAAAACTAATACAGTAATTTATCTAGCTGTAATAAAAGCCCTTATTTTTTATAAAAAGAAAGAAATATTAGTGATTTATTTATTTTCTTAACTATGAGTTAAGGAAAAATTTATGAAATAAAGACTATTATTTTATATTTAAATTCGATATTATATCTTCCAAACTATCAGGTTTTAGCTATGAAATCGTTAAAAACATATCACTAGATAGTTTAAAAATATAATGATGGATATGCAATTGTTTTAATTGTTTGAATGAATTTCCTGATGTGAATCTTTGATGGAAATTCAAAATTTGTTCAAGAAAAGGGAAGTAATATGAAAATAAAGGAGATCAGAAAGATACTTATTGTCATATTAACATTAGTTATTACAAGATGTTATATACCATCTGTTTATGCAGAAGATGAGATAGACAATTCGTATTCTTTAGTAAAAACAAATGAAGAAATTACCAATAGTTTAGTTAATGAAAAAGATAATGCTTTATATTATGAAAAAGCAGGTTGGATTGATTTTGATGGAGAAAAAAGACTTTATGTAAATAAAACTAATTTTTCTGAAGATATGATATATTTGTTGAATTTATCTAGCAACAGACCAGAAATTGATAAGAGTATTACTGATAAGATGACAATTAAAGGAATTACAGCATACACTTATTGTTATGGATATTACACTGAAAGTAATATTGAAAATATTAAAAAGTTAACTCTTCCTGATGCTTATTTTACAAATACGGACATACCCAATACTGAGAGGTTTACAAGTTTAAAAGGAATTGGTTTTTTAACTAATTTAGAAAGTCTATCAATAATTAATAAACAAGCATCAAATGCTAGTAAATTAGCTATTACTGACTGGAGCCCACTATTACGGGTGAAAGGAACATTATCTTCTCTTTCTATTCAAGGGTGGAGCACCAATGATGTAGCTTCTATTAATAATCCCGATGTTGGAAACTTAGATCAAGTATTGGTCCAACTAACTAATTTAACTAATTTGAAAATAGATAGGGTATCTTTAGGCCCTAAAGATGGAAAATTAGATTTAACTAATTTAACAAAATTAGAGACATTTTATACAAGAGATGCCACTTATAACAATATTGATGTTACCAAAAACACTAAATTGACTACATTAAATATTGAAGAAACAGAATTAAAAACATTAGATTTATCGACAAATAAACATCTTACAACATTAGGTTTAAGTTGTTATTTGTTTAATACTATAGATTTGAGTAATAATACTCAGTTAAAGCATATATCAATGACTCAACCAGTTAATGTGGACATTGATGACTATTATTTAATCAGAAATTCCAAAGGACTTATAAGTATTGATGTTAGTAATCTAGAAAATTTAGAAACACTAGAAGTTCAAAACAATGCTTTAACCTCTTTAGATTTATCATCATCAAAGTTATCAAAATTAAAAGTGGTAAAAGCTTATGGCAATTACTTAACTACAATTGATTTAACAGGACTAAATTTTGAAGATGGTTATTTAAATATAAATATTGATTCTCAAGCTAATGATGAAGAAGACTATTTTGGCCAATTACCTTTATCAGATAAAACAGTAACCTATTATGATGGGGACAATCTTATTAAGACCAAGACAATTAATTTAAGATGGAATGGTTGGTATTTAGATAAGGCATTAACAACTCCATTAGGTACAGTAAGAACTGATGATTGTGATGGTGTGAAAAACTCTACTTCCAATAGTATGCTTTGGCAAAAATCTAAATACTATGCTAGTTATTATAAACCAATTAATACTAATAAATATCAAGCTGATGATTATTCTAAAAACAATAGAAATTTAAAAGATTTTAAAGGATGGTATTTAGATAAAGAATTATCGATACCTTATACTGATAATATTTTTCCTACTTTCACTATATCGGATTTAATCGTACAAAATTCATTAGTTGGTGACAATCTAAAATTATATGGTGATTGGGAAGAAGAAAAGTATCATGTTACATATCAATATCAATCGGATTCAGGAACATTACCTTCAGAAATATCTACTAAAAGTGGAAAATTTATGATTTTTGATCCATCTTTATATCAAATTAATTCCAAAGTTAATCGGATAGATACAGTTCCAGTTGGAACAACATATGATGTAAAAAAAGATGGAATAAAGATTGGAACATGGATGCTGGTTAGCTGGGATAAAAACAATGATAATATGTCTAAAAATGGTATAACATTTACCGGAACATGGACATATAAGTCAAATTTACCTAACTTAAATGAAAGCAATAAAATAGATAAACATTCTACTATTACTTCTAATAACAAGAGCTTAAAACAAAAAGGTGGAAGTGCTTTTGCTTCTTATGCAATCCAAACAGGAGATGAAACACTAATATACACCTATTTCTTACTGTGTTTAGTAGCGTTACTAGGATTAATAGCAGTTATAAAAATTAAATACGACAAATAATCTGGAGGGCAAGACTATGGATAATGATAAATTCGTAACTGAAAACGAATTAAAATTGGCCATTAAGGGTGATGAACATGTCTGTGAAACCATTTATAATAAAACATTTAATAGTGTCTATTTTATGGCTTATAATTTTTTTCATGATAGTGCTATAGCTGAAGATATAACACAAAATGTATACATAAGATTATTTGATAAATTAGATACGGTTCAAAATATTAAAGCCTTTGGTCTCTGGACTAAAAGGATAACTTATAATGAATGCGTTAGGGTGGCTAACAAAAATAAAATAGCAACAGTCGATTTCAAAGAAGATAATACAATGGATATCTTTAAAGATGATAATCCAACCATAGATGATAAAATTAATAATGATCTTATTATTAATACAGTTATAGATTCTTTGAATGACATGTCTTTTGAAATGAAAAGCGTAGGATTGCTTAGGTATGTTGATAATTTCTCTGTTAAGGATATAGCAGAAGTGCTAGGAATACCGGAAGGAACAGTTAAGTCAAGATTAAATAGAATCAATATTAAACTAAAAAATGATTTAACTACTAAAGAAATTACGCCAGAAGTGATGCTTTCTAATATGACCTTAACCTCAATAATTATGACAGCATATAGAGTTATCATGGTGGCTAGTGATAATGTTAATCACATGGAAAAAGTTCATAAATTACTATTTGGGGGAACTCCGTTATTTGCAACTATCTCCAGTAGCATAGTAGCAAAAACTGCTTTATCTTTAATTGCGTTAAACCTAACGGGAGCTGTAATTTATGAAAATGTAAAGATAACAGAAAGCGATCAGCCTCAAACAACGGCTAGTATAAGTGGTGGAACTGATCAAATAGAAATTACTCCTCTACCAACAATATATGATGTTTTATACACTACGACTTGGACTAATGAAGCCATTGAACCAAAAGTAGAATTATCCAATAACAACTATGATAAAATACTGATTAATGATCAATTAGTCACAAATATAGTTGATAATGGTACTTATAAAATAGATGTTATAAAAGAAGATAAAGTGGTTGCTTCAACTACCATAACAGTGGAAAATATTGACACTCACTCTCCAACTGCAACGCAATCAAATGAAAATGATATATTCTATTATAATATTTCTGATGATCTTTCAGGAGTAGATCCTAGTAGTATCCAAATGACGAGAAATGGTATTCCTTGTAATGACTTTAATTACGATGAGGAAACAGAAACATTGGTTGTAACAAGCGTTAAGGATGTGACTGATATTATTAAAGTTTATGATAATGCTGGTAATTTAATGGAGATAACAATTAAATAGATTATAAAAAAGTTAAAAGGGCCTAATTTATTAGGCTCTTTTGTTTTATGAATTATAAAATTTTGTATTCTTTATGAATTAATATATAATGTTGTCAAATAAAAGACGATCAATAGTTAAGTCAAGGGAGAATGGCTTAACACCCCTACAAAATTGATTGTCCAGTAGAAAAGGATGAATATATATGTGCAGATGTCAATGAAAAGTAGACACTTTAAAAAAGACATCTAAAGCCCTGCTCGACTGTAAAGTCGGCGGGGCTTTTATATTTAAGTTTATAAGCTGGACGTTCATAGTTAAAGTGATATATGTA
>JAQVWN010000029.1 GCA_028749475.1 Thomasclavelia sp.
ATCCAACAGCATACCTATGTCTGTTTTAGATCTTCTTACTCCCAATGAAAAAAGAACTCAACTGTTGGCTTATTATAAATAAATTGAATGAATTATTTATGTTTCACATCATTTACAAATGTACAAATTTACCAGTAAAATAATCTTTATATTAATGAATTTTTCTCTTGATTAGTTTGTTTATTTGTGTAGAATATGACTGAAACTAATAGGGGTATATATATATGAAATTTAGAATTGAAAATTGTAATTATTATTTAATTAAAGAATTATTAGAATCTAGTAGTGCAAACATCAGTGATATTGAAAAGGTTAATCCTGAAACAGCTGTTGTTAGATTCAATGAAAAAATGAAAAAATCTGAAGTTGAAGACATTATCAATACTCATCCTATCAAAGATGTAGTTAGTGGAGTTATTGTTAGTGAATGTTAATTACGATGCTAAGCATCGTTTTTAATTGGAGGAATAATAAATGATAGATATAAATAAAGCTCTTATAGAGTTTAAAAAATATGTGAATAATTATGATATAAATAATGATCGAATAAAACTAAAACTAGTTCATACCTATGAAGTTATGAAACTATCGAATTATATATGTCAGCATGAAAATATGAGTGAAACTCAAACTGCTTTAGCTAGTCTAATAGGTTTACTTCATGATATCGGAAGATTTGAACAACTTAAAATGTTTAATAGTTTTTTAGATTCTAATATTGATCATGCCAAACTGGGAGTAAAAATCTTATTTGAAGATAATCTAATTAGAAAATTTATTGAAGATAATAAATATGATGAAATAATTAAATTATCTATATTAAATCATTCTTTATATCAACCTGAAGTTTATAATAATGAATTACTAAATACTCAAATTAAAATAATCAGAGATGCTGATAAGTTAGATAATTTTAGGGTTAAGAATATTGAAGAAATACCTACTTTGTTTGATGTGTCTAAAGAAAACTTCTTAAATCAAGTTGTCTCTAAGAATATTATGGATGATTTTAGAAATCATCAATTAATACTTAAAGCTAATCGCCATAATGAAATGGATATGTGGATAAGTTATAGTGCTTTTATATTTGATTTAAACTTTAAATCATCATATTTATATCTGCAGGAAACTAATTATTTTTCAAGAAATATTAAAAGATTTAAGTATTGTAAAGAAAATGCTCAAAATATGTTAGAAATTGAAAAAATAGGAAATGATTACATAAATAAAAGATGCTAGAATTCTCTAGCATCTTTAAATTTTAAATATAATCTTTTAACTTTCAAATATAATTTTTCATTAAATTTATACATAAATACGGAAGTAATAATTAATACTGGGATCATTATATATGAAAATGGAAAACTTAAATGAAGATAGAAGAAATTATGGAAAATAATTATTGAAACATATAATATAATATGACATCCAAAAATAATAAATTTTCGATAATTATTTAATGGATAATAGACTTTTAAAATTGCTAAAAGGTAATTTGATGAGGCAATAATTAAACATAAGGTCGTTAGAATTTCTTTATTAATGCCAAGCATTAGTCCAACATTTAAAAGGATTACTGAGAATAAAGAAATAGTTAAAGCCGCTGGAAATGAATATCTAAGGACTTCATTAAAGAATACTTTCTTTATTTTACTATAATCTTTTTCATAAGTTAAAAAGAAAGTTGGAATACCTACACAAAAGGCACTTATTACTGTTAGTTGAATAGGTACAAACGGATAAACGTGACCAAATATGATAGTTAATATTGAAATGATTACTGAAAAGATAGTTTTAACTAAATACATACTAGATGATCTTGTAATATTATTAATTACCATTCTTCCTTCATTTAAAATAGATGGAATAGAATTAAAATCATTATCTAATAAAACAATATTCGCACTGTTTTTAGCAGCATCAGAACCACTAGCCATAGCGATTGAACAATCTGAACTTTTAAATGCTAAAACATCATTAACACCATCACCAGTCATCGCAACAGTCATATCATTTTTCTTTAACATTTTAATCATTTGTCTCTTTTGATCAGGTGATACTCTACCAAAGACAGTATTATTAATGACTGCTTCTTCTAATTCTTCATCAGTATTGATTTTAGATACATCAATGTATTTACTGGCATTATTTACACCAGCTTTACTAGCTATTGTTGAAACAGTAGCCGGATCATCACCGGATATAACTTTAAGACTTACACCTTGATTAGTTAGAAAACTTAGAGTTTTATTGACTCCATCTCTTAAGACATCGGATAAAACAATTAAACCAATTGCCTTTAAATCACTTACTAATTCATTTTCTTTAGGAATCTCTAAAGAATGACATAATACAAGAACTCTATATCCTTGACTAGTATATTTCTCAACGCTTTCTTCAATACTCTTATCACCATTTGGCAATACAAATTGGTAAGCTCCTAAATAATAAGAGCCATAATTCATAAATGAAACTGAAGCGTACTTTCTTTGCGAAGAGAAGGGGATTGAGTGAATGGGTTCTAGTTTTTCTTGAACTTTAAAATAAGAACATAAAGCAGTAGAAGTAACATTAGTATCTTGAAGAGTATCATACATATTGGCAACAATATTATCAAAGTTTGTATCAGTAAGTTTGATATCTTCGACGACTTCCATTTCTCCTTTTGTAAGAGTACCAGTTTTATCTAAACATAAACAATCTACTCTAGCTAAAGTCTCTATACAATATAGTTCTTGAACTAAAGTATTCTTTTTAGCTAAACGCATCACACTAAGAGTTAAAGCTAAACTAGTAAGTAAGACTAAACCTTCTGGTATCATCCCAACTAGGGATGCTACTGTACTTACTACAGCTGATGTATAAGTAGATCCACTATAAAAGTATTGTTTTAGAAATAATAAGATACCAATAGGTATTAAGATAATAGATATTATTTTTAATATTTGATTTAAAGAATTACGAAGTTGAGAATTATATTCCGTATGTTTTTTAGCTTCAACTGAAAGTTTATTAATATAGTTATCTGCACCCACATGAGTAACCTTACAAAATCCCCGACCAGAAGTGATAAAACTTCCGGATAATAAGTTATCATTAGGAACTTTTAAAATAGCGTTAGATTCACCAGTTAGTAAAGATTCATTAGCTTCTAAATGGCCTTCTAATAATACACAATCAGTAGGTACTTGATCACCAGTTACTAAAACTATTACATCATCAAGGACTATGTCTTTGATGCTTATAGTTTGAAGATCATTATTTCTAACGACATTAGCTTTTAAAGAAGTTAATACTTTAAGTTTATCTAATGTTTTTTTTGCTTTTAATTCATTGTATATCCCATTAATTGTATTAATTACAATTATAAAAATAAAGGTGGTATTTCTAAGTGAATTAACTGATAAAACAATAATTAATAAAGCAATATTAATTCCATTAAAAAAAGTAAAGATATTTTCTTTATAGATTTGCTTTATAGTTTTAGATGAACGATCATCATAATTATTGACTTGTTCATTATTAATTCTTTCTTCGATTTCATCATCAGAAAGGCCACTATATGGTAATTTGTTGTTATCCATAAATACCTCCTTAATTAATTCTAATATTATTATTCTTTAAAAACAAACAATATTAGTAATCTTAAGAAAAACTTAAGTAAATAAATATTGATGGATTGTATACAATATTTATTTATTATGCTATAATCATCTAAATTAAGGAGAAGTTATGGAAGAGAATAAAAAAATAAATGACTTTTTTGAAAAAGGCTTTGATCAGTCAATTATAGAAAATAAATTATATCAAAAGTACAACGTAAAGAATGGTTTACGTAATGAAGATGGAACTGGTGTTTTAGTCGGACTTACTAAGATTGCTGACGTTGTTGGTTATGAATACAAAGATGGTAAAAAGGTTGATGAATATGGAAAGCTTTATTATCGTGGATATAAAGTAAGGGATATCATTCAATCTCATAAAGTAGGCGATAGATATATTTATGAAGAAGTTTGTTTCTTGATTCTTTTTGGATACTTACCAAGTAAGAAAGAACTTAAAGATTTTATTACTGATTTATCAGATCGTTATGCCTTACCAGAAAACTATTTAGAAACTAAAATACTTGGTTTTCCTAGTATTAATATGATGAACAAACTCCAACAGGAAGTATTAATGATGTATTCTTATGATGATGATCCTGATAATACTAATGTTGGACCAACACTTCAAAAAGGTTTAGATATTATTGCTAAAATACCTAGTATTGTATGTTATACTTATCGAACTAAAAAGCATTACTTTGATAAAGAATCTTTATTTATTCATCAAATAGATAAAGACTTATCAATTGCGGAAACTATTCTTTATCATTTAAGAGATGATAAACAGTTTACTCCAGTTGAAGCTTATGTATTAGATTTATGCCTAGTACTTCATGCTGATCATGGGGGAGGAAATAACTCTACTTTTGCTAATATTGTAATTAGTTCTACAGGAACTGATATTTATTCTAGTATCGCTGGAGCAATTGGCTCATTAAAAGGTCCTAAACATGGTGGTGCTAACCTAGCCGTTAAACAACAAATGGTTGCAGCAATTGAAGAAATAGGTTTAGAAGCATCTGATGAACAAATTAAAGAAGTGGTTAGAAAAATATTAGATAAGAAATTTAACGATAATAGTGGATTAATATATGGTATTGGGCATGCCGTTTATACCTTATCTGACCCTAGAGCAGAAGTCCTTGCCTCTTGTTGTAAGAGACTTGCTAAAGAAAAGAATCGTATGAATGAATATACTTTCTATACAAGATTTGCTAATATTGCGATTGAAGAAATTAAAGAAAGAAAGAATATTAATGTTTGTGCCAATATTGATTTTTATAGTGGCTTGGTATACGACATGCTTGGTATTCCAGAAGAACTATATACATTAATGTTTGTTATTGGTAGATCAGTCGGATGGATTGCTCATAATATTGAAAATAAACTATATTCAAAACGTATTATTCGGCCAGCCGCAAAATATGTTGGTGAAAGAAAGAAATTTGTTCCAATTGATGATAGATAATTAAACAAGAATAAAAAAAGAGCCGTTGGCTCTTTTTTGGTATTTAAATTCCTTTAATTGGGTGAACCCAATTATATTTATCTTCAACATTACCCCATTGAATTCCAGTTAATTCATCATATAACTTTTGAGTAAGGTCTCCAGTTTTAAAGTTATTAATTACACATTCTTCACCTTTAAATTCAAGTTGACCAATTGGAGAAATAACAGCTGCAGTTCCTGTTCCGAATGCTTCTTTTAAAGAACCATCTTTTGCTGCATCCATAAGTTCATCAATTGCTAAATGTCTTTCTTCAACCTTATAACCCCAATCTTTTAAGATATGGATAATTGAATCTCTTGTTACTCCAGGAAGCACTGAACCTTCAAGAGGAGCAGTGATAACAGTATCATTAATAACGAACATTGCGTTCATTGTTCCAACTTCTTCTACATATTTACGATGGACACCATCTAACCATAATACTTGAGTATAACCATGTTCTTCAGCTTTCATTTGAGCAATGATTGAACTTGCATAGTTTCCACCACATTTAGTAAATCCAGTTCCACCGATTACAGCTCTTACATATTCATCTTCAACCCAAATCTTAACTGGGTTAACACCTTCAGGATAGTATGATCCAACTGGTGATAAGATGATAATGAATTTATACATTGTTGCTGGATGTACTCCAACTCCTGGTTGAGTTGCAAAACAGAATGGACGAATATATAAAGATGTTTCATCTAATGTTGGTACCCAATCCTTTTCAACTTTTACAAGTTCTTCTACTGCTTGAACGAAGTCTTCTTCAGTTAAAGCTGGCATACATAAACGTTTATTAGAATTAATCATTCTTCTAGCGTTCATTTCAGGTCTAAATAAAGTGATTTCTCCATTTTTATGATGATAAGCTTTTAATCCTTCAAATGTTTCTTGTGCATAATGTAATACCATTGTTGCAGGATCTAATGGGATAGGGGCATATGGTACGATTCTCGCATCATGCCAACCTTCACCTTCAGTATAGTCCACGACAAACATATGGTCAGTAAAGTACTTTCCAAACCCAAGGTTATGTTGGTCGGGTTTATCTTTTAATGTTTTAGCTTTTTCGATTTTGATTTCCATAAAATCTCCCCCTTATAATTTAAATAAAGTATACTCTCTTTAAAGATTGTATACAACACTGAATTTCTAATTTTTACATATGTATTGACATTCATATGTAGTATGATAAACTAAAGTTGTACATATGAACACATATTCATATAAAGGAGATCAAAAATGGAAAAAATAATTAATAAAGATGTTGTTAATAAAGTAATTAATAACGTTCCTTCAGATAATGATTTATTTGATTTAGCAGATGTATTTAAAGTCTTTGGTGATAGTACTCGAATAAAGATAATTGCTATTTTGTTAGAAAATGAATTATGTGTTTATGATATAGCTTATTGTTTAGGAATGAACCAATCAGCCATTTCTCATCAACTTAGAATTCTTAAAACTAATAAACTAGTAAAAACGAGAAGAGATGGAAAAATGGTTTACTATTCATTAGATGATGAACATGTAAAATCAATTTATAAAGCTGGATTTGAACACATAATGGAGGACCATAAATAATGAAACACAAATATAAGTTAGAAGGATTAGATTGTGCTAATTGTGCAACTAAAGTCGAAGAAGCTTTAAATAATAATAAAAGTATTAATGAAGCCTCATTAAACTTTGCAACTGGTAATTTATCATTGGAGTCTGACGATGAAAATATTGATGAAATAGTTAATAAAATAGTTACTAGTTTAGAACCGGATGTAAAAGTCAATCCTAATAATATTCATCAACCTGATTCTGATCATCATCATCATCACTCACATGACCATAATCATGAATGTAGCTGTCATGAACATCATCATGAAATAGATGAGAATAGGTCTATTGATAATGGAATGAATTTTCATATTGCTAATTTAGACTGTGCTAATTGTGCAATGAAGGTTGAAGAAGCAATTAAAAATGATGATATCATTGATGATGCAATTATTAATTTCGGTTCAGAAAAATTAATGGTTAAAACAAAAAAAGATATTTCTTATGATTTACTTTTAAAGAGACTACAAAACATTGCTAATAGTGTTGAAGATGGGGTAGTGATTAGTTATGAAGGTAGTAAAATAACTATTGAAAAACCAAAACTATTTGATTTTAAAAAGAATATTGATTTAGTTGTGGGTACTATTTTATATATTTTAGCCATTCTTTTAGAAAAAACTACTAATACTCCAGAAATGATTACTACTATTATATTTATTGGTTCATATCTGTTAATTGGATATAAGGTTATTTTAAAAGCCTTAAGAAATATTAAAAGAAAAGATATATTTGATGAAAATTTCTTAATGTGTGTGGCTACATTTGGAGCCTTATACTTAAGAGATTTTGCTGAAGCGATTGCCGTTATGCTGTTTTATTCAATTGGTGAAATATTTCAAAGTTATGCCGTTAATAAGACTCGATCTTCAATTAGTAGTTTAATGGATATTAAAAGTGATCATGTGAATGTTTTAGAAAATGATCAAATCATAATTAAGAAACCAGAAGAAGTTAAAATAGGGGATATTATGGTAGTTAAAGTTGGAGAAAAAGTACCTTTGGATGGAATTGTTGTTCAAGGTGATTCTTCATTAGATACGTCAAGTCTTACAGGTGAACCATTACCAAGAGATATTCATCAAAATGATGAAATACTTTCTGGTGTTGTTAATTTAGGAAGTGTCATTAATGTAAAGGTAAATAAAGAATATGCTGATAGTACAGTAAGTAAAATTATTGATTTAATGGAAAATTCTTCAAGTAAAAAAGCTCATATTGAACAATTTGTTACAAGATTTGCTAGAGTTTATACTCCTTTAGTTGTTTTTATGGCTTTATGCTTGCTGATTGTTCCAATGATACTACAAATGGGTATTTCATTTAGTACACTTTTAAATCAAGCTTGTACCTTTTTAGTTGTATCATGTCCATGTGCTTTAGTTATTTCTATTCCACTTGGGTTATATGCTGGGATAGGTAAAGCAAGTAAACTAGGAGCTTTGATTAAAGGTGGAAATTACTTAGAAATAATCAAAGATCTTGATACTGTTGTTTTTGATAAAACTGGAACTCTTACAAAAGGAGAATTTAAAGTTATAGGGATTGAAGGCGATGATAATTTACTTGAAATAGGTGCTTATGGTGAATTTTTATCAAACCATCCTATTGCCAAAAGTATTGTAAATAAATATGACCAGGACATTGATCAAACAAGAATTAAAAACTTTAAGGAAACATCTGGTAAAGGAATAGAAGTAGATATTGATGATAAACATGTTTTACTAGGAAATGAAAAACTATTAAATGAACATAATATTGAAGTCAATAATCCTAGTGAAATTGGAAGTGTCGTTTTTATTGCAATCGATAATAAATTTGCCGGATCAATTGTAGTTGGTGATATTATAAAAGATAATACTATTTCTGGGTTAGCGATGCTTAAAAAAGCTGGAATTAAAAATAAAGTTATGTTAACTGGAGACCATAGTACTATTGCCAATAATATTGCTAAGAAAATAGGAATTGATAATGTCTATTCAGATTTATTGCCTCAAGATAAAGTTACTAAACTAGAATCATTAATGAATGATGATAATTGTGTAGCTTTTGTTGGTGACGGTATAAATGATGCTCCTGTACTTGCTAGAGCTGATATTGGTATTTCGATGGGAGGCGTTGGTAGTGATGTTGCCATCGAAGCTAGTGATGTAGTTTTAATGCAAGATAATATAGAAACAATCTCTAAAGTTGTAGATTTAAGTAAGTATGTTAATTTCATCTTAAGAGAAAATGTAGTCTTTGCTTTAGGAGTTAAAGCGTTAGTATTAATCCTTACACCACTTGGTTACACTAATATGTGGATGGGGGTTTTCGCTGATGTTGGTGTGACTTTAATAGCCATTCTTAATTCCATGAGAATACTTAAATAATAATTAAGCAGAAAATCATTTCTGCTTTTTTTTATTTTTCTTAAGAAAATCTTTCGATTTATTTATCGCGTAAACTTAGAATATTAATCTATATTATTAGTGATTTGAGGAGAAGCAATGAAAAAGAGAGATTATACATTTTTAATACTAGTAGCAATTAGTTTAATAATGCTTGTTATAACAACATTATGTTTAGGTTATCAATATGGTAGTAAAACTGATTGGTTTAAACAATATGTTGCTATTAATGAGACAACTAGGCAAGCATTTTATCATACTGGTAATTTTTTACCGGATATTAATTGGCAACTAGGTAGTGGGGTAAGTCAATATGCTTTAAGTTATTATGGAGTATTTCATCCTCTAATGTTTATCTCTTATTTGTTACCTTTTGTTCCAATGAATTATTATATTATGTTTTCTACTATTATAATGATTATTTTAAGTGTGATTTTATTATATCAATTATTACTTAATCATCATTATTCATTTGAAACTAGAGTAGTGATATCGCTATGTTTTATACTAGCAGCTCCTATTTTATTTCATAGTAAGAAACAAATTGGCTTTATTAACTATTTTCCTTTTATTTTTCTTGGGTTTAAAGGAATTGATAAATACTTTCTAGATCATAGTGTTATTGGAATAATAATTCCCGTTTTCTTTTTAACATTAATGAATTATTTCTTTTTACCATCTAGTTTAATAGTTTTAACTTTGTATGGAATTTATATTTTTATAAAAAAGAACAATCAAATTACTTTAAAACTATTTTTTAAAGAAGGATGGCTATTTGCCTTATCGATAATTCTGGGAGTACTGTTAGCTAGTTTTGTATTGTTACCAACAGGATATTTACTTATCAATAGTGGAAAAGGAACCCAAACATTTAGTTTGATTCATACTTTGAAGTTAATTAATCCTGTTAACAGTTTGCTTTATAACGAATATGGAATGGGACTTTGTGGCAGTATAGTAATCGCAATATTATATTTAGCGATTCATGGAAATAAAGAACAGCGGTTTTTATCCTTTAGTATTCTAAGTTGTGGAATATTTGGTATTATTTTGTTTATTCTAAATGGAACTCTTTATATTAGAACTAAAGTATTAATTCCATTTATACCTTTAGCATTAATCTTATTTGCTAACTTCTATGAGCATCTTAAAGAATATGAATTCAAATATTATGATTTTTTAATTATATTAGGTTTTATGCTGATATGTGCTTTAAAAAACACTTTAGTTTGTCTTGATTTTGGAATTATTTTACTAATAATCTATTTTAAAAAATATGATTTATTTAAAGTAATGACTATTGCTACATTAATCATAACTTTAATCGGAAATTTACCGAGTGTCCATCTAATTGATAATCAAGATAATCAAAGTGCTAAAAATGAATTAATTAACACGATAAATCAAGAAGAAAAAAGTAGTTATAAGATAGATGAAATAGATAGTACAAATCAATATATCAATTATGCATCTGATCAAATGAAAACTAGTATCTATAGTTCTATTTATAATAAAGATTATTATACTTTTATATCTAAATATTTATGTAATGCCAATACTACTAAAAATCAGATTACAACTACTTCATCTTTAAATCCTATTTCTGAAAGAATACTTGGTAGTAAATATATCATAAGTAAAAATAATAATAAGGTACCTGGTTATAAAACAATGAAGACAGTTGAAGGATATACTTTATCTTTTAATGAAGATTCTAATTCTTTGTTTTACACAACCAATAACTTAATATCTAAAAGACAATTTAATGCTTTAAATCAAAAAGAAAAACTTAGTGCCTTAACTAGTTACACAGTTGTTGATAATGATGTTGAAGATGTGCCTATTAAGAATATTTACTCAACAATATCTACGGATACAAGTATCGATAATAAGATTTCAAAAGCTCATAAACAAAAACTTAGTTTAAATAAAAAAGCTCAATTAGTTTTAATTAGTTTTGATGTTAATGATATTAGTGGTAAAGGTGCAAGTATTACTATTAATAAAGTTAAAAATCAATTATCTAGGAAAGGTCATATTTATTACAACAATAATAGGCATTTTACTTTTGTGGTAAAACCTCAAAAGAGTAAATTCTTAAATATTTCTTTTTCTAAAGGAAATTATGAAATAAATAATTTTAAAATAGATCAAATCAATGATTGTTTTAGTATTACAAGAGATAAATATCAAGCAAGTAATATTCAGTTTAATAATAATGAAATTAGTTTTGATGTTGAAGCAAATCAAGATATGATTTTAGCTTCTAATATAGTTAAACAAGCAGGTTATAGGATTGAAGTTGATGGAAGAAAAAAAGAAGTTATGTGTGTCAATACTGCTTTTATTGGGACAAACGTTAAAAAAGGAAAACATCATATAAAGATTATATATAATGCTCCTTTAAAAAGAGAAGGAATGGTTATTATTTTAACTGCCTTAATTGTAATTATAGTAATCAGTTATTTTCAAAGGAGAAAAAAAGATGAAAAACATTTTAAATAAATATCAAGAAATTATTAGTTATTTATTCTTTGGTGTTCTTACAACGCTTGTTAGTATTATTAGTTTTTATGTATTTAATTTAGTATTTAATTGGATGATATCCAACGTTATATCTTGGGTGTTTGCGGTTACGTTTGCATACTACACAAATAAACTCTATGTGTTTAAAAGTAAAACACATAATGACTATAAAGAAATATTTTCATTCTTTTGCTCGAGACTATTTTCTTTGTTAGTAGATATGGTAGTAATGATTATCTTAATTGATTTAGTAAAAATCAATCCTAATATAGCTAAGATATTTGATCAATTCATTATTGTAGTTATTAATTATATTTTAAGTAAATGTTTGGTATTTAATAAAGGAGGTGTTCATCTTGGACAAGATTAGTATCGTAGTTCCATGTTTTAATGAAGAACAATCGCTTAAAGCGTTTTATAAGGAAACTAGTAAGGTATTAAAAACATTACCTGTAACTTATGAACTTATCTTTGTAAATGATGGTAGTAGAGATAATACGTTATCAATTATTAAAGAAATCGGTTATAAAACTCCGACAGTTAATTATATTAGTTTTTCTAGAAACTTTGGCAAAGAAGCTGCTATGTATGCTGGATTGAAGAATGCCAGTGGAGATTATGTAGTTATCATGGATGCTGACTTACAACACCCACCATATCTTTTAAAACAAATGTATAACAAAATTTCTTTAAAAGGCTATGATTGTGTTGGGGCAAAAAGAATAAGCCGAGATAAAAAAAGCGGAGTAAGAAATTTTTTATCAAAAGGTTTTTATAAAGTAATGCATAAATTAACTAGTAATAATGAAAATGATGCTGGTGATTATCGAATGATGAATCGCCAATATGTAGAAGCAATGCTTTCAATGAAAGAAGTAAATAGATATACTAAAGGAATAATGAATTATGTTGGTTTTAACTGCTTTACCATTGAGTATGAAAATGTTGAAAGAATAGCTGGTAAATCAAAATGGTCACTAATTAGTTTAATGAAATATGCGATTGAAGGCATAGTTTCATTTTCGACATTACCTTTAGTTTTACCATTCTTTATTGGAGGCTTACTATTAATGGCTTCGATAATTGTTTTATTACAACAGTTTATCATGATGTTAATCTCATCTGCTAATACTACTTTAGTTATTATTAGTACAATCTTTTTTGGAATTTCCTTAATACTTATATCTGTAGGAGTTGTCGGAGAATACTTAGCTAAAATGTATAATGAAATTAAACAAAGACCAGTTTACATTATTAGTGAATCTTACTTTCATAAGGCAGTTGAAAGCCAACTATTAATTCAAATGAGTCAAGAAAGATTAAATAGTTAAAATGATTAAGAATAAATTAGTAATAACTCTTTTGGTTGCTTTAATGATACTAGGATTAAATCCAAGAAAAGTAGAAGCCAAAGCTAATACTAATGCTACAAATCTAATGATAGTGGCTCACCCCGATGATGAAAGTATATTTGGTGGTTACCATTTATCTAAAAAGAAGTATTTAGTAGTATGTATTACTGCTGGTAAAAACAAAAAAAGAGTTAAAGAATTTAAAAAAGCAATGAAGTATTATAAAGATGATTATATGATGCTTGGATTTCCAGATAAAACTAATGGTAAAAGAAATAATTGGCATAAGTGTAAATCTAAAATAACTTTTAAATTAAGTAAGATTATTAATGAAAAAAATTGGAAATGTATTGTAACTCATAATCCTGATGGTGAGTATGGACATATTCATCATAAGATGACTAGTAAGATAGTTACTAACTTAATTACTAATAAAAATAAACTATTTTATTTTAATAAATACTTCAAAAGAAATGATTTACTTCAAAATAAGAGAAAACCTATTTTGAATTACCAAAAGACTAAAAAGAAGGTCAAACAATTATATAAGTGTTATCCATCTCAATCTAAAGTAATAGACCACTTATATCATATTATTGATCTAGAAAAATTCATTCCTTATAAACAATGGAAATAATAGATAAAAGATATATAATAAAAAAGGGGTTACTATGGATAAATATAATATACTTATTGTAGAAGATGAAAAAGAAATTGCGGAAGCAATTGAAATATATATGAAGAATCAAAACTATCGTGTTTTTATTGGTCATAATGGAGAAGAAGGTTTAGACATTATTAAGCATAATGAAATTCATTTAGCTATAGTTGATATTATGATGCCGGTAATGGATGGAATCACAATGGTAACAAAGATTCGTGATAAATATGATTTCCCAGTTATTTTTTTATCTGCTAAATCAGAAGATATGGATAAAATAATAGGTTTAACTATTGGTGGAGATGATTATGTAACAAAACCATTTGCTCCAATGGAATTAGTTGCTAGAGTTCAATCTCACCTTAGAAGGTATACTAAATATTTAAATTCTAATAAAGAAGATAATAGTGCAGTCCTTAGAATAGGGGGATTAGAATTAAATGATGACACAAAAGTTGTTAGTGTTGATGATGAACCAATAAAAACTACTCCTATTGAATTCAAAATTCTTCATTTACTAATGAGTAATCCAGGAAAAGTATACTCAGCAGATCAAATATATGAAAATGTGTGGCATGAAGAAGCTATCGGTAATGAAACTGTGATGGTTCATATTCGAAATCTAAGAGAAAAGATCGAAATTGACCCTCGTAATCCTCGTTATTTGAAGGTTGTATGGGGAGTAGGATATAAAATAGAAAAGGAAATTACTATATGAGTAAGAAAAGCATTTTTGTTAAAATACTATTACTATTAATACTATTTGTAAGTTCTTTTGGAATGTATGCTTGCTACGGGGTAGTATCTAAAGATGTTTATAATGGCTTAGATGTTAATTATCTTCCATCTACACTTGGAGAAAGTTTTTTAGAAGAACACACTATTTTACTAGATGATAAACTTAATAGTAATAATCCTAATTATAATTCTTTTAACAGCCATGTTAGTTATGATAATGGCTTAGATTCTACGGATGTAACTATTGATTCGGTAAAAAACGATTATATGTCTTATTTTGATAATATGGGAAGTGGACATCAACAAAAGGATTTGAAATATTATGCATATAATAATCAAGATCCTACTAGTTTTACTACTAATACATCAGCTGCCTTAAAAGACATTGATTCTAATAAAAAAATAAAAAAGCAATACCAATGGTATTTAACTCTCAAATTTGATAAAGATGGAAATTTGTCAGTTGAGAATGGAACTAGTACTGCGGGATGGAAAAGTTCTTTTTATTTCTATAATGAATACTATTTTGAAAATTTCTATGATTCAACTGTTGCTAAACATCTAACATTCAATAATCCTAAGAATATGACAGTAATATACGCTATTAGAAAAGATATTCCTTTAAATAGTTCATTAAATATTTACTTTGGTAAAAAAGGATCATTGCCTCAAACATTGATTCAATATGCTTCAATTATAGGAATAGCTGTATCATTAATTGTTTTATTTATACCAAATAAAGAAATGGAACTAATACAACCATTTACTACTTTAAAAAAGACTAAATTTGGTACTTTAGTCCTTTCGTATATGATAATTGCATATATGTGGATTACAGTTATGCTTTCGGCTGCAAGAAAAGGTATTCTTGGGATGAAATATACTAATGTCTTCCAAAACCTTCAATTAACATTTAAAGCTCAATCAATTTTAAATCCTTTTGTAAACATAATTGGATGGATGGTTTTCTATTCATTTATTATTTTTCTAGTATTTTATATTAAAAGAATTTACACTTTAGGTGCAAAAAGATTTATAAAAGAGAATACAATTATTTATTGGTTTTATAGTTTCTTTAAAAGACGAGCTACTAATTTATCAAAAATGGATTTATCAGATAATGTTAATAAGCCGGCTTTAAAATATTCTATTTGTTTAGGTATTATTTCAATAATTATTCCTACATTAATGTATATTTTATATCATAGTCAAATTCATAAATTTATTTCTTTTAATCAAATGACTTTAATTATTTTATTTGTATTTGTTGTAGTAACTGTTATAGCGTTTTTAATTATTAAAAAGAATCTTTTAGATATTCAAAATGATTATTCTATTCTTTTAGATGCAACTAGAAGATTATCAAATGGAGAATTCTCTAATCATGTATCTAATGATTTAGGACTTTTTAACCCAATTAAAGATGAATTTAATCAAATTAATGATGCTTTTAAAAACGCAGTTAGTAGGGAAGTATCATCTCAAAAGATGAAAACAGAATTGATTAGTAATGTGTCTCATGATTTAAAAACTCCTCTTACAACTATTATATCTTATGTGGAATTGTTACAATCCCAAGATTTAAGTGAAGAAGAAAGAAAGAAATACTTAGTTATCCTAGATGATAACGCGATTCGTTTAAAAACACTTATTGAAGATTTATTTGAGGTTAGTAAAGTAAATAGTGGAAATGTAAAAATAGATCTAAAAGAGGTTGATTTAGTAGCTTTAATGAAACAAATAATCTTTGAATATCAGGAAAAATTTGAAGAAAAAGACTTAATTGTTAAAGATACTTATAGTAAACAACAGATTAAATTATTATTGGATAGTGAAAAAACATATCGAATTACAACTAATTTACTACATAATGTTTATAAGTATGCGATGGAGCATACTAGAGTTTATATCGATGTAGTTGAAAAAGAGAATAATGTTATTTTAGTTATAAAAAATATTTCTAAATATGAAATTAAAGGTAATCCTATGGAATTAACAGAAAGATTTGCTCAAGGAGATAATTCTCGTAATCAAGAAGGGTCAGGTTTAGGGTTAGCTATTGCTCGTAGTTTTACTGAACTTCAAAATGGCGTATTTCATATTGAAGTTGATGGTGATGTCTTTAAAGTGATTATTATATTTACTAAATAAAAAATGAGAGGCTTATCTAATAAGTTGAAGTTGTAAACTCAAAGTAGACACAAAAAAAGATATAATAAATATATCTTAGAAGTGTCTACTTTTTTCTATGTAGAAATGGAGGATTATACAAATGGGAAGACATAAAGGTGGAAAGAATCGT
>JAQVWN010000010.1 GCA_028749475.1 Thomasclavelia sp.
AAGTATCTTGCATTTTGTGATATAGTATTCATGTGATTCATTTCCTTTCTTTGGTATGCAACTAAATTATAAAGGAATGAATCACTTTTTTAATACTTTTGTTTCACATCAATTGTAAACCTACAGATTTTTTATGCAAACGGTTACATTTATATTGTCATACGCATGAAAATTATCTATAATTATATTTATGGAGGTATTTTATTATGAGTAAAAAAGTAAAGAAAATAGCGCTTCTTTCAGGTGGCGGAGATTGTCCAGGCTTGAATGCAGTAATTAGAGCTGTTACTAAAGCAGCTATTTCTAAATATGGGTATGAAGTAATTGGCTTTGTCTATGGTTATCGTGGTCTATATAATAATGATTATGTGGAGTTAACTATTGATAAAGTTGAAGATATTTATAAAGAAGGAGGAACTATTTTATATAGTTCTAATAAAGATAATCTATTTGATTATTTAGTTGATGATGGTCATGGTGGCAAAGTCAAAAAAGATGTCAGCTATGTTGGAGTAGAAAATCTTAAAAAAGATGATGTTGATGTTTTAGTAGTGCTTGGTGGGGATGGTACTCTTACTAGTGCGAGAGATTTTGCTAGAAAAGGTGTCAATGTTATTGGTATTCCAAAAACAATGGATAATGATTTATCTAGTACTGATTTAACTTATGGATTTATAAGTGCTTTTAGTGAAGGGACTGACTTTATTGATCGTTTAAATACTACTGCTAAATCACATCATCGAGTAATTTGTTGTGAATTAATGGGGAGAAATGCTGGTTGGATAGCACTTTATGCTGGTCTTGCTGGAAATGCTTCATGTATTTTAATCCCTGAGATTCCATTCTCAATTGATAATATTGTAAAACACGTAAAAGAGCGTGATGAACAAGGATTCCATCATACTGTAATTGCAGTTGCGGAAGGTGCTAAATATGCAGATGGGACAAAAGTTATAGGTAAAATAGTAAAAGACTCACCTGATCCAATTAGATATTCAGGATTAGCTGCAAAAGTTGCTGATGATTTAGAACAAGCAATTAGTGACCATGAAGTTCGTTCAGTTAATCCAGGTCATATTATTCGTGGTGGAGATATTGATCCTTATGATCGTATTCTATCTATTAGATTTGGTATCAAAGCTCTTGAACTTATTGATGAAGGTAAATTTGGTAATGTAGTAAGTTTAAGAGGAGAAGAGATGACTTATACTTCATTAGAAGATGTTATTGGTGATGGTAAATTTGGTCAACAAAAAGTGGTAGATCCTGATGGTGAACTAGTAAGAGCTGCTAAAGCAATTGGCGTATCATTCGGTGATGAATAAAAAATAAGGATAGTGGAAACACTATTCTTATTTTTGTTATTTTCACACACTTTAAACAAATTAAAATAATATTCTTTTAGTATCCTTAAGTCAGTAAAGGAGGAGACAATATGTTAAAAAATGCATTCTTGTCTTTAAAAAAGAATATTGGTAAAACCATCCTGTTATTTGTAATAATGTTTGTTATTGCCAACCTAATCATTGCAGGAATATCCATAAATAATGCTTCTAATAAAGCTATGGATTCACTGCAATCATCAATGGGAAACGATGTTACCCTAACTACTAACTTTAAAAAAAATATGGCTAGTAGAGAGCAAGGACAATCTGTTAGTGATGTAACATCATCGGTAACTATTGATATGGCTGATCAATTGAACAGCTTAAAATATGTAGATTCATATAACTATACTATTTCTACAACATCTAGTTCTTCAGATATTACGGCTGTTGAATCTACTTCCAGTTCAACTGAAAGTGATTCTAATAAGCCAGCTATGTCGGAAGATTCATCTACTCAACAAAGTTCAGGTGATTTTAGTATTAGTGCTAACTCAACTATGAAATATTTAGATGACTTTACTAATAAAAATTACAATTTAATCTCTGGTAGATTATTAACTACAAGTGATTCTGGAACTACAAATTGTGTAATTGAAACTAACCTAGCAAAGGAAAACAACCTATCAGTAGGAAGTACTTTCACAATTACATCAACCGTTGACTCTAACACTTATAGTTCAACTGTAACTGTAGTAGGAATATATGAAATTAGTAGTGATACTCAAGTTGGAGGAATGAATCGTAATAATCCGGTAAACACTATCTATACTGATTTATCAGTAGGACAAACGCTTACTAATAGTACAACTAATCTTACATCAGCAACATATTATTTAAACGATCCAGAAAATGCCGATGCATTTACATCTCTTGCTAAAGAAAAAACTAACATTGATTTTGATAAATATACTTTAGATACCAATAATCAAATGTATGAACAAAATGCCAGTATGTTAGAAAGTGCATCAACATTCTCAAAAATCTTCTTAGCAGTAGTTATTATTGCGGGTAGTGCAATTCTAGCATTAATTCTTATTCTTACTATTAGAAATAGATATTATGAATTTGGAGTCTTTTTATCATTAGGTCAATCTAAGTTAAAAATTATTTTACAACAATTAATCGAGATAGGAGTAATTGGATTAATTGCATTTACTATTTCACTTGGAACAGGTCAAATGATTTCAAATGTAGTAAGTGGAATGCTTGAAAGTAGTAGTACAACAAATGAATTTAAAATGGACATGAATGATTCATCAAACTCTTCTAGTAGTGATAGCAGTAGCTCAAGTAGTAAAAGTGATTCTGATTCAACTAAGCCAGATATATCTAATGCATTTAAATCACCAACAGATACAAGTTTAAATGTCTCAATGAATACAACTACAGCTATTGAGGTTGCTGGTATAACAACGGCAATATGTGTTGTTTCAACCTTGATTCCATCAGTCTACATTTTAAGATTATCCCCAAGAGAAATCTTATCTAGAAAGGAAGGATAATATGGAAAATATTTTAGAATTTCAAAATGTTACATATGCTTACAATACTAAGTCTCAAAAAGTAAATATTCTTGATAATACTTCTTATACTTTTAAAAAAGGAACAATCTATGCAATTGTAGGGCCTAGTGGAACTGGTAAAACAACTACAATGGTTTTAGCTGGTGGTTTAGATAGTCCCAAAGATGGTAAAATCATTTTCAAAGATCAAGAATTGAAAAAGATTGGATATAATAATTATCGTTGTAATGATATTTCAATAGTTTTCCAATCATACAATCTAATTTATTATATGAATGCATTAGAAAATGTTGAAAATGCCTTAAATATTGCTAAAAAGAAAATTCCTAATAAAAAGGAATATTGTATGAGTATTCTTGAGAAATTAGGATTATCAAAAGATGAATGTAAAAGAGATATTAGAAGATTATCAGGAGGACAACAACAACGTGTAGCTATTGCCCGCAGTATCGCTAAGGATGTTGATTTAATTCTTGCAGATGAACCAACTGGTAATTTAGATGAAAAGAATTCGCAAGATATCTTAGATATATTCTTAGACTTGGCTCATAAGGAAGGAAAGTGTGTAATTATTGTTACTCATTCACCTGATCTTGCAAGGCAATGTGATGAACAATTAAAATTAAAAGATGGTAAAATCGTTAAGATTTAACCATCTTTTTTATCTATTGGTGAATTATAAGGATGTCTTTTATCATATTCTTTATCGACAGACAGCTTATTTTCTAAATATTCATCATAATGTAATTTAAACAAACATGAGAATAGAAAATCTAAAATATAACTAATTGATGTTTTAGAAGAGTAGGGAGCAATCTTATTAAAGATTTGTTCTCTAGAAGTAGTGTTAAAGATATAGTCACAGTATTTTGATAGTTCATTCTCACCAACTGAAGTAATTCCAATTGTTGCGATATGTTGCTTTCTTAGATATTTTCCAATATTAACTATTTCATTAGTTTCTCCTGAGTAGGAAATTAAAATGGCAACATCTTTTTTAGTACATCGATAGGCTTGAAACATTAATTCTCCAGCTAAAATACTTAACTCGACATTCTTGTTGATTCTTGACATTTTATGTTCAAATTCCATGGCCGATATTAATGAATTTCCATAACCAAATACGAATATTCGATCTGCTTTTTCTAAAACATTTATTGGTTGATTAATGTTTTTAAAATCAATTAATGCTAAAGTGTCAGTAATAGTTTCTTTAGTTAAACTACCAATGTTACTGGCAATTTGGTAAAAAGTTGCATTCTTTTCAAAGGGATAATTAGGATTTGTTCTATTATCAATTTTGTTTTCAATTTGCAGTTCAGCTGATAGTTTAATTTTAAAATCACCAAAACCTTCTAAACCTAATTTGCGACATAACCGAACTATTGTTGCTGGAGAGGAGTAGGTTTTAGTAGCTAATTCTTTTATATTCATATTTAAAACATCATCAGCATTATTTAAAATATAACTTGCGATTGTCTTTTCGGAATTAGAAAAATCAATTTGAAATTCTAGTTGTGTCATTATGGACATAATATCACCTCATTAGTATTTTACCATGAAACATTGTTTCATGAAATACTAATAATTTATCCATTTTATGAAAACTGAGTATTATTATTTTTAAACAATTTACTAATTAAAAATACTTTTGTAATATTAAAGTATAAACGGAGGAACTATAATGGAAAAGAAATTATCTAAAGATTTTTATTGGGGTGGATCTGTATCTTCATTCCAAACTGAAGGAGCTTATAATGAAGGAGGAAAGGGTGTATCAATTTATGATGTCAGACCTACTCCAGAAGGACATGCTGATTGGAAAGTAGCTATTGATGAATATCATCGTTATGATGAAGATATTGCTTTAATGAAAGAAATGGGATTTAATTTTTATCGTTTTTCAATTTGTTGGAGTCGTATTATTCCTAATGGAGATGATGAAGTTAATGAAGAAGGAGTTAAATTCTATAATGATTTAATTGATAAATTAATTGCTGCTGGAATAACACCTATGATTACTCTAGTTCATTTTGATATGCCTAATCATTTAGTAGAAAAATATAATGGATTTGCATCAAGAGAAGTAGTTGATCTATTTGATAGATACGCTAGAGTATGTATCGAAAGATTTGGTGATAGAGTTAAACACTGGATGAGTTTTAATGAACAAAATCTTCATTCATGTGCATTAATTTATTCAAACGCTGAAAAAATACCTGAAGGTAAATCTTTACCACAACATTTATATCAAGTAGCTCATAATGTTATGATTGCTCACTGTAAAGGAGTTAAGGCATTAAGAGAACTTCAACCTGATGCTAAATGGGGTGGAATGACTACAGTTACTAATTATTATCCTGCAACTGATACTCCAGAAAATAACTTATTCTGTCAAAAAGCTTATAATCTTGTTAGTGCATGGGTAGCTGATGTTCATGCTAATGGAAAATATCCTTCATATTATGAAACATACTTAAAAAATAGAGGATGGTTCCCAAAATTTGAAGATGGTGATGAAGAACTATTAAAATACACTGTTGATTATGCTTGTTTCTCATACTATCGTTCAAATACTCTTACAACAGGAGAATTTGATTATGAAACTCCATTTAATGATATAGTTTCGAAACATGTAATTAAAAATCCTCATTTAGATGCCACTGATTGGGGATGGGAAAAAGATGCTATTGGATTTAGATGGATCTTAAATGAAATGTACCAAAGAAATAAATTACCATTATTTGTTTTAGAAAATGGTATGGGTGCAAGAGAAACTGAAATGTATGATGAAACTGGAGAAATTAATGATGATTATCGTATTGAATATCATCGTAATCATATCCAAGAAATGAAAAATGCTATCTTAGAAGATGGAGTAGATTGTATGGGTTATGTTACATGGGGACCTATCGATATTCCTTCATCATCTTGTGAAATTGCTAAACGTTATGGTTTCGTATATGTAAATAGAACTGATGATGATTTAAGAGACTTAAAGAGAGTACCAAAGAAATCATTCTATTGGGTATCAAAAGCCTTTAAATCTAATGGTGAAGATTTATAATTTTCAAGTTTAAGAAAATGTATTGTTATTTATTTCTTATTTGTTAATATAATAGTGAAAAAGGTAATACCTTATAAATACATTCCGTTTATTACTAATAGTAGACGTACTATTAGAGTAATAAACACATGGCTTAATTGCTGGTTTGCCGGATGTGCAAACAAGAAATGCTATCTTAATTGATAGCATTTTCTTTTTTTAAATTTATTTAGCACATAAGTATTGACAGTGCTAAAATTAGGTATTATTATACTATTAGCACTTGGAGATAAGTAGTGCTAAAGGAGATATATTTATGGCTAGAAAAAAACAATTTAAAACGGAATCAAAAAAGATATTAGATTTAATGATTAACTCTATTTATACTCATCGAGAAATCTTTTTAAGAGAGCTTGTTTCTAATGCATCTGATGCAATTGATAAATTATATTATAAAGCTTTAACTGAAAACATTTCTTCAATTAATAAAAAAGATTTTAAGATTGACCTTACATTAAATAAAGAAGATAGAACAATTACTATCGAAGATAATGGGATTGGGATGGATAAAGATGAACTAGAAAAAAATCTAGGGACTATAGCTAATAGTGGATCATTAAACTTTAAACAAGAAAATGATCATGATGATATTGATATTATTGGTCAATTTGGTGTTGGTTTCTACTCAGCTTTTATGGTTGCAAAACAAGTTGATGTTTATTCTAAAAAATATGGAGAAAATGAAGCTCATTTATGGACTAGTAAAGTAACTGATGGTTACGAAATTAAAGACTGTGACTTTAATCATAATGGAACAAAAATTGTTCTTCATTTAAAAGACAATACCCCAGAAGAAAACTTTGATGATTATTTAAATCAATTTGAAATTAAATCACTAATTAAAAAATACAGTGATTATGTTCATTATCCAATTAAAATGGATTTAACAACTTCTAAGAAAAAAGAAGATAGTGATGAATATGAAGAAGTTGTTGAAAATACAACTTTGAATTCTATGATTCCATTATGGAAAAGAAATAAAAGAAGTATCAAAAAAGAAGAATACAATGAATTCTATAAAGATAAATTTAATGACTATACTGATCCATTAAAAGTAATTCATACTAGTGTTGAAGGAACAGTTTCTTATGATGCATTATTATTCATTCCTTCTAAAACTCCAATGAATTATTATTCAAAAGATTATGAAAAAGGACTTCAATTATATTCTAGAGGAGTATTTATTAAAGATAATGCTAGTGAACTAATTCCTGAACATTTTAGATTTGTTAAAGGATTAGTTGATTCTCAAGATTTATCATTGAATATTTCTCGTGAAATGCTTCAACATGATCGACAACTTCAAATTATTGCTGGAAAACTTGAAAAGAAAATTAAATCTGAATTAGTTAAAATGTTAGAAAAAGATCGTGAAACATATGAAAAATTCTTTGCTAATTTTGGTATCCAATTAAAAGCCGGAATTTATCAAAGTTATGGTTCTTTAAAAGATGAACTGCAAGATTTACTTTTATATTATTCTTCTAAAGAGGATAAAATGATTACTTTAAAAGAATATGTAAGTAATATGCCTGATAGTCAAAAAGAAATTTACTTTGCTTCTGGTGAAACAAGAGACAAAATCTCATTATTACCTCAAGTAGAAGCAGTTAAAGATAAAGGATTTGATATTTTATACTTAACTGATAATATCGATGAATTCTGTTTCCAAATGATGAGAGAATATGACAAAAAAGCCTTTAAGAATGTAGCTCAAGGTGATTTAGATATTGAATCTGAGGATGAAAAGAAAGCTACTGCTAAAAAAGAAGAAGATAACAAAGAAATGTTAGACTCTATTAATGAAGCTTTAAAAGGAAAAGTTGAAAGCGTCAAACTATCATCTAGATTAAAATCTCATCCTGTTTGTTTAGTTTCTAAAGAAGGTATTTCATTTGAAATGGAAAAAGTATATAACTCTATGCCAGATGGTCAAAGTGTTAAGGCTAGTAGAATACTTGAAATAAATCCTAATCATGATATCTTTGAGGCAATTAAAAAAGTTTACAGTAAAGATAAAACAAAAATTAATGATTACGCTAATTTATTATATGATCAAGCCTTACTTATTGAAGGGTTCCAATTAGAAAATCCAGTGGAATTTTCTAATCAAATCTGTCAGTTGATGATAGATGCTAATAAATAATGTTTAGGATAATAAGACTAGTCTTATTATCCTTTTTTTATTAAAATAGGGATGAGGTGATTAAAATGGAATTAAATGAATGTATAAATACTAGGAGAAGTATTAGAAAATACCAAGATAAGTTAGTCCCAAGAAAAGATTTAGAAGATATTGTTGAAGCTGGAATAAATGGGCCAACGTGGAAAAACTCACAAACTTCACGTTATTTTGTTATTCAAGATGCTTCTAAGGCTGAAGACTTCTGCAAAACATGTTTACCTGAAAGAAACGCAAACAACGCTAAAAACGCATCTATTATTGTTGTGGGGTTTATTAAAAATGTATCAGGACATAATAATGAAAAACAACCCGACAATGAACTAGGTAATATGTGGGGAGCGTTTGATATGGGATTATGCGTTGAAAATATGTTGCTTAAAGCTCATGAATTAGGATTAGGAACTTTGGTTATGGGAATTAGAGATGGTGCTGCAATTAAAAAGTATTTCCATATTGATGACGATATAATCATTGGACCAGTAATATCAGTTGGATATCCTGATATTCATCCTACAAAACCTCCAAGAAAATCAATAAATGATGTTAGTAAATTCTATTAAAAAAGAGTCCAATTATATTTGGACTCTTTTAATTTTATCTAATATTTTATTTTGATAATTAGAAATATCAAATGATGTTGTTAAATAGAATAATTTGTTATCTTGAATAGTAATTAAACCTGTTTGGATATTATTCTCAAATATTTGATAAGCGTTGTTTTCTATCTTTTTAGTTTTATACTCTTTTGTTATTTTTTTTAGATAAGTATTTAAATATGAGGTATTAGATGTTTTATAAACTTCTAAATATAAAGTATCACTTTTATTAGTTTGGACTAAAAAGTATGTGTTATCAATTAAAATAGAATTTGTTTTAGTTAGTCGGTTACTAGTTGATGTTTTATTAAAATCTTTTAAAGTAATTAGACTGCTTTGGTAATTGTTAACTGATTGTGATGTACGTTGTTTATCATCAATTACAAATGAACAAAGGGAACCAACTATTAATAAGACAAGTAATACTTTAGTAGTGCTATTAATAATCTTATAAACTTTATAATTAATTTTCTTTTTAAATAATTGAATTAATAATTTTGTTAGAAAATAATAGGTAATTATAAAACAAATAATTAATGGAGTGAAATGTAAGAATGTAGATCCATCAGTGACATAATTACTAATTGATGAATTTGTGTTTGTTAGTTCGAATACAAATGTTGAAAGAACTAAACAAATTAAGAAAGCACATATTTTGTTTAATATAGTAGGACGATAAACTTTTTCTTCCTTAGGATCTTTAAGACTTTTAGAACTTCTAAAAACAAGCATTTTACGAAGCTTACCACAATAGTCGTAACCTAAGGCTGTATAATCATTGATTAAGGCATCCATTTGTTTCTTTCTAGTAAGTTTTGTAGCATTAGCTTTATAGTTAAGAACTTTATATTTGTGTTTACCTTTAGTTGGAACTAGCTTAGTAAATATGTCTATATTTTTGGGTTGGAGTTCTTTTTTATCAAGTTCATTTAAATATTCTTGGAAGTAATCTGTTTCATCATTAGAAAACCATAGAATTTTATATTTATTCATTATTTATTAAATGCACTTTCTACAACTTTATGTTGATAAGCATTATCATCTAAAACATATGCTTCGGAAATATTTTGACAGTGATCACCTATACGTTCTAAGTTAGATAAGATATCCACATATATAGAATTTACGATTGCTGATTCTTCAGCGTTTTTAGAAACTCGAGTAATATGACGAGCTTTAGCTTTACGATTAAAGTAATCTAAATCACTTTCTTTTTCATCAACATAATCAATAGCATCTAAATCATGAGTATCAAAAGCGATAATAGCTTTGTCTAACATTTCAATAGACATATTAAGCATTGTATCAACATCTTCTCTAGCTTCTTTAGAGAAATCTTCTTTTTCATCAAAGACTTGTTGATAATAATTTGCAATGTTCATACATAAATCACCAATACGTTCAAAATCTTTAATAGCAGTCATATTTGCATAATATGAATTACTATCATGATCATTTAAGGTTTCATGAGATATTAAGACTAAATATTCACTAATTTTAGAATCTAAAGTATTAATCGCATTTTCCATTTCTACTACACTATCATAGGCTTTAACACTTTTTACATCAAAGTAACTTTTATTGTTTTGAAGTGCTTCAATAGTAATTTGTCCCATTTCTAAAGTCTTTTTCTTAGCAATTTCTAAAGCGTGAGAAGGGAATAATTCAATGACGTTAGTATCTAATTCTGATAAATCCATTTCAATTTCTTTAGTATCGTTAGGAATAATCTTTTTAACTAAAACAACAATTTTTTTAATGAATGGGAAGAATAGAATAGTAGTTGTAATATTAAAGATACCATGAGCAATAGCCAGTTGTAATTCTGGCGAAACATTAATAATCTTTGCAATCCAAAGTATCAACTCCTGGAATGGATATAATAGGAGCATAAATATTAAAGACCCTACTACGTTAAATAGCACATGGAAAAAGGCTGCTCTTTTAGCAGGTATAGAACCACCAATAGAAGCAAGTATTGCTGTAATAGTAGTACCAATGTTAGAACCAAATAAGAATGGAAGAGCAATAGATAAACCAATTGCACCACTACCATACATTTGTTGAACAATTGCAATAACAGCTGCTGATGATTGAATAGCAGTTGTAAGAATTGTTCCACCAAGTAATCCTAACCAAGGATTCTCAGATAATACTTTAGCTACTTGAGTAAATTCAGGAACATTAGCTATTTCCCCTAAATTTGTACCCATTAAATCTAATCCATAGAATAAACATCCAAAACCAAATATAATTTGTCCTAAGTATTTAGTCTTCTTATTCTTAGAGAACATAAGGAAACATGCTCCTACAATGATAAAGTAAACAGCATATTTACTTACTTTAAGACCAACAAGGAAAGAAGTAATAACCGTACCAATATTGGCACCCATAATAATTCCTACAGCTTGATCTAATGTCATTAAACCTGAACGAATAAGTCCAATTGTTAAAGCAGTAGTACCAGAACTTGATTGAATCAAACATGTTACAAAAGCACCAATTAATATACCTTTTAAAGGGTTAGAAGTATACTTATCAATTGCATTCTTAAGTTTATCACCAGAATAATTTTTAAGTCCTTCACCCATATAGTCTATTCCAAAAAGGAATAATCCTAGTCCCGCAAGTATTAACGGCCACTGAATATCAGCTAACGTCATATAATCACATCCTTACATAAATTTACAAGATAAATTTTACTAAAACTTAAGATATAGTAAAGTAAATTAACAAAATCTTAACAAAATATTAATAATATATACGATTCATAATTCTTGTGTTATTATTGCAAAAGAGGGAAAACATGAATTCGAAAGCTAAAAAATTTTTATCTTACTATAAACCATATAAAAAACTATTCTTTTTAGATATGACTTGTGCAATTATTGCAGCAGGAGTTACATTAGTTATTCCATTAATTACTCGTTATATAACTAGTGAGGCTCTAAGCTCTACTACAATAGATACTATTACTATCTATATATTGGCAGGAATTATGATTGGGTTACTCATCATAGAGTATGCTTGTAACTATTTTATCGCATATCAAGGACATATTATGGGAACATATATGGAAAGAGATTTAAGGTATGAACTATTTCAACACTATCAAAAACTAAGTTTTACATTTTATGATGAACAAAAAACCGGTCAGTTGATGTCAAGACTTACAAATGATTTATTTTCATTAACTGAGTTATACCATCATGGTCCTGAAGACTTAGTTATTTCTATTATTAAGTTTGTAGGAGCATTTATCATTCTTTTATTTATTGATGTTAAACTTACTTTAATCATCTTTTTACTATTACCAATTGTTTTAGTGTTTGCAATCTATTTTAATAAAAAAATGAAAAAAGCATTTAAGAGAAATAAAGAAAGAATTGGGGATATAAATGCTAAAATAGAAGATAATTTATCTGGTATCAGAGTTGTTAAAGGATTTGCAAACGAGGCTGAAGAATTAGATAAATTTAATATTGAAAATGAAAGATATGTTGAATCTAAAAGACAGTCATATCGTTATATGGGTAAATATAACGCTGGACTCACATTTTTAACATCACTTATAAGCGTAATAGTAATTGTTTTTGGAACATTATTTATCTCAAGTGGTGATATTAATACTCCTGATTTAATTGCCTTTTTACTTTATATCACTAATTTAACTGATCCAATTAAAAAATTAATGAACTTTACGGAACAGTTCCAAGAAGGAATAACTGGTTATGAAAGATTTAATGAAATGATGGAAATTGAACCAGATATTGTTAATAAAAAAGGTGCTAAAGATATTTTTAATGTGAAAGGCAATATTGAATTTAAAGATGTCTATTTTAAATATAATTCAAGTAATGATTATATATTAAAGGATGTTTCGTTAAAGATTGATGCAGGTGAATACTTAGCTATAGTAGGATCTAGTGGAGCCGGAAAAACCACATTTTGTAGCTTATTACCACGTTTTTATGAAATTACTAAAGGTAATATCTATATCGATAATCATGATTTAAGTGATTTTACATTATTCTCATTACGTCAAAATATTGGAATAGTTCAACAAGATGTTTACTTATTCAATGGAACAATCATTGATAATATTCGTTATGGAAATCTCCAAGCAACGGATGAAGAATGTATTGAAGCTGCTAAAAAAGCCAATGCTAATGAATTTATAATGGAACTTGAAAATGGTTATTATACTGATGTTGGTCAAAGAGGAGTTAAACTTTCTGGTGGACAAAAACAACGATTATCCATTGCAAGAGTATTTTTAAAGAATCCACCAATTTTAATCTTTGATGAAGCAACCTCAGCTTTGGATAATGAAAGTGAAAAGGTTGTCCAAGATTCTTTAGAAAGTTTAGCTAAAAATAGAACTACTCTAGTAATAGCACATCGACTTTCAACGATTAAAAACGCTGATCGAATAGTAGTTTTAGATAATGAAGGAATAGTTGAAGAAGGATCTCATGAAAAATTAATTGCCAATAAAGGTGAATATGCAAAACTGTATCAATTACAATTTAAATAAATGTCTATTTTTGATATAATAATTTTGGCGGTGATAATATGAATACCATTTATACAATACTATTTATTATTTTAATATTACTTTTAGTCTATTTAGGTGTTAGAATGTTTTTAAAAACTGAAGATATGAGTAGAGAAGTTGAAAAGACTTTTAAAGAAAAGAATAATAATTTAGATGACACAAATAAAACTTTAGATGATACTTATCAAAAAATGCAATCAGCAAATGGAATATTAGAAAAAGTAAATAAAATATTTACTAGTATTAATAATAATATGAAATAAACTCGAAAGAGTTTATTTTAATTCTAAGAAAGGGAATAATTAGATAAATTATGAATTTAAAACATTTTGCGGTAGAAGCTTGGATGACTGAACATGAGAATACTTGTAAATATAATTTAGGTGATACTTGCACTAAGTGTTTAACGTTAGAAGAGTTATTAATTCTAGATGGTAGTAAAAATGAAGTTATTAATAAACTTCTAAATACTACTTTGGACTATGGTCCAATAGTAGGCAGTGAAAGTCTTCTAAAGGAGATTATTAAATTATATAAAAAAGGTGATATTACCAACATCACGACAACTCATGGTTGTATTAATGCTAATGAACTTGTCTTAACTGAAGTATTAAATTCAAATGATCATATAGTTAGTATTACACCAACTTATGAACAATTGTTTAATTTACCAGATAGTTATGGAGTAGAATGTAGTGTTATACCTCTAAATGAAAAAGATTGGTCATTAGATATGCTTGCAATAAAAAATAGTATTAAAAGTAACACTAAAATGATTTGTCTTGATAATCCAAATAATCCCACTGGTAAAATTCTTTCACAACAAGAAGTTGATGAATTAATTAAAATTGCTAGTGAAAATAATCTTTATTTATTCTTTGATGAAGCTTATCGAGGGTTGAACAATGAATATTCAATTTCAGATTTATATGACAAGGGGATATGCAGTGGTAGTCTGTCAAAGTTATATTCCTGCCCAGGAATTAGAATTGGGTGGATAAAAGGTCCACAAGATATAATTAAAAGAATAAATAATCGTCGTGATTATACTATTATATCAAGTGGTTTTATAAATGATTATTTAGGAACAATAGTTCTTCGAAATAAAGATAAACTTATTAAAAGAAGTAAAGATATTACGAAAAAGAATAAAGAATTTTTACTTGAATGGTTAAAATCAAATCCACATTTTTCAATTGAATGTGAAAACTTAAGTAGTATTGGTTTCTTACATTATGATTTTAATGTCAAATCAATTGATTTTTGTGACTGGTTACAAGAGAAAACTGGAGTTATGTTTGTTCCAGGAAGTTGCTTTAATAAAGAAGGCTACTTAAGATTTGGTTTTGGCAATGACAATGAAGTAGTCAAAACTGGATTAAATTTAGTAACCCAGTTTGTAAAAGATGAACTTAATCTTTAATTCTTAATAAAGTTAAACTATAATGTTGATAGGGTGGTTACAATGATGAACGAGAGAGAAAGTGTGTTTGATAAAAACGATTTAAATAGATTAATTGACTTAAAAAGACATGAATTTAAAGTAAAAGAAGGACATAACATTACTAATGAATCAATAAAGAAGTTTTTGTTTACCATTAAATGGAAAAAGAAGACTACTTTACCTTTATGTGACTTAGTAGATGATATAATGTCGTTAGAATTTTCTGAAGTGTTTGATTATTTATCAGTAGAAGTTATCAAAGAAGCTAATACGATGAATATAAATGCATTCAATGATTTAATTTCAAAATAGTTGCGTTGCAACTATTTTTATTTAAGGAGTAAATATGAGTTGGAAAATAATAAATACAGATAAATATTCAGAAATAATGAAAAAATACAATGTTAGTAGTTTAAGCGCTAAAGTATTTTTAGCGAATAACACTAGTGATCAAGATATAAAAAATATTTTAAACCCACATTTAGTTTATAACGATTATGATGAGTTTAAAGATGCTAATAAAATAGTAGCAAGAATTAATAAAGCAATTACGACAAATGAAAAAACATGTGTTTATGGTGACTATGACTGTGATGGAATTCTAGCTACAAGTATTTTAGTTAAAGCTTTAAAAATGCGGGGATTAGATGCTAAGTTCCATATACCTAGTAGAACTGATGATGGTTATGGATTAAATGTAAAACGAGTAATTCAAATGTATGAAAAAGGATATACTTTAATTATTACAGTTGATAATGGAGTAAAAGCTTTTGAAGCTATTGATAAAGCTAATGAACTTGGAATGGATGTTATTGTAACTGATCACCATGATTTTGATAAGCTTCCTAATGCCTATGCAATATTACACGCTAAATTAAATCCCGATTATCCTTGTCAAAGTATTAGTGGGGGATTTACAGCTTATAAACTAGCTAGTAAATTACTTGGTAAACATGATAAATATCTTTATTCATTAGCTGCAATAACTACTATTTCAGATATGATGCCATTAATAGATGAAAACAGATCTCTTGTTTTAAATGGATTAAAATTTATGAATGAAAATCATTTTAGAACTATCGATTTAATTGCTGATACAAATAGTTCATATAATACCACAACTATTGGGTTTAATATTGCTCCTAAAATTAATTCTTTTGGACGCTTATCTAATGAAGCAAGTCCCAATAAATTAGTATTGTTTTTTATGGGTGAAATGAATGAATCATATAATATCGAAGTTGGAGCTTTCGCAAAAAAGTTAAACGAAAAAAGGAAATACTTAACTACCAAAGCATATGACCAAGCAATGGCTGATTATCATGAAGAAGACGATTTCTTATTTGTAGCTAACCAAAATATAGCAGAAGGCCTTGTTGGGCTTGTGGCTGGAAAATTTACTTCAAGTTATAATCGTCCTAGTTTTGTTATGCTAAAAGATACTGATTCTAATACATATCATGGTAGTGCTCGAGGTGTTGATAACGCTCGAATACCCGATATCTTTAACTACTGTAAGGATGATTTAATTCAATATGGTGGCCATTCATATGCTGGTGGGTTTTCTTTAGAAAGTGAAAAAATTGAAAGCTTTAAAAATAATATTACTAGTTTTTTAGATTCTATTAATTTTAAAGTGGAAGAAAATATGTATCAGGGAATTTTAGTTGAGGACAAAGAGTTATCTTTAACTAATATAAAAGATTTATCTAAATTAGAGCCATTTGGTAATGGAAATGATGAACCATTATTTATTTTAAAAGATCAAATAATAGCTAATTTAACACCTTTATCTAATGGAAAACATTTAAAGATAATGACAAGAAGTAATCAAACTATTCTAATGTTCAATGTTAAAGAGCTAGATAAATATAAAATTAATAATAAAATAGATATTATATTTAAAGTTAGTATTAATAATTTCATGAATAAAGAAAGTGTTAATCTAATTGGTGAAGAAGTAGAGTTTAATTAGATTTAATTATTTGATATAATGTTTTACGTGGAGGAATTATAATGGATTTAACAAAGTATATTGCAAGTATTCCAGACTATCCATCAAAAGGAATAATCTTTAGAGATATTACTCCTTTAATGGAAGATAGAGAAGCTTATAAAGAAGCAGTTGATCAGTTAGTAAAATGGGCTGGTGATTTAGACAGCGATATTGATGTTGTGGCTTCACCAGAAGCAAGAGGGTTCTTATTTGGGTGCCCAGTATCATATGCTATTAATAGTGGATTTGTACCAGTAAGAAAACCTGGTAAACTTCCAAGAGATGTTATTAGTGAAGAATATGAATTAGAGTATGGTACTAATGAAGTTCAAATTCATAGCGATAGTATCAAAAAAGGCCAAAAAGTTATTATTGTTGATGACTTACTTGCTACAGGTGGAACTGTTGAAGCAGCAGTTAAACTAATTGAAGAACTAGGCGGTGAAGTAGTTGGACTTGGATTTGTAATTGAATTAGTTGATTTAAAAGGAAGAGATAAATTTAAAGATATTCCTGTCTTTTCTATGATAGAATACTAAAAAGAGAATTTTCTCTTTTTTGTTATAAGGAGGTGAAAGTATATGGAAAAAATTAAAGGTGCTGGAGATGTTGTAGTTTATCAAGATGTATTGGATGCTTGTAAACTATATATTCATAATCCAGATAGTTTAGAAATAATAAATAAAGCTTATGACTTTATTATGGTTAAACATAAAGATCAAAAAAGAAAAAGTGGAGAACCATATACTAATCACCTAATTTGGGTTGCTTATATTTTAGCAACACTACAAACTGGACCGGCAACTATTGCCGCTGGTTTACTTCATGATGTTATGGAAGACTGTGATGTCTCTCATGAAGAGATGGTTGAACGTTTTGGTGAAGAAATTACATCCTTAGTTGAAGGTGTTACAAAGATTAATAAGATGCCTTTTAAAGATGTATCTGATTTTTATGCTGAAAATCATCGTAAAATATATATTGCAATGGCTAAAGATATTAGGGTCATTCTAATAAAATTTGCTGATAGACTTCATAATATGCGAACTCTAGAATTTATGCCGAAAGAAAAACAAAAACGCATATCTAGAGAAACTTTAGAAGTTTATACACCTATTGCTCATCGTTTAGGTTTGTCTGATATAAAAACAGAATTAGAAAACTTATCATTATTTTATTTAGATCCTATTGCTTATAAAGATATTAGTAATTTACTAAAAGATAAGCAGGAACAAAGAAAAGAATCAGTTGATAAAATGATGAATGAAGTTAAAAGTCTCCTTGATGAGAATGGTTATAAATATCGTATTACGGGTCGTGATAAATCAATTTATTCAATTTATAAAAAAATGTTTATCAAAAAGAAAAGATTTGATGAAATATATGACTTATATGCGATAAGAATAATAGTTCAAACTAAAATGGAATGTTATAGTGTCTTGGGTTTAATTCATGATAATTATCGACCTATACCTGGTAGATTTAAAGATTATATTGCAATGCCAAAACCTAACATGTATCAATCATTGCATACATCTGTAATTGGTGATGATGGAAATACTTTTGAGGTTCAAATTAGAACTGAAGAAATGGATGAACTAGCTGAACTAGGGGTAGCAGCTCATTGGCGTTATAAAGAAGGAACTGATTATTCATCTAAAAAGGAACAAGAAGAAATTGGAGAGAAACTCCAATGGTTAAGAGAATTTATTTCTTTGAGTGATGATTTACAAGAAGATAGTGATGCTAAAGAATACTATGATTCTTTAAGAAGAGATATATTTGAAGCAAATGTATATGTTTTGACACCACAAGGAAAGATTGTTGAACTTCCAAATGGCTCAACTCCTGTCGATTTTGCTTATCGTATTCATACGCAAGTAGGTCACAGTTGTGTTGGGGCTATTGTAAATAATGTTATGGTTCCAATTGATACTAAATTAAATACAGGTGATGTAGTTAAAATTAAAACTAGTAAAACTTCATCTGGTCCTAGTGAGGATTGGCTTAAGTTTGTAAGAACAGCTGGAGCTAGAAACAAAATTCGACAATTCGTAGCTAAAAAAGACGCTGAAGATAAAAAAGAGACAGTTGAACTTGGACGTAAAATGTTAAAGGATGAAATCAAAAAGAGAAATCTTGATGAAAAAGAATATCTTTCTCCAGAAACTTATAAGTCTTATCTAGGAGCTTTAGGTGCAAGAAAATTTGAAGATATCTTATTCTTTATCGGTAATAAAACATTACCTTTAAATACTTTATTTGAAAAAGTATCTCCAAGTAAAACCGGAATTTTTGATTCAATCTCAAAAATAATAAATAAAAATAATCAAATTCAAAAGAAACAGAGAACTTCTGATTGTGGAGTTGCTGTTAAAGGAATTGATGGAATAAAAATCGAATTATCAAAATGTTGTAATCCAATACCTGGTGATAAAATAATTGGTTATGTGGCCCAAGGACAAGGAATAAAAGTTCATCGTGCCGATTGTCCTAATATTTCTAAAGATAAAAATAATCATTTAATTGAAGTGTATTGGGACTATGCATCATTAAAAAATCAAAAATATGATGTTGATATCGAAATTACAGGTATTGATCGAACTAACTTATTAAATGATATAATAAATTCTTTAGGTCAATCTGGGATTAATATTTTAAATATCAATGCCGCAGTACATGATCTTACGGCATCAATTAAACTTAAAATTGCTGTTGAAAATGCTGAGAATTTAGCTAATGCAATTTCTAATGTTGATAAAGTTGAAGGCGTATATGAAATAAAAAGAGTTATTCATTAATCATTGATTTTAATAAGCATTTTGTTATAATCTAGGTAATCTAATGATTGGGATTAAGTAATAATAACTGTTTAGAGAAGACATGTTTGGTGAAAATGTCTAGTTAAAATTATGGGACACCCATGAAGAGTTACTTTGAATTAAGTAGAAGTAAACGTTAATCGCGTTAAGATTTAAGTGCGTACAATATGTACGAATAAAGGTGGTACCGCGTATAAAACGTCCTTTAATTAGGGCGTTTTTTATATTTTAAGGAGGAAATTTATGTACAAAGCACCAAGAGGAACAATTGATATTTTGCCAAATGAATCAGTTAAATGGCAAACATTAGAACAACTACTACACACAATTTGTTCGAATTATAACGTTAAAGAAGTAAGAACACCAATCTTTGAATCAACAGAATTATTTTCAAGATCAGTAGGAGAAACTACTGATGTTGTAAATAAAGAAATGTATACTTTTGAAGATAAAAAAGGACGTTCATTAACCCTTAGACCAGAAGGAACAGCTGGTATTGCTAGAGCATATGTTCAAAACAAGTTATATACAAATCCTGATAATATTACAAAAGTATATTATATGGGCCCAATGTTTAGATATGAAAGACCTCAAAATGGTCGTCAAAGACAATTCCATCAATTTGGAGTAGAAATGTTAGGATATGAATCTCCATATTTAGATGTTGAATGTATGACAATGGCTGTAACCGTTGTTGAAGCTTTAGGATTAGAAGGCGTAAAACTTCATATTAATTCTCTTGGAGATGATGAATCTAGAGATAATTATCGTAAGGCTTTAAAGGATCACTTTAGACCTTATTTAAATGAGTTATGTGAAGATTGTAAAAATAGATTTGAAAAGAATCCCCTACGAATTTTAGATTGTAAAGTAGACAAAGATAATGAAGCAATGAAAAATGCTCCTAAAGCTATTGATTACTTAAGTGAAAACGCTAAGGCTCACTTTGATAAAGTCTGTTCATTATTAGATGATTTAGAAGTTCCATATGAAATTGATTATAACCTTGTAAGAGGGTTAGACTATTATTGTCATACTGTATTTGAAATCATTAGTGATGATAAACGATTAGGTTCTGGTTCAACTGTTGGTGGCGGTGGACGCTATAATGGTTTAGTTAAAGAACTAGGTGGTCCAGATCATGGTGGTGTTGGCTTTGCATTTGGTCTTGAAAGGCTATTAATTGCTATGAATGATGAGATGATGGAAGAAGAAGGTATTGATGCCTATATTATGCCTATTGGAAAAGAATCATTAGATATAGCTACCCAAATAGCTACTATGTTAAGAGCTAATGGATATGCTACTGATATTGATTACCAAGCTCGTTCTTTAAAAGCTCAATTTAAAACAGTTGATCGAGTAAATGCTCATTTTTCAATCATTATCGGAGAAGAAGAAATTAAAAAAGAAGTAGTAAATATAAGATGTAATCACACAAAAGTTCAAGATGAAGTTAAGTTTGAAAACATTTTGGAATATTTAGATAATCATGAAGGAGAACATAGTCATGAACATGAATAGAACACATAATAATGGTGAACTTAGAATTGAAAATGTTAATGAAGAAGTTGAATTAGTGGGATGGGTAGCTAAGAAAAGAAATCTTGGTTCTTTAGTGTTTATTGATTTAAGAGATAGATATGGTATTACTCAAATAGTATTAAATGAGGATTTAGAATCTATTTCTAAAGAACTTAAAAATGAATATGTTGTTCATGTATGTGGGAAAGTAATTGAAAGAAGTTCAAAAAACAAAAACATTCCAACTGGTGAAATAGAAATAGAAGTAAACAATGTTGAAATTATAAATAAAGCTAATCTTACACCAATGATTATTGCAGATGAAACTGATGCTTTAGAAGAAACTAGACTTCAATATCGTTATTTAGATCTTAGAAGACCTATAATGCAAAATAAAATTATGACAAGAGCTAAGATTACTAGAAGTATTAGAAATTATTTAGATAGTCATGATTTTATAGATATTGAAACTCCATATTTAAATAGATCAACTCCCGAAGGTGCAAGAGATTTTCTTGTTCCTTCAAGAGTTCATAATGGTGAGTTTTATGCTTTACCTCAATCACCTCAATTATTTAAACAATTATTAATGATTTCTGGATTTGAAAAGTATTATCAAATTGCTCGTTGTTTTAGAGATGAAGATTTAAGAGCTGATCGTCAACCTGAATTTACCCAAGTAGACGTTGAAATGTCATTTATGACCACTGATCAAATTTTAAAATTTGGAGAAGAAATGGTCGCTAAAGTTATCAAAGAAGTTAAAGGGATAGACATAAAACTTCCTCTTGCTAGAATGACTTGGCATGATGCGATGGAAACATATGGTATTGATAAACCTGATATTCGTTTTGATATGAAATTAGTGAATTTGAATGAAGTTGTTAATGATGTTGATTTCATGGTCTTTAAAAGTGCTTTAGATAACAATGGTTTTGTTAAAGGTATTAATGTTAAAGGACAAGCTGAAAACTATTCAAGAAAGAAAATTGATAAATTAACAGATCTTGCTAAAAAATATAAAGCTAAGGGTCTTGCTTGGATGAAAGTAAAAGACAATAAAGCTGAAGGACCAATAGTAAAATTCTTTACTGATGAACAATTGACAAAACTTTTAACTGCGATGGATGCTAAAGATAATGACTTATTATTATTTGTAAGTGATACTAAGTATACTGTTGTTTGTGATTCTCTTGCAGCCATTAGAAATCATTTAGGTAAAGAATTAGAGTTATATGATAAAAACGAGTTAGCATTATTATGGGTAACAGATTTCCCTATGTTTGAATATGATGAAGAAAATAAGCGTTATAAAGCAATGCATCATCCATTTACTAGACCTCTTGAAAAACATAAGGATATTATTGATACTGATCAAGAACATTGTTTAGCAGATGCTTATGACATTGTTTTAAATGGTTTTGAACTTGGTGGTGGTTCTCAAAGAATATATGAACCTGAACTTCAAGAAAGAGCGTTTAAAGCAGTAGCCCTAACAGATGAACAAATAGAAGCAAAATTTGGATGGTTTGTGGACGCTTTCCAATATGGAACTCCTCCTCATGCTGGTTTTGCATTAGGACTTGATCGACTTGCAATGCTTCTTACAAACTCTGATTCCATTAGAGATGTAATTGCTTTCCCTAAAAATGCTAGTGCAAGTTGTCCTATGAGCAAGGCTCCAAACAAAGTTGATAATGAACAATTAAAAGAATTAGGAATCCAGGTGATTGATAATGAATAGTGCAAGAATTGAATTAGTTAAAGAAATGATGGAACAAGCTCGTTTGGATTACTTTATAATGTGTGATCCTCAATCTATCGATTATTGTTTAGATTATTATAACGAGCCTGGTGAAAGACTTTATGCATTAATTATTAGTAAAAATGATGATCATAAAATCATTTTGAATGATTTATTCTTTGTAGAAGATTATCTTGGCTTAGAAACTATTTATTACAGTGATACTGATGATGGTGTTGATGTAATAGTTAATAGTTTAGATAAACCTCGAAGAATAGGGGTTGATAAAAACTTTCCTGCTAGATTCTTACTACCATTAATGGCTCGAATTCCAAATGCTAAATTTATTAATGCTTCTCCTTGTGTCGATATGATTAGAATGAATAAAGATAAAAATGAACAAGTTCTAATGATAGAAGCTAGTAGAATTAATGATAAAACTATGAGTGACATTGTTGATAAAATTAAAACTGGAGCTACCGAAGAAGAAGTTGCTGATGAAATTGAAAAAATGTATAAAGCAAATGGCGGTGAAGGAAATAGTTTTACTCCAATAGTGGCTTATGGTAAAAATGGTGCTAATCCTCATCATATGTGTGATGATTCCACTTTAAAACCAGGAGACTCAATTATCATTGATGTTGGTTGCCGTTATAAAGGATATTGTTCAGATATGACTAGAACTTTCTTCTATAAAGAAGCTTCTTTAAAAGCTAAAGAAGTATATGAATTAGTAAAAAAGGCTAATGCAACTGCTGAAGCATATATAAAACCCGGGGTTAGACTTTGTGACATTGATGCTAAAGCTAGAGATTTAATCAGTGAAGCTGGATATGGACCTCAATTTAATCATCGTTTAGGTCATTTTATTGGAAGAGATGTTCATGAATACGGTGATGTTTCTGCTAATTTTGATTTAGAAGTTGAAGAAGGAATGATCTTTTCTATTGAACCAGGAGTATATATTCCAGGTGAATTTGGAGTTAGAATTGAAGATTTAGTCCTAGTTACTGAAGATGGATGTAAAGTCTTAAATAGTTATACTAAAGATTTAACAATAATTTAGTGAGTATAAAAATACTCACTTTTTTATGTTTTAATAATTATTTTGAACTATTTGTGCTAAAATGTTTTGTGAGGTGAAATTATGTACTATTTTATAGGAATTAAAGGTTCAGGAATGGGACCACTTGCAACCATTCTTAAAGAATTAGGAAATGAAGTTGCAGGTAGTGATATTGATAAATATATATTTATAGAAGATATGTTGAAAGAACAAAACATTCCAATATATTCATTTAATCCAGAAAACATTAAAGATGGATATACTGTAATTATTGGAAACGCTTTTGATGAAAGTAATTGTGAAGTTAAAGCAGCAATCAACAATCCTAATGTTAAAACAATTAGATATTATGAATTCTTAGCAAAATTTATGCAGGATTATACTAGTGTTGCTATATGCGGAACTCATGGTAAAACTACTACTACTGGAATGGCTTATCACTTATTTGAAAAATTTGATAAAACTTCAGTATTAATTGGTGATGGAACTGGGGTAGGAACTAAAGATTCAAAATATTTCTTATTTGAAGCTTGTGAATTCCAAGACCATTTTTTGAATTATTATCCTAATTATGCAATCATTAATAATATTGAATTAGACCATGTTGATTATTTTGGTAATTTAGAAAATGAAATTAAATCTTTTGAAAAATTTGCTAATCAAGTAAAAGATACGGTTATTGTTTGGGGAGATGATCCAAACATTAAAAAGATTAACTTTAAAAATAGAGTAATGCGCTTTGGTTTAAAAGAAGGAAATGATGTAAGAGCTACAAATATTATCGAAAATGAAAAAGGAATGTCTTTTGATGTCTATGTTCATGATGAATTATTTGGACACTTTAATATTCCAATGTTTGGAAATCATATGTTATATAACTCTCTTGCAATCATTACTTTAGGATATTTAGAGAATATGGACCATGATTATATTTTAGAAAGACTACAAACATTTAAAGGTACAAAACGTCGTTATGCAATTAAAACTGATGAAAACAATGTTTATGTAGATGATTATGCTCATCATCCTACAGCAATTAAATATGTTATTGAAGCTACTAGAGTAAGATACCCTGGTAAAAAAATAGTTGCAGTATTTAAACCTGATAGATTTTCTAGAGGAGCAAAATTTGCAGCGGAATTTGCTAGAGAAATGGATAAAGCAGATTATCCTTATTTCTGTCCATTCCCAGAAAATGCTGCTCATGAAGATGGTATAGATATTGATATCTATGACATTGCCAAACTTAATCCTCGTAGTAAAGTCATTAATGATAATAGTGAAGAAGCAGTTGAAGAATTAGCTAAATATGATAATTGTGTCTTCCTATTCATGTCTAGTAAAGATATTTATAAACTTGAAGATAAGGTTATTGAAAGAAAAAGTTTAGAACATAAATAAATTATGATATAATTATTTATATTGAAAGAAGAGGTGTTAGAATGGAAGCAATGGATATATGTTTTTGTGTCTTAATCCTATCAGGAGCCTTTTGTTTGGTAAGTTTAGGAGTATTATTACTTAGAACTTCTACAACTGTTAAACTAACTGGTAAATTAGTTGATAGACTACAAGTCACAATAGACAAGGTCGATAAAATTATCGATGATGTAAATTATAAAATGGATTTATTAAATGCACCAGTAGAGACAATCTCAAGATTCTTTGATCCAAGTCGTCCTAAATTCAATCCTCTTGGAACAATTCTAGGGATTCTAAAGAATAAGAAAGGAAGTAAATAAAATGAAATTTGCTAAATTTGTTACAACACTTGGAGTTGGAGCTTTAATTGGAATGTTGTTTGCTCCTAAAAAAGGTGAAGAATTAAGAGAAGATATCAAAGTAAAAGGACAAAAAGCTATTGATGATTTATCTAATATGGATAAAGAAGATTATAAAGCTTTAATAGAAAAGACTATTGATGATGTTAAAAAAGCGATTGATGAATTCGATGCTGATGAATTCAAAGATAGTACTTTAAAGAAATTAAATGAAACAAAAGAAAAGCTAGAAGATTTAGCTGACAAAGTTAACGATAATGAAACTTATGGAAATATTAAAGAAAAAGTAATTTCTACTAGCAAAGATGTATCTGATAAAATTGCAGATATTAAAACAAAGGTACAAGATCAAGATTTTAAGAACTTAGAAGATATTGACGATGATATCGATGACGTTGAGGATGAATTAGACGTTATCTTAGATGATTTAAAAGATTAATGTCTAAAAATACAACTATCTATGATGTAGCAAGAGAAGCAGGAGTTTCTCTTGCTACTGTTTCTAGAGTAGTAAATGGTTCTTCAGTTGTTAAAGAAGAAACTAAACAAAAAGTTCTTAAGGTTATTCAGCAGTTAGATTTTAAACCAAATGAAATTGCTAGGGGACTTGCTACTAGTAAAACAACTTCAATTGCAATTGTTTTTCCTAGTAATTTGTTTTCTGGTATAAGGTATATGGTTGCTGGTATGGGAGATGTTGCTAGACATCTTGAATATAATATTAATATGTATACTAGTGATGATCTTGGTGATGGTAATTCTGAAAGCGATGTAGCTGAAAGAATAATTAAAACAAGAGTTGATGGAGTAATCTTATTTAATAATGATCGAATTGATAAACAAATAGCCTTACTAGAAAAATATAATGTACCTATTGTCGTTGTAGGTAAAAAGTATTCATCTAACAAGATTGGTAGTGTTTATGTTGATGCAAAGAGCGCTATTGGTGAACTTGTTGATACTTTTATTGCTAATAAGAAGAATGATATTTTATTTGTTAAATCAGAAGATACTTTAATTAATAAAGATGATTTTATTGAGGGAGCAAAAGAATCTTATAAGAAACTTAATATACCATTTGATATTTCTAAAGTATATGAAAGTTTTCCTTCTTATGAAACAACATATAATAAAATGGTCGATTACTTTAAATATAATAAGCCACAAGTAGTAATTTGTGGTGACGATAAAGATGGAGTTGCAGTTATTAATGCAGCTAGAACAAATCATATTCACATACCTTCTCAAATGGAAGTTGTTGGGATGTTAAATGCTGAATATTCTATGATGACAAGACCATCATTATCAACGATTGATATTCATATTTATGATATGGGTGCCATGGCGGTAAGACTTCTTACTAAGTTTTTAAATGATGAAAAAATCGAAGAAAAAGCTATTGCGGTTAAACATCAATTTATAAAACGTAATTCAACTTTGTAAACAACTCTAAAGAGTTGTTTTCTTTTGGAAAAAGTTATATCTTGTATGTATTGGAGAGGGAATAATGATTAGTAATATTAAAAAGAAAGTAGATGCATCTAAGTCTTTACATTTACGACTACTATTTGAAGGTTGTGTTGTCGGAGGACTTGCAGGGTGTGTAAGTATTGTATATAGATTATGTCTTACATATGGAGAAAAAATTTGTGATTCATTAATTGTTTTTGCAAAAGAAAACTATATTAATTTCTTTATTTGGATCCTAGTTTTAATAGGAATTGTATTTATTGTCGCTTTTTGCTTAAAAAAACAAAAATACATTAGTGGTTCTGGAATACCACAAGTCGAAGCAGAAGTAAAAGGTAAAATTGATCAACCATGGTTTTCCACAATCTTTTATAAAATTATCGGCGGAACCGCAAGTATCGTTGCTGGATTATCTTTAGGAAGAGAAGGACCAAGTATTCAACTTGGGGCAATGGCTGGAAAAGGATTTTCTAAATTCTTTAAAATAATTGATTTTGAAGAAAGATACTTATTAACTTGTGGGGCTGCAGCGGGACTAGCAGCAGCGTTTAATGCTCCACTTGCTGGAATTATGTTTGCTTTAGAAGAAATTCATAAAAATTTTTCAGCCTCAACCATAATTTCGGTTATGTGCGCTTCTTTAACGGGTAGTTTTGTATCATCGCAAGTATTTGGACTTCAACCAATATTTCATTTTGACATTACTCAAACACTTCCTTTAAATACATATTTATGGATATTAATTTTAGGTATTATTACAGGTATTCTTGGAGTGTTTTATAATTATTTTACTGAATTTGTTCAAAATCTATTTTCTAAAATCAAAATTATAGATAGTAATTATTTCGTGATTATTCCTATAGTAATGGCTGGGATTCTAGCTATGACTTTTCCATATGTCCTTGGAGGAGGACATAAGGTAGTTGCTTTGATTGAATCAAATCCTGGCATTTGGATGTTGATGATAGCTCTAGTTATTAAATTCTTATTTTCTATTATATCTTTTGCTTCTGGAGCACCTGGAGGTATATTCTTTCCATTACTAATAATAGGAAGTTTAATCGGAAATATCTCTGCTTTAATAGCTGTAAATGTTTTTGGGTTAAATCCAGAATATATTAATAATTTTATAATTTTAGGTATGACTGGATATTTTGCTGCAATTGTTAGAGCCCCTTTAACAGGCATAATTCTATTAGTTGAAATGAGCGGAACACTTACTAATTTGATGCCAGTATCTATAGTTGCATTTGCATCTTATATTGTAGCCAGTGTATGTAATAGTACTCCTATTTATGAGTCTCTTTTAGATAGACTTTTAAAGAAAGAAGGAGTTAAGATTTATCCTCGGATTAATGACAAAGAAACTAGAAGTTTTACAGTTGATATTGGAAGTCTAGCTGATGGCTGTAAAATTAAAGACATATCTTGGCCTAAACAAACTCTACTTGTTTCAATTGTTAGAGGAGAAGAAGAAATTCTGCCAAGTGGGGAAGCACCTTTGTATCAAGGAGATATTGTTGTAATAATGTATGATAAATCTGATGAAGTTAATTCTATAGCTTCTTTAAATAAAATATTTTCTAAATAATAATATTGACTATAAGATTTACATAATTTATAATTTTGTCAACGACTTTGAAGGAACATAGTAACTAGTAGTAATGTTTAGAGAACTTATGGTTGGTGAAAATAAGTCATTTAAACTAGTGAATACAGTCTGGAGTTTCTATATTAAAAGTATAGACGTTAATTGCGTTAAAATAGAGAGCGTATATAAATATACGAATAAAGGTGGTACCGCGAGACTTCGTCCTTTGGATGGAGTCTCTTTTTATTTTAAAGGAGAAAAATATGAAGATTTATGATGAATTAGTATGGCGTGGATTAATTAAAGATGTAAGTTCACCCGAGTTAGAAGAAAAATTAAATAATGGGGGAATGACATTTTATATTGGAACTGATCCAACTGGTGATAGTATGCATATTGGTCACTTTTCCTCATTTCTTATTTCTAAGAGATTAAAAGATGCCGGACATCATCCTATTCTTTTAGTTGGTGGAGCAACAGGATTAATTGGTGATCCTAAACCTGATACAGAAAGACCAATGATTACAAGAGAAGAAGTTCAACATAACTTTGATTGTTTATCTAAACAAGCTAAGGAAATATTTGGATTTGAAGTAGTAAATAACTATGACTGGTCTAAAGATTTAAATTTTATTGATTTTCTTAGAGACTACGGTAAATATTTTAATATTAATTATATGTTATCTAAGGATATTATAAAAAGAAGATTAGATGCTGGTATTACATTTACTGAATTTGCATATATGATAATGCAAGCAATGGACTTTTACTATTTATACGAAAATAAAAATTGTGTCATGCAAGTAGCGGGTCAAGATCAATGGGGAAACATTACTGCTGGAATTGAATTGATTAGAAGGAAAACAGGTAAAGAAGCATTTGGATTTACAATGCCTTTACTTACAAAAAGTGATGGAACTAAATTTGGAAAAACTAATGGTAAAGCAATTTGGTTAGATAAAGATAAAACTTCTCCATATGAAATGTATCAATTCTTTATAAATAGTGAAGACGATAAAGTAATTGATTATTTAAAATTCTTAACATTTTTAACTCCAGAAGAAATTATGGAATTAGAAAAGAAAAATAAAGAACAACCTCATCTTAGAGAAGCTCATAAAGCTTTAGCTAGAGAAGTTATTACTTTCTTACATGGTAAAGAAGCTTACGATGAAGCAGTGGAAGTATCAAATACATTGTTCTCAGGACAAATCCAAAATCTTTCATTAAAACAAATAAATGAAGCATTTGATGGTGTTCCAACTGTTGTTAGTGAAGAAGATGAAATAAATATTATTGATGCCTTAATTCTTTCAAAAGCTGCAAGCTCAAGAAGAGAAGCTCGAGAATTTATCAATGGTGGGTCTGTTTTAATCAATGGTACAAAAATCACTGATTTAGAATTTGTGGTGAAAAAAGCTGATGCATTTGGCCAAGAAGCTACTGTTGTAAGACGTGGTAAAAAGAAATATTTTATTATTAAATATAAATAAAGACGAAGATTATTCTTCGTCTTTTTTTGGATGCCATAGCGTTGTATTCTTTTCGTTAGAAAGAGAAGTTAGTAAGTTCTTTTTAGCCATAGGATATTCTTTATATAGATTATTTAATAAGTTTTTAAATTCTTCTCGTTTAGTATGTTTGTCAGCTGGACAAGTTGATATTACAATTGGAAGTTTGGCATTTTTACACGCTAATATAATATCTGTCTCACTTGCATAGATTAATGGTCGAATAAAATTAGTATCGGTTCTATCGAGATACATTGTTGGGGTAAAAGAAGCAATCTTACCACCATATATCATATTCATAAGTAAAGTTTCAACTGCATCATCACTATGATGAGCAAAAGCTACTTTGGTACAATTATATTTTTTTGCAGCACTAATCACATGAGCTTTTTTAAATTTAGAACATAGACTACATGGCAATTTACCATCATTGGTTAGATGGAGTTTTAAGATCTCATAAATTTCACTATCTTCATGATATAATTTTATATCATTTTTTTGACAAAAATCGTCAGTTTCGCTAAAGTCCATATTTGGAAACCCCATTTTAATATGGATTCCAATAACTTCAAAGTTAACTCTAGCCATTCTTTTATAAAGATTTAATCCATATAACAAGGCAATCGAATCTTTACCACCAGATACACCGACAGCTATTATGTCACCTTCTTCAATCATTTTATAATCATTATCTGCTTTTTTAATACATCCAATTAGTTTTTTCATAATTTTAATCTTACAAATAAAGATTAATATATGCAACAATTTTTTTGATAATATAACTATTATTTGATATTATAGAAAAGATGAAAAATACTGATGGAATACTACTAATAAATAAAGAAAAAGGACTTACATCACATGATGTTGTTTCTAAACTTAGAAGAATACTTAACACCAAAAAAATTGGACATTGTGGTACTTTAGATCCTGATGCAACTGGACTACTTGTTTGTTGTATTGGAAAAGCTACTAAAGTTGTACAATTTTTAACAACTAATGAAAAAAGATATCAAGCCACATTAGTGCTTGGGAAAGCTACTGATACATTTGATGCCAGTGGGAATATTACAAAGGAAAAAGAGTATCAAGGAATAACACAAGATTTGAATACTACACTTCAATCATTTGTTGGTAAACAAATTCAAACACCACCAATTTATTCTGCAATTAAAGTCAATGGTAAAAAACTATATGAATATGCTAGAAATAATGAAACTGTTAAAATTGAGCCTCGAGAAATAGAAATATATTCTATTACTTTATTAAGTCATAAAGAAAACAAAATAGTCTTTGATGTTCATTGCTCTAAGGGGACTTATATTCGTTCTTTATGTGTTGATATTGCAAGTAAACTGGGATATCCAGGCCATATGAAAAGTCTTTTAAGAGAGACTTCCGGTCCTTTTAGTTTAAAAGATGCTTACACTTTAGACCAAATAGAAGATGGTGATTTTCAAATGCGTACCATTGATGAAGCTTTAAAAGAGTTTGATAAATTAATAGTTGATGATGAAAATATAGTATTTCATGGTAAGAAGATTCCTTCTAATAAACAAGGGAAAGTGGCCATATGTAATAAAGAAGGTCACATATTAGCTATCTATGAAAGTGATGGTACTGGTTTCTTGAAAAATGTTCGAGGTTTATGGTAATGGAAGTAATAAAGATTAAATATAATGAAGTACTTAAACTAGATCCATGTGTTATGGCTATTGGTTTTTTTGATGGCTTTCATATTGGTCATCAAAAACTAATTGAAGAAACCATAAAAATTGCTTCAACTAAAAATATTAAAAAGGGAATTATTACTTTTTCAAATCAAGCTAATTCTATTATAAGCAAAAAGAGTCCTAAATTTCTTATGTCATTAGATGAAAAAATTAATTATATCAATAATTATGATTTTGATTATTTTGTGATTTTAGAATTTGATGAAATGTTTTCAAAAATGGAGTATAACCATTTTATTGATAAATACATTATTGATTCTAATATTAAAGAAGTTGTTTGTGGTTTTGACTTTCGATTTGGCTATAAAGGAAAAGGTAATGTGAGTCTTTTACAAAACTATTCATCTGCTTATACTGTTTCAGTGATTCAAAAACAAACTATATATAATAAAAGAGTTTCAAGCACATTAATTAGAGAATTAATTACTTTAGGGAAATTGGAAGATGTAAAAAACATGCTTAAACGTAATTATTCTATTAGTGGGATTGTAATTCATGGTAAAAAGTTAGGTAGGAAGATGGGGTTCCCAACGGCGAATGTTGACTATACTAATCACGTGATTCCAAAAAAAGGTGTTTATGGGGGTTATGCTTATTATCAAGGGACAAAATATGTTTGCATGATTAATGTTGGATATAATCCAACAGTATCTAATTTAAATAAGCCATCTTTAGAAGTAAGTATTTTTGATTTTGATAAAGATATTTACGATGAAATATTAAATGTTGAGTTTGTCTATTATGTAAGAGAAGAACAGAAGTTTAATGGAATTGATGAGTTAAAGGACCAACTAAAACGTGATCGGTTATCAATTAGTAATCACATAAAATAATGAAATTTAAACATATATAACTTTAGACTTAGAATAGGGTGTATGGTATACTTTTCTAAGTAAGAGTGAGGTTAAAAAATGACATTTATTAATAATTTAATTAATACAATTGGTAAATATAATATAATTATTATTGCGCTTGTGATTTTAGTAATAATTTTTGGTTTCATTATCTATAAATCGGTTAGACTTAGAAAATATCGTAAAGAAATAATTGAACTAGAAAATAGAATGAATGCAACTAAGACTTTACCTATTCAATATCGTTTAGGTCGTATTAAGGGTATTGCTCGGAATATGCCAGAAGTTAAAGAAAAGTATGAAGAATATACTAAAGAATATCAAACATTAGTTGATGAGCAATTAAACAGTATTACTAATGAAATTAACGATATTGATGAAAAACTTTTTTCTAAAAAAGTTGGAGGAGTTAAAAGTGCTTTACTAAAACTTGATGAAGATATCCAAAATTATGAAAAAGAATGTAAAGAATTATTAGATAAGATTGAAGTTATTACTGAAATTGAAAATGTTCAAAGAATTGAAATAATAAAAATTAAAGAAAAATATCGTAATACTAATGATACTTATGACTCAGTTCGATTTAAGGTTGAAAATTATGTTCCAAATATTAAACGTAAACTTGATGAGGTAGAAACAGAGTTTGTAGAGTTAGAAGATTTAATGAATTCTCAAAAATATGAAGAAGCAAAATCTTTAACAAATGAAATTAGTAATCAAATAACTTTATTAGATGATAATCTTCGTGATTTACCTACGTACATTTCTATTGTCAGAAAATATATTCCTGAAAGAATTAATGAATTAAATGAAACTATTAAAGAAATGAAGGAAAATGATTTTGCATTAGAAAGAATGAATACTTCAGTTCGTTTTAATAAAATTAATAGTGATTTAGAAAGTGCTATTAGAAATATTAAAGATCTTCAATTAGAAAATGTTGGTCAAACAATTGAAGTGGTTACTCAAGAAATTAAACAATTATCTTCCGACTTTGATAATGAGCAAGCTGCATTTAAAAAGTATAAAAAAGCGCATGATAATTGTTTTGACACAATTAATGATATTGATAAAGGATATAAACAAGCTATTGAATCATATTCTAAGATTCAAAAGAATTATATCGTTAGTGAATATAACATTACTTTAGAAGAAGATAAGAAAAAATTTGAAGATATTAAGCAAGAATTAGAAGAACTTAATGTGATTATTAAATCAAAGGATTTCTCATATTCTTCAATGATTGAATCATTTGATGATTTAGTTGCCAAGGCGAGAATTTCATCTAAAGATTTAGCTAGATATAATGAGTTAGAAGCAACTTTAATTTTAGAAGAAAAAAGGGCTTTAGATGAATTGGATAATATAAATATTGTCTTATTAGAAATCAAATCAGAAATTAAAAATAAGCATTTACCGATGATTAATGATTCCTATAAAGATTATATTAAAGATTCTTATGAAAAAGCCGATGCAATATTAAGCTTTATTAAGCAAAGGCCTATTGATTTAGATCAATTATCTAATCAAGTTGATGCTGCTAGAGATGTTATTTATAAACTATATGATAATGTCCACAACTTAATAGTTACTGCTGAAATGGTTGAAGATGCCATTGTTTATGGAAATAGATATCGCTCTGACTTCTTAGAAGTTAACACTGAACTTACAAAAGCCGAACTATTATTTAGAAATGGAGAGTATACAAAAGCTCTAACTACGGCAGTTGATATTATAGAAAAGATTAAACCTGGTTCTTATGAGATGCTAGTTAATAAATCTAAAAACGGACGACCAGATACAAATAATGAAAATAAGCTAAATAAGAATAGCTAAGCTATTCTTATTTTTATGATTAGAGGGAATAAAATGATTTATTTAGATTACGCAGCAACAACACCATTAAATGAGGATGTTAAAAATACATATTTTAAGTTATTAGAAAAATATTTCTATAATTCTGATTCTATTTATAAGCAAGGTCTGGAAGTTGATGCCTTACAAGAAAAATCACGTCAAAACTTGTCAGATATGTTAGGATGTAAAAATAATGAATTAATATTTACTAGTTGTGGTAGTGAAGCAAATAATCTAGCTATTAAAGGAATTGCTTTTAGATATAGAAATAGGGGGAATCATATAATTACTACTTGCAATGAACATTCCTCAATATTTGAAGCTTGTAAAGAGTTAGAGAGAGTTTTCAATTATGAAGTTACTTATTTACCCGTAGATCATAATGGCTGTGTAAACATTGAAGATCTAAAGAATAGTATAAAAGAAAACACTATTTTAGTAAGTGTTATGCAAGTTAATAATGAAATAGGATCAATTAATAATATTAATGAAATAGGAAAGTATTTAAAACAATTTCCTACTATTATTTTTCATTCAGATATGGTTCAAGCCTTAGGAAAACTAAATATCGATTTAAAATATGTTGATCTGGCTTCTTTTTCAGCTCATAAAATAAATGGATTAAAAGGATCTGGATTGCTTTATAAAAGTAGTCATATTGATATTGTTCCCTTAATCAGTGGGGGACAACAAGAATTTAACCTTCGGGCTGGAACTAGCAATGCATGTAATAATATTGTCTTTTCAAAGACTATGCGTCTTGCTTTACAAGACCTTGATAAAAAGTACCAAAAACTAACTGAAATTAATGATTACTTACGTTTAAAACTTAACGATTTAAGTGTAGTAGTTAACTCAGACAAAGATAAATGTATTGCCAGTATTATTAATGTCTCATTACCTGGTTATAAACCAGAAGTAATATTGCATTATTTGGAAAGTAAAGATATATTAATATCTACAAGGAGTGCATGTAGTTCTAAAACAACTAGTGTATCAAGAGTCCTTGCAAATATGGATTTAAAAGATGAAGTAGCTAGTAGTGCTATTAGAATCTCACTTAGTTATCAAACTTCTAAAGAAGATATTGATACTTTAATTAAATATTTAAAAAAAGCTATGGAAGATTTGAAGAGGGTTGATTAATGAAAGCAGATTATGTTTTAGTCCGTTTTGGTGAACTTACGACTAAAGGGAAAAATAGAAAATTATTTACAAGACGATTGTTAGATAACTTAAAAGAGGTTTTAGCAGATTATCCACAAATAGAGTATCGTTTAACGCATGATCGTTTATATATGCATTTAAACGATGCCAATCAAGAAGATGTCTGTGAAAAAATAAAATTAGTCTTTGGTATTTATAGTTTTAGTTGTTGCTACAAACTTGATACAGATATTAATGAAGTTAAAAAAGTTGCAAGCTATTTAGTTAATACTGCTAAAAAGACTACTTTTAAAATTATGACAAAACGTTCGGATAAAACTTATCCTGCAACTTCCCTTGAAATAAGTAAAGATGTGGCAGGATATGTATTGACTCATACTGATCATGAATTGAAAGTTGATGTGAGAAATCCCGAAGTACTGATTACAGTTGAAATAAGAAATGATGCTTACTATGTAATGGATAATACCATTAAAGGAGCTGGTGGCTATCCTGTTGGAGTTGGCGGTAAAGCACTTTTAATGCTTTCTGGCGGAATAGATTCCCCTGTAGCGGGTTATCTTACAATGAAAAGGGGAGTTAATATTGAATGTATTCATTTTGCAGCTCCACCTTATACAAATGAACAAGCTCGTCAAAAAGTATTTGATTTAGTTGACAAGATAAGAAAATATGGCCATGGAAAAATTAAAGTTCATGTTGTAAATTTCACAGAATTACAATTAGCTGTATATAAATATACTGATGAACCATACGCTATGACTGTTATGAGAAGAATGATGTATCGTATTGCTGAAAGGGTAGCTAATGAAAATAAATGTTTAGCTATTGTTAATGGAGAAAGCATTGGTCAAGTTGCAAGTCAAACTCTAAATAGTATGAATACTATTAATTCAGTAATTACTATGCCAGTAATTAGACCAGTTGTATGCTTAGATAAACTAGAAATTATTGATATTGCTAACCAAATAGATACTTATGATATTTCTATTAAACCATTTGAAGACTGTTGTACTATCTTCACGCCTAAAAATCCAGCAACAAAACCTACTGCTCATAAAGCAGCAATGTATGAAGAAAAGTTTGATTATCAACCATTAATTGATGAATGCGTAAATACAGTTGAAACTATTACAATAAACGATAATTATAATAAAAATGAGGATATATTTTAGTAAACGCTTACATTTTAATTGCTAAAACCTTCTAAATCTAATAAACTATTAGTTAGGAGGTTTTTTATATGACTAAAGTTATGGCAGTTAATGCTGGAAGTTCTTCTTTAAAGTTTCAATTATTTGAAATGCCAGCAGAAAAAGTAATTGCATCTGGACTAGTTGAAAGAATTGGTCAAGATCAAGGAAATTTTACAATAAAGTATAATGGAGAAAAAGTAGAAATCACAGCACCTATTAAAGATCATGAAGTTGCAGTTAAAATGTTATTAGATGCTTTAATAGAACATAAAATAGTAAAGCGTTTAGATGAAATAGACGCAGTAGGACATCGTATAGTACAAGGAGGATCCTATTTTGATGATTCAGTAAAAGTAGATAATTCAGTGGTAGATAGAGTAAGAGAACTAGCAGAACTTGCACCTCTTCATAATCTAGCACATATTGTAGGTTATGAAGCATTTAAAGAAGAATTACCAGATGTTGAACACGTTTTTGTATTTGATACTGCATTCCATCAAACATTGGATGAAGAGAGATTCTTATATCCACTACCATATGAATATTACACAGATTATAAAGTAAGAAAATATGGTGCTCATGGAACAAGTCATAAATATGTTTCTCAAAAAGCAATTGAAATGTTAGGAAACCCTACAGATAGTAGAATAATTGTTTGTCACTTAGGAAATGGTGCCAGCATTTCAGCTGTCTTAAATGGAAAATGTATAGATACATCGATGGGATTCACACCACTTGCTGGAGTAATGATGGGAACTCGATGTGGAGATGTCGATCCTTCTATCATGCCTTATTTATGTAAAAAATTAAATAAGACACCTGATGAAATGTTAGATATCTATAATAAAAAATCTGGAATGCTTGGAGTTTCAGGTATATCATCTGATTCTAGAGACATTGAAAATGCCTTATTTAAAGATGGAGATGAAAGGGCCTTATTAACTGGTCTTTTATATGCTAGAATCGTATCTAAGTATATTGGTTCATACTATGCTGAACTTGGTGGATGTGACGCTATTTGTTTCACAGCAGGAGTTGGAGAAAATGCTAGTTATCTTCGTAGAATCATCATCGATAATATTTCAAAAGCTTTTGGAGTATTCTTAGATGAACAATTAAACAATGTTCGAAGTAGTAAACCTAGAGTTATTTCACATCAATATTCTCAAATTAAAGTTATGGTTATACCAACTAATGAAGAATTAATGATAGCACGTGATACAATTAGAATATTAGGATTATAAGCCATTTTAAATGGCTTTTTTTTGTAGATATGATACTATGGTTTAGGTGATAAAATGAATGAAATAATAGAAAAAATAAAATCATATAATAATATCGTAATCTTTAGGCATCAAAGTCCTGATTATGACGCTTTTGGTAGTTCTTTTGGCTTTTATGAAATTCTTAAAGCAACTTATCCAAATAAAAAGATTTATCTAGCAGGTGAATTTACAAGTGATTTAATTGAAAAATTTGATATAAATTTAGATACTTCTTTAAAGTATGATAGTAATACTTTAGGAATTGTTTTAGATACGGCCAATAGTGACAGAATAGATGGTGAGTATAGTAAATGTAAAGAATTTATTAAAATAGATCATCATCCAATAGTTGAAAACTACGCAGATATCCAAATTGTTGATGACACCGCTAGTTCAACCTGTCAATTAGTTACCCATTTTTATAATGATTATAAAGATGAATTAAAAATAACTTTAAGTGCTGCAAACAATTTATATATGGGAATCATTGGTGATTCTAGTAGATTTTTGTTTAAATCTACTGATGCTAGAACTTTTAAAGCAGCTGGTATTTTAGTTGATTTAGGAGTAGATATTACAACTATCTATAATAAAATGTATTTATCTAATGAAAAAGATATGTTAATAAAAAAACATATTCTAAATGCTTATAGAGTTAATGGCCATGTTGCTTATTATGTTTTAGAAGATAAAGATTTAAAAGAACTTGATATTCCTCGTGAAAGAGGTAGTGATTTTGTAAATATGCTGTCACAAGTTAAAGAATACTATGTCTGGGTGGCGGTTACTCAAAACACTGTAGATAACAATTATCGTGTTTCAATTAGAAGCAGAGATTATTGTGTCAATAAAGTGGCTAATAAATATAATGGTGGTGGACATGCGCTAGCTAGTGGATGCCGATTAGACAGTATCGATCAACTGCCTAATCTATTAAAAGATTTAAATGATTTATTTTAAGGAGAAAATATGAAAGTTTTAATTGTAGTTGATATGCAAAATGATTTTGTAGATGGTGCTTTAGGTAGTAATGAGGCAGTTAAAATAGTTGATAGAGTAGTCGCCAAAGTAAAGAACTTTGATGGAAAAGTAATATTTACTAGAGATACTCATTATGATAATTATTTAGAGACTAGTGAAGGTAAAAAATTACCTGTCAAACATTGTATTGAAAATACTCATGGTTGGGAAATAATTGATTCTTTAAAACCTTTTGTTAAACAAGTAATTAATAAACCTACTTTTGGTAGTATTGAATTATCAAAATTGATGACTACTTTAAACAACCAAGAGTCAATAGATAGTATTGAATTAATAGGCTTATGTACAGATATTTGTGTAATCTCAAATGCTGAAATATTAAAAGCAACATTATATGAGACACCGATAATAGTTGATGCTGCTTGTTGTGCTGGAGTAACAGTTGAAAGTCACAACAATGCTTTAAATGCCATGGAAGCAACTCAAATTAATGTTATAAATAGATAGAAATCATTGTTGATTTCTTTTCTTTTACTAGAATATAAATTAATTAATAGATATGTTATAATTTATGAAGTCGAGGTGTAAATATGAAATCTAAAGTGTTAATCGTTGATGATGAAGTAGATATAAGAGAATTGTTGAAATTCTATTTAGAAAAAGAAGGTTATGATGTATTAGAAGCTGGAAATGGTAATGATGCATTGGATATAGTTGAATCTAGTTATATTGATTTAGCTATTATAGATGTAATGATGCCTGAAATGGATGGCTTTGAACTTGTAGAAAATATTAAGGAATACCGTGATTTGCCTTGTATTATGTTAACAGCTAAAGGTGAAAACAAAGATAAACTTAGAGGCTTTTCTACTGGAGTAGATGATTACGTTACTAAACCCTTCGATCCTGCTGAATTAATGGCTCGTGTTAAAGCAATATTTAAAAGATATAATCTTAATACCAGTAATATAATTAAAATTGGGGAAGTCGAGTTTGATGGTGATAAATATGAAATCAGATATAAGGATGAGGTGATTAAACTTCCTTTAAAACAATTTGAATTATTATTTGAATTAGTTAAAAATCCAGATCAAATTTACTCTCGTGAACAATTAATTGAGAAGATTTGGGGGATGGATTACGATGGTTTTGATCGGACTGTCGATGTTCATATTAAAAGAATTAGAGAAAATGTAGGACATTTACCAGGATTTAAAGTTGTTACTGTAAGAGGACTAGGATATAAAGTAGAGGTAGAATAATGAAATCAGTATATTCAAAGTTAATATTGGCTTTCCTTTCTACTATTTTAATTAGTTTTACTATTGCAGCGTTTATTGGTATTAAATCTAATTACCAACAAATTGAAGATCAAGGTGAAACTGAGCTAGCTTCAGCTAATGAATATGTATCTAAACTAGTAAATGTAAATGATAATTATGATTATTTAATTAATAAGTATGCTAAAAACTCATCATATGTTGTTTATATATTTAAAGATGGAAGCTTAACCAAATATAATTCTATTCAAGATGAACCTAGTTATTCTCAAATAAATAAAGAATATATCAAGAAAACTAATGGTTTTATTTATGCTAACCATAATCTTCAAGGATATGCTGATAAATATAAAATAGATGGAAAAGAATATTCTATTTTTGTGTATAAAGATTATACTAATCAAAAAGGAATATTTACTTATTCTTCAGTCTTAATTCTAGGTTGTATATTTTTAGTTGGAAGTATCATCTTTTTAATTGTGGCTGATTATATCATTAAACCAATTACTAGACTAAATAAAGCAACGAAAGAGTTATCTAATGGTAATTATGATGTTAGGGTTACTTGTACTGGTGATGATGAAATATCTAATCTTACAGAAAACTTCAACAAAATGGCCCAACAATTATCTAAGAATGATGAAACTCGTCAAAAGTTCATTTCTGATGTATCTCATGAGTTTCAAACACCACTTACTTCTATTCAAGGTTTCGCAAATATTTTAAAAGATGAAGAACTGACAAAAGAACAAAAGGATAAGTATTTAAATATAATCATTTATAATAGTAAAAGATTATCAGGATTAGCTAAAAATATGTTACAATTAACGCTGTTAGAGACTGGTGATGGAGCTTTAGAAATCACAGAGTATTCTTTAGTTAACCAACTTGAAAGAATTATTACTTCTTTAGAATCACAAGCTAGCTCTAAAGCAATAGAAATTCAATTTAATCATTCAAAAGATATTTTAATAAATGCTGATGAGGGTAAATTGGAACAAGTGTGGACTAATTTAATTAGCAATGCAATTAAGTATACAAATCGAAAAGGTTTAGTGATAGTTGGAGCTAAACAAAACAACAAGGCTATCATAGTAACAGTTGAAGATACAGGAATGGGAATGTCTCAAAATGCTATTAGTCATATTTATGAAAGATTCTATCGTGAAGAAAAAGCGCGTTCAGAAGCAGGAAATGGACTAGGTCTTTCAATAGTAAAAACTATTCTGGATCAACACGATGCTACTATTGATGTTAGTTCGGAGATAGACGTTGGAACAAAATTCACTATTACTTTTCCAGATAAGAGAAGTATTAAAGATATAATTAAGAAAGGTTAAGAGAATATGTATTTAAAAAGAATTGAATTACATGGCTTTAAATCATTTGCTGATAAATCAATTATTGAATTCAATCCTGGAATTACCGGAATTGTCGGACCAAATGGTTGTGGAAAATCAAATATTACTGATGCTATTAGATGGGTAATGGGCGAAACATCAGTTAAATCTCTTAGAGGTAGTAGTATGTCTCAACTTATCTTTAATGGTAGTGAAGATCGTAAACCTCAAAACCTTGCTGAAGTTACTTTAGTATTTGATAATACCGATAAATATATTGAGAGTGAATATAATGAAATTGAAATCACTAGAAGACTATATCGACAAGATAATGAAGCTGAATACTTATTAAATAGAGAAGAATGTCGTTTAAAAGATATTCAAGATTTAATTATGGATACTGGACTTGGTAAAAATTCTTTATCAATTATTTCTCAAGGTAATATTAATACTTTTGCAGAATGTCGTCCTGAAGAAAGAAGAGGAATTTTTGAAGAAGCTGCTGGAGTATCTAAATACAAAAAAAGAAAACTGGAATCTATTCGTAAATTAGAAAGAACTGGAGAAAATCTAGAACGTATTGGGGATATTGTATTTGAACTTGAAAAACAGATTAATCCTCTTAAACGTCAAAAAGAAAAAGCAGAAACTTATTTAGAATTAAAAGAAGAATTAACTGGTATAGAAGTAAATGTATTGGTTAAAGAAATAAATGAAGATAAGGAATTTTTAGATAAAGCTAGTAAAACATTAAAAGATTTAAATGAAAAACAAGCTACTATTGATGCTGATATTATTTTAAATGAAGCAGCCAATGATGAAGTAAAACTAAAAATGAATTCTTTAGATAAAGAAGTAAATGATCTTCAAGCAAAATTAATACAAGCGGTTAATGATGCCAGTACTTTAGAAAAAACAAAAGTCGAAATTGATCAAAAAAGAAAACATGTTTTGAATTCCCAATCTAAAGATGATTTAGAATCAAAAATACAAAGTTCAAAGGCTTTACTTGCTGATTTAGTTGACGAATATAATGACCGAGTTGAAAGGCTAACTGCATCTAAAGAAGAATTAGAAAATGAAAAAAAGAAACAATCACTTTTAGAAAATGATATTGCTAAAACAAGGACCGAGATAGATCATTTAGTAATCAGTATTAATAATTCAAAATCAAGAAAAGAATATTTGGTTGATGCTATCGAAAATAAATCAGGGTATCACCATGGAGTTAAGACAATTCTTAATTCATTTAAAAATAATCCTTCTGTACTTGGAACTTTAGGAGATTTATTAACAAATGATGAAAAATATGATACTGCAATTGCAGTATCCCTTGGAAGCGCTGTTCAATTTGTTGTAACTAAAGATGATACATCTGCTAAAAACTGTATTAAGTTTTTAAGAGATAATAAGGCTGGTAGAGCCACATTCCTTCCAATTAGTACAATGGAGCCAAGAAGTATTAGGAATGAACACAAAGTTGTTTTAGACACTCTAGATGGATATTTAGGTGTTGGTAGTGACTTTGTTGAGTTTGATGATAAAATTGCTGATGTTGTTTATAATCAATTAGGAAACATAATAATTTGTGACAATTTAGACAACGCTACTAGTATCTCTAAGGCTACTTTTAAACGTTATAAAGTTGTTACACTAAATGGTGACTATATTAACGTAGGTGGATCATTAACTGGTGGTTCTAACAATCAAAAGGGCAATACCTTATTAATGAAAAGGGAACTAGAAAATCTTAAAGAAAAGGTTGCCTCAGAAGAAAAGCACTATAATGAAGCAAGAGCCTTATTCAATAAATTAGATAATCAAGCAAAAGAACATTCCCAATTTTATCTTCAAAAACAAATTTCTTATACAAAATTAGAAGTTGAAGTTCAAAATAAAAAAGATGAATTATTAATGGCTAAATCTGAATATGAATCTTTATCCAACCAAAATATAGAATTAAATGATTTAGCATCTGGTAAAACTGAGAATAAGATGGTATCTGAACTTAATGAAGCGTATAAGTACCGTGATTCTTTAAATGAAGAAATTCGTACTAAACGTGAAAACAGAATGAGTTTACTAAATAAGAATGAAGAACTTGAAATTAAACTTCGTGACCTAAGAAAAGAAAACAATTCTGTTAAAGATTCTATTAAAATTAATTCAATTGATATAACTAAAAAAGAAACTCAAATGAATAACTTTTTAGAAAGATTAAATGAAGATTATCAAATGACATACGAATATGCTATAACACTTGAACACGATTCAATTGATATTGATAAGGCTAAACAAGATGTTGCTTTACTCAGAAATAAAATATCAAGTTTAGGTAATGTGAATATTGATTCAATCGAGGAATATAAAGATGTATCAACTAGATATGATACTATGAATACTCAACGTTTAGATTTAATTGCTGCTCAAGATAGTATTTTAGAAGCTATTAAAGAAATGGATGAAATTATGATAGATAAATTCTCATCAACTTTTGAAGCAGTTAATGTTGAATTTGATAAAGTATTTAAAACACTATTTGGTGGAGGGCATGCTCGAATTAAATATACTGATCCAGAGAATATCTTAGAAACAGGTATTGATATTGATGTTGAACCACCAGGTAAATCTATCCAAAATATCACTTTATATTCTGGTGGAGAAAAGGCATTAATTGCTTTATCTTGTCTATTTTCAATATTAAAGGTAAGACCTGTACCTTTATGTATTCTAGATGAAGTAGAAGCGCCACTAGATGTTGCAAATGTGGAAAGATTTGCTAAATACTTAAGAGAATTTTCAAAAGATACTCAATTTATTGTTGTTACTCATAGAGAAGGAACAATGGCTGAATGTGATGTGCTATATGGAGCTACAATGCAACAAAAAGGAGTTACTAAACTTGTTAGTGTTAAACTTCAAGAAGCTAAAGATTTCACGTCTGAAGAAGGAGTAAGTGCATAGTATGGGATTTTTTAGTCAAGTAAAGGAAAAGTTTGTTGGTAAAACTGCTAAACAAAATGAAAAATATGTAGCGGGATTAGATAAGTCAAATAATAATTTTTCTAATCGTTTAAATGAACTCGCTGCTAGATACAGAGATGTCGATGACGAATACTTTGAAGAATTAGAAAATATTCTAATTATGAGTGACGTTGGTGTTTCAATGGTTATGAAAATTGTTGAAGAAATTAAAAATGAAGTTCGTATTCAAAACATTACTGATCCTAAAGAAATAAATGAAATTATAATTGATAAAATGTTTGTAATTTATGCTAATGATTCATTTATGACAACTAAAATTAATTATAATGACAATGGTTTAACTGTTATTTTAATGGTTGGAGTAAATGGGGCTGGTAAAACAACTACAATTGGTAAATTAGCTAATAAAATAATGAATGAGGAACATAAATCAGTTATGGTTGCTGCGGGTGATACATTTAGAGCAGGTGCTATTGATCAACTAGCTGTTTGGGCTGATAGAGTTGGAATTGAATGCATTAAAGGTATTGAAGGAGGAGATCCTTCTGCCGTGGTATTTGATGCTTTAAAAACTGCTAAAGAAAAAAAAGTTGATGTCTTAATTTGTGATACAGCTGGTAGACTTCAAAATAAAGTCAATCTTATGAAAGAACTTGAAAAAATGAATAAGATTATTCAAAAAGAAGTACCTGATGGTCCTCAAGAAACATTACTAGTTGTTGATGCAACCACTGGACAAAATGGAGTAAGCCAGGCTGTTGAATTTTCAAAGATTACGGATATTACTGGAATTGTTCTTACTAAGATGGATGGAACTGCTAAAGGTGGAATTGTCTTATCTATTAAAGATCAATTAAATATTCCAGTAAAATTTATTGGTTTAGGTGAACAAATTGATGATTTACAAGAATTTGATTTAGAGCAATATATTTATGGTTTATGTAAAGGTGTAGTAGAGGAATAATATGGAATCAATGTTAGAGAAAAAACAAAGAGTTAATTTACTAATGGATTTATATGAGAATTTACTTACGGATAAACAAAGAGAGTATTTAAATTTGTATTATCAAGATGATTTATCATTATCTGAAATTGCTTTAATTAAAGATGTTACTAGAAATGCTGTTTTTGATAATTTGAAGAAGGCTGTTCATTCTTTAGAAAAATATGAAGATAAACTTCAATTATTAAAAAAGCATCAAGAAAGACTCAAAATTATTGAAGAAATAGAAAGTGATAAAAACGAATCACATGAGGAATTACATAAGCATCTAAAGATGCTTAAGGATATATAGGAGGTAATTATGGCTTTTGATTCACTATCAGAAAGACTGCAAAGTACTTTAAAAAAAGTATCTGGACAAGGTCAATTAACTGAAAAAAATATGGATGAAATGCTAACTGAAATTAGGTTAGCTTTACTAGAAGCGGATGTTAACTTTGAAGTTGTTAAAGAGTTTATCGCTAATACCAAAGAAAAAGCTTTAGGTGTTGATGTTTTAGGTTCTTTAAAACCAGGACAAGTTGTTGTTAAAATAGTACATGATGAATTAGTAGAGTTACTTGGTACTAGTGTATCTGAAATAGATTTTTCTAAAAAACCTACAATTTTAATGATGGTAGGGCTACAAGGTTCAGGTAAGACTACAACTGCTGCGAAGATTTCTAAGTTAATAAGTAAAAAATATGGTAAAAGACCATTATTAGTTGCAGCTGATATTTATCGTCCTGCAGCCGTTGATCAATTAGTTACTTTAGGTAATCAATTAAATGTTCCAGTTTATCAAAAAGGTACAACTGAAACGGCTGAAAACATTGTTAAAGGGGCATTACAATATGCCACTGATAATAATAATGATGTCATTTTAATTGATACGGCTGGTCGTCTACAAATCGATGAACCATTAATGCAAGAACTTGCAAATATCAAACAAATTGCTAATCCAGATGAAATACTACTTGTCGTTGATTCTTTAACTGGACAAGATATCGTTAATGTTGCTAAAACATTTAATGAAAAGATTGGTATCACTGGAGCTGTTTTAACTAAATTAGATGGTGATGCTCGTGGTGGTGGTGCTCTTTCTATTAGACATATCACTAATGTCCCAATTAAATTTATTGGAACTGGTGAAAAACTAGATGCTATTGATTTATTCTATCCTGATAGAATGGCTGATAGAATTCTTGGAATGGGTGATGTTGTATCTTTAGTTGAAAAAGTTCAAGATATTTATGATGAAAAAGAAGCTAATAAAGCCATGTATCGTCTTCAAAATGGTACTTTTGGTTTAGATGATATGTTGAATCAAATGCAATCATTGCGTAAATTAGGACCACTTTCAGGTGTTTTAAAAATGATTCCTGGAATGCCTAAGATGCCTAAGTTAGATGATGATGATTCTGAAGCTAAACTTCATATGACTGAATCAATTATCTTTTCGATGACAGCTGCTGAAAGAAGAGATCCTAGTATTATTAACCTTTCTAGAAAAGAAAGAATAGCTAAAGGATGTGGACTTGATTTAGCTGCTATAAATAGATTATTAAAACAATTTGATCAATCCAAACAAATGATGAAACAAATGACTGGAATGGCTGCCAATCCTGGTGGAATGGCTACTAAAAGTAATCATTATGTTGGTACTGCTAATCGAAAAAAAGTTAGACATAAAAAGAAAAAGAAATAGTGTCAAGCAAAAGTGCTTGACACTTCTTTTTTCCTATGTTATCTTACAGAAGTAAAAACAAATTAGGAGGAATATATTATGGCAGTAAAATTAAGAATGGTAAGAATGGGTGCTAAGAAAGCTCCTTTCTATAGAATAGTTGCAGCAGATTCTAGATATCCTAGAAATGGTAGATTTATTGAAATGGTTGGAACATATGATCCAAATACTAATCCTGCTTCTGTAAAGATTAATGAAGAATTAGTTATGAAATGGTTAAACAATGGAGCTCAACCATCTGACACAGTTAAAAACTTATTATCTAAACAAGGTATTGTTAAGAAATTCGCCGATTCTAAAGCTGGTAAATAATTATGGATTATGCAAAATTGTTAAAAGATATTGCAGTAGAATTAGTTAATGATAAAGATCACTTAGAAGTAAGAGAATTGCCATCATTAGAAGAAAATACAATTGTATTACATGTTTTCTGCGATAAAGATGATATTGCAAAGCTAATTGGGCGTAAGGGTTCAATGGCAAATTCAATTCGTCAATTAATGTCTGTTGCTGGACATTTAAATGACAAAAGATTAGATATTAAGTTCGAATCTTATGAATAATAGATGGCTTCCATCTATTATTTTTTTTAGGAGGTAAATATGAAACTTATTGTAGTTGGTAAAATAATTGGAACACATGCATTAAAAGGGGAAGTAGTTGTTCGTTCTTTTAGTGATTTTGCAGATGATAGATTTCAAAAAGGGAAAATAGTATATTTAAGTAAAACTGATTCTAAAGATATAGAAATGAAAATAGAAAATGTTAGAGTCCATAAAGGAAACTACTTAGTGTTATTTGAAGGGTATAATAACATTAATGATGTTGAACAATATAAAGGCTTCAATGTTCTTGCTAATCAAGATGATGTTCAACTTGAAGAGGGAAAACATTTTTATCGTGATCTAATTGGTTTAAATGTCTATGAAAATGATAATCTAATAGGTGTTGTAAATGACATATATGATAACGGAGCTCAAAGTGTATTAATAGTTACTAATGGTAATGACAAAAAAATGATTCCTTATGTTAAACAATTTATAAAAGAAGTCGATATCGATAATAAAAGAATAAATGTTGAATTGATAGAAGGTATGTAATATGAAAATTGATATTTTAACTTTATTCCCTGAAATGTTTGAAGGCTTTTTAGGTACTTCAATTATTAAAAGGGCTATTGAAAATAATTTAGTAGATGTTCAATTACATGATTTTAGAGAGTTCTCTTTTGATAAACATCATCACGTTGATGATTATCCTTATGGTGGTGGACAAGGAATGGTTTTATCTGTTCAACCAATTATTGATTGTTTAAAAACAATTGTTACTAAAGATAGTATAGTTGTTTTAATGTCACCTCAGGGTAAAACATTTGAAGATAAATTAGCTAGAGAAATGACTAGCATAAAACATTTAATAATCATATGTGGACACTATGAAGGTTTTGATGAAAGAATTAGGGACTATGTTGATATGGAAATATCTATTGGAGATTACGTGTTAACAGGCGGAGAACTTTCTAGTATGGTTGTTTGTGATGCAATAATTAGATTGTTAAAAGGGGCAATTAATGAAGAGTCAAGTAGTGACGATAGTTTTGCAAATGGTCTATTAGAATACCCTCAATATACTCGTCCTATTGAATATGATGGTAGTTGTGTCCCAGATGTATTAACTAGTGGTCATCATGAAAATATTCGTAAATGGCGAAAAAAAGAGTCCTTAAGAAGGACTTACAATAAACGACCTGATTTATTAAAAAATTATCAATTTGATGAGGAAGAATTACTATTTTTAAAAGAAATAGAAAATGAAAAAAAGTATTGAAAATAATAAATAATATGTTATTATTGTTAAGTCTTATGACTGCAAGAGTTCCGCTGGTTAATCGAATGAACTTCCAAGATACTATTTAGAGGAGAAATATTATGAATTTAACATTAGTAGAAGAAATTACTAAAAAACAAATGAAAAATGATATTCCTGATTTTAAAGCTGGAGATACTGTAAAAGTATACGTAAAGATTAAAGAAGGAAACAAGTATCGTAACCAATTATTTGAAGGGGTATGTATTGCTCGTCAAGGTAAAGGTATTTCAGAAACATTTACTGTAAGAAAGATTTCTTATCAAGTTGGTGTTGAAAGAACTTTCCCAATTCATTCACCAATTATTGATAGAATTGAAGTTGCTAAAGTTGGTAAAGTTAGAAGAGCTAAACTTGGATACTTAAGAACTAGATCTGGTAAAGCTGCTAGAATTAAAGAAATTAGAAAATAGAAATGGTTATTCCATTTCTTTTTTTTCTTTAAAGTTGTTATAATATATTTATCAGAGGTGTTTTATGAAAAAAGAAGCGATTAAATTTATAATAGAATTATTATGTATTGCCTTGTTTTCTTTCATTGTATTTAATACTGTTATTATGCCAATAAAAGTAGATGGAAATTCCATGTATCCTACTCTTCATGACGATGATATAGGAATTATGAGTTCTACTGGTTTAAATGAGAAGAATATAAAGAGATTTGATATTGTTGTACTTGATTGTGATGCTATTGATAAGAAAATTATCAAAAGAGTAATTGGATTACCGGGTGAACATATAATCTATAAAGATGACAAATTATATGTTAATGGGGTAAGATACAAAGAAGACTTTTTAGATAAACAATATATCAAAGAAGCTAAAGAAAAATATTCATCAACAAAATTTACCAATGATTTTAGTGTAACTGTATCTAAAGGTAAAATATTTGTATTAGGTGATAATCGTTTAGGCTCTGCTGATTCAAGAGTTTTCGGAGAGTTTTCGTATTCTAAAATAGAAGGGAAAAGAGGAATACTACTATTTCCATTTTCTCATATGAAGTGGGTAGACTAATATGGCACAAATTCAATGGTTTCCTGGGCACATGGCTAAAGCCCGTAGGGAAATAGAAGAAAAAGTTAAAATAGTAGATATTGTTATTGAAGTAGTTGATGCTAGAGCACCAATTTCTTCTAAAAATCCTATTTTGAATGAAATTATAAAAAATAAACCAACTTTAATTGTAATGAGTAAAATCGATTTGGCTGATAAAAATATAACAAACAAATGGGTTGAGTATTATAAAAGTATTAACCAACCAGTTATAGCCTTAAATCTTAAAGATTTCAATTCAACTGAATTGATAATAAAAGAATGTTCAAGTATTTTAAAAGAAAAAATGGATAAAGAATTAAGCCGTGGTTTAAAACCTAGAGCTATTAGAGCAATGATTGTCGGCATTCCAAATGTTGGCAAATCTACTTTTATTAATCGTTTAGCAAAAAAGAAAGTAACTATAACTGGGAATAAACCAGGTGTTACTAAAGCTCAACAAATAATTAAAGTAAGTAAAGATTTTGAATTATTTGATACACCAGGTGTTTTATGGCCAAAAATAGATGATGAAAAAGCTGCAATTAATATTGCCTTAATCGGCTCTATTAAACAACAAATATTGCCATTAGATGATTTAATGATTTATGCAGTTAAATATTTAGTTAAAAATTACCCTAATGTTGTAGAAAATAGATACAAAATATCTATTAATCTTGATGATGATTGGATTGAAAAATGTTTTGATGATATTGCAGCCAACAATAAACTAAAACAAGTTCGAGGATCTACTGATTATGATCGTGTAATAGAAATATTTTTTAATGATTTATATAGTGGAAAACTAGGACAAATTAGTTGGGAGCAACCTAATGCTTAGATATGAATATGAACAAAAATATTATGATTTAGGATATAAATATATTTTAGGAACTGATGAAGCTGGTAGGGGACCAATGGCTGGTGAATTAGTCGTTGCTGGTGTTGTATTTCCTAAGAACTTCTATGATGAAAGAATAAATGATTCTAAACAATTGACTGAGAAAAAAAGAAAAGATTTATATCAAATTATAATTGATAATGCTTTATATTATAATATTGAAGTCATTAGTGTAGAAGATGTTGATAAATTGAATGTTTATAAAGCAAGCAAATTAGGAATGGAAAACTGTGTTAAAAAATGTAGTTTAGATAACTTATTTGTGTTAACTGATGCAATGAAAATTTCTTTCAACCATCATGAGGCTATTATAAAAGGTGATGCAAAAAGCATTAGTATCGCTGCGGCAAGTATACTAGCCAAGGTAACTCGTGATGAATTAATGAAGAAGCATGCTTTAGAATATCCAATGTATCAATTTGATAAACATAAAGGTTATGTAACTAAACTTCATAAGGAATTGTTACATAAGTATGGACCATGTCCTCTTCATCGAAAGAGTTTTAAACCTGTTCAAGAATGTATGGAAATAAAATTGCCTTTGTAGCAAATTTATTTCTTTTTTTTAAAGTAATTATTCTATTGTACATGTATATATTGTGAGGAGAAAAATATGGAAGATATACTATTATTCTTTGCACTTAAATACGAAGGAAATTTTCAAAAGATCTATGATGCAATAGACAAAAAGGAAAAAGTTAATCAAGATGAGGTACTAGCATTAAAGAAAACATTACAGTGTAAATATTCAACTATAATTAGTGATGACTATCCAGAAAGATTGAAGCATATTCCCTGTCCACCTTTTGTAGTATTTTATTATGGAGATTTAAGTATTCTAAGTAACAAAGCTATCGGAGTAATTGGAAAAAGAGTTCCGAGTGAGTACGGAGAAGGGGTTACTGATAAATTAGTTAATGATTTAGTTAAGAATGATTTTACAATCGTTTCTGGGATGGCTTTAGGAATAGATACCATAGCACATCGTAGTGCTTTAAAAAATAATGGTAAAACAGTAGCAATCTTGGCTAGTGGTATTGAATACTGTTATCCTAAAAGGAATTTAAGCATTTATCAATTAATGAAAAATAATCATTTAGTTATTAGTGAAAAAGGAGGTAGTCAAGTTCCTTATCCTGAAGATTTTAGAACTAGAAATAGATTAATATCAGGATTATCTGATGGAGTCTTAGTCACTGAATCTGATAAAAAAAGTGGAACAATGATTACTGTGGGATATGCTCTTGAACAAGGAAAAGATGTTTATGCAATTCCAAGTAGAATTAATGATGCAATTGGATGTAATTGCCTTATTCAACAAGGAGCAAAATTAACAATGAGTGTTGATGATATAATTCATGATGGTTGACAAAGTATTTAAAATTTATAGAATAGAATTTATCAACAAGGAGAAAATCTATGGGTAAAAAACTTGTCGTGGTGGAATCACCATCAAAATCAAAGACAATTGAAAAATATTTAGGAAGTGATTATCATGTTACTTCTTCAAAAGGTCATATAAGAGATTTAGCAACATCAGGTAAAGAAGGTTTAGGTATTGATGAAAATGATAAATACAAACCTAAATACGTAATTTCTAAAGGAAAAAGAGATGTTGTAAAAGAATTAAAGAAAGATGTTAAAGAGGCTGATGAAGTCTATCTTGCAACTGACCCTGATAGAGAAGGAGAAGCTATTTCATGGCATCTTGCCGAAGTATTAGGTATTCCAGAAGATAAAAATAATAGAGTTGTGTTTAATGAGGTTACAAAGGATGCAGTAGTTGATGCTTTAAACCATCCTCGTAAGATTGATTTAAACCTTGTTCATTCACAAGAAACAAGAAGAGTATTGGATCGTATTATTGGTTTTAAATTATCAAAATTATTACAAAGAAAAATCAAATCAAAATCTGCAGGGCGTGTTCAATCAGTTGCTTTAAGACTTATTGTTGAAAGAGAAAAAGAAATAGAAGCTTTTAAACCTGTCGAATATTGGAAAGTGAATGCTAGTTTTGAAAAAGACAATATTGAATTTAATGCTGAACTTACTAAACATAATAATAAGAAATTAGAAATCGGTAATGAAAAAGAAGCTTTAGAAGTCTATAACGCATTAGATAAAACATTTGAAATAAGTAATGTCAAAAAGACTAAAAAATCTCGTAATTCTAGGCCACCATTCATTACCTCAACTTTACAACAAGAAGCTTCTTCTAAGTTGAATTTTAAGGCTCGTAGAACAATGTCTATTGCCCAAAAGCTTTATGAAGGTATTGAACTTGAAGATGAAACTGTCGGTTTAATTACATATATGCGTACAGATTCTATAAGATTAGCAGATGTTTTTGTTGAAAGTGCTAAAGACTATATTGAAAAGAAATATGGTAAAGAATACTTAGGAAAAGTAAAAGTATCTAAAAAAACTGAAAATGTTCAAGATGCCCATGAAGCAATCCGTCCTACTAGTGCTATGCGAACACCAGAAAGTATTAAAGAGTATTTAAGTGCTGATGAGTTTAAACTTTATTCAATTATTTATGCTCGAGCTATGGCTTCTTTAATGGCTCCTGCTAAGTTTGATTCAACTTCTATTACTTTAGATAACAATGGTTATAACTTTAATGCTAGTGGATCAGTAATCAACTTTGATGGTTATTTAAGAGTATATTCTCAGTATGAAAAACAAAAAGATGAATTATTACCTGAATTAAAAGTTAATGAAAAAATCGATAGTACTGATATTGAGAAAACTCAACATTTCACTAAACCCCCAGCTCGTTATTCTGAAGCTAAACTAATTAAAGAAATGGAAGAACTTGGAATAGGTCGTCCTAGTACCTATGCTACAATCATTGATACAATTCAAACAAGAAATTATGTTGAAATGGTTGATAAGGCTTTTAAACCAACTGAATCTGGTGTTATCACTAGTGAAAAATTAACAGAATATTTCAATGATATTATCAATGTAGAATATACTGCTAAAATGGAAAAAGAATTAGATGACATCGCAGATGGTGATGACAACTACTATGAATCAATACAATCTTTCTTAGAGAAATTTCAACCATTATTAGATAATGCCTATGATAAAATGGAAACTATTGCTCCTAAAAAGACTGGAGAAAAATGTCCTGAATGTGGTGGCGACTTAGTTGAACGTAATGGACGTTACGGCAAATTTGTAGCATGTGAAAACTATCCAGAATGTAAATATATTAAAAAAGAAAAAGTAGAAATTGAATATACTGGAGAAGTTTGCCCTAAATGTGGAAGTAAAATGGTGTACAAAAATGGGCGTTATGGTAGATTTGAAGCTTGTTCAAATTACCCTAAATGTAAATATATTAAGAATTCTAAAAAAGCTGAACCAGTTGAAACAGGAGAGAAATGTCCTAATTGTGGTTCACCAATTGTAATAAAAAAAGGAAGATTTGGAGAATTTAAAGCTTGTTCAAATTATCCTAAATGTAAAACAATTATAAAGTAGACTTGTCTACTTTATTTTTGTGTTAAAATACTTATGAGGAAAAATAATGAAAATAAATGTAATTGGTGCTGGATTAGCTGGAGTAGAAGCTAGTCATCAGCTAAGTAAACGAGGATTTAAAGTAAAATTATATGAAATGCGTCCTACTAAAATGACGCCAGCTCATCATACTAGTGATTTTGCCGAATTAGTTTGTTCTAATTCACTTAGAGCAGATGGATTGGGTAATGCTGTCGGTGTTTTAAAAAATGAAATGGAAATGCTAGATAGTGTCATAATAAAATTTGCAAGAAAGCATTCAGTGCCTGCTGGAGGCGCTTTAGCTGTTGATCGAGATTCTTTTTCTAAGGATATTACAGAATATATTAAAAATGATCCTAATATAGAAGTTATTAATGAAGAAGTAACTAGTATCCCAGATGGTCCAACAATTATTGCAACAGGGCCTTTGAGTTCTAGTGCAATAAGTAATTCAATAAAAGAACTACTTGGCGATGAATATTTTTATTTCTTTGATGCAGCTGCCCCTATAATAAAAAAAGAAAGTATTGATTTAAACATTGCTTATTATAAATCTAGATACGATAAAGGTGATAATGAGTATATAAATTGTCCTATGAACAAAGAAGAATTTGAGACATTCTACAATGAACTTATTAATGCGGAGGTTGTAAAACCAAAAGATTTTGAAGAAAAGTTCTTTGAGGGATGTATGCCTTTTGAAGAAATTGCTAGAAGAGGAGAACAAACTTTATTATTTGGACCTATGAAACCAGTAGGACTCACTAAACCTGATGGTTCTAGGCCTTATGCTGTTGTTCAACTAAGACAAGATAACGCTAAAGCTTCTTTATATAATATTGTCGGATTTCAAACTCATCTAACATGGCCTGAACAAAAAAGAATTATTCAAATGATTCCTGGATTACAAAATGCTGAATTTGTAAGATACGGAGTCATGCATCGAAATTGTTTTATTTGTTCGCCTGAACATTTAAAGCCAACTTATCAGTTTAATAAAAGAGATGATTTATTCTTTGCGGGGCAAATGACTGGTGTAGAAGGATATGTCGAATCCGCTCAAAGTGGTATTGTGGCAGGAATAAATATGGCTAGATTATTAAATAATGAGGAGCTAATAGTTTTCCCAGATACTACGGTAATGGGAGCACTAGCAAAATATATTACTAATGCTAGCAGTAATGATTTTCAACCGATGAAAGCCAACTTCGGAATACTTAAAGACTTTGAGGTTAGAATTAAGAAAAAAGAAAGAAAAGCTGCTTATGCAAGTAGAGCAATTGAAGATATGGAGTGTTATATCGATGAAAAAGGAATTACTAAGGGATAAATATATAGATTATATTGAAAATGAAAAAAAGTATTCTGATAAGACTGTAGATTCATATTTGAGAGAAATTAATAGTTTTATTGATTATTTAAATAAGGAAAATATAAACAAATTTAGTGATGTAAAGTATTCTTTGCTTAGAGGTTATATGGCTTATCTTGCATCTAGTAACTTATCAAAAAATTCAATTAATCATAAAATTACATCGCTTAGATCATTTTATAAGTATTTAATTAAAAATGACTACGTTAATGACAATCCTTTTGTTTTATTAGAAAACATAAAAACTCCTAAAAGAAATCCTGAATTTCTATTTGCTGATGAAATGATTGCGTTATTAGATAGTATAGATGTGAGTGATAACTTAGGAATAAGAAATAAGGCGATGTTTGAGTTAATGTACGCTTCAGGACTAAGATGTTCAGAAATTGTTAATTTGGAATTGAATGATATTGATTTTTCGAGACAATTACTCCTTATTCATGGTAAAGGTTCTAAAGATCGTTATGTTCCTTTTCATGATTATGCTAAGACCCAACTATTAAATTACATACAAAATGCCCGACAAGAATTAACATCTCAAACATCATCAACCTATGTGTTTGTAAATAAATTTGGGAATCAACTTACAAATAGGGGAGTTGAAAAAGTTTTAGATAAAATATGCATGAATTATGATTCAACTAAAAGAATCCATCCCCATGTTATCCGCCATTCTTTTGCAACACATCTATTAAATAATGGTGCAGACATTAGAACAGTTCAAGAATTACTGGGACATGAAAATTTGAGCACAACTCAAATATATACCCATATAACAAAAGAACATTTAAAAGAAGTTTATCAAAAAGCCCATCCAAGAAATAAAGGTTAATATTTCCTTGTTAAAATGGGCTTTTTATGATATTATCTCAAGGTATTAAAAAAATACACACATTGTGGATTCATTTATCGAGTGCCTATATGGTGATAATTGTTAGAAACAATGGAGGAAAAAACAAAGGAGGAAGAAGTTACTATGTCTGTAATTTCAATGAAAAAATTATTAGAAGTTGGTGTTCATTTTGGACATCAAACAAAGAGATGGAATCCAAAAATGGCTCCATATATCTTTACATCAAGAAATGGTATTTACATTATTGATCTTCAAAAATCTTCAAAGAAGATTGATGAAGCTTACAAAGCAATGAAAGAAATTGCTGAAAAAGGTGGAAAAGTATTATTTGTTGGTACTAAAAAACAAGCACAAGAAGCTGTTAAAGAAGAAGCTGAACGTTCAGGAAGTTATTTTGTTAACTCTCGTTGGTTAGGTGGAACTCTTACAAACTTTAAAACAATTCAAAAGAGAATCAGAAGATTAATCGAACTTGAAAAGATGGAAGCTGATGGAACTTTTGATGTATTACCTAAAAAAGAAGTAATCTTACTTAAAAAAGAAGCTGCTAAGTTACAAAAGAACTTAGGTGGTATCAAAGAAATGAGAAGATTACCTAATGCATTATTTGTAGTAGATCCTAAAGCTGAACATAATGCTGTTGCTGAAGCTAAGATCTTAAATATCCCAGTATTTGGTATCGTTGATACTAACTGTGATCCTGATGAAGTTGATTATGTTATTCCTGCAAATGATGATGCAATCAGATCTGTTAAATTAATTGTTGCTGCTATGGCAGATGCAATTTGTGAAGCTAAGAATGAACCTTTAGAAGTAGCATATGTTAAAGATGAAGAAGAAGAAGTTAACATGGAAGATGCTGCTAATTCTGTAAAAGATAATTCTGAAAGAAAAAGAACACCTAGAAACAGAAATTATAACGATAGAAAAGCTCCAGCAAACAAAAAACCTGAAGCAAAAGCTCAATAATATTAAGCTCAAAAATATAAACAATTAATGAGAGCTTAGGCTCTCATTTATTATCGGAGGAAAATAATATGGCAATTACTGCTAGTTTAGTAAAAGAATTACGTGAAAAAACTGCAGCTGGTATGATGGACTGCAAAAAAGCTCTTGAAGCTTGCGATGGTGATTTAGATAAAGCTATTGACTGGTTAAGAGAAAAAGGAATTATGAAAGCAGCTAAAAAAGCTGATCGTGTAGCTGCTGAAGGTTTAACTGCATTTGTTACAGAAGGTAACACATGTGCAATGGTTGAAGTCAACTCTGAAACTGACTTCGTTGCTAAAAATGCTGAATTCCAAGAATTAGTAAAAACTGTTGCTAAAGAAATCTTAAAAGCTAATCCAAGTGATTTAGATGAAGCTTTAAAAATTAATGTAGGTGATAAAGACTTAGCTACATTAGTTGCTGAAGCATCTGGAAAAATTGGAGAAAAATTAGATGTTAGAAGATTTGTTGTTTTAACTAAAAATGATGATGAAGTATTTGGTGCTTATTCTCATATGGGTGGAAAAATGTCTGCTATCGTTAAAGCATCTGGATTAGAAGAAGAAAAAGCCAGAGACGTTGCTATGCAAGTTGCTGCTTGTTCTCCATCATATATTTCAGAAGATGATATTCCTGCTGCTGATATGGAACATGAAACTAGTGTTCAAAGACAAATTATGGCTAGTGATGAAAAAATGGCTAGTAAACCTGAAAAGATTCTTGAAGGTATTCTTAAAGGTAAAATCAAAAAACATTTCGCAGAACTTTGCTTAATGGATCAAGAATTTATCAAAACACCTAAAGAAACTGTAAAACAATATGTTGGAACTGGTAAAATCTTAGAAATGGCTCGTTTTGAAGTTGGTGAAGGAATTGAAAAGAAAGAAGAAAACTTTGCCGAAGAAGTAGCTGCTCAAATGGGTAAATAATTATTAAAGAAGTGATTAATGATACAATCCCACTGAAGTAGACAAATGAAATAAATAAAATTTCATTAATCTATGGAGGAGGGATTTTATTATGTCCAGAAAGGCAAAATATACAGTAAGACAAAAAGTACAAGCATGTGAAGA
>JAQVWN010000030.1 GCA_028749475.1 Thomasclavelia sp.
TCGTTTATGTTAATATGATAATAGTTCATGAGATTCCTCCTGATATCTGTTTGTTTCATCACTTACATTATATCATCAGATTCTCATGAACCTTTTTATTTAGTGTTGCACTTAAAATTATAATTTACCTATATTAAAAACACCCTTAGGGGTGTTTATTAATTAATTCTAGTTTTTCTTTTTTAGACAATTGTTTGATTTGATATTCTCTTTTTAAAGCAGCACTTTTACTATTATAGGTTTCATAGTAGACAAGTTCTACAGGTCGCCGATACTTTGTATATTTAGCTCCAGTACCATTATTATGAGCATTTATCCTTTTATCTAAGTTATTGGTATAGCCGGTATAAAGAGTATTATCTTTACATAAGACAATATAGACATAACTATTTTGATGTTGATCCAAATCCACCATTACGTTTTGCCTCAACATCATCATCTTCAACTATTCCATATTGGAAAAAGATTCCTTGGGCAAAGCCTTCACCTTTATTTAAATCAATGACTTTACCTTCATTACTATCATTAGTAATCTTAATAAAGATATGACCTTCATTATCAGAGTTATAATAATCACTATCAATAATACCAACAGTATTATTTAATTGTAAACGGAATTTAAATCCTAAACCACTTCTTGGAAAGATTGATAAAACCCAATCTTCATCAATTTTACATCTTATACCTGTTGGTATTTTAATGGTTTCACCAGGATTTAGTTTAAATGATACGGGGGTAAAGAAATCATATCCAGCTGAACCAGTAGTAGCTCTTCTAGGAAGTTTAATATCATGATAGATATTTAAGGCTTCATCTTTACTGATATTATTAAATGAATCTATGAAATCATTGATAAATTGATTTTCACTTACTTTATAAAACTTGGCTATTTTTTTCATTAGTTACTCCTTTTAATTGAATATATTATAACATGAATTCAGATTAGAAAATTCGTAGTTCATAATTTTATTAAATTGTCGACAAAGATAAAACCATAGTATTTTTATTAAGATAATAATTCTTTTCAGTATTACAAATAATACAGGAAGGTCCAATCTGATAATCACTTTTATCTAGTTGTTTAAAAGCTTTGACATCTTTTTCTTTAAATAGAGTACCTTTCTTTATTTCAATACAATAATTTGTGAGATTAATTTGTAGAACTAAATCTATTTCATTTTGATTGTTATCACGATAATAATAAGCGTTGAAGGGGAGGTTATTATTTAGGTATGATTTTCTAATTTCATTAACAACATATGTCTCCATAAAAGGACCAGCTAAATTACTTATCATCAAATTATTAGAATCATATACTCTAGCTAAAAAAGCAGCTAGACCGGTATCCACAAAATATACTTTTGGAGATTTAACTATTCGTTTTGATAATTTAATTTCACTATATGGTTGTAATAAATAAATAATTCCACTTGTCTCTAAAATAGATATCCAAGACTTTATTGTTTTAATGTCAACACCAATAGCTTTTGAAATATTACTGTAATTAAGTTGAGAAGAAGTAATTGATGCTAAGTATTGCAAAAAGTTATGAAAAGCAAGTTTATCTTTTATATTAATAAGCTCACTTACATCTCTATCAAGATATGTTTTTACATAATTTTCATAATATTCACTAGCTGATAAATTAGGATTGTTGTATAACTCAGGGTAAAATCCTCTAATTATTGTTTTATATAAATCTTGAACTTTTAAAGGGTTAATTTTCTTCTTAAATAATTCACTTGACGGTAGAAAAGGGGTGTCTATTTTAGAAATTGTTTCGTTATAACTCATCGGTAACATTGAAATAATATGTGCTCGTCCGGCTAATGATTGGGTAACATTTTTCATAAGAGAAAAAGTTTGTGAACCAGTTAAAATGAATAAACCATTAGCACAACCTTCTTCGAGTCGTTTTTTATTTACAATTGTTTCTATTACTTCCATAAGAATAGGGGCGTATTGGATTTCATCAATTATTAATGGATATTCATGTTGTTGGATAAAAAATACTGGATCTGATAAAGCATTATTCCTTTCACTAATGTCATCTAAAGAGACATAATTAAATTTATGACTTTTGACAAATTTATATACTTCAGTTGATTTTCCAACTTGACGGGGACCAGTAATAATAGTAACAGGATAGTTTGCAATAGATTTTTCAATTATTTTATTGATTGTTCTTTTAAACATATTTTCCTCCTATTTATACATATTTGGAGTTCAACTCCAAATATGTATAAATATTATAGCATATATTCATTAAAAAAGAATATAGTGAAAACTATATTCTAATCTGCCATACTGACCTCATTTTTTTCTTTATGATACTTTCTACCAACTAAGAAGATTATTAATGTTCCAATAAAGGTAATAATCATTGCAAAAGTAAACATTGAACCTAGTCCAAAACTATCTTGTAAAACCCCACCTAAGACATTACCAATAGTTGAACCAACCCCACTAGTCATAATACCAATCATTGTTTGACCCATCATTTGATCATGTTCAGCTAAATTATATGTTACATAATAAGTAATTACGGCTGTAAGTAAACCATATGAGAAACCTTGCATCATCATTCCAATAAGTAAGATTGGAAGACTTGGAGCCAGGGCAATCGTAAAGTTACGAACAATATAGAATAAACCAGCAATCATAATAAGGGTAACACTATCATATTTATGTAGTAAACGAGGGGTGATAGCCATGATCGGCATTTCACTGGCTGCCATACAAAAGATGGCAATTCCATATAAGGAGTTATCTCCTCCTAAGTTCTTAACAATATTAATAAGATAAGTTGATAAAGCAGTTGATGCTGCAAATGTACAACCAAATCCAACTAAGATTATAAAGAAGATAGGATACTTCTTGATAATTAAAAACGGACTTGATTTAGGAGCTATCTTTACTTCTTTAGTTTTAACTTTAGGTAATGAATATAAAAGTCCTAAGAAACCAATTTCCGCTACCATTGCTACAATAGGTAAAACAGTTGGATTAAATAATCCTGTTAATTGTCCAAGTAAAACAGCTGTAGCAGCGTATGATACTGAACCAATTCCTCTAGATAAACCAAAGTTTAAGTCATTGCCGGTACTAATATAATTCATCGCTATCATTGATAGTAAAGGAACGACTGATGTAGCTAAAGCAAGAACTAAAATATAAACCCCAATAATCACAAATGTAGGAAGAGGAATAAATCCTAGAATTAAAAAGGCAATTAGATTAAAGATATAGATTAATGTTAAGGTTGTATTAATAGTTAAACGTTTAATTTTAGTCACTAAACTACTAATAAATGGTGATAAAAAGATTGTACAGATACAACCTCCACCAGTACAGATTCCAATTAAAGTATTTGATAATCCTTTATATTGTAAGAATACAGCTACATACCCATAGATGGAACAAGTTGGCATCCAGTGAAAGATATGAATAAAGTTATATTTTATTTGTAAGTTTTTCATTTTCTTCTCCTAAGAAAAGTATATTAAATAGGAGGAGGGAATTAAACCCCTTTTCAAATAATGAAAAAGAATTTTTTAATTGTTTGAATATAGATTTATATTAACTTATAATGAAGCCAATAAGGAAGGTTATTATGGCTAGAACTAAATTAGATGATCGAAAATTACCGGACTATACTAGAGGTGAAGAAATCTTTAATATGGTTACTCATATTGTTGGAGGAGCTATGGGAATAGTTGCTTTAGTATTATGTATTATTGTGTCTGTTAAGCATAATAATGGATATGGTTTATTTTCAAGTATTATATATGGTGTATCAATGATTCTTTTATATACGATGAGTAGTATCTATCATGGATTATCTCCTAAACTTAAAGCTAAAAAAGTGTTTCAAATATTTGATCATTGTTCAATATTTATCTTAATTGCGGGGACATATACTCCAATCTTACTTTGTAGTGTTTTACCAGTTGATCCAATGTGGGCTTGGATTTTATTTGCCTTAGTTTGGATTGTTACAATACTAGGAATCACTTTAAACGCTATTGATATTGAATCACATGCAGTCTTTAGTATGATTTGTTACCTAGCTTTAGGTTGGTGTATTATCTTAAAATTTAATTTAGTAGTTTCTACTTTAGGTACTACTGGGTTATGGTTACTTGTAATAGGTGGAGTAGCTTATACAATTGGGACAATCTTTTATGGTTTAGAAAAGAAATATCGTTATATGCATAGTATTTGGCATATCTGGATATTAATAGGATCATTACTTCATTTTCTTTGTATTATTTTATATGTTTTATAGACTTCCTAGAGGAAGTCTATTTTTATAAAATTGTAAGTCTTTTTTGTTGCCTTTGAAGTAGATATGAATATAATGTTAGATGTCTAACAAAGGATTAATTATGGAAAAAGAATATATTGGAAAAGAACTAAAAACTATTGCGAATTGTATGATGCGAAGAATGGACCAAGAAATTAATGGTGCACTCACTGTAAACCAAAAATTTATTGTTCTTTTTTTATCGGATAATGCTGATAAAGATATCTATCAAAAAGATATAGAAAAAGAATTTAATGTACGGAGGTCTTCGGTAACGAGCATCCTGACTAATTTGGAAAATGGTGGTTATATTAAAAGACTCCCTGATAAGTCTGATGCCAGACTTAAAAAGATTGTTTTAACTAATAAATCTAAAGATTTAATAGAGCGTTTAGAAAGTGATTTATTATTAATTGAAGAAGAAATACTTAGTGGACTGAGTAATGAAGAAGTACAAGAATTTAAGTTTTTACTTGCTAAGATAAAAGATAATGTCGGTAAAGGAGAAGTGTAATGGATAATATGTATTATATGGGGATTGACGTTGGGAGTACAACAGTCAAAATATATCTAACAGATGAAAATGATAAATGTATTTACAACAAATATACAAGACATTATTCAGATATTAAGCCTACAATAGAAGCTTTAATAAAAGAAGTATATGATCAAGAAGGAAACTTACCAATAAGAGTAGTAATGACTGGATCTGGTGGTTTATCTCTTTCTGATCGATTAGATGTTAAGTTTGTTCAAGAAGTAATAGCTTGTACTAAGACAGTGGAAACTTATATTCCAAGTGCTGATGTCGCTATTGAACTTGGTGGTGAAGATGCTAAGATTACTTATTTTGAACAATCACTTGAACAAAGAATGAATGGTACTTGTGCTGGAGGAACTGGCGCTTTTATAGATCAAATGGCTTCTCTTTTACAAACTGATGCTTCTGGTTTAAATGAATTAGCTAAAAAACATACAACTATTTATCCAATTGCTTCTAGATGTGGAGTATTTGCTAAAACTGATGTTCAACCATTAATTAATGAAGGAGCTAATAAAGCTGATATTGCAGCTAGTATCTTTCAAGCAGTAGTTAATCAAACTATTAGTGGACTTGCTTGTGGGAAACCAATTAGAGGAAATGTAGCATTTCTAGGAGGACCACTTCATTTCTTAGATCAACTAAGAGAAAGATTTATTGAAACATTACATCTTGAAGGTGAACAAATAATTATTCCCGATAATTCTCAATTATTTGTGGCAATGGGCGCTTGTTTATTAGCTAAAGAAGATGCTAAAGTAACTTCTATTGAAGAATTAATAAATAAAATGGAAAACATGGGCGAAAGTGTCGAAGCGGCTACTAATACCCTTCAACCATTATTTAAAAACCAACAAGAAAAAGAAGAATTTAATGCTCGTCATACCAGTGCTAAGGTAAAAAAGAATTTATTATCTAAATACCAAGGTAATGTTTATTTAGGAGTAGATGTTGGTTCAACAACATCTAAAGCTGTTTTAATAGATGAAGAAGGAGCAGTATTATATACTTTCTATTCTTCTAATGAAGGTAATCCAATTGATGTTGTCGTTAAAATACTTAAAGAAGTTTATTCACTTCTTCCTAGTGGCGTTAAGATTGCTAGTAGTGGTTCTACTGGTTATGGAGAAGCTTTAATTAAATCAGCCTTTAAAATGGATACTAGTGAAGTAGAAACAATATCTCACTTTACAGCTGCTAAATCATTTAAGAAAGATGTTTCCTTTATTCTTGATATTGGTGGTCAAGATATGAAAGCTATTAAGATTGAAGATGGGGTTATTCAAGATATCTTACTTAATGAAGCTTGTTCATCAGGATGTGGATCTTTTATTGAAACATTTGCTAATTCTTTAGGATATGATGTTAAAGAATTTGCTAAATTAGCTCTTGATTCTACAGCCCCTATTGATTTAGGTAGTAGATGTACTGTCTTTATGAATTCTAAAGTTAAACAAGCTCAAAAAGAAGGAGCTAAGATTGAAGATATTTCAGCAGGTCTTTCTTATTCAGTTATTAAAAATGCTTTATATAAAGTAATTAAACTTAGAAATAAAGAAGCAGTTGGAAAGAATGTTTTAGTTCAAGGTGGAACTTTCTATAATGAATCAGTTTTAAGAGCCTTTGAACTTGAAACTGGTGTTGAAGTAATTAGACCGGATATTGCTGGTTTAATGGGCGCTTATGGAATTGCCTTAATTGCTAAAGAAAGATATGAAGGTAAACCTTCAACTCTTCTTTCATTAGAAGAATTAGATAGATTTAATTTCACAAGTGATATTAGAAGATGTCAAAAATGTACTAACCATTGTTTACTTACTGTTAGTAAGTTTAATGATGGTAGTGAACATATATCAGGTAATAGATGTGAAAGAGGAGCTAATCTTCCTCCTAAATCTAAATCATTACCTAATCTATATGATTATAAATATCGTAGAGTATTCCAGTATCGTTCTTTAACTGAAGATGAAGCTACTAGAGGAACTGTTGGAATCCCAAGAGTATTAAATATGTATGAAAACTATCCTTTCTGGCATACTTTATTTACTGATCTTAAGTTTAGAGTAGTGTTATCTCCAAGATCATCTAAACAAGTGTATGAAAAAGGAATTGAATCAATTCCTAGTGAGAGTGTTTGTTATCCTGCCAAACTTGTTCATGGACATATTGAATCATTAATCGAAAAAGGAATTAAATATATTTTCTATCCTAGTGTTGCTTATGAAAGAATTGAAAATAAGCATCAAGGTAATCATTATAATTGTCCAGTAGTTACAAGTTATCCAGAAGTAATAAGAAATAATGTGGATAATATTCATAATGAAAACATTACCTTTAGAAATCCTTTTGTTGATTTAAGCAATCCTAAAACTATGTTACATAATTTAAAGGATGAATTTAAAAACTTTAATGTATCTAGTAAAGAACTTCAAGAAGCGATGGATCATGCTTATGAAGAGTTAGCTAGATTTAATCATGATGTCAGACAACAAGGACAAATGGTTTTAGGTTATCTAAAAGAAAATAATATGCGTGGTATTGTCTTATCAGGAAGACCATATCATGTTGATCCCGAAATAAATCATGGTATTGCTGATTTAATTACTGGAGAAGGAATGGCAGTTTTAACTGAAGATAGTGTTTGTGATTTAGATAAAGAATTAGATGATACAAGAGTAGTTGATCAATGGACATATCACTCAAGAATGTATCATGCAGCTAGCTTTGTCTCTACTCAAAGTAATTTAGAGTTAATTCAACTTACATCATTTGGATGTGGTTTAGATGCGGTTACAAGTGATCAAGTAGCTGAAATTCTTCATAATAGAAATAAAATATATACTTTAATTAAGATAGATGAGGGTAGTAACTTAGGAGCTATTCGTATTAGAATTAGATCTTTAAAAGCAACTATTGAAAAAGAAGTTCAACATCCTGATTTATCTAAGAAATATAAACCAGTAAAAATTCCTTTTACTAAAAAGATGAAAGATGATCGATATACTATTTTATGTCCACAAATGTCACCGATTCATTTCCAATTTGTTGAAAAAGCAATGAATGATGCAGGATATAATGTAGTTATCTTACCTTCAGTAGATAAAGGTGCTGTTGAAGCCGGATTAAAATATGTAAATAATGATGCTTGTTATCCAAGTATCTTAGTTACTGGTCAATTAATGGAAGCTATTACTAGTGGTGATTATGACATTAATAAAACAGCTTTATTAATTACTCAAACTGGTGGTGGTTGCCGAGCAACCAACTACATCGCTTTTATTAGAAAAGCATTAAAAGATGCTGGTTTAGAACAAGTACCAGTTATTTCGGCAAACCTTCAAGGTTTAGAGAATAACCCTGGATTTAAAATTGATTATCCTTTAGCTAAGAAAGTAATCATTGGAGCTATGTATGGTGATTTATTTATGAGAGTCTTATACCGAGTAAGACCTTATGAAAAAGAAAAAGGAGCAGCTAATAAACTATATCAATCTTGGGTTGATAAATGTATGGAAAATGTTGAAGATGGTTCTTTAAAAACATTTAAAAAGAATGTTTATAAAATTGTTGAAGACTTTGATAATTTACCATTATTAGATATTAAAAAACCAAGAGTTGGTTTAGTCGGAGAAATCTTAGTTAAGTTCCATCCAACTGCTAACAATGAAATAGTTAAAACAATTGAAGAAGAAGGTGGAGAAGCAGTAATGCCAGACTTAATAGATTTCTTCCAATATTGTTTCTATTCTACTAACTTTGAAAAAGAACACTTTAATGCAACTGCTAAATCTACAATGTTATGTAACCTAGCAACTAAAGGTGTCGATTTCTTAAGAAAAGACATGATTAAAGCTTTAAAAGCTTCAAAGAGATTTGATGCCCCTAGTCCAATTCAACATTTAGCTAGTAAAGCTAGTGAAATTGTTTCTATTGGTAACCAAACTGGAGAAGGTTGGTTCTTAACAGGAGAAATGATTGAATTAATTGAAACTGGAGCGCCAAACATTGTTTGTATGCAACCATTTGGTTGTTTACCAAACCATGTAACTGGTAAAGGAGCTATCAAGGCTTTAAGAAATAAGTACCCAGAATCTAATATTGTCGCTATTGACTATGATCCTGGAGCTAGTGAAGTAAATCAACTTAATCGTATTAAGTTAATGCTTTCAACAGCTTTTAAGAATTTAAATAAAGAATAATATAAAAATAAACCATTTTATAAAAAATGGTTTATTTTAGTATTTCTAGATTATATTCATCTAGTAAGATGTTGGTTTTTTCAACTGAATATTTATTGTTTAAAGATTTAATAATTAAAGCATCTCTTTTTACTTTGGAATATAAGTTGCCATTATTAGAAAGATTTAATAAGTTATTGGTCTCATGTAAATCACATTTTAAAGCAATAGCTAAAGCTATTACTTTATCTTTAGATGGCATTTTTGTTCCATTAATAATTTGATAAGCATAAGTTCTAGATATATTAGAATCTTTAACTAAACTATTTTTACTTTTTTTATTTTACTAATAAAGTATTTAAATAATCAGTAAAAGTAATATCAGGTACTTGTTTTAAAATCTTTTTAATACTATTCTCTTTTGATATGTATTCTAATAATTTTTCTGTTTCACTCATGGACTTATGATATAATACTTTTCAATAAGGGGCAAGTTATGGAATATAAAGAAGTTAAACTGATTAAGGAAAATGAATATAAGAAAATATATCTAATTAAAGATGAAAATAATACCCTCTTTATAAAAAAGATCTATAAGTATTATGAAAAGAATGTTTATTTACAACTTAAAGAAATAAATAGTATGTCTATTCCTCGAATCATCGATGTAAATGAAATAGATAATGAATTAATAGTTATTGAAGAATATATTAATAGTCAAACATTAGATAAATATCTTTATGATAATGATATTACTAATAATGAAATATCTAATATTATTAATCAATTATGTGAGGCTTTAACTTTACTTCATAATTCTAAACCACCTATTATTCATCGCGATATCAAACCAGAAAATATCTTTTATGATGGTAGAAGATTAGTCTTATTTGACTTTGATATCGCTAGAGAATATGACGAAAATAAATCACGAGATACAGTTGTAATGGGAAGTCCTGGCTATGCAGCTCCTGAACAATATGGTTTTAATCAAAGTGGAATTAGAAGTGATATTTATTCACTGGGGGTATTACTCAATTTACTAACTGAAGGTTCAATTGAAGCTAGTAATAATACCATTTATAAAAAGGTAGTTGAAATAGCGACAAGAATAGATGAAACTCAAAGATTTAAAAGTGTCAAAGCTTTCCAAAAAGCTTTTAACTCACATAGTAAATTTGTTAGTATCAATCTTCCTGGATTTAGAACTAATAATTATAAACATATGGTTATTGCGATACTAGGATATTTAGGTTGTATTATTATTGGATCAAATATTAATAATGATTTACTGCCAAGTAGTGCTCAAATATATGTAAGGATTGTTTATACTTTATTTATGATTGGTAGTGTATTTTACTTTAGTAACTATAATGGAATCTTAGATAAGATTACTAGTGGCAGAAAAACAAAACTAGGTAAATATTGTTTAATTGGATTTTGTTACATAATGATTATTTATGCATTTTCGTTTTACGAAGATATTCTAAAATTATTTTTTAATTAAGATGAGTGGTTAAACCCATTCATCTTTTTTATGTTTTGTATGCTTCTAGCATACCAAAATAAAACTGTTGAAAGTTATAATTCATTTATGACATTCATTGAAAGGGAAAGTAATTATGATGAAGAAAATATTCAGTATTTTTTTAGTTATGATAATGTGTGTTGGATTAGTTGGCTGTAGTAGTTCTTCGGATGATGAAAGTAGTGATAGCAAGAAGAAAACTAAAACAGAGTTTGGGTTAAATGAAACAGGAACTCTCGATAAAGTTAACTATACTGTTACTAATTTTCAACAGTCACAAGGTGAAGAATATTTCACACCTGATGAAGGTAACACATATTATGTAGTTACAGTAAAGATTGAAAACAAGTCAGATGAAAAAATCGATTTCAACTCTCTATATTGGAAAATATTAGATAGTAATGGAGTAGAAAAAACCGATGTCACATTGTATGATACTGGTCATTTGCTTGATAGTGGAGATCTTAATGCTGGAGGAACTGTGGAAGGTGATTTAGTTTATGAACTTCCAAGTGGTTCAACAGGTTTAAAAGTTAGGGTTTATCCAGATGTTTTAGATAATAAAACATGTTTAACATTCGATTTAAATTAGTTTAAAAAATAGGGGGAGAGAAAAATGAAGTTAAAAGTTAATACAATAGCAGGGATTTTAGATATTATAGGGGCAGTGCTTTATGCATTTGCAATATTTGTAATTTTAGGAAGTGCATTTTCAACTGATACTAGTACTACAGAAGGAGTTTCAACATTCTTCTTAGTCTATGCAGTTGTTAGTGTAGTTGTACATATTTATGGACTAGTAAAATCTAAACAAAATAATATGCCTATAGCCGGACATGTTTTAGGGATTATTGAACATGGTATATATGCAGCACTTGGAGCTTTACTTGGAATTGTTGCAATGATTCTTGTAATTATTGCCGCAGTATTTACACTTAAAGATAATAAAGTTCCTATGCAAAATCAAACTTCAAATGCATAGTTAATAAAGGATGAGATAATCATCCTTTATTTTTTTATTTTCATAAGATATGGCAAACTATTTGAATTTGCAATAAGAGTATTATGTTAAAATATATAGATATTCAAAAGACTTAGCATAAACGGATAAGAAAAGGACGAGCGATGACTCGTCCTTTTTTCTATTCTAGATACCATTATAAATGGATGTAATTGACATTCCTCAATTTATAAACCATCTTCTGTTTTGATTTTACCTTTCGTATATAAATAATATACATGTTGTGCAAATCCTTTTAAATCTGATTTTTTGATACCTATATCTTCACAAATTTTTTTGAGGCTCTCATCCGCTTTTGTAAAATCTAATTCTTTACTTTTAATCTCACCTATAAAAGTATAATTGGTAGTATTTTCATTACTAATATCAATTCTCATATCTTTATATTCTATTGACAACATTTTTTCATCATAAAATGAAATCATAAAGGTAATATTTTTACCATCTTCAGTTTCTAATAAATAAACAAATTTAAGTGATTCCTTTTTACTGGTTGTACTCTTTTTTGAGACAGTTAAAGTAAATCCGTAATTCAATATTTTCTCGTAAGCTTCCTTATTGCCTTGTGATACTTCTTTTTTATCATTTCCTGTTGTACCGCATCCAGTAAAGATCACTGAGAGTAATAAAACAAATACTATTAATATTCTTTTTGTTTTTATCATAATTATAAACCATCTTCAGTCTTTATTGTCCCTTTCGTATATAAATAATATACATGTTGTGCCAATCCTTTTAAATCTGATTTTTTGATACCTATATCTTCACAAATTTCCTTAAGACTTTCATCCGCTTTTGTGAAATCCAATTCTTTACTTTTAACCTCACCTATAAAAGTATAATTGGTAGTATTTTCATTACTAATGTCAATTCTCATATCCTGATACTCTATTGATTCAAGCTTAGTGTCATAGTAATTGATCATAAAAGTAATCTGTTTATCGTCTTTAGTTATAAATGCATAATAGAATGTAAGTGCTTCTTTTTTACTCGTTGTACTCTTTTTCGAGACAGTTAAAGCAAACCCGTAATTCAATATTTTTTCGTAAGCTTCCTTATTGCCTTGTGACACTTCTTTTTGATCGTTTCCTGTTGTACTGCACCCAGTAAAGATCACTGAGAGTAATAAAACAAATACTATTAATATTCTTCTTGTTTTTATCATAAACACATTAACTTATAAACCATCTTCTGTTTTGATTTTACCTTTCGTATATAAATAATATACATGTTGTGCAAATCCTTTTAGATCTGATTTTTTGATACCTATATCCTCACATATTTTTTTAAGGCTCTCATCCGCTTTTGTGAAATCTAATTCTTTACTTTTAATCTCACCTATAAAAGTATAATTGGTAGTCTTTTCATTACTAATATCAATTCTCATATCTTGATACTTTATTAAATCCATTTTACCATCATAATAATCAAGCATAAAAGTTATATGCTTATTGTCATTAGTTATAAATGAATAATAGAATGTAAGTGCTTCTTTTTCACTCGTTGTACTCTTTTTCGAAACAGTTAAAGTAAATCCATAATTCAATATTTTTTCGTAAGCTTCCTTATTCCCTTGCGATACTTCTTTTTTATCATTACCTGTTGTACTACACCCAGTTAAGATCACTGAGAGTAATAAAACAAGCAATATTAATATTTTTCTTTTCTTTATCATGTCTATTTTATTTCCTTTTCTAATTCCGTGTAATCAAGAAAGGCAGCATAAGCTTGTAGTTTGTTTGGGTTACTGACATCATCATAACTTAATTGGTTTAAAACAATACGTTTGTTTTGGTCGGAATAACTAGGTTTGCCATCTGGAAAAATCACTTTTTCTAATCCGAGGGCCTTAATCTTTGAATATAGATCGCTTAATTTTTTACTACCTAATATAAAATGATCATTAGTTTCCCAGTTACTTAGTTTACTACCTTTTCGCGACCATTCTATCAATTTGGAATTTATATTATCTATTGCAGTTTTTGTTTCATTCGTTGCTGAAATTGAAATATTACCATTGGTGTCATCACTATAACTAGTTAAGTGGAATGTATCTATTGCATTTTCCAATAGATTGATATCTAAGTCTTTTTTGCTCATTTCGGTTGTTGATGTAATAAAGTCACTTGCTGATAGAGCGGAAGTAAATATGGTTGTCAATAGTGCTTCGGGATTAGTTACAGTGGCTGCTGTTCCAACAAATGAAAGTAACAAAGAAACGGCAGGTGACATTGTTCCATTATTTAAGTAGTTTTTGTATGCATCATTTAATGCAAGAGTACTAGTACCATTAAATTTAGTAGTTACTGTTTCGTAGTCAGTATTGTTGGCTCTTATATGTAATTTTATTGAAATAGTATCACCATTACTATTGCCATCTTTATCACTTCCAACAGTATATTCTAAATAATCACCAGAATTTTCGTGTCCATTACCATGATTAGTTATAACCTTACAGTCAGTTAATGAGAATTTATTTAAGACACTAGGAATACTTAATCCAATATTTGCTAAAGCATTGTTAAATAATATTTTTCTTTCGTATTCTTTAGTATTTTTGTCAGAGTTTTTACCATCAATTGAGTTCTTCATGTAATCAGTTTGTAATATTAGATTGGCCTTGGCCAATAATGCTGTATAACTTGGAGAAAGGTAATATCTAGGAACAAGTGATCCATGAACGTTTTCTTTTCTTTCATCACAATAGGAAAGTGTTAATATCTTTTTCATTTCTTTAGGCGTATCGACTTCAGAAAGCAGTAATCCTCCATAATAAATATCATGATAATTCAAATCATTAGGATCTTTTTTGAATTGATTTTCTAAATATTTATATCCATCTTTTGTTATATTGCCTTTTGAATCAATGTAACCTAGAGCTATCAATTCTTTTCTTCCTTGTTCATTAATTAAACTTTCCATATACTTAATATCTAAACCATTAAAATTGTAATAACTATTTCCATGGCCATCATTGATTAATTTGGCCTTTAATAGTTCCTCTGTAACTCTTTGGGCATTAGCGAAATATGTATTAGCATCACTATAATAATTATGTGAGGATTGACCAAACGTTACCAATTCACCAACTTGTTTAACTAATTTTTTTCTTAAATCCTTTATGATATCAATCATTTTTTGTTGAGTTCCTACTAATTCTGAAAACCAGTTATTATTATTTTCTAGTTCATCTATTTGTAGTTCAGCTTGTCGTATTTCATCTCTTAAGTCTTCCTCAATTAGATGTGATTTGGAATTACTATCAATTGATGATTTAATATCAGAGATTAATTTCTTATTACCTTTAATAATTAATTTTGATCCAATTCGTAGTTCCTTAAGACCTGCTAGGGAATATACCATTAAGTTTCTAAAGCTGGCAAATGCTTCACCAGAATTGTCGTTACTGTCAATGACTCTATTCATTTTTTCTTCTAACGCAGTGATTTGGTCGTTTCGAATAGTTATTTTATCATTTACTCTATCAATACAATTTTTTAATTCAGTAGCATCATATCTGTATCCCATTTTACTCGTATTCCCTTCTTTTATTTCTATATTTCTTTAATTGCTCTTCCTTAATGTAAGTTGTTTCATTATTAACTTTTTTAATTTCGGATATTGCTTCATCACAAGCTTCAATTAACAAGTTACTATTATGTCTATTGGTTATCCTATATACCCAATTGTTGACATAATCTATTTGATCTATAAAGTCTTCTATTTGCCTTGAATTCTTTCGATAATCATTTTCTATTTTTTCTAGTTCGTTATTCATTTTTTAGTCCTTTATCTTTTTTGCAGTGTTGATGTCAAATTCATCAAAGATATTTTCCAAACCTTTATAAGAATGAATCATTTCAATTATCCTATCCTTTATAGCAGAAGTTGTTTCATATCCAAGATGGTTACTCTCTTGCAAACAAGCAACATCATTTAAATTAGTGGTTGTTGGATAATTATTCTTGTCTATAACTTCAAAATCTAAACAACTTAGCATACTATTAGATTGTTCATTAATTGTTTTTTTTTTCACAACTATTTTTTCATCACTCATATTAAAATACCTCCATTATATTAATATAATGTTTACAAGAATCCATCGATATAATGTAACAAATAACTATCAGGAGGAATCTTATGAACTATAATCATATTAGCATAAACAAGAGAACAGTTATATCTCAACTTTATCATTCAAATATTTCTATAAGAACTTCTATTTAAACAATTAAATAGGAGTCCTAGTATGATATAGTAAATAAAACTTTGTAATCCTTATTACACTTGAAAAAGAAATAAATAGAATTACTTAATAACATGACTAGAAAGTGTTTAAAACATAAAACAACAAAGAAGTAATAAATGAATGACTTATATTAAGTAATGTACTTAAAACTACCATTAATGAATTGAAAAATTACTGAGCATTTTGTACATTTGTAAATGATGTGAAACATAAATAATTCATTCAATTTATTTATAATAAGCCAACAGTTGAGTTCTTTTTTCATTGGGAGTAAGAAGATCTAAAACAGACATAGGTATGCTGTTGGAT
>JAQVWN010000011.1 GCA_028749475.1 Thomasclavelia sp.
TATATATTATTACAATAATAAACGTCCTGCTTGTGCATTAAATTATAAAACCCCTGTGCAATATAGAATTGAACAAGGGTTCTATTGATTCTTTTTTGTGTCTACTTTGAGTTGACAACTGCAAAATAGAAAATATAGTTCCTTTTTGTTTTTAAATAACTAAGAAAGCTACATAACACATTACTACACTTAATAAGCTAAATATCTTTAAATATTTATTATCAAATTTAACTGCTAGGTACATAAACGTTGTTCCTACTAGACCAGAGATTAATAAGATAACTGTCTTAGGATCAGTAAAGTCATATATACCACCTTTTACATAAAGAATATCAACAACAGCCATTATTCCTAAATTAAAGATATTACTACCAACAATATTACCAATAGCAATATCATACTTTTTCTTCTTTACTAATGCAATGGAAGAAGTAACTTCTGGTAGCGATGTCGCAATTCCCATAAAAATGGCTCCAGCAATTCCTTTACCCAAATTAAGTTTAATAGAAATATCATCAGTAACATATGAAATAATGATACTAAGAGCAATAATTCCAATACTGACAATTATAAAACGAACAACAATATCTTTTAAACTTAATGAAGTATCTTCAAATTCTTCATCTACTGAGCCATCTTCAGAAGCTAAATGTTTAAAACTCACAATATAACATCCAATAATAATAATCGAAGTTATACTAACAGTTATAACATCAATATTTAAAAAACCTAACATGTTACCAACAATAGCGATGTAGCAAACTATAATCGAAAAAATAACTACATTATGACTACGAGAAACAGAGTAGTTAGAAAATTCCTTAAAAGATATCAATAAAAGAATTGCTAGCATGGTTAGATTAAATAAATCACTGCCTAGAATATTTCCTATACAAAGTCCAGGTTCATTTAGCATTAACGTCGACGAAATACTAGTAAATAGCTCTGGTAAGGAAGTTACAGCTGAAAGCATAATCCCACCAATGAATGCTCCCGACAAAGAAGTTTTTCGATCAATTAAATCCACATAATCCGCTGCTTTAATTGATAATAATGTTACACCACATGCAACGCATAAATACAATACATAAATCATTTCATTTCCTCCTAAGATTGTAATTAAAAACCGCGCTTGCATTTGCAAACACGGTTAAAGACACCATGTGCAAATAACAAACATTTGCACATGAGTCTCATTATTTAAGATATGCCAGGCATTTATTATCTGCCAGGATGTTGACATACCACGCTTATAGCGCCAATTACTCCCTCAAGTAGAGTTAGAATAACACATCTAATTATAACTTGTCTAGTCTTTTTTTACTGTATTTTATTCTTGAGCAAATTGAGATTGATATAAGTTAGCATAGAAACCATTTTTAGCCATTAATGATTCATGATTTCCAATTTCAATTATATCTCCTTTATCCATTACTATAATTGTATTAGCTTCTCTAATTGTTGAAAGTCGATGAGCAATAACAAATGAAGTTCTTCCTTCCATCAAAGAATCCATTCCTTTTTGAATTAAGACTTCAGTTCTTGTATCAACTGAAGAAGTAGCTTCATCTAAGATAAGAATCTTAGGATCTTTTAGAAATGCTCTAGCAATAGTTAATAATTGTTTTTGTCCAGAAGAAATGTTTGAACTCTCTTCGTTAATGATTGTTTGATAACCATCTTCTAAAGTATTAACGAAGTGATCAACATATGCCATATCACAAGCATCTTGCAATTCTTTGTCTGTTGCTTGTAAATTACCATACTTTAAGTTTTCTTCAATTGTTCCATTGAATAACCATGTATCTTGAAGAACCATACCAAACATATTTCTTAAATCATGACGAGTCATATCTTTGATATCATGTCCGTCAATTAATATTTGACCCTTATTCAATTCATAGAATCTCATTAACAACTTAACAATTGTTGTTTTACCAGCCCCTGTTGGTCCTACGATAGCAACTGTTTGACCAGCATGGACATGCATATTGAAATCATTAATAATGATTTTATCAGGATCATAACCAAAGTTTACTTCATCAAAAGTAACTGCTCCTTGAAGTTTAGATACTTCTTCTGAAGTTAATTTTGGTGTTTCATCTTCAATTTCTTCAGCTTCTAAATAAGCAAATACCCTTTCACTAGCTGCAGCTACACTTTGAAGTTGATTCATAGTTTGAGCAAGTTGAGCGATTGGTTGGTTAAATTGTCTTACATATTGGACGAATGCTTGGATATCACCAATAGTAATTCCATTAGCCCCAGAAAGAAGTCCTCCAACAATACAAACCCCAACATAACCTAAATTACCAACAAATTGAGAAATAGGCATCATAAGTCCAGATAATGATTGAGAACGCCATGCAGCGTTATATAAATCGTTATTATACTTTTCAAATTCTTCAACTGATTTTTCTTCATCATTAAATGCTTTAACAACATTATGAGCACCATACATTTCTTCAATATGACCGTTAACATCACCCAAAGAGTTTTGTTGCTTCTCAAAGTGTTTTTGAGATTTTTTAGTAACCATTGTTATAAAAATCATACTAACTGGTAATACTAAGAAAGCAATAATTGTCATTTGCCATGAAATTGTTAACATCATAATAAATATTCCAATTACGGTACAACTTGATGTAATAATTTGCGACAATGATTGATTTAATGATTGAGCAATTGTATCAATATCGTTTGTAACAATTGATAATGTATCTCCACTAGAGTGTTTATCAAAATATTTAAGAGGTAATCGATCAGTCTTTTGAGAAATAGATTTTCTTAAATCATAAGCTACTTTTTGAGAAATTCCACTCGTAATAAATCCTTGAATATAACTAAATAAAGATGATACTAAATAGAAACAAACAAGAATAATACAAATCATTCCAATATAGGAAAAATCAATTCCACCAGTTCCTCTAACTTTAGCCATTATCCCGACTGACAACTTATCAGTCGCTTTAGCTAGAATCTTTGGCCCTAAAATTGTAAAGATTGTTGAACCAGCTGCAAATATCATTACAACTACTAATTTAAAATAGTAAGGTTTTAAATATCTAATTAATTTTTTAAGTGTTCCTTTAAAATCTTTTGCTTTTTCGACAGACATGTTTGGTCCATGTCCCATTCCCCGACGTTGGGGTTTTCTAGAAGTTTTTTGCTTATCCATTTGCAAGTTCCTCCTTTGAAAGTTGTGATAAAGCAATTTCTTTATATATTTCACATTTATTCATTAATTCATCATGTGTTCCTTTACCAACAATCTTTCCTTCATTTAATACTATTATTTGATCAGCATCCATAATAGAAGCAATTCTTTGACCAACTATTAATATTGTATTCTTAGTCTTTTGAGACATTTTCTTAAGTTCATGTCTTAGCGTAGCATCAGTCTTAAAATCAAGAGCTGAGAAACTATCATCAAATATTAATACTTCTGGATTACGAGCAATAGCTCTAGCTATTGCTAAACGTTGTTTTTGTCCACCCGAGAAGTTTGATCCACCTTGAGCAACAGTTGTTTCTAAACCACTTTCTTTAGAATCAACGAATTCTTTTGCTTGTGATACTGCAATTACTTCATTTAACTCTTCATCAGTTGCATCATTGGTCCCAAACATTAAATTAGACTTTATTGTTCCACCAATAAGGTTGGCTTTTTGAGGAACAATCCCAAGTTTTTCTCTTAAATCATGTTGAGTAACATCTTTAATATTCACCCCATCTAAAACAATCTCTCCTGAGGTTGCTTCATAAAAACGAGGAATTAAGTTGATTAATGTTGATTTACCAGAACCAGTAGAACCAATAAAGGCAGTTGTTTTACCAGGCATGGCTGTAAAATTAATATTTTCTAAAACTGGTTCTTTCGCTCCAGGATATGAAAAACTAACATTTTTGAACTCTAATAATCCTTTTTTACTTTCATCGAAAGCTTTTGGAGAAGCAGGATCTATAATCTTAGGCTCTGTAGATAATACTTCATAGATTCTTTTTGCAGCAACGCTACCTCTAGGAAGCATTATAGCAATCATGGCAATCATTAAAAATGACATTACTATTTGCATAATATATTGTAAAAAGGCCATCATTTGTCCAATTTGGATGTTTCCTAGATCTACTTGTTTAGCTCCATAATAAATAATTACTAAGGTAGTGGCATTCATTATAAACATCATAATCGGCATTAATACAGCCATCGCTCTATTAACGAATAGGTTTACTTTAGTTAAGTTATCATTAGCTTCATCAAATTTTTCTTCACTATGTTTTTCATTACCAAATGCTCTAATTACTAAAGTACCTGACAAGTTTTCCCGCATTCTTAAATTTAGTTTATCAACTAATGTTTGAATCTTAGTAAATTTTGGTATTACGATAATAAAGGCTAATACCATTATTATTGCTATAATAAGTAGTACTACACCAATAATCCAAGTCATTTGATTAGCTTGATCAATAACTTTATAAAGAGCTCCAAATGCAAGAATTGGTGAGTAGATTACTATTCTAAGGAACATCATAACTACCATTTGAACTTGCGTGATATCATTTGTTGTTCTAGTAATTAATGAAGCCGTTGAAAATTTAGAAAATTCTTCATTAGAGAAACTTTCAACTTTTTTAAATACAGCACTTCTTAAATCCCTAGCTACTTTAGCAGCTGTTTTAGATGAAAAATAAGCAACCGATATAGCACATAATGTACCACCTAGGGCAATTAAAAGCATTGTAATCCCATTCTTTATAATATAATCATTTTGAACTTGGCTAGTGTCTGCTCCAAGTTTTTTATATTCCGCTTTAACTCCGTTACCAGCAGCTATTTTAATCGTACTTTCACCCATAGTATCCATTTGTTTATCAACATTTTCTAACATCTTTAGACGTTGATTTTGAGGCATCATACTAATAGCCATAAATGGAGAAACACCTTCGGGTAGTTTAGAAAACATTTTCTTGTACTCTTTAGAATCAGTTTTCATTGAACTAATTGAAGTTACCATTAAAGTTGGTTTAATTAGCGTAGTTTCTAATTTATCTTTTTTTGATGAAGATATATCTTTTAAAACATATATCTCATTAGCATTAGCTTTAGGGAATTCTTCCTTAATATCTTTAGAAGCTTTACCTTTAGCTACTTCTTTATAAGAAGATTCAAATAATTTAACTTCATTATCATTCATGAATAGTTTTAAATTATTATAAGTATCAGCGGTATAAATTTTTGATACAGAAGAATCAAATCCTCCTGCTTGGATACCATTTGATACGATATTGCTCATATAATCAGGTAGTGATAATTCACTAGATGCTTGCCCAAGTAATAGTAGAGCACAACCAATAATCATTGGCCAGTATTTCAAAAAGTATTTTTTAATCTTCCACATAAGTATGCTCCTTTGTATAATTGTCGACGTTATCTTTAATTTTGTTTAGATAATTTATAAACTGTTCTTTATCTTCACTTGAAAATCCTTTAAAGATTGTTTCTTTAATAATTTTTTCTATCTCTTGATTTTTAGAAAAAATATCTTTAGATTTTTTAGTCGTAATTACAATAGTATTACGACGGTCATTTTTATCAACTTCTCTTTTAATATAACCATTCTGTTCTAGTTTATCTAAACGAACAGATAAACTAGCAGGTGTTATATGTAAAAACTTTGATAATTCTTTTTGATTAGAGATATCAAATTTTTCAATTGTAGCAATCGTAAAGAACTCATTAGTCGACATTCCTAGCTCATTAATAAAGGTTGTCATCATCATTCTAAGAGCTTTTTCTACATCATGAAATACGCTTATTGATGGATTGCATTCTCCATTATGCATTTATAATCATCTCCTTAATAGTTAGTTGTCTAATCGTTAGAACACTAACGATTATATACTTGTTATTATATTAGTCAACAAAAAAAGACTATTTCTAGTCTCTTATTTGTCCATTTCCATATATTAAATACTTAGTGCTAGTTATTTCTTGTAAACCAAGAGGACCACGAGCATGAAGTTTTTGCGTAGAAATACCAACTTCGGCACCAAAGCCAAATTCTCCCCCATCGGTAAATCTTGTCGATGCATTAACATACACACATGAAGAATCAAGTGAATCCATAAAGTATTTAGCAGTTTCTTGATTGCTTGTAATAATTGATTCTGAATGCTTTGTTGAATAATTATAAATATGTTCAATTGCTTGGTCGATGTTTTCTACGACCTTGATATTACAAATGTAATCATCGTATTCAGTAGCATAGTTTTTACTTGTAGCTATTTCACATTCTATAATCTTTCTAGTAGCTTCATCACCATAGATTTTGACTTTATTATCAAAAGCTTCTTTTAACATTGGTAAGAATTCTTTGGCTACATCTTTATGAACTAAGATTGTTTCAATCGCGTTACAAACACTAGGTCTTTGCATTTTAGCATTTACCGCTATTTTTAAAGCCATTTTTAAAGAAGCGTCTTTATCTACATATAAGTGACAAATACCCGCTCCTGTCTCAATTACAGGCACTGTCGCATTACTTACTACATAATTAATTAAGTTACTGCTTCCTCGAGGTATGATGACATCTAAATATTTATTAGCTTTTATTATTTCATCACTGTCTTTATGAGATTTAGTAATTATTAAATTAACTGCATTTGCAGGTAAAATATCTTTAATAGCTTCGTTAATAACTTTAACTAAAGCTTTGTTAGAATTAACTGCTTCTTTACCACCTTTTAAAACACAAACATTATTAGTCTTAATACATAAACTAGCTATATCAACAGTAACATTAGGTCTAGATTCATAAATGACACCAATAGTTCCAATCGGAATTCTTATTTGTTTAATTATAAGGCCATTAGGTCTTTTAATTTCTCTTACTAATGTTCCAATCGGATCATCTAATTCAATAACTTTTAAAATATCATTAGACATACTTTCAATTCGATCTTTAGTTAAAAGTAAGCGATCTATCATTGCTTCTTTAATTCCATTATCTTTAGCTAAAGCAATATCTTTACTATTTTCTTCTAAAATATAATCACAATTATCTTTTAAAGCATTGGAAATAGCTTTTAAGGCCTTAGCTTTATCTTCTTTAGAAACTTTTTGCATGTCACGACAAGCATATTTAGCATTCTTTAAAATAGTTTCAATTTCACTCATTTTAATTATCCTTTCTAAGAACTAAGTTATCTGCATGGATAACTTCATCATAATCTTTAAAGTGAAGAACATCTTCAATTTGACTAGTCTTTAAACCTTTAATTAACTCAACCTCACTAGAAGAATAATTAACTATTCCTCTTGCTAGTAAGTTATCATCTTTATCAACGATATCAACAATACTACCAGCCATAAATTTACCATCAACATCAATAATTCCTTTTGGAAGTAATGATGTATGTTTTTTCATTAAAGCATTTCTAGCTCCATCATCAATAATAACTTTACCTTTAGGTTTACTTCGATACATAATCCAATGGTCTCTACTAGAAAGAGTAATTCCGCTTTTACCATCAAAATAAGTTCCAACTTCTTTACCAGCAAGTAGATCTAAAAGAATATTTTGGTAAGACCCGTTAACGATTGCCATATCACAACCATAATCATTAACAATTTTAGCTGCTCTAAGTTTAGTAACCATTCCTCCAGTACCAACATTATTATTTGAATCTTTGGCAAAACTTCTAATTTTACTTGTAATGCTTTTAACATTACTAATAAGTTTAGCATCTTTATTTGTATTTGGATTATCATCATATAACCCATCAATATCAGATACTAAAATAAGTAAATCAGCATCTACGATAGGTACAATTAAACTAGCTAAAGTATCATTATCTCCTACTTTTATTTCCTCTACAGCTAGAGGATCATTTTCATTGATAATTGGAACAACTCCATAGTCCATAATTGATTTAAGTGAATTAGCTAAATTCATAAGTCTTTTACGATTATCAAAATCATCATGAGTAAGAAGTATTTGAGCAACATTAATATGATATAACTTAAATAAATCTTCATATATTTGCATCAATCTAGCTTGTCCAATAGCTGCAAGAGCTTGTTTATCTGATAGTTTAGTTGGTTTACTATCTAAAGAAAGTTGAAGCATCCCGGCATTAATAGCCCCTGAAGATACAATAACGACATTAATTCCTTTTCTTTTTATTTTTACTATTTGGGATATAAAAGTTAGTATTCTTTCATCAGAAAGGTTACCTTTACTATCACATAAAGAAGTAGAACCTATTTTTACTACTATATTTTTAATTTCTTTTAAATTTCTCATCTTAATACCTCAACTCAATTTTCAATATTATAACATATAAGCCTTTTATTATGAAAATAATCATATATAATATTAAATAATTAATAAATGGGAGAAAATAAGATGAATTTAATAATACCTAAAAACTATGATCCAGTATTATCACTTCGAGAAACACAAGAAGCTATTAAGTATATTCGTGATACTTTTCAAGTAGAGATTGGAAGAGCTCTTCATCTATCAAGAATATCCGCACCACTATTTGTCGAAAAGAATTCTGGATTAAATGATAACTTAAGCGGAGTTGAAAAACCCGTATCATTTAATATCATTGAACTAAGTGATGATCCTATTGAAGTAGTTCATTCACTAGCTAAATGGAAAAGAATGGCTCTAAAAAAATATGATTTTAAAATGCATGAAGGTTTATATACTAATATGAACGCTATTAGAAAAGATGAACAAGTTGATAATCTTCATTCATATTATGTTGATCAATGGGACTGGGAAAAAATTATTGCCAAAGATGAAAGATCAATCAAAACTCTTAAAACCTATGTTAAAAAGATCTTTAAAGTAATTAAACATATGGAACATGAAGTTTGGTATAAATATCCAAAAGCTGTTAATAGATTACCTGATAATATCTTCTTTATTACATCTCAAGAACTTGAAGATAAATACCCTACTCTAACTCCTAAGGAAAGAGAAGACGCTATTTGTAAAGAAAAAGGTTGTGTTTTCATTATTGGAATTGGTCATAAACTTAAAAGTGGTCAAAAACATGATGGAAGAGCACCCGACTATGATGATTGGAATTTAAATGGCGATATTCTATTTTGGTATGAACCTTTAAATTGTGCATTAGAAATCTCTAGTATGGGAATTAGAGTTGATGAAGATTCATTAGTTGAACAATGTAAATTAGAAGGCTGTGAAGATCGACTTACCCTTCCATACCATAAAAAGATTTTAAGTAAAGAATTACCATATACTATTGGTGGTGGAATTGGTCAATCTAGACTTTGTATGTTACTACTTAATAGAGCTCATGTTGGCGAAGTTCAAGCAAGTATTTGGCCTAAAGACATGATTGAAGAATGTGCAAAGCATAATATTTATCTATTATAAAAAATAGTTATATTTTTTCGATAAAAAAAGCAACTTATAAAAGTTGCTTTTTATTATTTTAATTCTTTTTTTGCTAATAATTTAGCTAGACCAATATAACTATCAGGAGTCATATTTATTAGAGTAGCTTTATCTTCATCAGATAAGATATCTAAACTATTAGTAAACTCATGAATAGCATCTTTAGAAATATTCTTACCTCTAGTAAGTTCTTTTAATTGATCATAAGCATCAGAAATACCATATTTTCTAAGCATTGTTTGAATAGGCTCAGCTAGTACTTCCCATTTTTCATTTAAATCATGTTCTAATTTATTTTTATTTACAACACATTTAGCTAAACCATTCATTGTTTCAGAGATAGCTTGGATAGAATATCCAAAAGCTAATCCTAAATTTCTTTGAGAAGAACTATCTGATAAGTCTCTTTGCATTCTAGATTTTGTAAGTTTATTTGATAAACCAACACAAATGTTACTAGACATATCAATATTAGCTTCTGAATTTTCAAACCTAATTGGATTAACCTTATGAGGCATAGTTGAAGAACCAACTTCTCCTTTTACTGGAATTTGTTTAAAGTATTCCATTGAAATATAAAGCCACATATCAACATCAAAATCTACTAACACATTATTGAAATGTCTTACTCCATCTAAGATATGAGCAGTATAATCATGAGATTCAATTTGAGTAGTTAACGGATTGAATTCTAAACCTAAATATTCTTCAACAAATTTTTTAGCGTTTGCTTCCCAATCTTCATTAGGAAAAGCAGTTAAAATTGCACTATAGTTTCCTGTAGCTCCATTAAATTTAGCTTTAATCTTAATACTTTCAATATTTTCAATAGATGAGAACATTCGATAAGCATATACTTTAAATTCTTTACCAACAGTTGTTGGAGTTGCTGGTTGCCCATGAGTATGCGCAAGCATTGCATCATCATAATGTTTTAAGGCAAAATCATCAATATAACCAGCTATTTCTTTAGCTCTTTGAAGCCAAACTTTAGATAATCCATTTTTAATCATTAAAGCATATGAAGTATTATTGATATCTTCTGAAGTACATCCAATATGAATAAATGATTGTAAATAATCATAACCTAATTTCTTTACTTCATTATCTAAGTAGTATTCAACCGCTTTAACATCATGACGGGTTGTTTGTTCAATTTCTTTAATAGCTTTAAATGACTCATAATCAAAGTTATTTGCAATATCTTCAATTTTAGATAAGTTTGATTTATCAAACTTATCTAAAACATCAGTATGAATATTTTCAATTAAGAATTTTAACCATTGAACTTCTACAAAAACACGATATTTTACTAAACCATATTCACTAAAGTATTCACCAAGTGCATCTTTAACACTTGAATAACGTCCATCTAATGGACAAAGAGTCAAACATTCAAATTCTTGTTTTTCCATTATTTATCTCCTCTGAAATAAGCAACTCCGGCTTCAAAAATCTTTTGGTCCATTTCACCATAGACATTTTTAAATCTATTGTCACCTTGTCTTTCACTATGTCCCATCTTACCTAGTACTCTACCATCTTTTGATACAATACCTTCAATACCATACATTGATCCATTAGGATTATATGGTGTTTGCATAGTTACTTTTCTATTTGGATCGACATATTGAGAGAATACTTGACCGTTATCAAATAAATCTTCAATTACATCTTTATCAGCTACAAATCTTCCTTCTCCATGAGAAATAGGAATTACATGAACATCACCAACATTTACATTCTTTAACCATGGTGATTTAACACTTCCAATTCTTGTATCCACAAATTGAGATAAATGACGACCGATTGTATTAAATGTTAGAGTAGGATCATTTTTATTCATATCTCTAATTTTACCATCTGGTAACAATCCAAGTTTAATTAAAGCTTGGAATCCATTACAAATACCAATCATAAGTCCATCTCTATTATCTAATAAATCATCAATAGCTGCTTTTAACTTAGGGTTTCTAAGAACAGTAGCGATAAACTTACCAGAACCTTCTGGTTCATCACCAGCTGAGAAACCACCTGGTAACATAACGATATTAGCTTTTTTAATAGCCGCTTCTAAATCATTAATAGAATCAGCTAACATCTTTTCAGTTTTATTTCTAATTAAGACAATTTCAACCTTAGCCCCTGCTCTTTCAAAAGCTCTTTTACTATCATATTCACAGTTAGTACCTGGGAATACTGGTATAACAACTAATGGATGTTCAACATAAACTTTTGGTTTAATAGTAGTTCTTTCTTTACATTCAGCCACAATTAAATCTTTAGTTGGGGCTTTTTCTCTAGTTGGATATACATCTTCTAAGACTGATTTATTTAAAGCATAAGATTCTTTATTGGAAATAGATTCAGTTCCATAAGTGATAGTTTCACTTTCATTTAAAGTTCCTAGGACACGATAATTGTCAATTCCAACTAAATCATCTTCACCTTTAACTTCCACAATGATATTTCCATAGTCTTTACGAACTAATGATTCAAGTGAATTATTAGTATCATAAACAAAACCTAAACCATTACCAAATACCATTTTACTTACTGCTTCAATTACTCCACCATCTTTAACAGTATAGGCACTAGCAATCTTTTCTTCTTTAATAAGTTTCATGATTGCATCATATTGTTTTTTAAGATGATCAAAGTCATAAATATCAAATTTATCTTTATTAACAATAACTTCAACTAAGAAATGACCAGGAGCCTTAGCTTCAGGAGTCATTACATCTTTAACATCTAAACTAGTAATAGCGAAAGATACAAGAGTTGGTGGAACATCTAAGTCTTCAAAAGAACCAGACATAGAGTCTTTACCACCAATAGATGGTAAACATAATTCTTTTTGAGCACGATATGCTCCAAGTAAAGCAGCTAGTGGTTTACCCCATCTAGTTGGATTATCTAATAATTTTTCAAAATATTCTTGGAATGAGAATCGAACTGTATGATAATCTCCTCCCATTGCCACTATTTTAGCAACAGATTCAACAATTGCATAGATGGCACCATGATATGGAGACCATTTTGATATTAATGGATTATATCCATAAGCCATAATACTAGCAGTTGTATTGTCATAACCAAGAGTTGGAATTAAAGCGGCCATCCCTTCAGTTTCAGTATGGTATGTTCTACCACCAAATGGAGATAAAACTGTATTATTACCAATTGAAGAATCAAATCTTTCGATTAATCCTTTTTGGCTAGCTACTGAAAGTCTAGTCATTACTTCTTTGGTTGTATCAACAAAATTCTTTTGTTTAACTTCTTTTAAAGGTGATTTATCAAAATTAGGAAGTTCTATTTTAATATCTTGGTAACGTTTTGCTCCTGCAGCATCTAAGAATTCACGAGAAATATTAACTATTTCTTGTCCCATGAAACTCATAACAAGACGATTGGTATCAGTTACAGTTGCAACTTCTACAACTTCTAAGTTTTCTAAAGCACATTGTTCTTTAATATAAGAAGCATCTTCTTTATTAATAACAATTGCCATTCTTTCTTGTGATTCACTAATAGCAAGTTCTGTACCAGTTAATCCTTCATATTTCTTTAAAACAGCATCTAAATTAATATTTAATCCTTCAGCTAGTTCACCAACTGCTACGCATACTCCTCCAGCTCCAAAGTCATTACATCTAACAACTTTTTTAGAAACTTCTTCATTTCTAAATAATCTTTGGATTTTACGTTCTTCAATTGGATTACCTTTTTGAACTTCAGCTCCAGCAGTTTCAATTGATTTAACATCATGTTTTTTAGAAGAACCTGTAGCTCCTCCAATTCCATCACGTCCAGTACGTCCACCAATTAGTAAGACGATTTGTCCTGTTTGAGGAATTAATCTTTTAACTTGTTCTTTAGGGGCAGCAGCCACTACAGCTCCAAGTTCCATTCTTTTAGCTACATAACCATCATCATATATTTCATGAACATATCCAGTAGCAAGACCGATTTGGTTACCATATGAACTAAATCCATGAGCAGATTCTTGACATAGTTTTCTTTGAGGAAGTTTACCTTCAAGAGTTTGGCTTAAAGGTTTACGAGGATCTCCAGCCCCAGTAATACGCATTGATTGATAAATATAAGCACGTCCAGAAAGTGGGTCACGAATTGCTCCACCTAAACATGTTGCAGCTCCCCCAAATGGTTCTATTTCAGTTGGGTGGTTATGTGTTTCGTTTTTAAACATTAATAACCAATCTTCATCACCATGATCTGTATGAACTTTGATTTCAATTGAACAAGCATTGATTTCTTCAGATACTTCCATATCATCTAAATATCCTGCTTTACGTAATTCTTTCATTGAGATTGTAGCTAAATCCATAAGAGTAAGTGGGCGTTTTGTATCAACTCCATATACCATATGACGACTTGTTTTATAATCTTCAATATCTTTTTCTAATATTTCTTTAAATGCACCAGATTCAATATCAACATCAGTAATTATTGTTGCAAATGTTGTATGACGACAATGATCAGACCAATAAGTATCTAATACTTTTAATTCTGTTTCAGTTGGATTACGATGTTCTTCATTTTTGAAGTAATCTTGTGAAACTTTTAAATCTTCATAAGACATTGCCATTCCATTTTTATTTAAATAATCTTTTAAACCATTTTCATCTAAATCATTAAATCCTTCAATTACTGGTACTGACTTAATTTCTACCTTAACATCAGTTAAATCTGTAGGTTTATCTAAAGATGCAACACGACTATCTACGGGGTTAATAAGGAAATGTTCAATTTCTTTAATAGTTTTCTTTTCTTCACCATTAAATGAAACAACATAATATGTTGCACATTTAACTCTAGTAGATGTATTACCAGTTAAAATGGCAAAACATTGTTCGCATGAATCAGCTCTTTGATCATATTGACCAGGAAGATATTCAATAGCAATGATTTTTTCATTATCATTAATTGGGAATTCTTCGTTATACACATCATCTACCATAGGTTCTGATAGAATAGTATTTATACCTTGTTTTAAAACATCATCTAAAACACCTTGGACATCATAACGATGTACTATTCGAAGACTTTTGATATCTAATTTTAGTTGTTCAACTAAATTATGTTTAATTTCATTAGCTTCAGTTGCATATTCTTTTCTTTTCTCTACATAGATTCTTCTAACTTTATCCATTTTAATATCCCCCATTATTTTCCAATATCTTTACGATAATACATACCATCAAAGTGAATGATATTTGTGCATTCATAAACCTTTTTTAAAGCTTCATCCAATGTATTTGAACAAGCACATATATTAAGTACACGTCCTCCATTAGTAACTAACTTGCCATCCTTTAAAGCTGTACCTGCTTGAAATACAACAATATCATCAGGACAATTTTCTATTCCAGTAATTTCAACACCTTTTTTATAACTTCCAGGATATCCACCACTAGCTAGAACTAAACAAGCCACTTGTTTAGTTGACCACTTAACGTCAACATCTTTAAGGTTTCTATTAGCACATGCATACATTATATCAAATAAATCACTATCTAGTCTTAGTAAAATTGATTGAGTTTCAGGATCACCAAAACGAACATTAAATTCTAATACTTTAGCTTTCCCATTTTCAATCATTAAACCAATAAATACAACTCCACGATAATCCATATTATCAGCTTTAATTCCATTCATAAATGGAACTAAGATATCATCATTAATAGTTTTATCCATACCCTCAGGCATAAATGGATTTGGAGATACAGTTCCCATACCACCAGTATTTGGACCTTTATTACCATCAAATATTTGTTTATGATCTTTAGCAGTAACCATTGGGACAATAGTATTTCCATCAGTAAAGCAAAGTAATGAACATTCAAAACCAGTTAAGAATTCTTCTAACACTACTTTACTTCCAGCACCATCTAAAGAACCATCAATCATCATTTCTTTTAGTGTTTTAATAGCATCATCTTTATTATCTACTATTACTACCCCTTTACCAGCTGCTAGACCATCAGCCTTAATAACTAAAGGATAACTAAAAGAATCTATTTCCTTTACTGCTTCATCATAAGAGTTTACTTCTTTATAAGCAGCTGTAGGAATATTATGTTTAATCATAAAGTCTTTAGAAAAAGCTTTAGATCCTTCTAATGTAGCAGCTTTCTTTTTGGGACCAAAAGCAGCAATGCCTTCTTTTGCAAGATCATCAGATAAGCCATTAACTAAAGGAACTTCTGGACCAATAACTACTAAGTCAATCTTATTATCTTTAGCAAAGGTAACAATCATTTTATTGTCTTCAACACTACCATCGATACATTTTCCAATAGTAGCCATTCCAGGATTACCTGGAATGAAGAACATTTCATCAACTTTACTACTTTGATTTAGTTTATAAGCGATAGCGTGTTCTCTTCCCCCACTACCTATTACTAGTACTTTCATTTATTATTACCTTTCTATTAATGTCTAAATTGACGATATCCACTAAATACCATTGGTACATTATGTTCATTACATAAATCTATACTATCTTGATCATGAATTGATCCACCTGGTTGAACAATAGAAGTAATTCCAGCTTCAATAGCAACCTTAGCAGTATCATTAAATGGGAAGAAAGCATCGCTTGCAAGACAAGCTCCTGTAAAGTCTTTATCAGGATTATTTCTAATAGCATTTTCTAAAGCCCATACTCTTGATGTTTGTCCACCACCAATAGCAAGGGTAGCTCCATCTTTAACAACACAAACCGCATTTGATTTTACATATTTAACTACTTTCATACCAAATTCCATATCAGATAATTGTTGTTTTGTAGGCTTTGCATCAGTAACAACTTTCATTTCATCAATCATCTTAGTGTTTAAGTCTTGAACTAAAGCTTTACCTTCTAAATACTTAATATCATATTTAGCTTCTCTAGCATCTAAATTCTTTAGTTTAAGAACACGAATATTTTTCTTTTTACAAAGGATTTCTAAAGCATCATCATCATAGTCAGGAGCAGCCACTATTTCCAAGAAGATTTCATGCATCTTCTCAGCAGTTGCTTTATCTACTTTATAGTTAACAGCTACTATTCCACCATAAATAGATTGAGGATCTCCTTCATAAGCTTTCATATATGATTCATATCCAGTACTACCAATAGCTACTCCACAAGGAGTTGAGTGTTTAATAGCTGCCGTAACAATTTGATCACCGAATTCTCTTACACAAGCTACAGCTCCATATAAATCATTAACATTATTAAATGAAATTTCTTTACCATGAAGTTGATCATAATCAAGTAAACTATGTCCAACAAAAGTATCTTCATAAGTGCTAGCTCTTTGTTGTGAGTTTTCACCATATCTTAAATGATCAGTTTTCTTTAATGAAATATTTAATGTATCAGGGAAATCTTCTCCAACTTGTCCTGCAAAATAACGAGAAATTACAGCATCATAACTTCCTGTTAAAGAGAATGCTTTATAAGCAAGATTTAAACGATAATCAAAGTCTGTTTTATCTTCTTTAATAGCGTTTAAGACATCATCATAATCTTTAGGATCAGTAACAATTAAAACATCTTTAAAGTTTTTAGCTGCTGATCTAATCATTGAAGGTCCACCAATATCGATATTTTCAATCATATCAGCCATTGGTTTATTATCTCTTAAAGCTTTTTCAAACTCATATAAATTTACACATACTAAATCAATCGGTTCAATTCCATGTTCTTTAATTGTAGCAACATGTTTTGGATCATCTCTTTTAAAAAGTAATCCACCATGAACTTTAGGGTGAAGAGTTTTAACTCTTCCATCTAACATTTCAGGAAAACCAGTTACTGTATCAATAGAAATACAATCAACTCCAGCTTCTTGAAGTTTTGACATTGTTCCACCTGTTGAAACAATTTCAAAACCTAAATCTTTTAAGCCTTTAACAAAATCAACAATACCTTCTTTATTAGTTACACTTATTAGCGCTCTTTTCATCGTTCAATCTTTACCTTTCCATTTATTATTTTTATTTTATTATCACAAAATAAACCTACTGCTTCAGGTAATATTTTATGTTCTATTTTTAGAACTCTTTGTTGGATATCTTCTGGTGTATCCAAGTCTGAAATATCACAGGCTCTTTGAATTATGATTGGTCCGCCATCCACTTCACTAGATACAAAATGAACAGTCGCACCTGAAACCTTTACTCCTCTTTTTAACACTTCTTCATGAACATGGATTCCATAAAATCCAGGGCCACAAAAAGAAGGAATTAAAGAAGGATGAATATTAATAATTTTATTTTTATAAGCATCAATAAATTCATCAGTTAAAATAGCTAAGTAACCAGCTAAAACAACTAAATCAATATTTCTTTCTTTTAACATCTTAATTATTAATTCATCATTCTTTTTTACGACAGCTGTTTCAATTCCATTATCTTTAGCTCTAGTAAGACCATAAGCCTTATTACGATTTGAAATAACTAAAGATATTTCACCATTAATTTCATTATTATTTACAGCATCAATTATTGATTGAAGGTCAGTTCCCCCACCGGAAACTAAGACTGCAATTTTTAGCATAATTCAGCACTCTTTTCGCCGTTTTTAATTTCACCAACTACATATCCATGATCATCAGTTTTACTAATAGCATCTAATGTTTTATCAACATCAGCCTTGTCAACAGCAATAATCATTCCAAGTCCCATATTAAATGTTGCATACATCATTTTTTCTTCAATATTTCCTTCTTTTTGAATTAAATCAAAAATTGGAGGAATTGGATAACTATCTTTTTTAATTACAGCTTTAACTCCATCAGGAAGCATTCTAGGAACGTTTTCATAGAAACCTCCACCAGTAATATGAGAACATCCTTTAATTGTAACTCCACTACTAGTAATGCTTTGTAAAGCTTTAACATAAATTCTTGTTGGTTCAATTAATGCTTCCCCTAATGTTTTACCAAGAGAATCATAATATTTATTTAAGTTTTCTTTAGTGATATCAAAGACACTTCTTACTAAAGAAAAACCATTGGAATGAACACCACTAGAAGCAATACCAATTAAGACATCTCCTTCTTTAATGTTTTCACCAGTAATAATATCTTTTTTATCAACTACTCCTACAGCAAATCCAGCAAGATCATAATCATTTTCAGGCATTAATCCTGGGTGTTCAGCAGTTTCTCCACCGACAAGAGCACAACCAGATTGTTTACAACCTTCAGCTACTCCACTAACGATAGTAGCAATCTTTTCAGGATAGTTTTTACCACAAGCAATATAATCTAAGAAGAATAATGGTTCTCCTCCAGAACAAACAATATCATTAACACACATAGCTACGGCATCAATTCCAATTGTGTCATGTTTATCCATTTCGAAAGCTAGTTTAACTTTTGTTCCACATCCATCAGTACCTGAAAGTAAAACAGGTTCTTCCATATTTTTAATGCTTGATAAATCAAAAGCACCTGCAAATCCGCCTAAACCTCCAAGTACTTCTGGGCGCATAGTTTCTTTGACATGTTTTTTCATTAATTCAACAGATTTATATCCTGCTTCAATATCGACTCCAGCTTTTTTATAGTCCATTACTATTCTCCTTATTTATTTTGCATTCTAGCAAGTACAGCTTTATATGTTTCAATTAAATCACCAATATCTTGTCTAAATACATCTTTGTCATATTTTTGATTAGTATCTACATCCCATAAACGACAACTATCAGGTGAGATTTCATCAGCAAGTAAGATTTCTCCATCTTTTGTTTTACCAAATTCAATTTTGAAATCAACTAATTTTAAATTTAAAGATAAGAAGAATTCTTTTAATAATTCATTAATCTTTAATGTTTCTTGTTTAATGAAATTATATTCATCTCTAGTACAAAGTCCTAAAGCAACTGCGTGATCTTCATTAATTAATGGATCACCATATTCATCATTTTTATAACTGATTTCAAAGATAGGTTCTTTTAAAACAATTCCTTCTTTAGCACCTAATCTTTTACAGAATGAACCAGTAGTAATATTTCTTACAATTACTTCTAATGGAAAGATATCCACTTTCTTAACTAGGATATCAGTTTCATTTAATTTTTTAATCATATGAGTTTTAATTCCAGCTTCTTCAAGCATATCGAAGATAATGCATGAAATGGTATTATTTAAAACTCCTTTTCCTTTAAATTGATCATGTTTAGCTCCATTACCAGCTGTTGCATCATCTTTATAATGAATTAGATATTCATCTTCCTTTTCAGTACTAAATACTTGTTTTGCTTTTCCTTCGTATAATTTTTCAGACATTTTTTTCTCTCCTATTGATATTTATTTATTACTTCATCATTTGCTTTCGATGCATCTTGTTCCATTTGTTTACGATAAGCTTGTAGTTTTGTTTTAATTTCAGGATGTTTTATTCCGATAATTTCTAATGCTAAATAAGCAGCATTTTTACTTCCATTAATAGCTACAGTTGCAACTGGGATACCAGAAGGCATTTGAACTATTGAAAGCAAAGCATCCATTCCATCTAAATTACTACCAGCTATTGGCACTCCAATTACAGGTAGAGTAGTTTGACTAGCAACTACTCCTGGAAGTGCTGCTGCCATACCAGCAGCTGTAATAATTACTTCAGTTCCATCATTTTCAGTTTCTTGAATAAAATCACTTAAAGCTTTATGAGCACGATGAGCTGATAAACATCTAACACTTACTTCCACACCATACTCTTTTAAAATACTTATTGCGGGTTCTACTTTGCTTAAATCACTAGTTGAACCCATGATAATTGCAGTTTTCATTAATTAATCCTTTCTTTAACTAATTAGAATAAACCAACTATAGTTCCATTTTCATCAATATCCATTCCAACAGCTGCTGGTTTTTTAGGTAAACCAGGCATTCTCATAATGCTTCCAGCGATAGCTACTAAAAATCCTGATCCAGCATTAGGAATTAAGTCATTGATATGAACTGTAAATCCTTCTGGTCTTCCAAGAAGAGTTGGATCATCAGATAGTGAATACTGAGTTTTAGCGACACAAATTGGTAAATTATCTAAACCTTGGTCTGTAAATCTTTTGATTTTATTAGCAACTTTTTTATCATAAGTGATTCCATCACCACCATAGATTTCTTTAACGATAGTTGTTATTTTATTTTCGATTGTGTCATTTTTATCATAGATAGGTTTAAAGTTAGCTTCTTTGGTATCTAGGATTTCAAGCAATTTATTTGCTAGTTCAATACCACCATCAGCTCCTTTTTCCCATACTTTACTAATTGCGACATCTGCTCCGGTATTTTTAACACATTCATTTAATACTTCTAATTCTTTATCAGTATCAGTTGGGAATGCATTAATAGCAACAATACAAGGAACATTAAATTTATGTATATTTTCGATATGTTTTTCTAAGTTTGTAAGACCTTTTTTAAGAGCCTCGATGTTTTCAACAGCTAAATCTTTCTTATTAACTCCTCCATGCATCTTTAACGCTCTTACAGTAGCTACAATTACTGTAGCTTGTGGTTGAAGAGAAGCTTGAGTACATTTGATGTCAAAGAATTTTTCAGCTCCTAAATCAGCACCGAATCCTGCTTCCGTAATTGCATAGTCACCAAGTTTCATTGCTAGGTTAGTTGCCATAACTGAATTACAACCATGAGCAATATTGGCAAACGGACCACCATGAACAAATACTGGTGTATTGTCTAAAGTTTGGACAAGATTTGGTTTAATAGCATCTTTTAATAATAAAGTAACAGCTCCAGTAGCCCCAATATCATCAACAGTTACTGGTTTAAAATCACTAGTGTAAGCAACAATCATTCTAGCTGCTCTCTTCTTTAAATCATTAAGAGAAGTTGCTAGACATAAAATTCCCATAACTTCACTAGCCACTGAAATATCAAAACCATCTTCTCTTGGTACACCATTTGTTCTACCACCAAGTCCAATAACAATATTTCTTAAAGCTCGATCATTTAAATCAACACATCTTTTCCAAACAATTCTTCTTGTATCAATATCTAGAGGATTACCTTGTTGAATTGAATTATCAAGCATTGCAGCTATTAAGTTATTAGCTGTTGTAATAGCATGAATATCACCAGTAAAATGAAGATTAATATCTTCCATTGGTACTACTTGAGCATATCCTCCTCCAGCAGCTCCACCTTTGATACCAAAACATGGTCCAAGGGAAGGTTCACGCATTGCAACAACACTCTTTTTACCTAGTTTGTTTAAGGCTTGTGATAAACCAATCATTGTAGTAGTTTTTCCTTCACCAGCTGGTGTTGGATTAATAGCTGTTACAAGAATCAATTTACCATCAGGTTTGTTTTGCAATTTTTGAATTGTTTCTAAAGATATTTTAGCCTTATATTTACCATATAATTCTAAATCATCTTCATCTAAACCTAAGTCGTTAGCAATTTCTTTAATTGGCTTCATTGAAGCATTTTGTGCGATTTCTACATCTGTTAACATATCTTATTATCCTTTCTTTTTTTTCGTCTATAAAGACGCTTTAATTATAATACAGCCCTTTAATTCAAACAATTAAAAGAACATGGATAAGTGATATTTTTTTAGTTATTTAACTAAAAAGAGCCCACTCATCTAGACTCTTGCCCAGACGGTCGACTCATTATGATTATACTCCCTGTGGTCATTTCCACTTCCGTCAGTTGTATAACTACTTGCATAATACCAAAGTAGGTTATTAAATACAAGTTATTATACCCTAAAAACTATATTGTTTTATCTTTTGTAAAATTCTATCACCTTGGGTTCCTGTTTGGATTGTCGGTTGGTAATTATTAGTAGAAGTAGTACTAGAAATCTTGCATGGAATTATGTTTACAGAGTGACTATCTTCCTTAGAATTTTTAAAGTTATAAGTAAGTTGATAAATCATGGAATCTTGATCACTAGGATTACGATTTCCTCCAAAACAGAAATTACCTAAAGAATATACTATCTCTTTTCCATTATATGTTTCAGTTCCTTGAACAACATGCGGATGAGAACCAATTACTGCATCTACCCCATTATCTATACAAAAATGGGCAAGTTCTCTTTGATCATTATTAGCGCTATATTCTCTTTCTATTCCCCAATGAAAATAGATAAAAATCAAATCAGTCTTTGATTCATTTTTCATTTTATCAATAGCAGCTTTAATAGTGGCTTTACCACTATCGGTATTCATAGTATCTATACTTCGATATCCTAAAAACCCACATTTGATTCCTTTAATTTCTTGAACATGAGTTGTTTCATAACCAAAATAAGAAACCCCATTATCATCTAAAGTTTTTTTAGTATCACTTAATCCTTGATCATAATAATCTTCTGAATGATTGTTAGCATAGCTAACACATTCAATATTACCAGCAGTTAAAATCTTGGCATAATCTAACTTTCCACTAAATGGAAAGGTCTTTATAACATGACTAGTCGCGGTTGTAAGAGGCCCTTCTAGATTAACTACTGTATAATCATCATTCTTAAATGTCTCAGCAACATTTCTAAAGAAATATGAACTATCTCCATTTTGATTTTGATACATTTCGTTAAATGATTGAGAATATGCTTGACCAGCATAATTACCTAAAGTGCAATCTCCAGCAAAAGAGATTGTAATTGAATCATTGATTTTTTGAACTGTTTCTTCTTTTTTTGTTGATGATTTAGTATCTTTTTTCTCTTTAGTAGAACTGTTATTACTACAGCCAACTAAACATAATGATATGATGCTAAAAAACAAGATTATCTTTTTCATTTTTCCCCTCCATAAATTAAATTACTTCCACTTTTAATAATGAGATTAATTGAGTAGACTGATATGAATTGATTTTTATTCCCCTAATACTATTTAAATCAATACTAATTCCATCAATGATACTTGTACTAAAATCTACATTATTTAAATTTACCTCTAGAAATTCACTAGAAGTAAAATCATCTTTATCAAAACTAATATTTTTAATATCAGTTTGAACAAATGAACTTTCCCTAAGTAATGAATTATTAATCGCTACTAAAGATAGTTTGGCTCTAGAAAAATTAACATAATTCATTAGTGAATTATCAAATACACATTCATTTATCGATGAAGTATCAAAATTAACGCCCATTAACTTACAATCATTAAACCTAACTCTTTTAAATGTAGAATCGCTTAAATCTAAATTACTTAAATCACATTTATTAAAGATTACATCAATGAAATAACAAGACTTAAATATTGATTTTGAAAAATCAACATTTTCAAAGACACATTCATCTATTCTAATATCATTAATTGAAACATTAATCTTTTGAGATTGAATAGTTGAACAGGTAAGTAAAGAATCATTAAATTGAGAATGTAAATCGGTAATTAGAGTTAACTCATTTTTTATTTTAGGTTTACTTATTTGCATATCATTATTCTAACATAAATTTTATTTATTATAACTTTTATATATTATTAAATATCATCAAAATAACTCTTGTATCTCAGTCCCCTTAAAACCCTAGGAATTAATTGACAATTAGGCCTCATTCTTCTATAATTTCATCAGGTGATTTCCTTCACCTATAAGTATGAAATATAGATATTTCATTACTTCAGTGTTAGTAATCATTAAATAATTGAAAGGAGAATTTTTACTACATGATTTATTCAAAAGAAGTAGAAAACATGTGCACTGTAACTCAAGGTGCTCATCATGGATGTGCTCCAATTCCTGAAGAAGGAAAATGGGTATATTCAAAACAAATCTCAGATATTTCTGGATTAACACATGGTATTGGTTGGTGTGCTCCTCAACAAGGTGCATGTAAACTATCACTTAACGTTAAAGAAGGTATTATCGAAGAAGCATTAATTGAAACTATTGGGTGTTCAGGAATGACTCACTCTGCTGCTATGGCATCAGAAGCATTAGTTGGACGTACATTATTAGAAGCATTAAATACTGACTTAGTATGTGATGCAATCAACACTGCTATGAGAGAACTATTCTTACAAATCGTTTACGGACGTACTCAATCAGCTTTCTCTGAAGGTGGATTAGTTGTAGGTGCTGGACTTGAAGACTTAGGTAAAGGTCTTAGAAGTATGACTGGTACTGCTTATTCAACTAATTTAAAAGGTCCTCGTTACTTAGAATTAACTGAAGGTTATATCACTAGAAACGCTTTAGACGAAAATGGTGAAATCATCGGTTATGAATTTGTTAATTTAGGTCGTATGATGGAAATGATTAAACAAGGAAAAGATGCTAATGAAGCAATGGAAGCTGCTAAAGGAACTTATGGTAGATTCGATGAAGCTGCAAAATACATCGATCCAAGAAAGGAATAGGAGGACACAATAATGGCAGAAATTACATTCGAAGGTTATGAAAGAAGAATTAAACAAATTAATGAAGCCTTAGGTAAATTTGGAATTAGTTCTATCGAAGAAGCAAAAGCTATTTGTGATGAAAAAGGTATTAACGTTTATGATATCGTTAAATCTACACAACCTATTTGTTTCGAAAATGCTTGTTGGGCATACACTGTTGGTGCTGCAATGGCAATTAAAAATGGAGATGTTAAAGCAGTAGATGCTGCTAAGACAATTGGTGTTGGTTTACAATCATTCTGTATTCCAGGATCTGTTGCTGATGATCGTAAAGTAGGACTTGGACATGGTAACTTAGGAAGTATGTTACTTCATGAAGATACTCAATGTTTCGCATTCCTTGCTGGACATGAATCATTTGCAGCTGCTGAAGGTGCAATTAAAATTGCTGAAAAAGCAAACAAAGTAAGAAAACAACCTTTAAGAGTTATCTTAAATGGTTTAGGAAAAGATGCTGCAAAAATCATCTCAAGAATTAATGGTTTCACTTATGTAGAAACTCAATTTGATTATTTCACTGGAGAAGTTAAAGAAGTATCTAAGACTGCTTATAGTAAAGGTGATCGTGCAAAAGTTAACTGTTATGGTTCTGATGATGTACGTGAAGGTGTTGCTATTATGCATAAAGAAGGTGTAGATGTATCAATCACTGGTAACTCTACTAACCCTACTCGTTTCCAACACCCAGTTGCTGGAACATATAAAAAAGAATGTATTGAACAAGGTAAGAAATACTTCTCAGTTGCATCTGGTGGTGGAACTGGACGTACTTTACACCCTGACAATATGGGTGCTGGACCTGCTTCATATGGTATGACTGATACAATGGGTCGTATGCATAGTGATGCTCAATTCGCTGGAAGTTCATCAGTTCCTGCTCACGTAGAAATGATGGGACTTATCGGTATGGGTAACAACCCAATGGTTGGAGCAACTGTTGCAGTAGCTGTAGCTGTTGAAGAAGCTAGCAAATAATTATAGATACCGTTTAAAAACCGCAAATATGCGGTTTTTTATTATCCAATAAAAAAAGATAAGTTATTTTAACTTATCTATTAATGAGTATTCTTGAGCAATTAATCCGGCAATGAATTGCAGTTGATATGGATGACTTGTTTGATCTTGTAAAGAATCAAAAGAAATCACTTTATTAATAAAAGGAAGAATTTCTTTCTTTCCACTAGAAATAAACCATATGGTAGGTTTATTAAGTCTTTTGGTTAGGGATCTTAAATCTTGATAATCAAAATAAGAACCTGTATATGACAAAATGATTACTAGATCATTTTCACTAGCATTAGTTATATAATCAATTTGTTGTGGATAAGAGATATTGGTATAAACTTGTTTGCCAAGCATAAGTAAATCTCCTTGAAGATTTATTGCCACAGCCCCCGCTTTTAATAATCCAAAGATAGCAACTCTTTGATACTTTTTAATATCTTGACATAAATCATTAATTTTATTCATATCAATAGAACTAGTAACCATATCTATACTACTTTTAACTTTATCACAATAATCTAACATTCTTTCCTTGGAATTAGAAGAATTAGAGTCATCTTGATAATATAGTTTAGTAGATACTAAAAGTTCTCTAAGTTCCACAAAATCTCTTAAACCAATTTCTTTACAAAAACGTGAAATAGAACTTACTGCCACATTACATTCTTTAGCAATTTCTTTAATACCCATATTTTGAACTTTATCAAGATTGTTTAGAATATAAGTAGCAATCTGACTATTAGTTGAATCTTTTCTTTCACTAGCAATAGTACTTAAAAATACAACTGGTAACTTGTCATATATCACTATAATCACTCTCTTTCTAGCTATTTACCTCTAGAAAAATTATATAATAGTTTCTCTTTCATTTCATCTACATTTTGGCCTAATGCTTCAATTATCTTAAAGGCAAATGGATATGGTGTTGCTGGTCCTTGACTAGTAATGATATTTTGATCTAAAACTGCAACATCATTAACGAAAATACCACCAATTAGTTTTTTATCATAACCAGTATAACCAGTTACTTTTTTACCTTCAATTACTTTAGCATCAGATAACACTACTGTTCCTGAACACATCGCAGCTAAATATTTATTTTCTTTATTAAACAATCGAACTAATTTAATAACCTCAGGATTATTTCTTAAATTATCCCCTCCTGGTCTTCCACCAGGTAAAACTAAAACGTCAAAGTCTTTAATACTATCGTTAAAGATTTGATCAGCTTTAATATAAATATTATGCATGCCTTTTACAAATTCATCTTCAAAAGAAAATGTTTTACATTCAATATTTGCTCTTCTTAGTAAATCTACAATTGTAAGAGTTTCACTTTCTTCAAACCCTTCTGCCATTAACACTGCAACTTTAGCCATTTAATTTTCCTCCTTTACATCGAATGCATTGAAATAAACCATTCTATTTTTAACTGTTAATGAATCTCCACCTAAAACATCTACTAGTTTATATGCAAAGGCATATGCCGTAGCAGGACCACGACTAGTAATGATATTTCCATCCTTAACAACGATATCCTCTAAATAATTACCTTGTTTTATTTTCTTATCGTAACCAACGTAGGCTGTATAATTTTTATTCACTAATAAATTAGCTTTTTCTAGTACTATCGGTGCTGCACACATGGCACAGATATATTTATTTTGATTATTCATAATTTGAAGATTATTTATTAATTCATCATTATTTAATAGATTAGTTGCTCCAGGGTATCCGCCTGGTAAAATAACCATATCATAATTAGTGATAGCATCATCTAATACTTTATCACAAGTAATGGTAATACCATGTCCTCCTTCTACTGTTTTACTAAAGCCAACAAGATCACATTCTAAGTTGGCACGACGAATAATATCAACTATTGTAAGAGTTTCACCCTCTTCAAAACCAGGTGCTACAATAACGGCACTTTTTTTCATTTTCATTACCTCCTCTTTCTTCTACCTATAATGTAATCCTATTATTTTAATCAAACAATGTATTTCCAAAAACTGGAAATACGTAAAAAAAAGCTATGTAGCTTGGCTACATAACTTTTACTTTTTAAGATATTCCACACATAACTTAGTTATTCCACTAAGCATATAATTACTGACATCCTTAAGAAAATAAAACTCAGGTAAATAATCTTCATCAATAAAAGAAGATAAAGCAGTTTTTACTTCATTCATATCTGGAGTCATTTGAGAAGAAATGGCGACAGCTTCAGGACCAACAGTTACAATTGATGGCAGTAAAGCTTTGGTTACTAACTCAAGATTGCCTTTTTCACTTAAAGCTAACTTTTCAATATCATCAGATAATTGCATTCTTCGAAGATAATATCTTATTTCTCCAGCTATTCCATTTTTACCTCTTACTATTTTACCATTAATGATTATTCCTTGTCCCCCTACTCCATAGCCAAATGGTTGAGAATGATAAATAATATTTTGATATTCAGGATGTTCCAATGAGAAGCCCATAACCGCTGCGTTAGCGTTATTGTAAGCAAATACTTTAATATGATATTTATCTTCAAAGGCTTCCTTTAAATCCACTATTTCTTCAGTATCAGATTCCATCAATAATTTATTATCTTTAACAATTCCTGGGGTTGCAATTCCGATTACATCAATATGTTTATGTTTTAATAAAACGATGTCAATAATATCATATAAGTCATAAATACTAGTAGTTGATTTTATAATTTGATTACAATCAATAACTTCACATTTATCATATAATCGATAGTATATCTTAGTGGAATTTCTCCCCATCCAAACAACAATTGATAAGATTCTATTATCGTACTGAGCACAGTGTACAAAGTTATCTTCTTGAACTTCATTTTTAGAGTTATTAAACTTTTCTAACTCATCTTTGACATAATTGATGGTTGTTAGCGCATCATATGAAGCAAAAGCGGCAGTTGGAATTTGAAGGACTAATTTATCAGGAATAGTATCTTGCAAACGTTTTAACATGTATCTTATCTGTGGTGCAATTAAAATAACATCATAGTTTTCAACATCTTGATAAATACTTTGATAACTAACGGCATCAAAGTGGTAATCTAAACCTAGCATTTCTATTGTTGAATTAAGTTGTTCAGCAAACATAGAAGTAGTAAGTCCAGCAGAACATGAAAGTAATACCCGAGTAGTTTTTTTATTTTTTAAACCAATTAATGATTGAACCATTTCATCATATAATTCTTTACAATGATCTTCATCATTTAATTCAAAATGTAAATAAAATACCGAAGAATTATCTTTGTATGCTGTAATTGAAAATTCCACAATCGTTTGATTTTCTATACTAGTAAAATTAATACTAGCCTCACCATATTCTGTCTTTAGTTTAATTACATCATCACTTTCATTAACAATTTCATATTCTTCATTTTTATGACTTCTAATCCATTCTTTAAAATCAAAATTATTATCCATATTCATCCTCTTTTCTATGATGAGCTTATACTTAAACTTTAAACCATTAAAGTAAAAAATACTAGATTAGATCTAGTATTTCTATTTTAAGTTTTTAATACCTTCTTCTAAAATTTGCATTTGTAGCAATGTTTGAGAAGGAGTAATTGTTGGTTCTTTGCCATTGATAATAACTTGATAAATATCATCATATACTCTTCCATAATCACCATTTGTAGAAACTACTTTTTCTTCATGATAATTATTATTTTCATCATAATATGTTAGTGTTCCATATTGTTCAGGTGTATCAACCCCAAAGTCCTTATGATCAATTGGTAAATAAAACTTTTTTAAATCTGTTTCTTGTAAGTCTTTATAGTAGTGCTCAAACATTCCTTTTTTACCATAGACTACAAAACTAGGACGACTTTTAATTCTAAAATATGAAGATTTTACTGATACTTTTAATTTATTGTAGTAAAGATCTAAATCAAAATAATCATTCATTCGACCTTCACCTAGAAGTTGTCTAACATCATAATGAATACTATCCGGTTTACCAAAATAACTAATTACTTGGTCTAAAGTATGACAACCATGTCCATATAAATAAGAGTGATATGGATTAAACTCAGTAATTGATTCTGGTATTTCTGGACGATAATAATCAAAGTGCATTTCCAGTTCTAATAAATCACCTAATTTACCTGATTCAATTACTTTTTGAACCGTTAAAAAGTCGGAATCAAATCTTCTATTTTGATAAGCTTGAATTAGAAGATTTTTACTTTTAGCTAAATCAAATAATTCTTTGGCTTCTTTATAAGTATCCATAAAAGGTTTTTCACATAAACAATTTTTATTATGTTCTAAAACCATTTTAGAAAATTCATAATGTTTTACCGGTGTAGTTACTACAACTAAATCTATTTGAGGATCGTTTAATAACTCATCAATATTGGTTGTATATTTAACATCTTCTATTTCTTTCCACTTATCATGTTTAATTGTACGATTATAAATAGTTTTTACTTTAATATTATCTCTAGTTAATACAAATGGTAAATGATATCTATTTGTAGATTTACCATTTCCAATAAAACCTATTGTCATTACTTTTGCCATATTTTTTCTCCTATTTATCATTATCAAATATTACATTTACTTGTTTACGAGCAGTTTCCATAACTTTAGAAACGATTAAACTATTATCCAACATTTTATTAGCAGTTATAAAATCCAATTCATTAATAATTCGATTGAATTCAATAAATTCGTAATATAAACGATGTTTAGGATCTTCAACTTTAATTGTTTCTTTATCACCCTTATTACTACTTACTTCGTATTCGACAGATTGAGACATTGGAGTTGTAATTTTAATAAAACCTTCATCTCCTTGAATAGTATTAACTACTGGTGCCTGACAGTCTTTAGCTCCAATACACACGGCTTTAAATGTTCCATAATCTAAAGTTAAAATTCCACTAGTATCAATTCCTTTTTCGATGTTTGCTTCATAGTTTACTTCTTTGGGTTGACCAAATAAATTAACCACTGTTGAAAGGTTATAAACATTAATATCCATTAATGCTCCACCTGCTTTATGATAATCAAACACTGGTAAGATTTGTCCTTGTTTAAAAGCATTATATCTAGATGAATATTGAGAATAATTCATTGAAACAATCTTGATTTTACCAACTTTACCAATATCTTTTTGAATTCCTTTAAAAACTGGTATGTAAGGAATATTCATAGCTTCTAAGATAATTTTATTTTGTTTTTTAGCAATAGTTATTAAATCTTTTAATTCTTTTGAGTTTGCAGTTATTGGCTTTTCAATAATTACATGTTTACCTTTAAGTAAAGCTTTTTTAGCAAATGAATAATGTAAGAAATTAGGTAAAGCCACATAAATAGTATCAACATCACTATCTAATAGTTCATCATAATCTAAAGTGTAGCCACTTATCTTATGTTTACTGATCATTTCTTTAGCTAAATCGATTGTACTTTCTGTTGCTAGAATAGTAGCATCTTCAATACCTAAAATATCAAAAGTGTTCATTAAGTCTTGAACAATCATTCCGGTTCCTAATATTCCAAGTTTCATTTAAATTCCCTCATCTTTCTAAGTGCTTTTATTATTAACTCATGATCCTTATCATGTTCTAATCCTGATATACAAAATACTCCTTTTACTTCGCTATTTTCTATTAAAGGAAAACCTCCTCCACATATTACATATTTATCATCATTTTCTAATTCTTGATAGTCCTTAGAATTTTCAAAAACATAATATGAACTATGGTTAGTTTTTAAAACTGTGTTCTCTTTTCTATTTAACCATTCTTCACCATTTTTATCATCCATTAAGTATTGAAAGACAATATCTTTATTGTAGGTTACTCTAATACGAACATTTTTTAACTTTTCTTCTTTAATTATTTCTAAAACATTCATTCCAAATTCTAAAGCTTGATGATGTTGAAATGATTTAAAAGTAAAATGCTTTTCTAATTGTAAAGTATTCATAGTTATCTCCTTTATGATTTAATTCTAACATAAGAATTATTTGATAAAAGTTTAAAAGATAAATATGGAAAAAAAGTAAAAAGAAAAGAAATAAAAGAAGAATAATATCTTACTTTTTTTCCTTTTCTAGTTTATCGATATATCTTTTTCTTTGATTATTTATCTTATAATTCTTAGAAAAGAGTAAAGCGTAAATAGTATTTAAAATATATTCAAAGACAAATTGAGAATAGAAAGTAGCTATTTTACTATCATGTTCTTTGTCACTTATAAGTAATGTATAATCACTGTATTTAGATATTACTGAATTATCATTAGCGGTTATACTAACAATTTTTGTACCATTGTTTTTTAATAATGAAGTACATTTATCAAATACATTTTTACCCTTATAACTAATGAATAAAGCTAAATCATTACTAGTAGTATTGATACTATTAGCGATAGCTTCCCCATTTTCATTGGCATTTATAATATAAATGTTAAGTTTAGTTAGTTTATTAATAAAAGCTTTAACAGTAATAGAAGTGTCTCCGGTGGCATAAATAAATACTCTACTTGCTTCACTTATTTCATTGACAATCTTCTCTAATTTATTAACATCTAGATTACTTAAAACTACATCTATGCTTTCTTTATATAATGAAGCCATATTTTTTACTATTTCATTAGTATTTTGTAGATCATAAAAAGGCGATGAAAAATCAATTGTTTCATTTAGATATTTCTTAGATTCTAATTCTTTAATCATTTCTATTTTAAAGTCTTTATAACCTTTAAAGCCTAGTTTTTGACAAAGTCTAATAATTGTTCCATTAGATGTGTATGTCTTAGACGCTAGTAGCGTAATAGTCATATTAGTAAATTCAGATTGATTATTAATAATATAATTAATTATCTCTTGTTCACCTTTAGAATAAGTATTTAATTGTTTGGTCATTTTTTCAATTAACATTTACTTTCCTCTTTTAAATTATATCATAGAACTTATTGATCTTGAGCACAGAGAATTAATTGACCTGGTAAAGTATAACTATCTAGTCTTTCTTCAATTCTTATTTCTGGAATATACTTTTGTGGAATATTTTTTTCAACATTTACAACTAAACTACTTAAAGATTCTTTTGAAAGTAAAGAATCAAAAACAACTATTAGTTCAGGTGCTAAGGTAACAGATAAATTAGTAATTATATTACTAACTAACTCAACCATTCCTTCAGGAGTCTTATTTAAAACTAAAGGATGATTAGAAATATTAAGTGACATATATTGAACTTCTCCTGCCAGTGATTTATTTCCTCGATGAAGACGACCATCAATAATGTTTCCTACACCACCATAATTATTAATTGGTTGAAAGTATACACAGATATTCTTATATTTATCTTGTGTTGCATAATAACCAACAGCTGCCGTATTTACATCATTACAAACAATCACTTTTCTATCTTTATACTTATTTCGAGCAGAGGTTAATAGATTTGTTGAACTTAGTCCATGAACATCGGCATAATCAACATATCCATCAACTATTATTCCTGGAATAGATATGCCAATTGATTCTACCTTTGGTTCAATTAATAATACTGTGTCAATGATATCAAAGATGTCACTAACATCTAATTGATATTTTATGATTTCGCTATCTAAAACTATCTTATTATTTTTATCGTACACTCGATATAAAGCATGAATTCTTCCAGAATTACGAATTATTGATAAAACAAATATTTTATTATGTTCGGGCATTTCATTTTTTATTTCGATTGGTTTATTTTGTTGGGATATTTTTTCATTTTGTTTAAGAACGGATTCTTTTTCCATTATTCTAATCATCGCGGCAACATCATATGTAGCAAATACTTTAGTAGGAATTTCTAATACTCTTTTATCTTTAAATAAATTGGTTATCCGTTTACTTTCATAGGCTATTTGAGGAACTAACATAACTAAGTCATATTTTTCGATTTCATTATATAAATTTAAATATGACGTTGCTTGAATATCATAATCTAGTTTTAAAAGTTTTAAAGCTTCTCTCACTCTTCCAGCAAAATAAGAAGTAGTAAGACCACCAGTACAACATAAAAGAACTTTAAAGACAACTTTTTTGCTTAAGTGATTATAAGCATCCATTAATTCTTTGTACAGTTTTTTAGCATGAGAAAACGTTTTATATTGGAAATGAAGGTAAAATTCATTTTCTTTGGTTTTGGCATTTGTGACAATAAACTCGATAATATCAAGATTATTAAATGTAATACTGGCATAACCAAATTCATTTACAATATTAATTTCGGTTGGAGAAACATTTACTTTAGATTTTGGATATTCATTAGATAATATCCAACTATAAAATTCCTGAACATTAGCTTCCATATTTATACCTCTATTTAATTATACATTTTTATTTTAATTGATTTGGATATTTTCAGTTTTAGAAATTAAAATCTCATATCAATAAGATATGAGATTAAAATTATCTATTAATAATAGTTCCGGCAATCATTCTAAGAATAGTTTTAGGAAGAACTCTTGCAAAGAAACTAACTACGTAAGCAATAAAACTAGTATACTTTAATACTGTCCCCTTCATTAAGGCTTTATACCCTACCTTCGCAACATTTTCTGGTTCTTGTGGCTTTAAGAATTTAAACATTCCCTTTCCAATTAAATCAGCACTTGTTTCAAAGTTAGTATTAACTGGTCCCGGGCAAAGGGCACAAACTGTAATATTTGTGTCTTTAAGTTCATATGAAAGTGCTTGAGAAAAAGAACTCACAAAAGCTTTAGAGGCATAATAGGTAGCCATATAAGGTCCTGGAATAGTTGCAGCAATTGAAGAGATGTTTAAAACATAACCTTTATCAAGATCTTTCATATCATTAATAAAGTAATATGTTAAATTCATTAAAGTTTTAATATTCACTTCAATTAATTGATTTTGTTTATCAATATCACTAGAAATGAAATCTCTAGCATAACCAAATCCAGCATTGTTTATTAAAACATTTATTTCTAATTCATTATCTAAACAGTATTCATAAATTTCTTTGGCTGAATCAGGTAAAGATAAATCTTTGCTAATCACAATAATATCAATCATATATTCTTTTTCTAATTCAGTTTTAATACTATTTAGTCTTTCTAAGTTTCTTGCAATAAGGATTAAGTTATGGCCCGCACTTGCAAAACGATAAGCAAGTGCTTTACCAATTCCACTACTAGCACCAGTAATAAGTGTATACATAATTTTCTCCTAACTATCTTTTTTAGACTTAGGCCCTGCTTTTTTAATTATATTAGCGTCTTTCATTTTAGAATATTTACTATCAAAGTTATGCTCAAATAGAATAGCTAATTCATTTCTTTGAAACTTATAAGCATCTTTATCTTGCCATGAATTTTGAGGGTTAAGTATTTCTGATGGTATTCCACGACATTCAGTCGGAATATCTAAATTCAAAACATCATCATGAACATATTTTACCTCATCTAAGAAACCACTTAAAGCCGCACTAACCATTGCTCTAGTATATTCAAGGGCAATACGTTTACCAACTCCAAATTGGCCACCTTGCCATCCAGTATTTACTAAAAATACATTTGAATGGTGTTTATCAATTTTTTCTCCTAACATTTTAGCATAGATTAAAGGATTCATCGGTAAGAATGGTTCCCCAAAACATGCTGAGAATGTTGGTTGAGGTTTAGTAATTCCTCTTTCAGTACCCGGTATTTTAGAAGTAAAACCAGTAATATAATGATACATCGCTGCTTCTTTAGAAAGTCTACTTATTGGTGGTAATACTCCGAAAGCATCAGCAGTTAAGAAAATTATATTATTTGGATTACGACCAATTCCAGGTATTTGCGAATTGTTGATAAAATATGTTGGATAAGCAACCCTCGTATTACTAGTTAAACTATCATCAAAGTAATCAGGTGCTCTATTATATTTATTAACAACTACATTTTCTAAAACAGAGCCAAATTTAATGGCGTTATAAATATCAGCTTCTTTATATGGATCTAAGTTAATACATTTTGCATAACATCCACCTTCAAAGTTAAAGATACCATAATCTGACCAACCATGTTCATCATCTCCAATAAGTTTTCTTGTTGGATCAGCAGAAATAGTTGTTTTACCAGTTCCAGAAAGTCCGAAGAATATGGCTGTATTTCCAGTACGAGGATTTAAGTTAGAACTACAATGCATAGGTAAAACATCTTCCTTAGTCATTAAATAGTTCATAACTGAAAAGATACTCTTTTTAATTTCTCCAGAATATTTAGTACCGGCAATTAAAACAGTTCGATCTTCAAAATTAACAATTATAGCGGCTTCAGAATGAGTACCATCTATTTCCGGTACACATTTAAAACCAGGAGCAACAATAATATTAAAATCAGGCTCTCCATAAATCTCTAATTCTTCTTTTGATGGTCTAATCAATAATTGATGAATAAATAGATTTTGAGAAGCTAATTCATTAATTACTCTAAATTTCTTAGTGTAATGAACATCAGCTCCAGCAAATCCATCAAAAATATATATATCTTTGTGATTTAAATACTTAGTCATTTTTTCTTTTAATTTAAAATATTTATCTTCATCGATAGGTTTATTTACTTTTCCCCAGTTAATATCATCATGAATAGCTTTTGTATCAACTATAAACTTATCATCTGGACTTCTTCCAGTATATTTTCCAGTTTCAATTACTAAGGCACCTGTTTCACTTAGTTTTCCTTCATTTCTTTTTAAAGCCGCTTCGACAAGTAAAACAGCACTTAAATTACGATAGACATTAGTTGGTGAAGTAATACCTATATTTTCTATTCCATATTTGTTCATATTTATCTCCTTATTTATTCTATTTTATCTTATTCTATATTTAATGTAAATGCTTACATTTTTTCACATTACTTTAAAATAAATAAAAATAATGATATATTAGTATATATAGGGAGGTATTAATATGGATAAAAAAAATATTAATAACAAAGCATTAGAATCATTACATCATTATTTTAAAAATGCAGTTGACGTTCACAAAGGAGAAGGAACTAAAACTCCATTAACTAAAGAACAAATTACCAATGAAGTTAAACAACAAGTTAATGCAGAAGAAGAAATGCTAAAACAACGTTTAGCTAGTGTTCAAGAATTAAAAGAAAACATTGACGAAAAAGTAGAAAATGAGTATTCAAAAATCTGGGGTGCTAAAAAAGATACTCCTGAATATCATAAACCTACAGTTGATGAATTCCAAAAACAACTTCAACAACGTGAAGATGAAATCATTGCTGCTGTAAAAGCTCAACTTAAATAAACAAGATAAAAGACATTTCATATAACGAAATGTCTTTTATATATAATTATGATCAATTTGAATTACTGTAAAGTAATTTGGATTGATTTTTTTTAGTTCTTTATCAACTTTATCTTTTAATTGTTGATGATTAGTAGTATCCCCTGCTGGAATTAATATGTCAAAAATAATATTTGCATGAGTTGGTCCTGCTACCATTCTAAAATCATGAATAGAATAATTACTGTTTATATTTTTAACAATAATATCTACTTTTTCTTTTAATTCAAAAGCCCTCTTATCTTTAGTATCGATTGGATCCATATGAACAGTAGTAATAATATGATATTTTTCATGAATATCTCTTTCGATTAAATCCATTGCATCATGGATTACATAAACATCTTGATTACCATCAACTTCAATATGTAAAGTTAAAAATCTTCGACCTGGTCCATAGTCATGCATGATTAAATCATGAATTCCAAGCACCATATCATTTGTTCTAACTTCTTTAACAATGCTATCGATTAGTTCTTTATCTGGAGCTTTACCTAGTAAAGGATCAGATACGTCTTTTAAGACGTCTATTCCGGCCTTTAAGACAAATATTGATACTACACAACCAAATATTCCATCAACGGGTAAATCTGTGTATAGTGAAAGAATTAAGGCTAGTAAAGAAAAGGATGTAGTAATAACATCATTGATACTATCAGTAGCTGCAGCTTTTAGTGTAGATGAATTAATCTTATTACCGATAATTTTATTAAAATGAGCCATAAAGAATTTAACTAAAATAGAGAATATTAAGATAATTACGGCAATAGTACTAAATATTACTTTTGAAGGATAGATTACTTTCAAAACAGAATCTTTTAAAGATTGAAAACCAACAAGTAGTATTAAGAAAGCAATTACCATTCCTGCAATGTATTCCATTCTGCCATGGCCATAAGGATGATCTTCATCAGCGTGTTTATTGGCCATTCTAAAGCCAAACAAACAGGCAATATTACTTCCACAATCAGATAAGTTATTTAGTCCATCTGCTTGAATAGCGATAGAATTACTAATTATCCCTATACTTATTTTAAAGATTACTAAGATACCATTTAAGATAATAGATATAATAGAAGTAAAAACCCCATAGTCTTCTCTTACTTTAGGGTTCTTTATATCTTCATTATCTTTAATAAATTTTTTGATTAAAAAATTAATCATTATAAATCACCAAAATAAATGTTTTTACTTTCTATTTCAATTAAGTCAGCTTTATTTAATTCATCAATATAACCATTCATTTTAGCTTGATCAACTTCTTTATTAGCTAAATCTTTTAAAGCTTCAACACTTGATGGATTATCGGTTTTTATAAAAGCTTTTCCTTCTTTATCATAAGAAGGTTTTTTAATTAAAGTATTTAATAAAGCACAATAAGCAAATTTTACTTCTACTCTTAAATTTTTATACTTACCACTCTCAAATAATGATTTAGGTAAATAGTACCCCTTTTCATTACTTAATTCTTTAACATCTTTTTTTTCATATCTTTTCATCTTTTATCTCCTTAACTAACTAGATACCTTATTATAACATATTTATTACATTACATCTTTAACTAGTTTAGTAAACGTTGTTACATCATCAAATCCAATCTTGATCAATTCTTTTTTGACATCAATTACATGCTCGCCTACTCGATCGCTAGTATGAGAATCACTACCTATTGTAATAATTCTCCCTCCAAGATTATAGTATCTTTGAACTTGATTAAAATTAGGAAAGCCATTTACTCCTAGTGTTTTATATCCTGAAGTATTAACTTCGATTCCTTTGCCTTTACTAATTAAGGTTCTAAATATTTCATCAATTATATTTTGATATTTACTATGGTCTACAAGTTTATTTGGATAAGGTCCATATCGACAAATATAATCCATATGACCTAAGACATTAAAACAATCAAATTCTTGAACACACTTTAATGTTTCTTCAAAAAATTGTTTATGGGCTTGTTCTTTTGTTTTATTTTTAAAGTATTCACCATAATAAAATTCCGTATGATTAATAACATGAATAGATCCAATTACAAAGTCAAAATCATTAGAATTAATGAAATTATTAATTTCATCGATATGATCTAAATCTAAACCAATCTCAATTCCCCATATAATTTTAATTTGATCTTTATATTCTTCTTTTAACTTTAGTATTTCATCTTTATAAGATTCAATATCAACATTAAATGAATCGATAGGATAGTCATAGTCTTGATGATCAGTAAAGCATATTTCATCCAGACCCATTTCTAGAGCTTGTTTAATATGTTCTTTAGGACTTGCCGTACTATCTGAAGAGTATTTAGTGTGTAAATGATAATCAATGCTACGCATTAAATCTCGCCTCTAGTATGGAAATCTTTCTTATTACCTGTTATTTTATGACGGGCTTTAAGTTTGTTTTCAATATCTTCTAAAGAAACATCTTGATCATTCATTAGGACAAACAAGTGATATAAAAGATCACTAATTTCTCCAACAAGTTCATCTTTATTATCATTTTTACTAGCAATAATAGTTTCACTAGCTTCTTCTCCTACTTTTTTACATATTTTATCAGTACCTTCATTTAGTAAATAGTTAGTATATGATTTTTCTTTAGGATTTATTTTACGATCTTTAATCAGATTTTCTAATTCATGGAAGATATCAACACTATCATAAGGAATTATTTCATTAAAGAAACATGAATAAGCTCCAGTATGACAAGCTGCTCCAGTTTGTTTGACTAGAATAAGTAAAGTATCACTATCACAATCCAAATACATTCCTTTTATATCTTGATAGTGACCAGATTCTTCTCCTTTATGCCATAATTTATTTCGACTACGAGAATAAAATACAGTTTGATTGATTTCTAACATTTTGTCATATGATTCTTCATTAACATATGCCAACATAAGAACTTGTCTTGTTTGATAATCTTGAACTATTGCTGGAATTAATTCCATTTTTTTAAAATCTGGTCTCATTTTGTTCTCCTAACATTTATTCCATTTTCTTCTAATTCTTTTCTAACATCTGTCACAGTGGCTTCATTAAAATGAAACAATGAAGCTACTAAAGCAGCATCACAGTTTGTTTTCTTAAAGACATCAACAATATCTTGAATACTTCCACATCCTCCACTAGCAATAACTGGAATATTAACTGTATCACATACTGCATTAATCATCTCAATATCATATCCAGCTTTAGTCCCATCAGCATCCATACTAGTAAGAAGTATTTCTCCTGCTCCAAGTTTTTCAGCCTTCTTAACCCATTCAATCAAATCTAAACCGGTGTTTTCTCTTCCACCTTTAACATAGACGTCATAGCCTGGTTTATCAACTCTTTTTTTAGCATCAACAGCTAAAACAACACATTGAACTCCAAACTCATCACTAGCTTCTTTGATTAAATCAGGATTATTGATAGCAGCGCTATTAACCGATACTTTATCAGCCCCACTAGCTAGAATCATTCTAAAATCATCTATCGTTCTTATTCCACCACCAACAGCAAGAGGTATAGATAATTCACTAGCTCCTCTTTTAATTAAGTCGGAAATAATATCTCGATTTTCATAGCTTGCTGTAATATCTAAGAATACAACTTCATCAGCACATTGTTCATCATATTTTTTAGCAAGTTCAATTGGATCACCAACATCCTTTAAACCAACAAAATTAATTCCTTTAACAACTTTTCCGTTTTTGATATCTAAACAAGGTATTATCCTTTTGGTAAGCATGATATTACCTCCTCTATATTAACTCTTCCTTCATAATAAGCTTTTCCGACTATACAACCATAATAATTTTGTCGAGATGCTTTTAATATGTCAGTTTGATCTTTAACACCACCACTAACTACAATATTTACCTCAGAGTTACGGGCGATTTCTTGATACATTTCAAAGCTAGGTCCACTAAGGGTTCCATCTTTACTAATATCGGTAGCTACAATATGTTTAACACCCATCTTAGTTAGCTCTTTTATAAAATCTAGATAGTTTACATTACTAGTTTCTAACCATCCAGAAGTAGATACCATTTTATTCTTTACATCTACCCCTACGACAATCTTTTCACTCCCATATTTATTTAAAGCTTCTTTTAAGAATTCTTTATCTTTAATAGCGGCAGTACCTAGAATAACTCGGTCTAGTTTTAAAGTATCAAGATATAAAGAAACAGTTTCCATATTTCTAATTCCACCGCCTAGTTCTACTTTCATATTAGTAGATTCTTTAATCTTTTTTATGGCGTTTAAATTAGCAGTAGTACCATCTTTAGCTCCATCTAAATCAACAACATGTAGTAGTTTAGCACCCATCTTTTCAAAAGATTTAGCTAATTCTTCTGGATGAGAAGAATATACAGTTTTTTTATTATAATCACCTTTATAAAGACGAACAGCTTCTCCGCCTTGCAAATCAATTGCTGGAATAACTAACATTTTTCTACTATCTCCTTAAAAGCTCTTAATATATTTCTTCCGACACTTCCACTTTTTTCTGGATGGAACTGACAACCATAAACATTATCTTTAGCGGCTAAAGCTGTTATTTTATGATTCCCATAATCAGTGTAAGCTACAAGTTCATCGTCATTAATAACAGCTTCATAACTATGAACAAAGTAAACATCTTGGTTTTCTTTGATATATTTTAATATTTCGTTATTATGATTAATATGTAACTGATTCCATCCCATATGTGGAATCTTTTCATCAACTTTCATATAAGAAACGTGCCCTTTCAAAAATCCAAGGCCATCAACTTCTTCTATTTCATATCCTTTTTCAAAAAGAATTTGCATACCGAGGCATATTCCCATTATCGGTACTCCAGCCTCTTTTCTTTCTTTTAAGATATCGATTAAATCAAATTCTTTTAGATTTTTCATAGCCACTGGAAAGGTACCTACCCCAGGTAAAACAATTCCCTTAGCTTTCCTGATAATTTCTTTATCTCTCGATACAATTGTATCAACACCAATTCTTTTGAAAGCATTAGTGACACTAAATAAGTTTCCAACATTATAATCAATAATAACAATCATAATAATTCCCCCTATAATACCCCTTTTGAAGATACTACTTTATCTTTATTTTTTTCATCAATAGTGACTGCTTCTTTTAAAGCTCGACCTAATGATTTAAACATTGCTTCAATTATGTGGTGAACATTTTCACCATATAATTCATTGATATGAAGAGTAATTAAAGCATTATTTGCAAACGCTCTGAAGAATTCTTCCGTCATTTCAGTTTCGTAATTCCCTAATTGCACTTTAGGAATATCAGAATTGAATACTAGATAGGGTCTTCCACTAATATCTAGATCACACATTACTAAGGTCTCATCCATCGGGATAGTAAAAGAGCCATAACGAGTAATGCCCTTCTTATCTCCAATAGCTTCGTTAAAAGCTTGTCCTAAAACAATTCCTAAATCTTCAACACTGTGATGAGAATCTACATTGATATCCCCATTACATTTAACTTTTAAATCAAAATTAGAATGAAAAGCTAGTAGTGTTAACATATGATCAATAAACCCTATGCCAGTATCAATATCAGCTTTACCATTACCATCTAGATTTAATTCTAACTCTATTTTAGTTTCTTTGGTATTTCTTTTGATTGAAGCATTTCTCATAATTATTCCTCCTCAAATCTAACGGCAATACTATTAGCGTGAGCATCTAAACCTTCACTTTTTGCAAAAGTTTGGACATCATCTTTAAATGTACTAAGTACTTCCTTTGGATAATAACTATAACTAGAATATTTTACATAATCGTATACTCCAAGAGCTGAATAAAACTTAGCAGTACCACCAGTTGGTAATACATGGTTAGTTCCACTCATGTAATCTCCTAAAGGCTCTGGGGTATACTCACCTAAAAATATTGAACCAGCATTCTTTATTTTAGGTAAATTGTTTACTGGATTAGCCGTTAAAACTTCTAAGTGTTCAGGAGCTAAGTAGTTAGATACTTCAAAAGCTTCATCAATATCTTTTACAATGATTGCTCCACCATAATTTTTAAGTGATTCTTTAATTATTTCTGTTCTTGATAAATACTTTAATTGCCTGTTTAATTCTTCATTAACTCTTTCTACTAAAGAAGTAGAAGTTGTTACTAGCATAGCACTAGCTAACTTGTCATGTTCAGCTTGACTCATTAAATCAGCGGCAATATATTTTGGATTAGCATTTTCATCTGCAACAATTAAAACTTCACTAGGTCCAGCTACCATATCAATATCTACGACCCCATATGATAGTTTTTTGGCTGTAGCGACGTAAATATTACCTGGTCCTACAATTTTATCAGCTTTTTTAATTGTCTTTGTACCATTAGCTATTGCGGCGATACCTTGAGCTCCACCAAACTTATAAATAGTATTAACTCCGGCTACTTTGGCAGCTGCAATAATTACAGGATTAACTTTTCCATCAGCCTTAACAGGAGTAATAATTACTAAATCTTTTACACCGGCTAGTTTAGCTGGGATAGCGTTCATTAAAACAGTAGATGGATAAGCTGCTGTTCCCCCTGGAACATATAAAGCTACTCTTTCAATAGGACGAACCATTTGTCCCATCATAACTCCATTATCTTTATATAATGACCATGACTTATCTACTTGATGTTGATGGAAATCAGTTATTTGAGATTTTGTTCTTTCTAAGATTCGAATATAATCTTTATCTACTTTCTTCAAAGCCTCTTCTTTTTCACTTTCTGAGACAATTAAATCACTTTCATCTTTGATATCGTATCCATCAAATTTTTTACAATATTCAAATAAAGCTTGATTATCATTAGTTACAATATCATCTATAATTTTTGTGACCGCATTATTTACTTCTTTATTTATTTCTTCTTTACGATTATTTAATTTAAGAGCAATATCTGATAAATCGCCATTATACTTAATTGTTTTAAGCATTGTTTTCACCTACTTCTTTTAATTTGTTTACAATATCTATTATTTCATCTTTTTTAAATTTAAAACTTACTTTGTTAACTACCATTCTTGTTGAAATATCACTAATTTTCTCAATTACTTTTAAGCCATTGGCTTTAAGAGTTGATCCTGTTTCAACAATATCTACTATGGCATCACTAATGCCAGTTACTGGTCCAAGTTCAACTGATCCTTCTAGTTTGATTATTTCGACATCTTCTTGTTTAGATGCAAAATATTTTTTAGCTACATTAGTATATTTCGAAGCAATTCTTTTTCTTCTATTAAATACTTTGGTTTCGTATTCTGGATAAGCTGCTACTGCAAAGTAACATTTACCAATATTTAAATCATATAACTCATAATAATCATCATAATCTAAATCATCTAAAGTATCTTTTCCAACAAAACCAACATCAACAATTCCATGTTCTATGAATGTCATTACATCATTAGGCTTTCCAAAGATCATTGAGATACCATCTTTAGTTTCAATTAATAATTCTCGATCTTTATTTAGAATTGGATCCATGTCATATCCAGCTTGTTCTAAAAGCTTACAAACTTGTCTTTCAATCCGGCCTTTGGTAATAGCTATTTTAATCATGGTCTTCCTCACTTTCTAAAGCATCTAAAATTCTATTCATATTAAAACTAAATCCAATAGCCCCTTTATTACATTCAAATCGAGGTAAGATATCATCATATCGACCTCCTGAAAGTATTGGAGAAGCGCTATGACTAGAATATCCTCTAATCATAAGTCCAGTATAATATTTCATTGAAGGAACCATTCCTAAATCAAATAAAATATTTTCTCTATTCTTTAAAGAATTATAGGATTCTTTTATTTCATTTAATGAATCGATTAATTCTTGATCGTTTAAATCATTTATTGTTTCATCTAACATTTCGATTGAACCTAATAATGTTGGAAGTTTTATAAGTAATTTAGTTAATTTTTTATCAAAATTAGCTTTTAATACAAGTTTTTCCATTTCTGAAATATTTCTAAATGAAAGAATATTAGTTATTTCATTCTTATAATCTCCTACTAACTCAATTAAACGGTTAAAGAATCGAGCAGATCCAAGTTCTATTATTACATTATCTAATTTTAACTTTGGTAACGCTTCTTCAATAATTCTAAGGCATTCATTGTCGCCTTCTTTAGAAGTGTTTCCCATTAGTTCAATTCCACATTGATAGAACTCACTAGAACGTCCTTTATGCATTCTTTCCTTGCGGTAAACAGTTCCAAAATAAGAAAATCTCTTTTCTTCATTCTTATATGAATTTGCATATAATCTAGCTAACGGAATTGTATAATCAACCCGCATTGCTACGTTTTTACTTTCATGATTAATATATTGGAACATTCTATCTCGGTCTAAACCAATATCTAGTTGATCATATAAATCAACATATTCAAATGAAGGCATTAGCACTTCATTACAATTATGATTTTTAAAGATATTTCTTAAATCATTTTCAATTTCTCTAAAAGTATCTACATTATTAATAATCGCGTCCATACTTTCTTCTGGTATTAAGTATTTGAATTCTTCCATATTTATATTCTCCTATTAAAAAGGCGAGTCCTAATGACTCGCCTTAAGATATGTCATTAGATACAACCAAATGTCTACTATAAAACGGGTTGTATCACGCATGATAAAACCCTAAGCTCTCCAATGATGATGATGAAATTGTGTTTTAATCAATGCGTTCATCTCTATACCTCTTTATTGAATGTATAATATCATAAACCAAGAATAAATAAAAGAGGGTTTAAAGTTTTTTATCAAATGATAATAAATTATTATTTAATTGCTAGTTTATTATTAAATATGGTAAATTATTAATTAGGAGGAAGATATAATGGATTATATTACAAAAGTATTTGAGCAGTTAAAAGAAAAGAATTCTGATCAACCAGAATTCTTACAAGCAGTTCAAGAAGTTTTTGAATCATTAAGACCTGTCATTGAAGCACACCCTGAATATGAAGATATGGCAATTCTTGAAAGATTAACTGAACCAGAAAGGACTTTAATGTTTAAAGTACCTTGGAGTGATGATAATGGAAAAGTACAAGTTAACCGTGGTTATCGTGTTCAATTTTCAAGTGCAATTGGACCTTATAAAGGTGGTTTAAGATTACATCCTTCAGTTAATTTAGGTATTATTAAATTCTTAGGGTTTGAACAAATCTTTAAGAATTCACTTACAACATTACCTATCGGTGGTGGTAAAGGTGGTTCTGATTTTGACCCTCAAGGTAAATCTGATGCTGAAATCATGAGATTCTGTCAAAGTTTTATGAGCGAACTTTATCGTCATATTGGACCTGATGTTGATGTTCCAGCTGGAGATATCGGAACTGGTGCTAGAGAAATTGGTTATATGTATGGTCAATATCGTCGTATTAGAGGAGCATTTGAAAATGGCGTTCTTACTGGTAAGCCTCTATCTTATGGTGGAAGTTTAATCCGTCCTGAAGCTACTGGTTACGGTGCTTGTTATTATGGTAATGAAGTATTAAAACATTTCAATGATTCTTATAAAGGAAAAACTATTGCTTGTTCAGGTTATGGAAACGTAGCTTGGGGAGTATGTAAAAAAGCTACTGAACTAGGTGCTAAAGTTGTATCTATTTCAGGAAGAGATGGATATGTTTATGATCCTAATGGAATTAACACAGAAGAAAAATTCAACTTCTTAGTTGATATCAGAAGTAAAAATGATGTTCATTTAAAAGATTATGCTGATAAATTCGGTTGTGAATTCCATGCAAAAGAAAAACCATGGGGACTTAAAGTAGATATGGCTTTCCCATGTGCTACTCAAAATGAAATTGGAATTGAAGAAGCTAAAAAATTAGTAGCTAATGGTGTTAAGTACATTATTGAAGGTGCTAACATGCCTACTACTATTGAAGCTATGGAATACTTTACTTCTAATGGTGGTACTCTTGGACCTGCTAAAGCAGCTAATGCTGGTGGAGTTGCAGTATCTGCCTTAGAAATGGCTCAAAACTCTATGAGATATTCATGGACAGCTAAAGAAGTTGATGATAAACTTCATCAAATCATGATTGATATTCATAATAATTCAATGGATGCAGCTAAACGTTATAATTTAGGCTATGACTTAATTAAAGGTGCAAATATTGCTGGATTTGAAAAAGTTGTTGATGCAATGATTTCTCAAGGGATTTACTAATAATATAACCTAGTTCATTAATGGACTAGGTTTTTTTTATTGATAAATATAAAAGCATGATACCTAGTTGATTGGTATCATGCTTTTTTAATGTTATAATTCTTCTTTTTTCTTTTTTAAAGCTAAGATTGAAATAATTAACATTGAAATTAACATTCCATATACATTATACATTACATTAACATCATCACCTGTTTTAGGTTTATTGTTTACACCATTATTAGGAGTAACAATAGGTGTTGATGGTATAGCTGTAGGAGTTAAAATAACAGATATTGTTATTTGTGTTCCTTCTAATGTTGTAATAGTAATGCTAAATTTACCACCTTGATTATTTGCAATAGCTTCATTTATTTTAGCAAGTTGAGTTGCATCAACTGATAAAGCCTCAACAGGTAATAACTTACCATCCTTATCATAAGCTTGGACTTTACCAAGATTAATGATATCTGTTGGACTTAAAGATCCATCACTATCATTATGATAGATGTCATTACCACCAATAGTTTCATTAGTACTCTTATCAGTAATTACGTTTTCTCTTAAAGTTACATTAATTGTAATTGTAGAGCCTAAGGCAGTAGTAAATGTAAGTGGATAACTCTTATCAATGACTTTATTCTTTATTGCATCATTGATGACTTCTAATTGATCACTATCAACAGTAACTGTTGATAAATCAATAGGATTTCCATCTTTATCCAAAACAACTAAATTAGATAATTTTTTAGCATCCTCATTAGAAATACTTCCATCACTAATACTATAAATAAAGTCTTTAGCCTCAATATTTTCTTTATTCCAAACAGCCTTTAAAGCAATATTCTCAGCAGGTAATTTAGAAACATCAGTTACTGTTATTACATTTCCTTTTGAGTCAGTGTATTCCCATCCACCAAAATAATAACCATCTTTAGTCGGATTAGTTGGGAATCCTGTTGATTGATTAATCAATGAATCATAGTCAGCAGTTATATCTAAACTATCGATAGTAGATGCCTCTTTAGAGCCATTACTATCAAATGTGATATGATATTGATTTACTGTCCATACAGCAATTAGAGTTATTTCTGGTTTATCATTTGGATCTAAATCACTAAATACATCAGAGTTAGTTACATCAACTAAAGCACGTGTATTTGTATCTTGTACCCATTTAGAGAATGTATAACCAGTCTTTATTGGATTAGTTGTAGGAAGTAAATTTGTATCAGTCCATTTTACTCCGGTTTTATCAGAAATTGCAGTTCCACCAGTCGTATCATAATGAACGATATAATTATCTTTTTCAACCCACTTAGCAGTTAGAGTAACTTCATCAACAGAATCATCAGTAACTAAATCTGAATATTTAGTTGAGCTAGTTACTTTGGAATTGTCAACATACCAACCATCGAAAGTATAACCTTTTCTAGTAGGTGCTGTTGGTAATAATGATGCATCACTAAAGTGAACTGTTTTATCTTCTGGATTTGTTGATCCAGTGTAACCCAAATCATAATGAACTGTGTAATCATTTTGAGTCCAATTAGCCTCTAATACAACATCACTAGCTGGCATTGTAAACTTACCATCAGAAATTGTAACTGTAGTTGGAGTTTTAATTGTCCATCCTGTAAATGTCCATCCTTCTCTTGTTGGTACATCAGATGAAACTATAATTACATCTTTTATATGATTATTTGTAGTTTGAGTTGGTACATCACTTGAATCATCAGCTTTAGGCGCTTCATAAGTTACTTTATAATCAACTGGAGTCCATTTACCAGTTAATGTTGTTTCACTGACAGAATCATCAGTAACTAAATCAGAATATTTAGTTGTACTAGTTACCTTAGTGTTGTCAACATACCAACCATCAAATGTATAACCTTCTCTAGTAGGTGCTGTAGGTAATAATGATGCATCACTAAAGTGAACTGTTTTGTCTTCTGGATTTGTTGATCCAGTGTAACCCAAATCATAATGAACTGTGTAATCATTTTGAGTCCAATTAGCCTCTAATACAACATCACTAGCTGGCATTGTAAACTTACCATCAGAAATTGTAACTGTAGTTGGAGTTTTAATTGTCCATCCTGTAAATGTCCATCCTTCTCTTGTTGGTACATCAGATGAAACTATAATTACATCTTTTATATGATTATTTGTAGTTTGAGTTGGTACATCACTTGAATCATCAGCTTTAGGCGCTTCATAAGTTACTTTATAATCAACTGGAGTCCATTTACCAGTTAATGTTGTTTCACTAACAGAATCATCAGTAACTAAATCAGAATATTTAGTTGTACTAGTTACCTTAGTGTTATCAACATACCAACCATCGAAAGTATAACCTTCTCTTGTAGGTGCTGTTGGTAACAATGATGTATCACTAAAGTGAACTGTTTTGTCTTCTGGATTTGTTGATCCTGTGTAACCTAAATCATAATGAACTGTGTAATCATTTTGTGTCCAATTTGCCTCTAATACAACATCACTAGCTGGCATTGTAAACTTACCATCAGAAATTGTAACTGTAGTTGGAGTTTTAATTGTCCATCCTGTAAATGTCCATCCTTCTCTTGTTGGTACATCAGATGAAACTGTAATTACATCTTTTATATGATTATTTGTAGTTTGAGTTGGTACATCACTTGAATCATCAGCTTTAGGCGCTTCATAAGTTACTTTATAATCAACTGGAGTCCATTTACCAGTTAATGTTGTTTCACTTACAGAATCATCAGTAACTAAATCTGAGTATTTAGTTGAGCTAGTTACCTTAGTGTTATCAACATACCAACCATCGAAAGTATAACCTTCTCTTGTAGGTGCTGTTGGTAACAATGATGTATCACTAAAGTGAACTGTTTTGTCTTCTGGATTTGTTGATCCTGTATAACCCAAATCATAATGAACTGTGTAATCATTTTGTGTCCATTGAGCTACCAAAGTAACAGAGGCAACTTGATCATTAGCTACTAAGTCTGAGTATTTAGTAGCATCAGTTATAGTAGTTGTTCCAAGTTTCCATCCATTAAATGTATATCCTTCTCTTGTAGGAGTAGTTGTTGGTAATAATGATGCATCACCAAAGTGAACACCAGTTTTATTAGCAATAGTGCTTCCACCAGCAGTGTTGTAAATTACAGTATATTCATTTTGAGTCCATTTAGCATAGATAGTCATATTCTCTGTAATTGGATCATCAAAATTATGTTCTGTTACAAATGTTGAATTATTATACCATCCTTCAAAAGTCCATCCAGTTTCAGTTGGATTAGTTGGGCTTGAAATAGTATCTTCATATTTTACAGTTTTGTTAGGGACTTGAGTTCCATGACCTTGCATATCATATGATAAAGTTACATCATCTCTTGAATAATATAATTTTATTACTAAAGAACCATTTGCAGTAATTGTTAAAGCTGTTGTACTAGCAGGAGTATATGAATTTTCATATGTTGTTTTTGAACTATCATATGTAAATCCATCATAACTGTTACTTATTACTTGAACATCTCCTCCAGTTGTTCCAGTTAAATTAGCTGTTTCTTTTTTAGTGTAAGTATTAGCATTTAAATCTTGTAAATAATACTCAACTTTATAAGCCGTATCCGTATTTGCTTGCCATATAGCATATAAATTAATAACATCTCCATCAGTACTAGTTAAATTCTTTACTTCTTTAGAATTAGTGTATTCTACGTTTCCAGTTGGTGTTGTTGACCAACCTTTAAATGTATAACCTAGTTTAGTAAATGTGTTTGTTGTTAAAGCTTGGTTTTCATCATATGTAAATTGTTGATTTTCCATTGCTCCAGTGCCACTATTTGCATTAAATTTAATAGTGTACTTGATAGGAGTAAAGTTAGCTTTATATGATGCTGTCTCATATAAACCAGTTGTTGTGTCCTTTTGAGGGACAAATGTAAGGTCAGTTGATACTTCAACACCTCCGACAGTCCAGTTTACAAATTTGTAACCAGTTTTTGCAGTTGCTGTTGAACCATTAGGTGCACCAGTTAATACCCCTATTGTTTCAGAAGCCTTATCAACTGTTCCTTGAGCAGTATTATTACTTGCATAGTTGATTGTAACTTCATTTTCAGTCCATTTAGCATAAAGCGTTGTATCTTTGGTAATTAAAGTATCAAAATCAAATTTATTTTCACAAGTACTTTCTGTATACCATCCACCAAATGTATATCCTTTTTTAGTAGGATTAGCAGGCTTGTTAGATTTTTCACCATCATCTACAGTTTGTTTATCTGGTGTATCAGAATCAGCATCTTGGGTATTAAAATTAACATCCCATGTAATTTTTTCATAATTAATTACATAACTTGTAGATTTTAAAAGTTTAGAAGTAACTATATTTCCGCTAACATAGTTTCCATGTCCATCGTCAGTTAATGTTAATACTACACTACCTCCATCGTCTACTAACTCACTAGAAATAGTTGTTAAATTAGAATTATTGATAAGCGGAACATTCTTAACTGTTTTATCAGTTCCATTAGGCACTTGGAGAGTTATTGAACTAATCTTATAATGGTCCTTAGCTTGGAAACTAATAGATCCATTATACTCACCAACAAAGTTTTCATCCCACTCATAATTACTTGTTGTCTTGTTTCCTACTTCGGTTGCCGGAGTGGTACCTTCTACAGTTTTAACATAGCCATTACCATCGGTAGATCCTGCTAAAAATGGAATATGGGCAAATACTGGTTGAATAGTAGTATTACCAGTAATTTCTAAATCTTTGTAGTCAGTAATAACCCCTACTGTTGTAGTTTCATCAGGGTTCGTTATAGTGTAACGCCAACCAGTTTGTAAATAGTCTGGATTTATGCCAGATAAAGTTATATTTAAGGTAGGGTTTCCTTCAAACTCGACCTTCTCGCTATCCTTACCATCATCTTTAACAAGAGTAGCTACATCTTCGCTAGGCGCTAAGAATGAAACATCATATTTTACTCGATTATAATAGTACTTAATAACTAAACTTCCATCGCCAGCAATATCTAGTTTAGTAGAAGTAGCTGATGTATTATCAGTTTGATAAGTTGTTTTATCATATTCAAATCCAGTAAATGTTTTCTTTGTACTTGTGGGCTCAGTATCAGTTGTACCTTGGGCATTTACACGAGCACTTGTATCTTCAGTATAAGTAGATGCATCTTTATCCTTTAAGTAATACTTAACAGTATAAGGTGTATCTTCATTAGCTTTAAATTTAGCTGTATAAGTTCCACCAGTATATAAACCATCTTCTTGACTTGGAACATATGTAGCATTTGTAGAAACTTGGTTTCCTTCAGAATCATACCAACCTAAGAAAGTATATCCAGCTTTAGTTGTTGCTTTAGAACCTTTTGGACTTCCAGTAACTGGTTTAACATTTTCTTCATCTAAAGAAACTGTTCCACCCTTACTTGGACTAGTTTCATATTTATATGTTACTGGATCATTTTCCGTCCATTTTGCATATAATGTCATATCTTTAGTGACACCATCATTAAAATCATACTCATTAGTATAAGATTCTGATGTATACCAACCATTGAATGTGTAACCCTTTTTAGTAGGATTAGTTGGTTTAGTTACTTTGTCATTTTCTTTAATATCGTTTTGAGATTCAACAGATGAACCACCTTTGCTATTAAAGTTCACATCATATAAAGCATTTCTATAAGCCATGTATAAATAACCTGCTCCCATAGATGTTGGACTAGTAGTTGCAGCATTATAAATCGATTTATCAGTTCCACTAAAATAGAATATTGAAACAGCACTGCATTGATCATTTAAAGTGGTATTAGCTTTTATAGTAGGTGCAACGACAGGTATTTCAATAGTAACCGTTCCACCTGGTTCCAATTTAGTCAACTTAACGGCCACATAGTTTGAAGTACTATCATAACTAGAAGAACCGTTATTATTATAAAAATCAGCCGCATTAGTGGAAGCAATAGTTTGGGATGGAGATAGTGTCATATATTTAAATTCACTGTTTTGAATAGTTGAACCATGATTATCTAAGTTAGCTGCCCCATTAATTTTAAGATCAAATCCACTTTGTTGAGATAATGATGTTCCATCTCCAATTGGAATAAAGACATAATTATCATAAGCCGAAATATCAGCAGTTTCGACTGTGTTAGTCATACTGACTTTTATAGTTCCTGTCTCTCCAGAGCCAAATGTCACAATATCCTTAGAGTCACCACTATAAGTATGATAATCACCCGTAGAATTTTTAACAGCCTCTGTTATAAATAGTTTAGGATCTTTGTGAATAGTAATTGTTGAATTATCACATTTTACTGTGTTATTTAAATTATCTCCATTACCATCAGTAGCACCTAATCCAGCGATTTTAGTGCTAGCAAGTGAATTAGTATTACCATTCATAACTTTAAAATTAATACCTGTTACAGCGTTAGTTGTAGTATTTGTATATGTTTGATTTGTTGAAGAATATGATATTTGAGACCATTTAATTACCTGGTCTACTGCTAAAGCATCAACGTTAACATCAAAACTAACAAATGAATAATATCTTTTATATCCTGATGCATATTGACATGTTGCGAGTTGATTAGTGGCATCAAAAATATAAACAGTTCCTCCTTCTTGTTCAGTAAAACCAGCTTGAGCTAATTCATCCGAAGTTGCAGGTCGAGTAGTCTTTAAAGATGCCCCAATATTTTCAGTTTGAGTTACTGGGAATCCATTATTCTTTTGGAAAGTCCAATTTACACTTGAAGTATCTAATGATAATACATCTGGAAGAACCAATGCAAAACACATTTTACTATATGATTCACCAGTCATATTAAATCTAAGAGTAGCTTTTTTACCAGCGTAGACATCAACATTAGAAGCCCATCCACCTTCAACAGAACCAGTATTACCGGTAAAGTTTCCTCTAGACATAACACTCATTGTAGATAATTGACCCCATTTAAATCCTTGTGTCTTATTAGAGATTTCTTTATTTATGCTCTCCTCTTCATTATCTTTTAAAGTTGAAAGAGTAGCTTTATGTTGTGATTTAGTTGCATATGGGTCAGCTGATTTAGGGACTCCAACTACCTTGGCGTAACCTGCACCATTTGCATTACTCCACTTTGTATACTTAACACTAACACTAGCTATATTTTTGCCACTATCAGCATTTAAAATTGCATATTGGCCAGTAGGAGAATTAGTAATCTTCAACCTATCATTTGCATCATTTAAAACAACACTTCCAGTTGTAAATGGGAAGGCTTCTCCACTTTCCTTAGTCCAACTACCTGTACTTCCATCTGTATTAGTCCAAGATACTTCTTCAACTAAATTAGCAGAATCAGAAATTGTACCATTGTAAGGTAGAGGAAACCAAACTGTACTAACGAGATCATTAGTTGTATCACAATCTAAATCCCATTGGACTTTTCCGTCGGTTTCAGCACCACTAGTATTAACGTAAGCATATTTTGCTAGGTCTACACTATTTAAAGCATCACCAATATAATTGACATTTTTTCCATCTGAAGAATAACTTGTTATTTCAAATGGATTAGGTACTTTCCATCTAAATCCACTTTCGTTAGAAGTAGCTTTACTTACCCATGATCCATCAACTTTTTGTAAAACTTCAAATGAATGATTTGAGTATTCACCACCAGGTGTACTAGAAACTGGTAGTCCTTTAATGTTATAGCCATAATGACAAGCGTAACCAGAATCAATTATTTGATCCACTTCAACATAAGCTTTAGCAATTGATTTTCCTGAAGCAGCTTTATAAGTAATATAATTATTATTTGCTCCAGCTTGTGCCCATTGATAAGACTTAACTTCATAAGGAAGTTGTGTTCCACCATCTAAACTCCATTCTTCTTTAGTACCATCAGTATATTCAATATATGTTTTAGTAATTGTTGAATTACCCTCAGTGATTGGTGGGACATAAATTTGAACCTCATCAACCTTATCTTGACTATCACAATTTACTTCGAATCTAACAGGAGTATATGAACTTCCCCCATTATTTTGGTAATAAGTACTTGATAAAGTCACTTGTTCTTGTCCTTCATCATACGCTTCCCAATCAGCACTAGTATTAGTAAAGGCAGGGTTATAATCAGGCTCTTTAGTAAGAGTAGTTGTGATATTTTTTTCTCCAGCAACATTATGAGATATAGCGCTGATAGTTCCTTCATCATCAACAGATAAAGTTTTCCATGTTATATCGCTGACAGTTGTTTTAACTTCATCACCAACATTAAACTTTGTATTTGAATAAAATACACTACCATTATAAATGACCGTAGATCCACTATTTAAATAATATATATCGGAACCAGTATAAGTAACATTTGTTGAACAAGTTCCATCACCATTATCTATTTCTGTAGAATATGTGTAATTAGCAACTTTAGTAGGAGTTGCTCCTTTGGGATATGTTAATTTAAAACTTGGTTGATATATAGGTAAAAGAGTATCAGTTGAAACTTTCCCCCCTAAAGGTTCATCTTCAGAAACTTCAACTTTGACAGCTACTGCTTTGTTCACATATTTAGTAGTATCACCTGTTACAGTTGCAGTTGGTGCATTAGTAGTTGGGGCAACAATAATATTAGTAGATGAATCATCTTCTGTTGCTTGTCCATTATACATACCAGTCATTTTGATTGTTAATGGAGCTAATTGTTGATTTGAAGAATAATCATATAATAATTCATCAGCTTCAAAAGTTAACGTAATACTACCACCACTAACTCCATTTACCATTGAATAATTAAGAGTTCCACTAAGTGCCCCATTCAAATAATAATCTATTCCATCAGCACTAGGACGAGTATCTTGAATAAAAGAACTATTTGTTGTTTGTTCCCATGAATTAAGTTCAGTTGGAGTCATTGTTGCAGCGCTATATGATGTGTTTCCATTTCCAGTCGCACTAAAAGTAAACCCAGTTGCACTAACTAATCTTAATCCACGTGGAATAGATATTTCCACATTTCTATCAGTACAAGAACCATCACCACCAAAAGTAAATGTCGCAGTAATTAATCCATCAGTACTAATTGTGTAGTCACTGCCTAGTGAGTTATTAGTAATCTGAACTTCACCAGTCACAACATCCTTAGCAGCCCCGAGTACTTTTTTGCTATTCGAAGCACTAGATTCTTCATCAGTACCTTGAGTAGAATTAGTTGTAGCTTCGCTAGTTTGTTCGTCGTTATCGTCGGCAAAAACTAGGTTATTAGTTGTAATCATGCTAAAAACAACCAAAGCCACAAGGGCATTTTTTATAATCTTATTTATTTTTTTCATTTTTCTTCCCCTTTTACACACACTTCTAGATACTTAATTATATCACGAATGTATAGACAAATTCAAATCCAATAAGGAAGGAAATGGGATAATTATACTTAATAATATTTTAAACAAAAAAAGAATTAAGTTTAGCCTTAATTCTTCATCTACTTTTCAGTATTTATTTTGTTTTCTTGATATTTTTTGTACGTTTCTTCAAATTCATCATTAAAGGCATTGGCGTTAACTAAATATAATGTATATTCATGTGTAGTTTTGACATAAAACTTATGTTTAGAAATTAAATGATAATCAGTTATATCTTTAAATTCAATGAAGTCGGGTAGAATTCCCACATACATGAAATGATATATCATCATTGAATCGGGCATGATTCTTGCATTATATTTTGTAAGGATCATTCCTAATAATATTATTAAGATAATTGAACCAATTATAAGTTTCGATCTTTGGCCATCTAATCCAAACAAAATCATTCCAATAATTAGAAATATTGAAATAATACTAGTGAACACTAACATTCTAAGGTCTTTATATTTAAACATAGCAATCTCCTATAATAAAAACGGACATTTACGTCCGTTATTTATAAATGGTGGTTCCAGCCGGAATCGAACCAGCGACACGAGGATTTTCAGTCCTCTGCTCTACCGACTGAGCTATGGAACCACAAATGGCGGTCTGGACGGGGCTCGAACCCGCGACCTCCGCCGTGACAGGGCGGCATTCTAAACCAACTGAACTACCAGACCATTTGGTTGCGGGAGAAGGATTTGAACCAACGACCTTCGGGTTATGAGCCCGACGAGCTACCAGACTGCTCCATCCCGCGATGTTAAAAACTATTTAAAAAATATATGGCGGAGGTTGAGGGATTCGAACCCCCGCGGGACTTGCATCCCCTGTCGGTTTTCAAGACCGATCCCTTCAGCCGGGCTTGGGTAAACCTCCGCTTAAATAAATTTGGTGGACCCTGTTGGACTCGAACCAACGACCGATCGGTTATGAGCCGATAGCTCTAACCAACTGAGCTAAGGGTCCTGCTCTCGTGCCTGGGCACCGTTTTAAAACTTGGTAGCGGGAAAGGGATTTGAACCCCTGACACACCGGGTATGAACCGATTGCTCTAGCCAACTGAGCTATCCCGCCATCTTTTAGACTAAAGTTGTCTTAATAATAATAATAAATAATTGGTGGAGCCTAGCGGGATCGAACCGCTGACCCCCTGCGTGCAAGGCAGGTGCTCTCCCAGCTGAGCTAAGGCCCCAATAATGGTCGGGAAGACAGGATTTGAACCTGCGACCCCCTGGTCCCAAACCAGGTGCACTACCAAGCTGTGCTACTTCCCGAATATTTATTTTAAAATTCCAAATGGCGCGCTAGGCAGGAATCGAACCCACAACCTCTTGATCCGTAGTCAAGCACTCTATCCAGTTGAGCTACTAGCGCAAGTTTAGAACGCTTGTATATGATACCATTTAGGTAATTAAAATACAAGATAATATTTATTATTTTTAAGATGGTGCCCAGGGCCGGAATCGAACCGGCATGGATTTTGAGGTCCGCAGGATTTTAAGTCCTGTGCGTCTACCAGTTTCGCCACCTGGGCAATCCAATGGAGGTTCCAACCGGACTCGAACCGATGATAACAGAGTTGCAGTCTGTTGCCTTACCAACTTGGCCATGGAACCTTATATACGCAGAAAACACTGCCTTTTCATTATATGGGAATAAATAATACAATGCAAGAATTTTATACATTTTTTTAATTAGATAAATTATAATTTTAAGTGCAACACTAAATAAAAAGGTTCATGAGAATCTGATGATATAATGTAAGTGATGAAACAAACAGATATCAGGAGGAATCTCATGAACTATTATCATATTAACATAAACGA